>CAYJLE010000072.1:0-2240 GCA_964370985.1 uncultured Gaiellales bacterium | reverse complement strand
GCGGCTGGTCGAAGCCGGTCTGGAACTTCTCGGCGACGACGAGCACCTGGTAGTCACCGGAGCCGAACCGCTCGGCCGTCTCGGACTCGGGGAAGCGGTTCATGCCCGGCTCGGTGAACTCGTCCCCCTGGTCGATCACCTTGCCGGAGAAGGCGACGAGCGCGTGCACGTCCCGGTAGCCGTGCTCGGCCACGTAGGCGTCGATCGCGAGCTTCATCCGCACCGCGTGCAGGCGCGAGCTCGTCACCACCATCGCCTTGGCCCGGCCGCCGATCTTCTTCGCCGTGTGCTCGCGGAAGTGCTCGACGATGATCTCGGCGCGCTGCGCGAGGTTGTACGGGTGGAGGGTGACGAAGCGCGCGATCGCCCGCTTCGCGCGGGCGGGGTCGTACTCGGGGTCTTCGCGGATCGCCTTCTCGATCCGGAAGTAGGTCTTGTAGGTCGTGTAGCTCGCGAGCACGTCGAGGATGAAGCCCTCGTCGATCGCCTGGCGCATCGAGTAGAGGTGAAAGGGGACGTAGCGGCGCCCCTCCGGGCTGTCGGTCGGACTGCCGAAGAGCTCGAGCGTCTTCGCCTTCGGCGTCGCGGTGAAGGCGAAGAAGGACAGGTTCCGCGGCCTCCCGCGCCCCTCGAGCGAGCGGGCGAGCAGGTCCTGCGAGTCGCCGCGCTCCGCCTCCTCCGCCGCGTCCTCCCGCTCTGCCGCCGCGAGCCGCTCCTGCTCGGAGCCGCCGGAGAGCACCCGCCGCAGCTCGGCGGCCGCCTCCCCCGTCTGGGAGGAGTGCGCCTCGTCCACGATCACCGCGTGGCGGCGGGCAGGCAGCTCGCCCACCCGCTCGAGGACGAACGGGAACTTCTGGAGCGTCGTGACGATCACCCGGGCCTGCTCGCCCGCCAGCGTGTCGGCGAGCTGGCCCGAGTGCCGGTCGATGCGAACGACGACCCCGTGCGCGTGCTCGAACTGGTAGACGGTGTCCTGGAGCTGGCGGTCGAGGACGAGCCGGTCGGTGATCACCACCACCTTGTCGAAGACCGGCCGGTCGGCGGCGTCGTGGAGGCTCGAGAGGCTGTGCGCGAGCCAGGCGATCGTGTTCGACTTCCCCGACCCGGCCGAATGCTGGACGAGGTAGCTCTGCCCCGCTCCGTGCTCGCGCGCGTGCGCCTCGAGCTTGCGCACCGCGTCCCACTGGTGGAAGCGCGGGAAGATGATCCGCGTTCTCGCCCGCCGCTCGGCCGCCGAGCCCTGCTCGGGTCGCTCCACCTGGACGAAGCGGGCGAGCAGATCGAGCCAGCCGTCCCGCTGCCAGACCTCCTCCCACAGGTAGGCGGTCTTGTGCCCGCGCGGGTTGAGCGGGTTCCCGGCCCCGCCCTCCTCCGACCCTTTGTTGAACGGCAGGAACTGCGTCGCGGCCCCGGCAAGCCTCGTCGTCATCGCCACCTCGTCGGGGTCGACGGCGAAGTGCACGACCGCCCGCCGGGCGAGCGTGACGTTGGCCGGGTCACGGTCGCGCCGGTACTGCCCCTTCGCATCCTCGACGGTCTGCCCGGTGAGCGGGTTCTTCAGCTCCGCCGTGGCGACCGGGACGCCGTTCACGAGCAGCGCGAGGTCGATCGTCTTCGTCCCGTCCTCCGCGTAGGCGAGCTGGCGGACGAGCGCGAGCCGGTTCGCCTCGTAGCGCTCGACGAGCTCCGGCGTCAGCTCGTGCGCCGGCCTGAAGTACGCGAGCCGGATCTCGACGCCGAGGTCCTTGACCCCGTGGCGGAGCACGTCGACCGTGCCGCGCTCGTCGAGCTCCTTCGCGAGCCGCCTGAGGAAGCTCGCTGCCGCGGCCGCCTCGCCGCCGTGACGGGCGGCCAGGGCATCCCAGGCTTGCCTCTGGGTGGCCCGGACGAAGGCGAGCACCTCGCCGGGATCGAGCCCGAGCACCCGGTCGAACGTCCCCGGGTCGCCCTTCAGGTAGCCGCCATGCTCGAGGAGCCACGCCTCGATCGCACCCTCGAACTTCCGCTCGCTTGCCTTCACGTCCATTGTCCCCGGCTGATTATCGGCCAGGTCGGGCGGTGCGGGCGGGCGCCCCTCCGTCCGGAGGGCCCGCTAGACTGTTTTCTATCATGGCAACGGCGGAGATGGTGGTTGATCTCTCGGGGCTCAGCCTCGACGAGCTCGAGGCAGAGCTGGCGACGCTGGCATCGCACCTGTACGCGGGTACCTGCCGCTGGCTCGAGCTCGTCGGGGAGCTCGA
>CAYJLE010000071.1:0-2272 GCA_964370985.1 uncultured Gaiellales bacterium | reverse complement strand
GTCCGGTGCGTGCCGTCGCAGAACGGCTTATTCGAGGAGCCGCCGCAGCGGCAGAGCGCGTAGCTCGCCCGCTCGCCGTAGGGACTGCCGTCGGCGGAGGCGAGCAGGATCCCTCCGGAGACGAGGTAGGGCCCGTCCTTCGAGGCGACGATCCGCGGCGCCTCGCCGGCGGCGGGCTCGCCCGAGGCCGCCCGGTCTGCGGTCTCCGTGCCGTCGAAGTCCCTGCGCTTGTGCGAACCGTCGCAGAACGGCTTCTTCCCCGAGCCGCCGCAGCGGCAGAGCGCGTAGGGCTCCCCCGCCTCGAGCGGGCTCCCCTCGGCGTCCTCGAGCGGGACGTTGCCGGAGACGAGGTACGCGCCGTTCACACGCACGACGATCCCCGGGCCCGTCTCGCTCACTCCGCGGCCTCCGTCACGCTGAACCCGAACCGGGCGTCCCGCTCGCCCACCTCGCCGAGCGTGATCCGCACGATCGACCCGACCGGGACGATCACCTCCTCCGGCGGGCAGCCGCCGGCCTCGCGCTCCTTCGGCCACGGTCGCTGCTCGTCTTCCGGGTAGGGACAGAGAGTGAGGAAGCCGTAGCCGGGCTCGGGCCGGATCGAGTGGAGCGCCAGGCGCTGCCCGTCGTGGAGCACGACCTCGACGACGGCCTCGTCCCAGCCGCGCCGCGCCGCGAAGCTCTCGATCGTCTTGTGCAGCCGGGCGACGAAGTCCTCCAGCGAGGGGCCCGCCGCCCCCGGCACCCACAGCTCGGGCATCAGAAGAGCCGGCTCCCGTCGGCGGCGGCAGCACCGATGTGCGCCCGCCCGAGCTCGGTGACGATCCGCCCGCGCGGGGTGCGCTGGATCAGGCCGAGCTGGAGCAGGTACGGCTCGTACACGTCCTCGATGGTATCCGTCTCCTCGCCGAGCGCCACGGCGAGCGTGGACAGCCCCACCGGCCCGCCCCCGAACTTGTGAGCGATCGCCGCGAGGAGCTCGCGGTCGATCCGCTCGAGCCCCTCGCCGTCGACCTCGAGCAGGGCGAGCGCCCCCCGCGCCACCTCGAGCGTGACGGCGCCGTCGTGGCGCACCTCGGCGAAGTCACGCACGCGCCTGAGGATCCGGTTGGCGACCCGCGGCGTGCCACGCGAGCGGCGCGCGATCTCCTTTGCCGCCTCGGGCTCGATCTCGACGCCGAGGATCCGGGCGGAGCGCCGCACGATCGTCCCGAGCTCCTCCGGGTCGTAGTACTCGAGCCGGTAGGTCATCCCGAAGCGGTCTCGCAGCGGCGTGGTCAGGAGCCCGGTGCGGGTGGTCGCGCCGACGAGCGTGAACGGCGGCAGGTCGAGCGTGAGCGTGCGCGCGGCGGGGCCCTGACCGACGATGATGTCGAGCCGGAAGTCCTCGAGCGCCGGGTAGAGGATCTCCTCGACCGCACGGTTCAGCCGGTGGATCTCGTCGACGAAGAGGACGTCGTGCGGCTCGAGCGAGGTCAGAATCGCGGCGAGGTCGCCCTTGCGCTCGAGCGCGGGCCCGGCGACGCAGCGGATCCCGGCGCCGAGCTCCTCGCGGATGATGTAGGCGAGGCTCGTCTTGCCGAGCCCGGGCGGACCGGCGAGGAGCACGTGGTCGAGCGCCTCCCCCCTGCCCTTCGCCGCCTCGAGCACGATCGAGAGCTGCGCCTTGACCCGCTCCTGGCCGACGAACTCGGCGAGCCGCCGGGGCCGGAGCGAGCCCTCGAGCTCCTCCTCCTCGGGAGCGAGCACCGCCGCCGTGACCCTGTCGGTCATGCGGCCCTGAGCGCCTCCCGCACCCGCTCGGACGGAGGCAGGTCGGGATCGATGCGGGCGAGCCGCTGCTCGGCCTCGGCGACGGTGAAGCCGAGCTCGACGAGGGCATCGCGCGCGACGATGTGGCCATCGCCGGCGCCAGCCACGGGCGGGCCGACCGCGACGAGCGGCGCCACCTTCTCCTTCAGCTCGAGCACGACCCGCTGGGCGAGCTTGCGCCCGATCCCGGGCACGGCCTGGAACAGCGCGAGGTCCTCGATGACAACGGCCCGCCTGACGTCGCCGGGGGCGTGGGCGGAGACGATCGCGAGCGCCATCTTCGGGCCAACCCCGGTGACGCCGAGCAGAAGCTCGAACATGCGCCGCTCGTCGGCGCTCGCGAAGCCGAAGAGCTGGAGCGCGTCCTCGCGCACGTGCAGATGCGTCTCGAGCGTCACCTCGTCGGCCCCGTCGGCCCGGCGCAGCGCGCTCGCGGTCGCGTGCAGCCGGTAGCCGACGC
>CAYJLE010000070.1:0-2283 GCA_964370985.1 uncultured Gaiellales bacterium | reverse complement strand
GTCTCCGCCGGCGAGCCGCTCAACCCCGAGGTGATCCGCGTCTTCCGCGACGCATTCGGATTCACGATCCGCGACGGCTACGGCCAGACCGAGAACACGCTGCTCGCCGGCAACCTGCCCGGGATGGAGGTCCGGCCCGGCTCGATGGGCCTCCCCACCCCCGGCCACCGGCTCGCCGTGATCGACGAGGAGGGGCAGGAGCTGCCCGCCGGTGAGGAGGGCGACGTCGCGCTCGCCGGGCGGCCGCCCACCCTGTTTGCCGGCTACTGGGAGCAGCCCGACGAGACGGAGCGGGTCTTCCGCGGCGACTGGTACGTGACCGGCGACCGGGCCAGCCGCGACGGGGACGGCTACTTCTGGTTCGCCGGCCGCGCCGACGACGTGATTCTCTCCGCCGCCTACCGGATCGGCCCGTTCGAGGTCGAGAGCGCCCTGCTCGAGCACCCGGCCGTCGCCGAGAGCGCCGTCGTCGGCAAGCCCGACCCGGACCGCGGCCAGATCGTGAAGGCGTTCGTCGTGCTCCGCCCCGGCCAGGACGCCACGGACGAGCTCGCCCGCGGCCTCCAGGAGCACGTCAAGCGCGTCACCGCGCCCTACAAGTACCCGCGCGAGGTCGAGTTCGTCGCCGAGCTGCCGAAGACGCGCAGCGGCAAGATCCGCCGCGTCGAGCTGCGCCAGCTCGAGGAGCGCCGCGCCCGCGGCGAGGAGTAGCCCCGTGGCCTTCCACGTCTGGTGGCAGCGCCACGACGGCATCGGCGGCCACGTCTGGCTGCGCAACGACCAGATGGCGGCGCTCAGGGACGAGATGGTCGCCCAGCGGATCGTCTGCGGCCGCGAGGGCGGCGCCGGGATCCCGCTGCACACGCTCGAGACGCCCGAGAACTGGTACGTGTCCGAGCTCCAGCTCGAGGAGGCGCTCGACGCGGCCTCCGCGGAGCCGCGCGTGATCGAGGACGCGAAGCTCTGGCTCGACTGGCTCGTCTTTCTCGAGGGGGCGGCGAAGCACGGCGGCCTGCGCGTGAAGGCGTAGCGCCGTCTCTCACCGGGCTCTCATCTTCCCTGCAACCATTCGCCCTGCGCCATGCGGGTCCTGATCGTCGAGGACGACACGAAGCTGGCCGGGCTGCTGCGCCGGGCGCTCGTCGAGGACGGGCACCTCGCCGACATCGCCGCGACGGGCGACGAGGCGCTCTGGCGAGGCCGCTCGGGCGCGTACGACGCGATCGTTCTCGACGTCATGCTCCCCGGCCCCGACGGCTTCGAGGTCTGCAAGGGCCTCCGGGCGGCCGGGGTCTGGACGCCCGTGCTGATGCTGACCGCGCGCGACGCCGTCGCCGACCGCGTTACCGGGCTCGACGCCGGCGCCGACGACTACCTGACGAAGCCGTTCTCGCTCGAGGAGCTCTCCGCCCGCCTGCGCGCGCTCGCCCGCCGGGGCGAGGTGGAGCGGCCGGTGGTGCTCGAGGTCGGCGACCTGCGCCTCGACCCCGCCGCCCGCCGGGTCTGGCGAGGCGAGCAGGAGATTCCCCTGTCGGCGAAGGAGCTCGCGCTGCTCGAGACGTTCATGCGCCGCCCCGGACGGGTGCTGTCGCGCTACGAGCTGCTCGAGCACGCCTGGGACGAGGACTACGAGCGCCGCTCGAACGTCGTCGACGTGTACGTCCGCTACCTGCGCGAGAAGATCGACCGCCCGTTCGGCCGCGACTCGATCGAGACCGTGCGCGGCGCCGGCTACCGCCTGCGCAAGGACGGTGGCACCTGAGCCGGCTGCCGCTCCGCGTCCGCCTCACGCTCGCGTTCGCGGTCGCGATGGCCCTCGTCCTGGCCGCGCTCGGCGGCTTCCTCTACGCGCGGCTCGCCGGCTCGCTCGACCGCACCCTCGACCAGGGCCTGCGCGCGCGTGCCGACGACGTCGCGGCGCTGGCCGGGGAGGCGGGGACCGGGCTCGGCGGCGGCACCGGCAGGCTCGTCGAGGCGGAGGAGAGCTTCGCCCAGATCCTCGGCGCGGACGGGCGGATCCTCGACGCGACGCCGGAGGTCGCGGGCGCTCCCCTGCTCTCGGGCGCCGAGCTCGAGCGGGCCCGCGACGGGGCCGTGCTCCTCGGCCGCCGGGAGCTACCCGGCTTCGAGGAGCCGGTGCGCTTGCTCGCCCGCCCCGCCGGAGACGTCGTCGTCGTCGTCGGCGCCGCCCTCGACGACCGCGACGACGCCCTCGCGAGCCTGCGCACCCAGCTCGCGATCGGCGGGCCCGTCGCCCTGCTCCTCGCGGCGCTCGCCGGCTAC
>CAYJLE010000069.1:0-2362 GCA_964370985.1 uncultured Gaiellales bacterium | reverse complement strand
ACCTCCGCGGCCTTCTGGGCAAACGTGGCGGCGTGCGAGACCACGTACTCGTTGAGCTGGCCGATCCGCAGCGCGAGGTCGCGCCGGGCGACCAGCCAGCCGACCCGCCAGCCGGTCATGCAGTACGTCTTCGAGAACGAGTGGACGACCGCGACGGCGTCCTCGCGTGTGGCCAGGCGCAGAATCGACGGCGCCGGCTGACCGGGCCCCGGGGCCGCGTACCAGAGCCGCTCGTAGACCTCGTCCGCGACGAGCCAGAGGCCGTGGCGCCGCGCCAGCTCGAGCAGCGCACGCTGCTCCTCGACGGTCGCGACCCAGCCGAGCGGGTTCGAGGGCGACGTGACGAGCAGGAGGCGGGTGCGGGGCGTGACGGCCGCCTCGAGCGCGTCCAGGTCGAGCCCGAAGCGCCCGCCGGCGAACGGGTGGGGCAGCTCGACCGGGTGCGCGCCCGCCATCCGCACGCTCGCCGGCCCGTTCGGCCACACCGGGCTGAGCACGATCGCCTCGTCGCCCGGGTCGAGCACCGCGCGGATCGCCATGTGCAGCGCCTGCACCCCGGAGGCCGTGACGACGAGCTCGCTCGCAGGGTCGAGCTCGACCCCGTGCAGCTCGGCCGTCTTCGCCGCGAGCGCCGCCCGCAGCGAGGGGAGGCCCGCGTTCTCCGAGTAGAACGTGTAGCCGTCCGCAAGAGCGCGGGCTGCGGCCTCCTTGATGAACCCGGGAGTGGGGAGGTTCGACTCGCCGAAGTAGAGACGCAGGACGCCCTCCATCGGCAGCGCGAGCTCCGCCAGCTCCCGGATCCGGGAGTACTCGACGCCCGCGAGCGAGGGTGCGACGCGGGCGGTCACGGGCGCACGAGCGGGCGGTAGCGGATCCGGTGCGGCTGGTCGGCGTCGGTGCCGAGGCGCTCGCGGCGGCTCTCCTCGTACTCGGCGTACGTGCCCTCGAACCAGACGGCGCGCGAGTCGCCCTCGAAGGCGAGCACGTGCGTGGCGATCCGGTCGAGAAACCAGCGGTCGTGCGAGATCACGACCGCGCAGCCGGCGAAGTCGAGCAGGGCCTGCTCGAGCGCCCGCAGCGTGTCGACATCGAGGTCGTTCGTCGGCTCGTCGAGCAGGATCAGGTTGCCGCCCGAGGAGAGCAGCTTCGCGAGGTGCACGCGGTTGCGCTCGCCGCCGGAGAGTTCGGAGACCCGCTTCTCCTGATCGCCGCCGCGGAAATTGAACCAGGAGACGTACTGGCGGGAGTTGACCTCGCGCGGCCCGAGCCGGAGCGTGTCCTGGCCGCCCGAGATCTCCTTCCAGACCGTGCTCCGCGCGTCGAGCCCCTCGCGGCTCTGGTCGACGTACGCGAGCTGGACGGTGTCGCCGACGCGCAGTGTCCCCGCGTCGGGCTCGAGCTCGCCCGCGATCAGCCGAAACAGCGTCGTCTTGCCCGCCCCGTTCGGGCCGATCACGCCGACGATCCCGCCCGGCGGCAGCGAGAACGTGAGCCCCTCGAAGAGCAGGCGGTCGCCGAAGCCCTTGCCAAGACCCTCGGCCTCGACCACGACGTCGCCGAGCCGCGGCCCCGCCGGGATGTGGATCTCGACCGTGTCGAGCCGCACCTGCTCCTCCTCGGCCAGCAGGCGCTCGTAGGCGGCGAGGCGCGCCTTCGACTTCGCGTGGCGCGCGCGGGGGCTCAGCCGTACCCATTCGAGCTCCCGCTGCAGCGTGCGGCGCCGCGCGGACACCTGCTTCTCCTCGCCGGCGAGGCGGGCCTCCTTCTGCTCGAGCCACGAGGAGTAGTTCCCCTTGAACGGAAGGCCGCGGCCGCGGTCGAGCTCGAGGATCCAGCCGGCGACGTTGTCGAGGAAGTAGCGGTCGTGGGTGACCGCGATCACGGTGCCCCGATAGGCCTCGAGGAAGCGCTCGAGCCAGGCGACCGACTCGGCGTCCAGGTGGTTCGTGGGCTCGTCGAGGAGGAGGAGGTCGGGGGCAGAGAGGAGCAGGCGGCAGAGCGCGACGCGGCGGCGCTCCCCGCCCGACAGAGTGGTGACGTCCTGGTCGCCGGGTGGGCAGCGCAGAGCGTCCAGCGCCCGGTCGAGCCGCTCGTCGAGGGCCCAGGCGTCGTGGCGGTCGATCTGCTCCTGCACCAGTCCCTGCTCGACGAGCAGGGCGTCGAAGTCGGCGTCCGGCTCGGCGAACGCTGCCGAGATCGCGTTGAAGCGGTCGAGCAGGTCGCGCAGCGCGCGCAAACCGTCCTCGACGTTTCCGCGCACGTCCTTCTGCGGGTCGAGCTCCGGCTCCTGCGAGAGCAGCCCGACGGTCGCCCCGGGGGCGAGCTCGGCGACCCCGGAGGAGGGCTCCTCGAGCCCGGCCAT
>CAYJLE010000068.1:0-2416 GCA_964370985.1 uncultured Gaiellales bacterium | reverse complement strand
GGCGTAGGCCCCGCGCCCGAGCGTTGACGACAGAGCGCCCTCGGCGGACGTCCTGCTCAACACCAACAGCGTCCCAATGCGGATATGCGGCGCGAAGGACCTTGACCGGCTCGGGGACGGCGCGCCGCTTCGGAGCCTTCATCACCTTCACTTCGAGCTCGAGTTCGACGGCGTAGGCGAGGTCGACGAGCGGGTCCCAGGCCGGGTTATGCTCGCTGCCGCCGAACAGGCGGCTCACCGCGGGCGGCTTGCGGTCGATCCGATGCCCGATCTCCGCCTTCGGCAGGTGCTTCTCTCGCCGGGCGGCCTCGACCGCGTCCGGGTTGTTCGCAATCGCGTTGACCTTCGCGGACTCGAGCGCGCACATTCGCGGAATTCCCGAGCCTCGAGTTCCCGAGCGAGATCGGCCTCGAATACCGGTCCGGCCCGCTTGAGCTGTTTCGTCGCCATCGCCTCTACCCATGTCGGCCGCCACGGAACACGACAAAGAGGTGACGCCTACGATCCGGCCGCTCGTGCCGTCCCGTAAGACCGCCCGCATCGGGCGGCGACTCCCGACTGTGGTGGGCAGATGAGACTCGAGGAGGCCGAGGTCAGGACGATCCTGCGGTCCAGCGGTGGCTCGACCCTGCACGGGCTTGCGCTCGACGGCACGGACGACCGGGCCAAGATGGGTGTTCTCGTCGAGCCCGCCGCAACCGCGATCGGCCTCGGCCGGTTCGAGCAGGTCGTGTACTGGACGAAGCCTGAGGGCGCCCGCTCCGGGCCCGGCGACCTCGACCTCGTCATCTACAGCCTGCGCAAGTACGTCCGCCTCGCCCCTCAGGGCTCCGCTCGCCACCGGAACCCGAGCGGACTCGCCCCCCTCGGCGGTAGGCTGATCCCGTGGTGATCGGCATCTATGTCGCTGCCGGGGACGACCTCGACGAGATCGGTCGCATCTGCATGCGCGACGGCCAGGTCGTCATCGAGGGCGGCCACGAAGTCGAGAACATCCTCGAGGCCACGTACGTCCCGGATCTCTCGGATCCAGAACGCCGACGGCTCACCTTCGAGGACGGCGAGGCGTACGTCGCCGCGCTGCCACTGGCGCTGCACGGCTCGTATCTGCGAGCCGACCCGATCGCCGAGCAGCCGGCCTGATCCCCGCCGGACCCAACGTCGCTGCGTGTGAGACCCGGAGGCCTCTGTTTGCAGAGGTTTCCCCGCATGGGCCGTGCTGGACTCGAACCAGCGACCTTGGGATTAAAAGTCCCCTGCTCTACCAGCTGAGCTAACGGCCCCCCGGTCGAGTATAGGAACAGCGGGGCGGCTCCCCCGTCCGGGGGAGGCAGGTTCACCCGCGCGAGCGAGGCGCCGTCACCGGCTTCGCGGCATTCTCTTTGCGGGGGTTGTCGAGAACGTGGGGCCGCAGCCACGTCTTGACCCCGAAGCGGCCCGAGCGATCGGGCCGCTTCGCCTTTTCCCGGGTGCGCGCGACCCGAGACTAGAATCGCGCCGATGAGCGACGCGGCGTGGAACGTCCCGGCCGGCTTCAACTTCGCCCGCGACGTCGTCGAGCCGCTTGCCGCCGACCCCGCGCGGCTCGCGATCAGGTTCGTCGACGCGGCCGGGTCGGTCAGGGAGGTGTCGTTCGGCGAGGTCGCGGTCGCGACGGCCCGCTGGGCGGGGCTGCTCCGCGGGCTCGGCGTCGGGCGCGGCGACCGGGTGCTCGCGCTCGTCGGCAAGACGCTCGACTGGCATCCGCTCCTGCTCGCCGCGCTCAAGATCGGCGCGATCACGATCCCCTGCGCGGAGATGCTGCGCGCCAAGGACCTCTCGTTCCGGGCCGGCCACTCCGGCGCGAGGCTGCTCGTCGCGAGCCGCGCGGTCGAGGGCGAGATCGAGCTGATGCGGGCCGAGCTCGCGTCGCCGCCCGAGGTGCTCTGGCTCGACGAGGCGGACGCGCGGCTCGCCCGCCAGCCGGACACGGCGCCGACCGAGGACACCGCAGCCTCCGACCCGGCGTTCATCCTCTACACGTCCGGGACGACGAAGAACCCGAAAGGCGTCGTCCACACCCACGGCTACTGCCACGCGAAGCGCCGCCAGGCGCAGAGCTGGCTGGCCGCGACCGACGGCGACCTCGTCTGGTGCACGGCCGGGACCGGCTGGGCGAAGTCGATCTGGAACGTGCTGCTCGGCCCGTGGAGCGTCGGCGCGCCGATCGTGCTCCACGAGGGCGGCTTCGACCCGGCCGAGCGGCTCGAGCTCGTCCGGGAGCTCGGCGTCACCGTGCTCTGCCAGGCCCCGACCGAGTACCGGCTCGCGGCCAAGCTGGACGGCCTCGAGCGCTTCGACCTCTCCGGCCTGCGCCACGCCGTCTCCGCCGGCGAGCCGCTCAACCCCGAGGTGATCCGCGTCTTCCGCGACGCAT
>CAYJLE010000067.1:0-2731 GCA_964370985.1 uncultured Gaiellales bacterium | reverse complement strand
AGGCCGACGCTCTCGGCGAGCTCGTGCTGTGTCACGAGGTGCATGCCGAGCAGCCGTCGGATGTTCTCGCCGATCTGTCGCGGGTCGAGCGCAGGCCCCCCGTCCATGCCCCGATCGTAGCACAGATATCGTTTACTTGACAACTACCCACAGTATTTTTATACTAAATCTCAATGCAAAGAGATACCGTACCGAACTCGACCGCCGATCGCCCGACGCTCGGCTCCGTCGCCACGGCTCGCTCGCGCCTGTTCGAGCGCGGCTCGGCGTTCCAGCCGGTCGCGCGCGAGGAGGTCGTCGGGATCGACGAGATCGTCGCGCGGGTCGATCGCCTGGCTGTCTGGCTCGACAGCGCGACGCTGTTCTCCGCCCACGGTGCGAGGCCCGAGCCGGGCGTCCTGTTCGAGGGGCCGCCGGGGACGGGGAAGACGCTGCTCGCCCGTTACCTGGCCTCGCGCACGCGCGCGCTGTTCGTGGACGTGCGCGAGTTCCCGCGCAGCGGTCGCGGCCTGACCGGGTGGGACGTGTACGACCTGTTCGCCCGCGCCCGTTGCGTCTACCGGGAGCATGGGCGCGCGGTGATCCTGTTCTGGGACGAGCTCGAGGGTGACGCGGCCGATCGCGTCTCGCCGCAGCCCACCCGCGCCGCGGAGGTCGTGCCTGCGCTGCTCGCGGAGCTGGACGGGCTTCGCGGTAAGCCGGAGGGCGTGCTGCTCGTCGGCTGCACCAACTTCCCGTGCCTGATCGACGACGCGCTGCTGCGGCCGGGCCGGATCGGGCTCCGGATCCCCTTCGGCGTTCCCGACACGGCGGGCATGCGCCTGCTGCTCGAGCACGAGCTCGCCGCGTACACGGCGGAGCCGTCGATCGACACGGGAACGCTCGCGCTCCTGTTCGCGCCGAACGACACGGCGGCGGCCGCCGAGGAGGCGGTCGCGGACGCGTGGCGCGGCGCGGTCGAGCGGGCGATCCTGGACGACGGCCAGCCCCTCCTGACCGAGGCGGACCTGCTGGCCGCGCTCGGCGACCGGCTCGTCGGGTTTGCCCCGGGGTTCCTTCGCCTCGACGAGGAGGGGATCCATCGCGTCGCGGTGCACGAGACCGGGCACGCCCTCGCCGCGCTCGTCTGGGGCGTTCCGCTCAAGGCCGTCTCCGCCCGGGCCGGCCGCTCGGGGCTGGGGCAGACGTTGACGGCTGCCGGTGCGACGACGCTGCCCGGGCTCGCCGACCTGCACGCCCAGGTCCGGATCGCGCTTGCCGGTCTGGAGGCCGAGCTCGCGGCCGGGCTGCCGCCCGGCTCGGGCCACGGCTGCGACACGCGCGACGCGACCGCGACCGCGCTTCGCCTCGTCGAGAGCCTCGGCGCCGGCCGCAGCTGCGGCATCTTCAACCCGGCCGCGACCGCGAACCGCTTCCGCGTGCCCGGCGCCGGGGTCTCCCAGCGCCTCCTCGCCCGCATCGACGGCGACGCCGCCGCGATCGTCGCTCGCGCTCACCGCGACGTCCGCCGCGCGCTGCGCCGGATCGGCGGCGAGGCGATCGCGACGCTCGCCGGCACGCTCGAGCGCCGCGGCCTGCTGGCTGGCCCGGAGTTCGAGCGGGCCGCGACCGCGCTGATCGGCGACCCGACCCGCTACGCTCCCGCCGGCCACTGGAGGTGGAGATGATCGAGTTCCTCGACGCCGGCGCCGTTAGCGCCCGCTACGACCAGAGGCTGATCCGTGACGACGTCTCGATCGAGGGCCCCGTCCTTGCCGCCGAGCGCCGCCACCACTACGAGCAGGTTCACGACCTGATCGAGCTCGCGGCCTCCCTGCTTCTCGCCGTCAACCGCGCGCACCCGCTCCACGACGGGAACAAGCGGCTCTCGGTCTGCCTCTGCGACGAGTTCCTCGGCCTCAACGACCATCGCCTCGACGGAGACGACCTCGAGCTCGCGGAGCTCGTCTGGGGCATCGCCCGCGAGGCGGGCTCGCTCACCGACTCCGTGGTCGCCGAGAGGTTGCGCCCATTCGTCCGCCAGGGCCGTCCGGACGTCGCGTTTGCGGAGCGCCACCCGGGGACGATCGAGAACCTCGCCAACTGAGGGGGAAAGGGCAACCCCGACGCTGTTGGTGAGCGAAGCGACGGCGGATGCGATCCGTGCGCTCGCGGCGGGCGATCTCGTCCTCGGTCTCGAGTCGCCCGTCCCCGCGAATGTGGAGCACCTCGACGCCTCGGCCGGCGAGTACCCGCGCGACGAGGAGGCGGCGGTGGCAGTCGGTCGGGTCCTCCTCGCTGAAGACCATCGCGATCCGGGAGCGGGCCGCCTCGTCGACCAGTCGGGCGATGCCGGCGGCGAAGAAGTCGCTCGCAGCCAGACGGCCGTAGAGGACGTGTCCCTCGTCGTCGTAGAACTCGTCCTCGGCGGGGCGGCCGCCGAGCTCCTCGCCGAGGTAGACGTACCGGACATTGACGGCGGCCAGGGCTCCCTCGAGGTTGTGCGGGCGTTGAAGTGCGGCGCGTAGCGCGAGTACGGGCTCGAGCGCACGTCACCGACGGCCTCGACGCGGTCGCCCTCGCCGACCGAGACCGCACAGCAGTGCTCGCCGGCGAGGCGAATTGGGCCCGGCGAGCCGCCGGCCCAGTCCTCCGCAGCGAGCTCGAGCGCAAGGCCGAGACGCTCCCCCCGGGTCCGATCCGACCTCCGCTACGCGGTCCGCGCGCGCGAGCAGGTCACCCGGCCCGAGGG
>CAYJLE010000066.1:0-3292 GCA_964370985.1 uncultured Gaiellales bacterium | reverse complement strand
CGGTAGGCGAGGTCGACAACGTCGAGCGCACGGCCGTCGAGCCCCCCGTGCGCGACGAGCGCGAGGCAGCCGAGCGCGAGCGCGAAGTTCGTCGCCGGCCCGGCGGCAGCGACGACCGCCATCCCCTGCTTCGGGCGGCGGAAGTAGCCCGGATTGACGGGCACGGGCTTCGCCCAGCCGAACGGCAGTCCGGCGACGAGCGACGTCACCGCGAACATGAGCGTCCCGAGCGGGTCGAGGTGCCGGAGCGGGTTGAACGTGATCCGGCCCTCGCTGCGCGCGGTGGGGTCGCCGAGCTTCCAGGCGACCCACGCGTGCGCGAGCTCGTGGAGCGCGAGGCTGAGGAGCACGCACGGCGCGAGCAGGAGGAAGAGCTCGAGATCCACGGTGCTGACGGTAGCGGGTCGGGCGCGAGCAGTCGCTACCCGACCGGTGCGATCAGGTCCTTCGCCGCGGCGAGCTCGGCGGCGCGCCCGGCCAGCTCCCCGTTCAGCTTGCGGCGCAGCACCTCCGCCAGGATCTCGCCGACCTTCGGCGACTCCTCGATTCCGATTGCGGCCAGATCGCCACCCGAGATCTCGAGCGACACGGTGCGCAGCTCGGCGTAGTAGCGTCGAAGCCAGGCCTCGGCGGACGACCCGGGAGCGGCGATCGCGAGCGCGTGGAGGGCGCCGTCGGGGTCGTGCGGCTCGATCAGCCGGCGCGCCTCGGCGGGCTCCGAGACGTCCTCGAGCAGCGCGACGAGCCGCGGCGCGACCGCAACCGCGTCGGCAATCGCATCGGCGTCCCGTCTGCGCAGCCTCAGACGGCCGAACCACTCGTAGAGCTCCTCGGCGGGGAGCCTGCGCGCAAGCACCGCGAGGCGCGCTCGCCAGGGCGGCGCGTCCGGGGCGTGGAGCGCCCTCAGCGCGTCGATCCGCTCGAGCAGCTCGATCGAGTCCCGGCCGGTGGACAGGTGCGGATGGACGGCGTGGGCGAGGCCGAGCTCCTCGAGCCTCGAGATCGACTCCCGCACGTCCTGCTCGCCGAGCAGGAGCACGAGCTCGTCGCGCAGGCGCGCCGAGGACAGCTCCCCGACGAGGCCCATCTCGACGCAGGCGCGGGCGAGCCCGGCGGAGTGGCCGTCCATGCGAAACCCGTAGCGGCTCTCGTAGCGGACGGCACGGAAGATCCGGGTCGGGTCGTCGATGAAGGAGAGGTTGTGCAGGACGCGCACGACGCCGGCCTCGAGGTCGGCGAGCCCCCCGAACGGGTCGACGAGCCGGCCGAAGTCGTCGCCGCGCAGCGAGACCGCGAGCGCGTTGATGGTGAAGTCGCGGCGGTAGAGGTCCTGCCGGATCGACGCCTGCTCGACGGCCGGGAGAGCAGCCGGCTCGTCGTAGAACTCGGTTCGGGTGGTCGCCACGTCCACGTGGCCGCCCTCCCACTTGACGATCGCGGTGCCGAAGCGCTCGTGAGGGACGGCGCGGCCGCCGAGCGCGGCCGCCAGCGCTCGCCCGAGCGCGATCCCGTCGCCCTCGACCGCGATGTCGACGTCGAAGCCCGGCTCGCCGAGCAGGATGTCCCGCACGGCGCCGCCGACCAGGTACACGCCCTCGAAGGGGCCGCTGACGGCCTGGATCGCCTCCCAGACACGCTCGAGGCCGGGCAGCGCGAGCAGCCGGCGGCGCAGGTCGTGAGGAGGTGGGCTCGATACCGCGGTGACCGGTTCGCCGAGCCCGCGCAGGACGTCGCCGCGCGTGACGACACCGACGACCTCGCCGTCGCGGACGACGGGCACCCGTCCGGCATGGGCCAGCGCGACGAGCCGCTGCAGCTCGGGCAGCCTCGCGTGCTCGCCGCAGGTGACCACGTTCGTGCTCATCACGGCCTTGACCGGCGCGTGCGCGAGCCCGTGCCCGATCGCCTTGTCGAGGTCCTCCCTGCCAACGACGCCGACCAGGTCGCGGCGCCCGCCGACCTGGATCCCGCTCTGACGGTGGCGCTGGCAGAGCGCGATCGCGTGCGCGACCGAGTCCCCGGGGGAAACGAACCGCGGGGGCCTGGACATGATCTCCCGGGCGGTCAGCGGCTCCCGGACCGCTCCTGGCAGGGCTGCCAGCAGCCGCTCGCGCGCCTCGGCGAGCGTGCCGTGGTAGGTCGCGGACGCCGCCTGCTGGTGCCCGCCGCCGCCGAGCGCCCGCGCCGCCGCGGCGGCGTCGAGCTCCGGGGTGCGGCTGCGCAGGACGCAGACGACGCGCCCTTCCATCTCGACGAGGCACGCGAGCGCGCGGCAGTCTGTGAGGTCGACGAGCTTGCTGGCGAGGCCCGAGACCCCGTCGACGTAGGTTGCCCACGGGATCGCGGCGATCAGCACGTCCACGCCCGCGACGGGGACGGGCTCGAGCGCGACGAGCAGAGCATCGAGGAGCGCGCGCTCCTCGGGGGCGAGCGGCGTCCGCAGCCACTGGGAGACCATCTCCTGCCGCGCCCCGTGGCGCAGGCACCAGCCAAGCGCCTCGGCGTCGCGCTGGCCGGCTGTCGGGTAGGTGAGCGAGCCCGTGTCCTCGTGGATCCCGAGCGCGAAGACGGTCGCCTCGAGCGGCGTGACCGCGAGCTCCCGCTCGGCGAGGATGCCGACGAGCGCGGTCGTCAGCGCCCCGTCGTCGGTCAGGACGGCGTTGGCGGCCGGCAGCCAGTCGGGCGTCTCGGAGCGATGGTGGTCGAACAGCACGACCTCCACGCCGGAGCGTCGGGTCAGCTGCTCGAGCTCGCCGAGCCGGGACGGGTCGGTGGTCTCGACGGCCACGAGCCGCGTGACGGCGTCGAGGTCGATCCGCGAGACATCGACGAGGTCGAGCTCGTCCGCGTGTAGCCGGTAGAACTCCCGCACGTTGCGGTTCAGTGCCCCGTGCAGCACGACGAGCGAACCCGGGTAGAGCCGCCGGCAGGCGAGCATCGAGGCGAAGCAGTCGAAGTCGGTGTTGCCGTGCCCGGCGATCACGTCCATTCGCCCCAGTGTAGGCGCGGCCCCGCCCGGGGTCAGGCCGGCAAGCCGGGATGCGTCGGTGGAAGACCTGACCACGCCTACACTCCCCTGCGATGAGCAGCGACTACGTCTACACGATGTACCGGGCCGACAAGTACTACGGCCCCGACCGGCAAGTGCTGGCCGGCATCTCGCTCTCGTTCCTGCCCGGGGCGAAGATCGGCGTGATCGGCCCGAACGGAGCGGGCAAGTCGACGCTGCTGCGGATCATGGCCGGGCTCGAGGAGCCCTCCTCCGGGGTCGCCGAGCTCGCCCCCGGGGCGA
>CAYJLE010000065.1:0-3516 GCA_964370985.1 uncultured Gaiellales bacterium | reverse complement strand
CAGCGGCCGGAGCCGTACACGGGCTCGCGCGCGGTCCCGATCTTCCAGACGACGAGCTACGTGTTCGAGGACCCGGACGCGGCGGCCGCCTACTTCAACCTCCAGGAGTACGGCAACACGTACTCGCGGATCATGAATCCGACCGTGGCGGCGTTCGAGGAGCGGGTCGCGAGCCTCGAGGGCGGCGCCGGCGCGGTCGCGTTCGCGAGCGGCCTCGCCGCGCAGGCGGCCGTCCTGTTCACGATCTGCCAGCCCGGAGACCACCTGATCGCGTCGAGCGCCCTCTACGGCGGCACCGTCACCCAGCTCAAGCACGTGACCCGCAAGCTCGGGCTCGAGCTGACGTTCGTCGACCCGGACGACCCGGCGGCGTGGCAGGCGGCCCTGCGCGACGAGACGAAGGTCCTGTACGGCGAGACGATCGGCAACCCCTCCGGCAACATCCTCGACATCGAGGCGATCGCGAAGATCGCGCGCGGGCACGGCGTCCCCCTGGTCGTCGACAACACGTTCGCGACCCCGTACCTCTGCCGGCCGATCGAGTGGGGCGCCGACGTCGTCGTCCACTCGGCGACGAAGTTCATCGGCGGCCACGGCACGAGCATCGGCGGCGTCGCGGTCGACAGCGGCACGTTCGACTGGTCGAACGGAAAGTTTCCGACGGTGGCCGACCCATCGCCCGCCTACCACGGCCTCGCGTTCCACGAGACGTTCGGCGTGTACGGGTTCCTGATGAAGCTGCGCGCGGAGACGCTGCGCGACCTCGGCGCCGCGCTGTCCCCGTTCAACGCGTTCCTGTTCCTGCTCGGGCTCGAGACGCTGCCGCTCAGGCTGGAGCGCCACGTCGAGAACGCGCTCGCCGTCGCCCGCTTCCTCCAGGGGCGCCCCGGGGTCGTGCGCGTCGCGCACCCGGGCCTCCCGGACAGCCCCTACCGGCCGCTCGTCGAGAAGTACCTGCCGCGTGGCGCCGGCGCGGTCTTCTCGTTCGACCTCGCGGGCGGCCGTGCGGCGGGCAGGCGCTTCATCCAGGCGCTCGACCTCTGGAGCCACCTCGCGAACGTCGGCGACGCGAAGAGCCTCGTCATCCACCCCGCCTCGACGACGCATCGCCAGCTCACCGACGAGGAGCTCGCGGCCGCGGGCATCTCCCCCGGGACGATCCGCCTCTCGGTCGGGCTCGAGGACCTCGACGACCTCCTCTGGGACCTCGACCGCGGCCTCGAGGCAGCAGCCGCCGGCGCCGGCGAGCCCGCCGGCAAGCAGCCGCCCGCCTGCCCGCTCCCGCTCGACCCGGGGGTGGCGCAGTGAGCCTCGCCGCCTACCAGGATCAGGGCGAGATCCTGCGGATCCTCCACGAGGCCCGGACGATCGCGATCGTCGGCCTCTCCCCCAACGAGCTTCGCGCCTCGAACTTCGTCGGCTTCTACCTCAAGCGGCACGGCTACCGGGTGGTTCCGGTCAACCCCGGCGCGACCGAGATCCTCGGCGAGCCCTGCTACCCGTCGCTCGCGGACGTGCCGTTCCCGGTCGACGTCGTGGACGTCTTTCGCGCCGCCGAGCACGTGCCGCGGATCGCCGCCGAGGCGGCCGCCGCGGGCGCGTGGGCGCTCTGGCTCCAGTTCGGCGTCGTCAGCTTCGAGGGAGCCGAGCAGGCGCGCGCCGCCGGGCTCGCGGTCGTGATGGACCGCTGCCTGAAGATCGAGCACGCCCGCTTCATGGGCCGGATGCACTGGCTCGGCTTCAACACCTGGCAGGTGACCTCGCGCCGGCTCGCGCCGGCCGAGTGGGCGTGAGCGAGCAGGAATCAAATGACCTTTGTGGATATAATGTGTTGACTATGAAGACCATCTCGATCGCGGAGCTGAAGCGCGGTCTCAGTGCCTGCCTAGAGACCGTCCGGGCCGGGAACGAGCTGCTCGTGACCGACCGGGGACGTCCGGTGGCGAAGCTGGTGCCGCTCGGCGCGGATGCGCTCGAGGCCGACGCTCGCGTCGCCGAGCTCGTCCGCAAGGGCCTTGCGCGCGGGCCGGTTGCGGGGCTCCCGCCGGACGTGCTCGATCTGCCCAGGCCGTCGGACCCGCAGGGCCGCGTGCTCGGAGCGCTGCTCGAGGAGCGCGCCGAGGGACGATGAGGTTCTGGGACTCGTCGGCGCTCGTGCCGCTGTGCGTCGACGAGCCGAGAACGTCCCGTGTCCGCGGACTGCTCGACGAGGATCCCGGGATGGTTGTCTGGTGGGGGTCGATCGTCGAGTGCTGGTCGGCGCTGTCCAGGTGACGCCGGGAAGGCCAGCTCTCGCTCGAGCACGAGGAGGCGGCCCGCGCGATCATCGCCACGCTCGCGAGGGCCTGGATCGAGATCCTCCCCACTGACGGGGTGCGCTCCGTCGCGGGCCGCATCCTGCGTGTGCACCCGCTCCGGGCCGCGGACGCGCTCCAGCTCGCCGCCGCACTGACGTGGGCCCCGCCGGCCCGGATCCCCGGAGAGATCGTGACGTTCGACGAGCGGCTCCGGGATGCCGCCCGGCTCGAGGGCCTCGCTCCGGTCGGCTAGCTGCTGCCGTGGCCAAGAAGGGTAGGGCGGGTGTACGGGCGGGGCAGGACCCGCCCCTACTCGGGCCGGTGGCAGACCGCCTCGACGTTGTTGCCGTCGGGGTCGAGGACGAAGGCGCCGTAGTAGCTCGGGCGGTAGTGGGTGCGCAGCCCGGGCACCCCGTTGTCCGTGCCGCCCGCCGCGAGCGCGGCGGCGTGGAAGGCGTCCACGCCCGCGCGGTTCTCGCTCGCGAACGCGACATGGACGGGGGCGGCCGGCGGAGTCTGGCCGATCAGCCAGAAGTCCGGCTTGCCGGCGACGCCGAGGCCGCAGGCGCCCTCCAGCTCCATCACGAGCCCGTATCCGAGTGGCGCGAGCGCGGCCGTGTAGAACGCCTTGCTGGCCGGGTAGTCCGAGACCCTGAGCCCGACGTGGTCGATCACGGCTCCTCCCTTCCGGTCGGTAGTGGGTCAGTTTGAGGTGGGACTGTTGCGCCAATCAGTGGGAACGTCTGTTTGTAACACGCTTGACAACGGGGCACTGAAAAGTTAGCCTTGGCCTGGTGGGCCAAGGCTAATTGGCGAGCGCAGCTCTTGACTACCTTGGTCTTAGTAACTACACTGTTGCCATCACATCCCCGCCGCGGGGCTTTCTCCCTGCGGTGTATGACGTTCCCGGGGAACGCGCAAGCGTTCCCCGTATCATGTGTGGACGGCAGAGAAGGGTGTGAATGGCCTACAAGACGCGCATCTTCATCGACTTTTGGAACTTCACGCTCAACTGGAAGCCGCGCGCAAACGGTGAGTTGATTGATTGGACGAAGGTTCCGGCCGTCCTTGTTGATGAAGCCGAGGCCAAGTTGGGCGTCGCGGGGATCTCTGAGTCGCTGATCCTTGAAGAGACCTTGGTCTACGCCTCGTGCAATCCGGGGACGAGCCTGCGCGTTTTTCTGTGTATCGGTGGGTGTTAGGTGTTGTCGGGGATGCG
>CAYJLE010000064.1:0-3824 GCA_964370985.1 uncultured Gaiellales bacterium | reverse complement strand
GGCTGCTCGGCATGCACCTCGTGACACAGCACGAGCTCGCCGAGAGCGTCGGCCTGTCCAAGCAGACAGTGTGGTACTCGATCAGCGGCCGCACCGTGCCGGGCGCGCGCCACCTCCAGGCGATCGCCCGCCAGTTCGGCATCGACATCGACACGCTCGTCGGGGACACCACCACCTGCGTCCGGCGGGCGGCCGAGGCGTTCCCGGAGGCCCCGATCCGGGCGCTCCCGCGGGGCGGGGCGAGCGGCGCGAGGCGGCAGGGGCCCCGCTCCCCGAGCGGCCACCGCTGGCGGGACGCCCGGGCCCGCGCCGAGCAGCAGGAGACGCTGTTCCCGGCGGCCTCCTACGTGTTCGTCTCCGACGGGCGGCAGCTCGAGGAGAGCGCCGACCCCGACCACCGTCACATGCACCTCGTCGAGCGCTGGCTCGAGCGGCGAGACGCCTTCCCCGATCCGCTCCTCCTCGGCAGGCACCGCCTAAGCGAGGACGGGGAAGCCCGGCTCGTCGAGATCCACCTGAATTCCGGCAGCGAGCGCCACGCCGAGGCCGCCCTGCGGCTGATCGGGCGCCGGCACGGCCTCCCCGCCCGGCTCGCGAGCTCGCCGCCGGAGAGGACGGTGGAGCGCTGAAGGTCTGGGACCCCGTCAAGCAGGAGGTGGTCGAGCTCTCCGAGGAGGAGGCCCGCCGCTTCCTCGAGCGCAACCCCGGGATTCGCAAGATCGAGCGGAAGTGGCACGCGCTCTCCCAGATCCACCGCCACCGCGACGAGTTCAACCGGCTACTCGGAGAGGAACTCGAGCGCCAGGGCGGCGAGGCGCCGGCCGGGGACCGGCCGCCCTGGCGAGGAGCCCGGCACGGCGTAGCGGCGGCGGCGTGGAACGGGCGCGCCCGGCGACATGCGAGCCCGGCCACGGGCGCTCGCCAATCGGGGCGCTGCGGGGGCCAGGGCCCGCAACGAGCGGGTCAGGACTCGGGCGGGTCATGACCCGCCCCCACGGGATGAACCCACGCGGTCGCCTCCGGGGAAGGGGCGCGGTCGCGGGCCTACTGGCTCGGGCTCGCGATGATCTCGTGACGATCGTCGGGGCCCCAGCGACGTTCCGCGTGGTTCCGTTCGGGAGCACCGGCGGCGAAGGAATACAAACGTCTATCATGCTAGACAGACGTGAGGCGGTTGGGTGCACGTGGGTGAGGACATGCCGCCGGGCACGCTGCGTGCGATCGAGCGGGATCTCGAGCCATGCCTCGGAACGAGGTTGTTGCGTTGAGACGAGGGCGGTACGAGGTCGTGCTGGAGCGCGACGGGAGCGGTCGGTGGCTCGCTCACGTGCCGAGCGTCGCCGGCTGTCACACGCACGGGCGCACGCTCGCTCAGACCCGTGAGCGCATTCGCGAGGCGCTCACGCTGTGGGTGGAGAACGCCGACACGGCCGAGCTCGTCGAGAAGCTACGTCTCCCCGAGGGCGCGCTCGCGGAGATCCGCCGCAGCCGGCTCGCCCGCAGCCGGGCCGAGCGCGAGCGGGCGAGGGCGACCGAGTCGACCGGCGAGGCCGCGCGAATGCTCGTCGGCGACCTCGGGCTCAGCGTTCGCGACGCGGCGGCGCTGCTCGGCCTCTCCCACCAGCGCGTCCAGCAGCTCGTCGGCCCATAGGCGGTCGGGCCGGATCCGGTTTCTGGCTCACGATCTGCGCGCAGCGCTCGAGCGCGCGCTCCTCGCAGCCAGCCGCACCTGATCCCCTACGACTCGCAGCTGACCTTCCGCCCGCTCCGGCAGACGTCGACCCCGGCGCCGCCGAGGAGGCGATCGTCGCCGGCTCCCCCTTCGAGCCGGTCGTTCCCTGCTCCGCCGCGGATCACGTCGAGGCCGCCGCGACCGAGCAGGACGTCGTTCCCGCCGAGACCACAGATCACGTCACCGGCCGCCGTCCCGACCAGACGGTCCGCGCCGGACGTCCCGACGATCACGCTACCGCCGCGGGGCACGCCCGGACACCTCGCAGCTGCGCCGCCGCCGCCACCACCGCCACCGCCACCGCCGCCGCTGGCCCCGGCGACGGTCGCGGTTGGCCGGGCCTGGTTGTTGCCGCGATCGACGTCGTCGACCGTGCCGGCCGCGTAGGCGCCGAGCGGTCCGGGCTCGACGAGCGTCCCGGGGCTCCCCGAGACGAGGAGCCGGACATCGACCGTCGCCGAGGCGCCCGCCGCCAGCGGGCCGAGCGTGCAGCCGACGACGACCGGCGCGCCGACCGGCGAGGGGGTGCAGGAGCCCTGGCTGGGCGTGGCGGCGAGGAGGTTCGCTCCCGCCGGGACGTCGACGTAGAGGTAGGTGGCGGGTGCCCCGGCCGGGCCGGCGTTCGCGACCGTGTAGCGCTCCAGGAGCTCGCCGCCCGCCGGGACCGGGTCGGGCGCGGCGGTCGCCGTCAGCGAGACGTCGGCGACCGGAAGCGAGCAGATCCGGCTCAGGTAGACGCCCTCCGCGTCCGTGACCGTGCGGTCCCGGTAGGCGGACGGGGACGGCGCGGGCGCGTCGAGGAAGGAGCCCGTGTAGAGCGCCTCCCAGAGCTGGAGGTAGAACGCGGCTCCCCAGGCGCCCAGCTCGTCCAGGGTCGCGTCGCCGCTCCCGCACGTGTGGGGCTTGCCCTCGTTGTGGCGCGCCTCGTGGACGAACAGGTTGACGAGGCCCGCCAGGCCCGTTCCCGAGACCGGGTCGATCCAGCGGAGCGTCCGGAGGGCGGCCAGGTTCCCGCTCTGGATGTTGATCACGCCCTGCGGATCGCAGCAGAAGCTGAACGCGATGTCGCCCCGGAACCTGATGCCATCGATGGCTCCCTCGAGCCAGTCGTACAGCGGCAGCGCGGTCCAGGGCAGCGGCCGCTCGAAGCGCAGCGCCTTCATCGCGCGTAGCGCCTGGTAGGTGCGCTCCTGAAGGCGAGTCAGGTCGGCCGACCCTGCCGCGGCCGTACAGACGAAGGCACCCGCGGTCGGATCGGCATCCCAGGTGAGGTCGAGATCCGCGCCGATCGCCGCGATCTCCCCCGCGGTCGGGCACGTCGCGAGCAGCTCGTCCACGGGGCTCGCCCCGGAGGCGCGCGCGTCGAGGGCGGCGCCGGCATAGCCCGGCGCGAGCAGCGCCGCGCAGGCTACGAGCACGATGAGCCGGCCCACCCGCGGGAGCCTACGCCGGTCGAGCGCCGTTCACAAGAGCCCGGGCCACGCGGGCGGACCCGATCAGCTCGACGTCGCGAGGGCTACGTCGTAGGGCGAGATCGCGAGCAGGGCGTGGACGGCGTCGCCGAGGTGGAGGGGGTCGCCGGTGCCGGGCTCGCAGGTGCCGGCGTCGATTCGGAGCTCGCGGTTGCGTTCGGGAAGATCGTCTGGGTGGCCGCGCGGGAGCCGGGGCACCGCCGGGTGCGGGTGGCCTCGCAGGTCGTAGAAGCGCGCGCGGCGGTCGATGTGCCAGCCGCCTTCGTGGAGGAGGCGGTGGTGGCGGCGGCAGAGCAGCACGAGGTTTGCGAGCGTGGTCTCGCCGCCTCTCGCCCAGTGGTGGACGTGGTGGGCGTCGAGGAAGCGGCGGTTCTCGCAGCCCGGGAACTGGCAGCCGCGGTCGCGGGCGCGAAGGGCGCGGCGCAGTGCGGGAGGGATCGTCCGTGTCTTTCGTCCGTTTCGGACGGTGGAGGCGTCGCAGGCGAGCCGCCGTGCGGTCTCGGGGGCGAGCGCGGCCCCGTCGGCGAGCTCGCAGCCGCCCCCGCCGTCCCCGTTGAGGGCGCTTTCGTCGGCGTGGATGACGATCTGGTAGCGCTCCCCGCCCGGGCGGCTGCCGTCGG
>CAYJLE010000063.1:0-5184 GCA_964370985.1 uncultured Gaiellales bacterium | reverse complement strand
CCCCGCCAGACCTCGAGCACGCGCCGGCCCGCGAGCCCGCGGACACCCCGTTGCCCGGCGCGGACGATCGCGTCGACGCGCCGGCGATCGACGCTCAGGTCGAGACCGGCCAGCTCGAGCGTGCCCGCCAGGCGCAGCCTCCCCGGCAGCGGAGTCGCGATCACACGGGTCCCATCGAACCAGGTCGGCCGCCCGGGGTCGCCGGCCGCCGGCTCGAAGTCGACGTGGTAGCCCTTGCCGCCCTCGACGGGCACGTAGAGGCCGAGCGGCCTCGCGAGCACCGGTGTCCACGCCCCCGCCGCAAGCACCACCTCGCCGGCCACGACATCGCCCGACGTGGTCACGACCGCGTCGACCCGCCGGGCGGAGCGCCGCAGCCCCAGCACCTCGACCCGGGTGCGGATCGTCGCGCCCGCGGCCGCCGCCGCGTCGCCAACGGCGTGGACGAAGCGCAGCGGGTCGCAGTGGGCGTCGTCCGGGTAGAAGACCGCGCCGGCCGGGTCGCCCGCGAGCGCAGGCTCGAGCTCGCGAGCTTCCTGCGGATCGAGCACCTGCGCGCGCACGCCCGCCCGCTCGGACGCGGCCGCCTCCGACCGGGCATGCGCGAACGCCCCCTCGGCCTCGTAGACGCTGAGCGCGCCCCGGCGCTCGAGCCCCGTGTCGAGGCCGGCCGCGGCCAGCTCGACGTGGAGCGCCAGGCTCGCGAGGGCAAGCGAGCGGATCACCGGCGTCGAGACGCGTACCCGTTCCGGCGTCGAGGCGCGGGCGAAGCGGGCGAGCCAGGGCAGAACGGCCGGGCGCGGCCTGAGGTAGAAGGGGCTGTCGGGCCGCCACATCCAGCGCAGCCCCTCCCGGAGCGCCTCCGGGTTCGCGAGCGGCGTCGAATGGCTCGGGGTGATCAGGCCCGCGTTGCCGGCGGAGCAGCCCCAGGCGAGCTCGCCGCCTCGCTCGAGCAGGGTCACGCGGGCGCCGCGCCGGGCCAGCTCGTACGCGGTGCAGACCCCGATCGCGCCGCCGCCGACGACGACGACGTCGGGCGCCTGTCCGGTCTGAATCACGACCGAAAGGCTACTGCCTGCCCGCGGCCGGGGGGCAATCCATCCGCCTCGCTTTGATTTTCGAAGTTGCTTTACTTATCGAAGTAACAGTGGTAGGCTCGCGCCATGAGCACATCCACCTCCGCACCCGCGCACCCGGCCGCCGCGACGACCCCGGCCGGAAGGCTGCACCACCAGGTCGTCATCGTGGGCGGCGGCAGCGGCGGCCTGACCGTCGCCGCACGCCTGCGCCGCGCCGCCGCGAGCGTCGACGCAGCCATCCTCGAGCCGTCCGAGACCCACTACTACCAGCCGCTCTGGACGCTCGTCGGCGGCGGAGTCGGCAGCGTCGCCGACACGGCGAGGCCCGAGGCGTCGCTGATCCCGTCCGGCACGACGTGGATCCGCGATGCCGTCGCGCGCTTCGTGCCCGAGGAGAGCCTCGTCGTCACGCGGGACGGCAGGGCGATCGGCTACGACTTCCTCGTCGTCGCGCCCGGAATCCAGCTCGACTGGGACCGCGTCAAGGGGCTGCCCGAGGCTCTCGACGCGCCGGAGGTCACGAGCAACTGGAGCCGCGACCACGTCGAGAAGACCTGGCGGCTGATCTCCGGCTTCGGGGGCGGCACGGCCCTCTTCACATTCCCGGCCACGCCGATCAAGTGCCCGGGCGCAGCCCAGAAGATCGCCTACCTCGCCGACGACGCGTTTCGCCGAAGCGGCGTGCGTGACCGTTCGCGGATCGTGTACGCGGCCGCTGGCCCCACGATCTTCGGGGTCGAGAAGTACGCCCGCACGCTCGACCGGGTCGTGGCGCGCAAGGGCATCGACGCCCGCTACCGCCACAACCTCGTCGAGGTGAGAGCCGCCGAGCGCGAGGCGGTGTTCGAGCAGCTCGACACGGACGAGCAGATCGTCATCCCCTACGACCTCCTGCACGTCGCGCCGCCCCAGGGGTCCCCCGACGTCGTGCGCACGAGCCCGCTCGCGAGCGCAGCCGGGTGGGTCGAGGTCGACAAGCACACGCTCCAGCACGTCCGCTTCCCGAACGTGTTCTCGCTCGGGGACGCGAGCAGCCTGCCGACGTCGAAGACCGGGGCCGCGATCCGCGGCCAGGCACCGATCTTGGTCGAAAACCTGCTCGCCGCGATCTCGGGCCGGCCGCTCACCGCCAGCTACGACGGCTACACGGCGTGCCCGCTCGTGACGGGGTACGGCAAGCTCGTGCTGGCCGAGTTCGTCTACGACGCGATCCCGAAGGAGACGTTCCCGTTCGACCAATCGAAGGAGCGCTGGAGCATGTACCAGCTCAAGCGCTACGGCCTTCCGGCCCTGTACTGGCAGGGGATGCTGAAGGGCCGCGCGTAGTCTCGACGGCCGCGTGGCGCGCCTCGGCCTCGAAGGGGTTCCTCGCGTAGCCGAAGCGCAGGTAGGAGAGCGGCATCCGCAGCGGGTGGTGCTGCATCTGCCAGGTGTGGCAGAGCTCGTGGCAAACGAGGTCATCGGGGGCGACGCCAGGCGGGTCGCGCAACAGGATCAGTGAGTAGCAGGTGAACCCGCTGAAGTGCCGGAAGCGCGGCAGCCGGAAGAACCACGGCGCCGTCACGAGCCTCACCCTCCCGGTGCGAACGGGCTCGGGGTACAGCGCGAGCCGGTCGAGGCGGGCCTTCGCCCGCTCGATCGCGGCGCGGGCCTCCGGGCTCACCGCCGCCGGCTAGATGCGCCGAGCGCCCACGTACGTGGACGCATACCAGCTGTCGGACAGGCTCGAGATCTTCACGACGTCGCCGGTGTGCGGGGCGTGGACGAACTGGCCCCCGCCCATGTAGATGCCCATGTGGCCGAGGCCGTTGAAGAAGACGAGATCGCCGGCCTGGAGCTCGTCGCGGGAGACCGCGCTACCGAGCTGCCAGAGCGAGCCCGTGTAGTGCGGGAGCGAGATGCCGAGCTGACCGTAGACGTAGACGACGAGGCCGGAGCAGTCGAAGCCCGACGGCGAGGCGCCGCCCCAGACGTAGGGGACACCGAGATACTGCAGCGCGATGTCGACGACCCCGCCGTACCGGGCCGGCGGGGCCGACCCGCCGCTCTCCGGCGCCGACACGCTCGCCACCGACACGTCCGAGCCACCGCTCTCGGCCGCGGCCGCCGCGGCGGCCGCTTCGCGCTCCGCCTCGCGGCGTTGCCTGGCCTCCTCGGCGAGCTGCCGCTGCCGCTCGCGCTCCTCCGCCTCGAGCTGGACGATCTGATCCTTGATCGACTCGTACAGCCGCTCGCGCTCGCCGAGCTTGGCCTCGATCGTGTCACGGTGCTCGTCGCGCTTGCGCACGACCTTCTGCTGTTTCGCGCGCATGTCGGAGAGCTTGCGGGCTCGATCGCGGATCTCGCCGCGGGCGTCGCGCACGGCCTCGATCACCTCGACGTCCTGGGCGGAGATCCGGCGCACGGTGTCGATCCGGTCGAGCAGGTCGTCGAGGTTCGCCGCGCCGAGGATCACCTCGAGCGTGCCCTCTTCGCCGCCGGCCGTGTAGAGGGCCACGACGCGGTCGGCCAGATTCTGCTGGGCCACGCGGTAGGCGCTACGGGCGATCTCGAGGTGGCGCTGGTTCGTGGCGATGTCGCCCTCGATGCCGTCGAGCTCGAGGGTCGCGGCGTTGTACTCCTCGATCGCGAGGCCCAGCTCGGCGTCGATCTGCTGGATCTGGGCCAGGACCTCCTGGGCCTCGGCCTTCTTGGCCGTGATGTGGGCCGGCTCGGCGATCGCGGTCGCGGTCGCGACAGCGGCGACCGCAAGCGCCGCGACCAGCGCGGCAAAGCGCTTCGGGGAGCCTGGGATCATGGCTAGCGGGCGGAGGGGGCGTCCCCTCCGGGGAATTAACGCACGCAAGGCTTCGGAAAATACCACGGGAATCGGACAGGGGTCAAATGACAACGTGCATTTCGACACCGATTCGTTGCACCCTTGTGCGCCTCGACCCCGCTCGCCGAGCGAGTTCGCCGGCCGGGGCGGTTCAGCGCGGTGGGCGCAGCGCGCCGGTCGGGCTCACCCGCACGCCGCGGCGGCCGAAGTCCTGTCTCGACAGCTCGCGCACCAGGCCGTGCGCCGCCTCCGCGAGGTCGAGCGCGGGCACCCCCTCGCCGATGAGAGCGGTCGCGACGAGCTTCCCCTCGACCCAGTCGCCGTCTGCCTCGAGCGTGACCTGGAGCACGCCGCTGACGCTGAGCGACCCCGAGAGCGAGAAGACGCCGTAGCCCCCGAAGTTGCCCAGGCTGTAGGCGACGAGGCGGCCCCGGTACCACTCCATCCCCCGCAGCACGTGGGGCCCGTGGCCGATCACGAGGTCGGCGCCGGCATCCACGACCGCGTGCGCGAAGGCCCTCAGGTCGCCGCGGGCCTCGCCGAGGTACGTCTCCGGCCCGGTCGGGACGTGCGTCCGGTCGGAGCCCTCGGCACCCCCGTGGAACGTGACGACGACGAGGTCGGCCTGGCGCGTCGCTGCCCGCACGAGCTTCGCCGCCGCGGGGATGTCGTTCAGGTCCTGCGCCCACGGGTAGGGCGCGAAGCCGAGGATCGCGACGCGCGCCTGCCCCGCCCGCTGGATCGTGATCTGCCCGGGGCGGCCCGTGCTGCGGAGCGCCTCCCGGCGCAGGGCGGCGATCGTCTGGCGCTGACCCTCTTCCCCGAAGTCGAAGGCGTGGTTGTTCGCGAGGTTCAGGATGGTGAACCCGGCCTCGCTCAACCAGGTCGCGTACGAGGGCGGCGTCTGGAAGGCGAAGCAGCTGGTCGAGTCCGGCCCGCACTTCGACCCGGACGCGGTGGACAGGGTGCCCTCGAGGTTGCCGAGCACGACGTCGCCTTCGAGCGCGGGGGCGACGTCGGCGAAGAAGGTCGCTCCCCCGTCGGGCGGCAGGTTGCCGGTCGTGCCCATGACGATGTCGCCGACGGCGGTGATGCTGACGCGCGCGTCGGGCGGCGCAGCCGCCGTGGTCGCGGGCGCGGTCTCCGGGGCGGAGTCGCCCGCCCCCGTCTCGGCGAGCTCGCCGATCACGGGCTCCGCACCCGCGGGAGGCGGGGCAGCGCCGCCTCCACCGCTCGTTGCCCGGAGCACGCCCACGACGAGCCCCGCGACCGCGAGCGCGGCAAGGG
>CAYJLE010000062.1:0-6651 GCA_964370985.1 uncultured Gaiellales bacterium | reverse complement strand
CGGGATGATTCTCCCACACCGGGCTAGACTCGCGGGCGTGCCCGCCGGGCCGCTCTTCCCCCCGCTCGCCGACCCGCCGCCGGGCGAGGCGCTGCGTGTCGGCGGGCGGGCGCTCTCCTGGCCGGAGCTGGCCGGCGCGGCGAGTGCGGTCGCCGAGCGGGTCGCCGGCCTCGGGCGCGTCGCGGTGTTCGCCGTGCCGGAGCTCGAGACCGCGGTAGCGGTGCTCGGCGCGCTCGCGGCCGGGACGGCGGCCGTGCCGCTGAATCCACAGGCCGGCGAGCGGGAGCTCGAGCACATCCTCGCGGACGCGGCGCCCGCGCTCGTCCTGGCCGCCCCCGGAGCGGCGCTGCCGCCCGGGCTCGCGAGCTTGCCGCGCGCTGACGTCGACACGGCGGCCAGGGGCGGCCCGCCGCCGCCCGAGCCGCCGGCCGGGGCCCCCGCGCTCGTCCTCTACACCTCCGGGACGACCGGGCCGCCGAAGGGCGCCGTCCTCTCCCGGCGGGCGATCGCCGCGAACCTCGACGCGCTCGCCGCGGTCTGGGCGTGGACGGCCTCCGACGTGCTCGTGCAGGGGCTGCCGCTGTTCCACGCGCACGGACTCGTGCTCGGCACGCTCGGGCCCGCCCGCATCGGCTGCCGCCTCGAGCACGTCGGGCGCTTCTCCCCGGAGGCGATCGCGCGGGCGCTCGCCGCGGGCGGAACGATGCTGTTCGCGGTGCCGACGATGTACCAGCGGCTCGCCACGGCCGCGGAAGCCGATCCGGAGATCGCCCGCGCGCTCGCGGGCGCGCGATTGCTCGTCTCCGGCTCGGCCCCCTTGCCCGCGCGCGAGCACGCCCGGCTCGAACGGGAGACCGGGCAGCGCGTTGTGGAGCGCTACGGGCTGACGGAGACGCTCATGAACTGCGCCGTCCCGGCCGGCGGGGGGCGCCCGGGAACGGTCGGCCCGCCGCTCCCCGGGGTGGAGATCCGGCTCGTCGGCGAGGACGGCTCCGAGCTCGACCCCGCCGAGACAGACGCGATCGGCGAGGTGCTCGTCCGCGGCCGGAACGTGTTCGACGGCTACCTGAACCGCCCGGACGCGACCGCCGCGGCCATGGACGGCGACTGGTTTCGCACCGGCGACCTCGCCACCCGCGCCGCGGACGGCTGGGTGCGGATCGTCGGGCGCCGCTCGACCGACCTGATCAAGACCGGCGGCTTCAAGGTCGGTGCGGGCGAGGTCGAGGCGGCGCTGCTCGAGCATCCCGCCGTCGAGGAGGCCGCGGTCACGGGCGAGCCCGACGACGACCTGGGCGAGCGGATCGTCGCGTGGGTCGTGCCGCGCGGAGCCCCGCCCGACGCGGCCGAGCTCGCCGACCACGTGGCCTCCCTGCTCTCCCCCCACAAGCGCCCGCGCGCCGTCCGCTTCCTCGACGCGCTGCCCCGAAACGCGATGGGCAAGGTGCGCAAGGCGGCGCTCGTCGACCGCGACGCGGGCGAGCGGTAAGCGGCGCGACGCTCGACTGCTTTCGGTGACACTGTAATCGTTGTGTTACAGTGTCGCGATGGCGACGCGGCCGCGCAAGTCGAGACCGTTCAGCATCCGGCTCAGCCCGGCCACCGACCGGTTCGTGACGGCCGAGGCCGAGCGGACGAGGCGGTCGAAGGGCGCGATCGTCGAGGCGCTCACCGACGAGGCAGCGCGCATGCGGCGGTTCCCCGGCATCGCGTTCCGGGGCGGCGACGCGGCCCGCGACGCATGGGTGATCGGGACCGGGCTCGACGTCTGGGAGATCGTCGAGCTGCTCGCAGATCACGGCTCGGTCGAGTCGCTCGTCCGGGAGGCCGACCTGCCGCGGCGAGCCGTCGAGCTCGCCCTCGCCTACCGCGACGGCTACCCCGAGGAGATCGCGCGCGCCCTCGCCCAGAACCGCCGGCCCGTTGCGGAACTCCTCGAGCTCTACCCCTTCGCGCACGTCGAGCGTGTCGCCGGCCGCTTGTAACGCGTGCGCGTGCTGCTCGACGCGCACGTCTCTGGCCGCCACGTGGGCGCCCCGCTCGCGCGGGCGGGGCACCACGTGCTCGGGCTCGACCGCCACGAGGAGCTCTGGCTGCTTCCGGACGAGGAGGTTCTCGCTCTCGCGACGGCGGAGCGGCGGATCGTCGTCACGCACAACGTCCGGCACTTCGCTCCGCTCGCACGCCACTGGGCCGAGGCCCGCCGCAGCCACGCCGGCTTGATCCTCGTGACGCTCGAGCACACGGCGTACGGGACGATCCTCGACGCGCTCGGGCAGTCGTTCGCCCGTTGGCCGGCCGCGGCGGACTGGGTCGACCGCACGGTGTTCCTGGCCCGCGCGGAGTAGGCAGCGCGGTCAGGCCGGCGCGACCGCGCCGAACACGCCGGCGGCGGCCAGCGCGGCCACCCGCTCGCGCGTGTAGCCGCACAGCTCGACGAGCACCTCCTCGGTGTGCTCGCCCCGACGGGGGCCCCGGGAGGGCGGGCGCTCGCCATCGGTGAGGCGAAGCGGGGTGCGGATCGAGCGCACCCGCCCGAGCGCGGGATGGTCGTGCTCGACCACGTCCCCGCGCGCCACGGCCTGGGGATCCTCGAGCGCCTCGAGCACCGTATTGACGCGCGCGCTCGGGATCCCGGCGGGAACGAGCACGCCCAGCCACTCGGTTACGGTGCGCCGCGCGAACGTCTCCTCGAGGATCGGCACGAGCGCGTCCCGGTGCTCGTCCCGGGCCGCCATCGTCGCGAAGCGCGGGTCGGCGGCCAGCTCCGGGAGCCCGATTGCGACGCACAGGCGCTCCCAGAACGTCTGCTTGGCGGCGGCGACGACGAGCCAGCCGTCGGCGGCGCGGAAGTTCTGGAACGGCACGATCGACGGGTGCGCCGAGCTGGCACGCCTGGGCGGGACGTAGCCGCGGCTGGCCGCCCAGACGCCCACGTACATCAGCTCGTGCAGCGCCGTCTCGAACAGGGAGACGTCGCAGTCGCAGCCGACGCCGTCGCGCCGGGCCCGCCAGATGCCGGCGAGCAGCGCGATCGCCGACGCGTAGCCGCCCGAGAGGTCGACGAGCGAAAGGCCCGACTTCGTCGGCGGCCCGTCCGGGTCGCCGGTCAGGCTCTGCCACCCGGCGAGCCCCTGCATCATGTAGTCGTAGCCCCCATCGGGTGCCCGCGGGCCGGTCATCCCGAAGCCCGAGAGCGAGCAGCAGACGACCCGCGGGTTGACGTGGGAGAGCTGTGAGTACGTGAGCCCGAGCTTCTCCGGCTGGTCGCCGCGGAGGTTCGAGTAGACCGCGTCGACTGCGCGGACGAGGTCGTGCAGGACCTCGCGCGCGCCCGGGTGGCGCAGATCGAGCGAGAGCGAGCGCTTGCCGCGGTTGAACGCCTCGAAGAAGAGCGAGTCCTCGCCCTCCTGGAACGGCGGCACGTAGCGGCCGACGTCCCCGCCCGAGGCGGGATCCTCCACCTTGATCACGTCCGCGCCGAGATCGGCGAGCTGGAGCGTGGCCCAGGGGCCCGCCCCGAACTGCTCGACCGCGACGACGCGAACGTCCTCGAGCGGGAGCCTCATCCGCTCGCCACGGGGATCGCCCGCGGGTCGTGCCCCCACGCCCAGACCCTCTTGGCGGGCCCCGTCCCGGCCGGCTGGAGCCCGGGGCAGAGCGCCGGCTCCACGCAGTGCTCGGCCCGGCCGCCGACCATGGTCAGGAGCGCCTCGATCTCGCCGACCTCCGCCTTCCCGACCGCGAGCGGGTTGTCCGAGAGAACGACGAGGTCGGCGAGCTTGCCCGGCTCGAGCGAGCCCTTGACATCCTCCTCAAACGTACCGTACGCGGCCTCGACGGTGAACAGCCGCAGCGCCTGCTGGGCGGTAATCCGGTGCTTCCTCATCCACCTCGGCGGCTTTCTCCCCCCGGTTCCGCGCCGGGTGACCGCCTGCTCGATCGCCTCCATCGCGGTTCCGGGCGTCCACGGCGTGTCGGTGCCGCCGATCGACGCGACCCGCGCGGCGAGGACGTCGTCCCAGCGCCCGGCGAGCCGGATCCGCTTCGGCCCGAGCGCGCGCCGCAACGTCCGGAGCTCGGGGTCGGAGAGCCAGTCCGACTGCACCCAGGTGAGCTGGAACGAGGCGACGATGCCGAGCCGGCGCATCCGCCTGAGCTGGTCGTCGCGGACGACGAGCATGTGCTCGATCCGGTGGCGGTACGCTCCGCCCGGCTCGCCCCCGAGCGCCTTCTCGTACGCGTCGAGCACGAGGTCGTGCGCGGCGTCGCCGCAGGCGTGGATCGCGATCTGCCAGCCGGCGTCGTGGAGCTCCCGCACGATCGCCCGGAGCTCCGCCTTCGTCCAGAACACCTCGCCGCGGTAGCCGGGGCGGTTCGCGTGCGGCTTCGTCAGGTAGAAGCCGGTCGGCGAGCACGGGTCGACGAATGCCTTCACGCCCGCGATCCGGACATGCGGCCCGAGCACCTGGCCGGGCTCGTAGGCATCGAACCAGATCCCGTACCGCTGCTCCCGGTAGTTCACGGGGAGATACGCGTTGACGCGCAGCCCGAGCTCGTCCGCCTCGTCGAGCGCCTCGAGCTCGTCGAGTCGCTCCTGGTTGACGAACAGCTCGGAGATGCTCGTGAAGCCGGCCGCGAGCGCCGAGGCGATCGCCTCCTGCGGCGTCTCCTGCCCGACCAGCCACCGATCGCCGATCCAGTGGGCGTGCGAGTCGATGAAGCCGGGCACGACCGTCCTGCCGTCGAGGTCGACGATCTCGGTCTCGGGGCCGGCGAGCGCGGTTACCGCCTCGTCGCCGCCCACGGCGACGATCGTGTCGCCGCGAACGGCGATCGCGCTGACCACGGGAGCGCCCTCCCGCATCGTGAGCACGACGCCGCCCCGGAAGATCAGGTCGGGGGCCCCGCATCTTCGAGCATGCGAGCCTCGGCCGTTCCGGCTGTCAGCAGGAGCAGCGCGCCGACCGCGAGCAGTCGCCTCATCAGCTCCAGACCTCGATCTCGCGCCACGCGACCCACGAAGGGCTCGCGACGGTCTCGACCCTGATCGCCCGGATCCCGGTCCAGGGCGTCGCCGGAGTCACCTCGAGGACCTGCATCGTGTCGGTCACGCTCCGGAGCTCCTGGAGCACCCGGAGCGTCCCGTCGGCGGAGCGGCCGAGGATGCGATGGACAGTCTCGCCGGCGGGAAACTGCTCCGTGACGAGGCGGATCTGGGCGATCGTCGACGCCACGCCGAGGTCGACCTCGATCCACTGGGGCGCGTCGTCCCCCGCCCCCCAGCTCGTCTCGTAGTTCCCGTCCACCGCGAGCCCGGCCGGGGCCTGGCCGAACTTCGAGGCCGTCGCCGGGCGGCCGAGCGCGATGTTCCGTGCGGGCGTCCCGAGCTCGACCGACGCGAACGCGGGCCACAGCGCCTTGCTCCCCGGATAGCGCGCTTCGACGAGGACTCCGATCGAGGGCAGGTCGGGCAGCTCGACCGCGAACCTGCCGGCGGCATCGGTCGTCGTCGCGACCTCGACGAGCGGCGCTCGCGCCCCCACGGAGTCCTGGTGGAGCGGAGTCACCGCCACCGCGATACGGGCTCCAGCGCGGCCCCGGCCCTTCGCCTTCAGGCGGCCCGACATGCGACGCGAGCCGTCCTCGACGGGCTCGAGGGACAGCGTCGGACGCGGCCGCGCATAGCGCAGGATCAGGTTGGTGTAGCTCGCGCTCCCGGTCTCCGGCAGCACGCGATCCGGCCGGTCCTGCCATGACTGGAGCAGCGCGTGGTCGGGCGCGCCCCCGCCCGCCGTCTCGTACGTCTCGAAGCGGGCCTGCGCCCGCGCGAGCCACGCCGCGTCACTGGCGTCGATCGGCTCGCCGAAGTAGATCATCCCGAAGGGAACCCCCCGGGAACGGGCGAACTCCTCGAGCTCCTTCGCCAGGGCGGGCCAGTTCGGCAGGTAGTAGCCCACGTCGAGGTGGAAGAACGCAAGCTTCTCGCCCACGACCCGCCGGTACGTGTCGATCCACGCCTTGTACTCGGCAACGTCAGAGGCCGAGGTCAGCGGTTCCGTGTCCCCGAACGCGATCCGGGGGAAGACCTCGCGGATCCCCTCGACGTAGTCCGCGATCTGCTCCGCGACGCGCTCGGCCGGCCAGTGGCAGGCCCTCGGACCGTCGTAGATGCTCGCGTAGAAGAAGGGCTCGTCGAACGCGAGGTAGCGCAGGGTGCCCCCGGCCTGCCTGACCCGCGTCACGACCTCGACCCCCTCCTCGCCGGCGAATCCCTCGATCTCGCGGCCGCACTCCTCGGTCGGAAGGAGCGGCCCCTCCTCGACGGCGAGCGCGATCTTCCGCCGCTTCAGGTCGCCCACCGCGCGCCGTAACCAGGCGTCGGTCGTACCGCGGGCAACCCAGCCGCCGTAGAGCTTGAAGACCGCCACGCGGCCGGCGGCCTGCTTCCAGGGGGCCTTCTTCGAGAAGAGCTTCATGAAGTCGACCGAGCCGACGAACGACGCGTCGGTGCCGGGTTGATCCGGCGGCAGCGGCGCGAACCAGAGCTTCGGCCGGCCGGCTCCGGCCGCGGCGGCCGCGACCAGGGCAACCAGGATGGTCAGCGCCAGCACCGGGCCGAGACGCCTCATCCCATCCGATTCTCGCCCA
>CAYJLE010000061.1:0-7827 GCA_964370985.1 uncultured Gaiellales bacterium | reverse complement strand
TTCGTCGACCTGCTCGAGCGGTAGCACGTTCATCCGCCCGTCTGAATCGTGCCGAGCTCGGCGAGCTCCCTGCGGAGCTGCCCACCTCCGGGGACAGAGGGTCGAGCTCGGAAGCCCGGTCGAGCGCCGCGAGCTGCGCGCGCCCCTCCCTCGCGCGAGCTGCGCCTCGCCGATCTGCCGCCACGGCTCCGGCGACCACGGCCGACCACGTCGCCGCGCTACCGGCCTGGCTTTCGGACTTCGCCCGGCCTCGCCCAGCTCCCCGGCCCCAGGCGGAGCGACGACGACCGGGCGAGAGCCGGCCACCGGAGTCTTTCGCTCAGGAAACGATGGGATCGCGACGGTACGGTCGGCCCGTGGGCCCCGCGCGCCGACTGTCAGGGGCTGCACTACCGCGAGCCGGGCCTGCGGCGTCGATCCCTCTTCTCTCCTTGCCATAACAGGGAGCTCTTCTCGGCAACGTCGTCCATCAGGTCGGCACGCAGGCGGGCGAGAGCGCGATGCAGTGCCACCTCGACGGCGTTGGTTCGCCGATCAGCCACGCCAGAGGCTCGCCCTTGCCGGGCTCGTATGTCTCCCGCTACCTGAGCGCGCGCTCGAAGACGTCGCTCGTCACGTCTTCCGCCCCGGGCCCGTTGCCCAGGCGGTAGGCAACGTACGCGTGGACCCGCCGGATGAGGGACTCAGGATCGCGGAGAGGGTCCCTCGTCACGGCCCGTTGCCCGCCTCCGGGGTGACCAGCGAACCAGTGGCGAGGTTGTCCCGTGGCCCGTAGAAGTTGAGACAGCGGTCATCCCGCCTCGTCCGCCCCGCTTGGGCGCGTTCGAGGCGATCCAGCCGAAGATCGAAGAGAGAAACCGCCGTGGAGCAGAGGCTACAAGCAGTCGAGGCCGTCAGCGCTCTTGGGGTTGGAGTTACCTCGGTTCAGTGGAAAGGTGGTCTGCTCCCCCTTGGCACACCCCAAGTTCGGACTGCCCAGCTACTGACGGCCCGCGTCGCAAGCGCGGGTCGTCGTCTATCGCGAGGGAGCCGAGCGCGGCATCCCACGCCTGCCCCACAGCTCTCGTAGATTCGTCCGGATTAGCGCCGACGGGAGCCGACGACTCCCGCGACGAATCCCCTGCTAACCGGAGAGGTTCCGGGCCCGAGCCACCTTCCGCCGATTCGCCCGAATCGGCCATGTAAGCCGAAGGTCGCGGGTTCGAATCCCGCACGCTCCATGGTTCGCTCGTGATCGCGATCCACGTCACGTGTGCCGTCACCGTCCCACCCCCACCGTCGCCAGGCACGGCCGAGGGACGATTCTGCTGATCGCTGACGGCGAGGATCGCCGGCTGCGCGGACGCTTCGGGTGATGCGCAGCTCGTGACAGCAGGGGTTTGACACCGACGATCACAGCCGCATAGCATCCGCGGCTCTGCTCCCTGACGGAAGGGCGGCTGGATGGGCACAAGGGCCGGCGTCGACACGGGCGGGACCTTCACCGACCTCGTCGCTCTGGACGAGGCGACCGGCGAGATCCGGATCACGAAGGTTCTCTCGACCCCGAGCCATCCCTCCACGGCCGTGTTCGACGCGTTCGCCAAGGCGGGTCTCGACACGCGCGACATCTCCTACTTCGTCCACGGCATGACCGTGGCCACGAACGCGCTGATCGAGCGGAAGGGGGCCGAGGTGGCGCTCCTCACCACGGACGGCTTCCGCGACATCCTGCGAATCCAGCGGGTGACGCGGCCGCGGCACTTCGACCTCCACTGGGTGAAGCCAAAGCATTTCGTGCCGCGATCCCGCTGCATCGGGGTGCCCGAGCGCGTGCTCCGCGACGGCTCCGTCCTCGTCCCGCTCGACGAGGAGCGGCTGCGCGAGGAGATCGTGCGGCTCCGGCACTCGAACGGGGTCTCGGCGGTCGCCGTCTCCTACCTCTTCTCCTTCGTCCACCCGGAGCACGAGCTCCGCACCCGCGAGCTGCTCGAGGAGCTCTGGCCCGGCGTCCAGGTCTCGCTCTCGCATGAGGTGCTGCCCCGCTGGCGCGAGTACGAGCGGACGTCGACGACGGTGCTCGACGCCTACCTGAAGCCGCTCATGCACGACTACATGGCCGAGCTCGAGGACGAGTGCGAGGCGGGCGGGATCGGGCAGCTCTTCATCCTCCGCTCGAACGGCGGCGTGATGACCTCGCAGAAGGCGCGCGAGCAGCCCGTCGCCCTCGTCCGCTCCGGCCCCTCCGGCGGGATCATGGCGTCGAGCTACCTCGGCAAGAGGCTCGGCCTCGGCGACCTGATCGCCTGCGACATGGGCGGGACGAGCTTCGAGGCGTGCCTCCTACCCGGCTCGGAGCCAACGTTCACGAACCTCGAGGAGCTCGAGGACGGCGTCCCTATCGCCCTGACCATGGTCGACGCGCGCGCGATCGGTGCCGGCGGGGGCAGCCTGGCGTGGGTCGACGCGGCCGGCATCCTCAAGGTCGGCCCGGAGAGCGCCGGCGCCGACCCTGGCCCGGCCTGCTACGGCCGCGGCGGCACGCAGGCCACGGTGACCGACGCGAACGCCGTGCTCGGCCGCCTCGCACCGGAGTTCCTGCTCGCCGGCGACCTCGAGCTCGACTTCGATGCGGCGGCGCGCGCCCTCGACCCGCTGGCCGAGCGGCTCGGCCTCAGCCGCGAGCGGGTCGCCCAGGGGATCGTCGACGTCGCGAACCACAACATGGCGCAGGCGCTCCGCCTCGTCTCGACCGACCGTGGCCACGACCCGCGCGGCTCGACCCTCGTCGCCTACGGGGGCGCCGGGCCGTTGCACGCCTGCGAGCTCGCGCACGCCTTGCAGATCCACCAGGTCCTCGTTCCCTACCACCCCGGGGCGTTCTCCGCCTTCGGCGCCCTGCTCGCCGACACCCGCTTCGACTACACGCAGACCGCGTGGATGCGGCTGCGCTTCCTCGACACCGGCCGCGTGAACGAGCTCGTCGAGGCGCTCGAGCGGCGCGCCCTCGAGGACTTCCGCCGCGAGGGCTTCGCGGAGGCGCCGCGGCTCGTGCGCTCGATCGACATGCGCTACGTCGGTCAGAACTGGGAGCTGAGCGTCTCCATGCCCGGTGGCACGCTCGGCCCCGAGGACTTCGAGCGGGCGGCGAAGCTCTTCGAGGAGGAGCACGAGCGCTTCTACGGGTACTCGATCCCCGGCGAGGAGCTCGAGCTGCTGACCTTCGACGTCGCCGCCGTCGGCGCCCGCCACACGGTCGAGCTCCCGCGCGTCGAGCCGGGCCCGGCGCCCGAGCCGATCGACCGGCGCGGCGTCGTCTTCCGCGCCGACGACGGCCCGGTCGAGACCGCCGTCTACCGCCGCGAAACCTTCCCGGCCGGGTGCCAGATCGAGGGTCCGGCGCTGATCGGACAGGTCGACGCGACGACGCTGCTCCCGCCCGGCAGCTCGGCGCGGGTGGACGAGTACGGGAACCTCCTCGTCAGCGTCTGAAAGGGGCTTCGCAGAATGGCTGTCGCAGCGACCTCCGCCGAGATCAGGACGGATCCGTTCCTGCTCGAGATCATCCGCAACTTCCTCATCACCACCTGCAAGGAGATGGGGATCGCGATGATGCGGACGAGCTACTCGCCGATGTTCAACGAGGCGCTCGACTTCTCGTGCGTCGTCTTCGACGGCAAGGAGGAGATGGTCGCGCAGGCCCCGTACGTGCCGGCCCAGATCGGCTCGACCGTCCACGTCGTGCCGACGGCGATCGCGGAAGTGGGGGCCGAGAACCTCGAGCCCGGCGACGTGATCTTCACGAACGACCCGTACCGCTCGAACTGCCACCTGCCCGAGTTCGTCGTCGTCAAGCCGTACTTCAGGGACGGCAAGATCCTCGCCTACACGGCCAACATCGCCCACATGACGGACGTCGGCGGCATGGTGCCCGCCGCCTTCGGCGACCACCAGAACATCTTCCAGGAGGGCATCCGCTTCCCGCCCGTCAAGATCTACGAGCGCGACAAGGAGATCGAGTCGATCTTCAAGATCCTGATCTCGAACGTCCGCACGCCGAAGCACTCGTACGGCGACATGAAGGCGATGATCGGCTCGCTCTACCTCGCCGAGCGGCGGATCGACGAGCTCGTCACCCGCTACGGCGTCGAGACCTTCGAGCAGTGCTGCGAGGACGTCAAGCTCGTCTCCGAGCGCCTGATGCGGGCGGAGATCGCGGCCTGGCCGGACGGCGAGTACGAGGCCGAGGGCCTGCTCGAGGACGACGGCGTCGTGCCCGACCGGCCGTGGAAGATCAAGGGCACGCTCGTCATCCGCGGCGACGAGTTGATCGTCGACTTCACCGGCTCCGACTCGCAGTGCTTCGGCCCGGCGAACCAGACCTTCGGCACGACGGCGTCCGCCGCCTACAACGCCGTTCTGCACATGGTCTCGAGCGACATCCCCTACAACCACGGCTGCTACCGCCCCATCTCGGTGATCGCGCCGCCGGGGAGCTTCGTCAACGTGAGCTACCCGGGCGCGTGCGTCGGTGGGAACTCGGACACGCACCCGACGACCGTGGACGTGCTCCTCGAGGCCTTCTCGCAGTTCTCCGGCCGGAGCTCCGCGGCCGACGGCGGCACGTGCGGCTGCATCGGCTTCGGCGGCCAGGATCCGGAGACGGGCGAGCCGTACGCCCACCTCCACCTCGAGGGCGTCGGCTGGGGCGGACGGGCGGACGCCGACGGGAACGACGTCCAGTTCGTGAAGAACGGGAACTGCGCGAACACGCCGGTCGAGGTGGCCGAGACGCGCTACCCGTTCCTGAACATGGAGTACCAGCTCGAGCCGGGCCAGGTGGGCCACGGCAAGCACCGCGGCGGCTTCGGCTCGCGCCGCGTCTTCCGCTTCCTCGCCGACGGCGTCCACATCAGCTCGCACACGAACCGCCACCGCGTCAAGGCCTGGGGGCTCTTCGGCGGCGGGGAGGGGACGAACACGATCCTCGCCTTCCGCCGCGCGGGGGAGACCGAGTGGGTGCGCGCCCGCGAGGCCTTCGGCTCCGCGTCCTACGGCAAGTTCTCGAACATCGTCATGAACGAGGGCGACGAGATGCTGTTCGTCACCCCCTCGGGTGGCGGCTACGGCGACGCGCTCGAGCGCGACCCGGAGCTCGTCCTGGTCGACTGGCTCGACGAGCTCCTCTCCGCCGAGCAGGCCCGCGAGCACTACGGCGTCGTCCTCGACGAGGCGGCGAGGAGCGTCGACGCCGCGGCGACCGAGGCCCTGCGGAGCGAGAGGAGGGGCGGTGCCGGTCTATAGGGAGGTGAGCGAGCTCCCGCACTGCGGCTCCTGCGGGAAGCTCGTCAGCGTCGGTGGCATCCGGGTCGAGCGGCTCGGTCACACGCTCGTCTTCTGCTCGGAGAAGTGCATCCAGGTCTTCGACACCTACAAGGTGCTGAAGTACGGCGAGGCGGCGCTCTGGGAGGAGTCGATCGTCCGGTGATCCCGTGAGCCGGCCGGGGCGCCTCGCCGGGAAGACGGCGATCGTCACCGGCGCGACCGAGGGGATCGGGTACGCGATCTCGCACGCCTTCGTCCGTCAGGGTGCACGCGTCGTCCTTGTCGCGCGGCGGGCCGAGCCCGGCGAGCGGCTCGTCGCCGAGCTCGGTGCCGAGGTCGCCTCGCTCGTCCAGGGCGATGTCGGAGATCCGGCGACGGCCGATCGCGCCGTCGCCGAGGCGCACAGGCGGCACGGCGACCTCGACGTACTCGTCAACAACGCCGGCCTCGATCTGTCGGGCGTTCCGCTCCTCGAGACGACGCTCGAGGAGGCGCGTCGCATCTTCGACGTCAACGTCTTCGGCGCGCTCTCGATGCTCCAGGCCTGCGCACGGGCGATGGGGAAACGGGGCGGCTCGATCGTCAACGTGACATCCCGCCTCGCGCTGGTCGGGCTACCGGGCTCGGCGGTGTACGGCGCGTCGAAGGGGGCCCTCCAGAGCCTCACGCGAGGAGCGGCGGTCGAGCTCGCTCCGCTCGGCATCCGGGTGAACGCGGTCGCCCCGGGCTTGACCGAGACCCCGATGGTCACGCTCTGGATCGAGGAGCAGCCCGAGCCGGACGCGTTTCGCCGCCGCCACGAGGGGGCGATCCCGCTCGGCCGGTTCTCAGATCCCGAGGATGTCGCGAGCGCCGTCGTCTACCTCGCCTCCGACGAGTCCGGCTCGGTCACCGGCGCGTCGATCTCGGTCGACGGCGGCTACACGGCGGCGTAGCGTGTCGCGGCTCGTCGTCCTCACGGGCTACGGGATCCCGACCGACCTCGAGCTCGAGTCGGCCGCGCTCGCCGGGATCGGCGCGACCCTGCTCGACGCCCGGCACGTTTCCGAGACGGCCCTCGACGCGCACCTGCGGGAGGCCGTGGGCGTGCTGACGGAGACCCTCACCACCTTCGACGCGAAGCGGCTCGCGCGCATGGAGCGCTGCCGCGTGATCAGCGTCGCCGCTGCCGGCACGGACGTCGTCGACCTCGCGGCGGCGGCCGGGCGCGGGATCGTCGTCACGAACGTGCCCCACTACTGCATCGCCGAGGTGGCCGACCACACCCTGGCGCTTCTCCTCGCCGTCTGGCGCAAGCTGCGAGCCGCGGAGGCAATCGCCCGCTGCGGAAGCTGGGACATCGACGGCCTGCGTCCCGTTCGGCGGCTCGCGGGCCGGACGCTCGGCCTCGTCGGTTTCGGGGCGATCGGGCGCGCGGTGGCCGAGCGGGCGCGGGCGTTCGGGATGACGGTCGTCGCGCACGATCCGCTGGTCGCGAGCGCGGACGTTCGGCTCTGCGGGCTCGAGGAGGTGCTCGCGAGCTGTGACGTCCTCTGCCTGCATGTGCCGCTGACCGCGGAGACGGCGGGACTGATCGGCCGGGAGGAGTTGCGCCGCCTGCGCCCGGGTGCCGTGCTCGTCAACGCGAGCCGTGGTGCCGTCGTCGACCACGACGCCCTCGTCGAGGCCCTCCGCGACGGTCATCTCGCCGGAGCCGGCCTCGACGTGCTGCCATCGGAGCCACCCGCGCCCGACGAGCCGCTCCTGGTCATGGACAACGTGGTCGTGACTCCGCACATGGGCTACTACTCGGAGGAGTCGCTCGAGGACCTGCGGCGAACCGCGGTCGAGAACCTCGTCGCGGCGCTCTCAGGGAGGCACCCGAACTCCGTCGTCGAGCCCGGCAATCCGCCCGATCTCCCCGTGTAGAGGCGAGGCACGCCTTGCTCGAGCACGTGCTCGCGGGCGAAAGCTACTCGATCCGCTCGCGCAGGGGCTCGAGCTTGGAGAGTCTGCCGCCGTCGACCACGACCGTCTCGCCGGTCACGTACGAGGCCCCGCTGCTCGCCAGGAACACCGCCACGGCCGCGACCTCCTCCGGCCTTCCGGCCCGGCCCATCATCATCGAGTCGAGCGGCTTGCCGACGAGGTCGAGCCGCTCGAGAAAGGGCTGCGCCATCGGCGTCATGATCCAGCCGGGGGCGATCGCGTTGACGCGGATCCCGTCGGCTGCGAGCTCGTGCGCGGCGTAGCGCGTGAACGATTCGAGGCCGGCCTTGGCGACGCCGTAGGGCGCCATCAGCGGCTCGGCCCGGTGCGCGTTCAGCGAGGAGATGTTGACGACGCTCCCGCGTGTCAGGCGCAGCGCCGGGATCGCGGCCCTGGTCACGTGGATCGGGCCGAGCAGGTTGATCGCGAGCAGCTCGGCCCAGTCGGCGGGCGTCAGGTCCTCGATCGTCGTCGGCGTCCCGGCGACGCCGTGAGCGTTCACGACCGCGTCCAGCCGTCCGAAGCGCTCGATCGTCGCGGTGACGAGCGACGCAA
>CAYJLE010000060.1:0-7940 GCA_964370985.1 uncultured Gaiellales bacterium | reverse complement strand
GCCTGACCTCGGTCCCAGACGGAACCACCCCCACTCTCACAGTCAGACCCCTTGACATGACATGACTCAGATCCGGCCCTCCGTGGCTCCCCGGAGCGCGCTGCAACCCCGCTCGGGGACAGGGACTCTCGCCGAGATCTCAGTGTCTGCGTATCAAGGGGTCTGACCCCGGGGTCTGACCCCCCTCGAAGGCGCCGAGCCGCCCTGGGCGCATCCTCCGGCCGGGGAGAATAGTCTCTGCGCATGGCCGCCACGGACGATCGGGCGCAACAGACGACGGAGGGGAAGCTCGAGCGGCTCGCGGCGCTCCGCGACGAGGCGGCGCACCAGGGCGACCCGAAGGCGATCGAGCGGCAGCGCTCGCGCGGCAAGCTGCTCGCACGCGAGCGGATCGAGAAGCTCCTCGACCCCGGAAGCTTCGTCGAGCTCGACCGTTACGTCCGCCACCGCAACCCCCACTTCGGGATGATGGAGCGCCGGCCCTGGGGCGACGCCGTCGTTACCGGCTACGGGACGATCCTGGGACGCAAGGTGTTCGTCTTCTCGCAGGACTTCACCGTCTTCGGCGGCACCCTGTCGGAGGCGTTCGCCGAGAAGATCTGCAAGGTGATGGATCTCGCGCTGCGCTACGGCTGCCCGCTGATCGGGATCAACGACTCGGGCGGGGCGCGGATCCAGGAGGGCGTCGTCTCCCTCGGCGGGTACGCGGAGATCTTCTGGCGCAACGTCCAGGCCTCCGGGGTGATCCCGCAGATCAGCCTGATTATGGGCCCGTGCGCCGGCGGGGCCGTCTACTCGCCGGCGATGACCGACTTCGTGCTGATGGCCGAGGAGACCTCGTACATGTTCATCACCGGGCCCGAGGTCGTGAAGACGGTCACGGGCGAGGAGGTCACGTTCGAGGAGCTAGGTGGCGCGGCCACGCACGCGTCGCGCTCCGGCGTCGCGCACCTGACCGCGCCCGGCGAGGAGGCCGCGCTCGAAGACGCCCGCTACCTGCTCTCCTTCCTCCCCCAGAACAACCGTGAGGCGCCGCCGTTCGCGGAGCCGACCGACCCCGTCGACCGCGCGGATCCCGAGCTCGACACGATCGTCCCGGACCACCCGACGAAGCCGTACGACATCCGCCACGTGATCGACCGCGTGGTCGACGACGGTGACTTCCTCGAGATCCAGCCGAGCTGGGCGGAGAACATCGTCTGCGGCTTCGCACGCCTCGGCGGCCACCCGATCGGTGTCGTCGCCAACAACCCGAAGGCGCTCGCGGGCACGCTCGACATCGACTCCTCCGTCAAGGGCGCCCGCTTCGTCCGCACCTGCGACGCGTTCAACGTGCCGCTCGTCACGCTCGTCGACGTCCCCGGCTTCCTGCCAGGCACGGCCCAGGAGTGGGGCGGGATCATCCGCCACGGCGCCAAGCTGCTGTACGCGTACTGCGAGGCGACCGTGCCGAAGATCGCGCTGATCACCCGCAAGGCCTACGGCGGCGCCTACGACGTCATGAGCTCGAAGCACATCCGGGCCGACTTCAACTTCGCCTGGCCGACCGCCGAGGTCGCCGTGATGGGCCCCGAGGGCGCCGTCAACATCGTCTTCCGCCGCGAGCTCGAGGAGGCGGCCGACCCCGAGGCCCGGCGCGCCGAGCTGATCGAGGCCTACAAGGCCGAGTTCGCGAACCCGTACACGGCCGCCGAGCGGGGCTACATCGACGACGTGATCGAGCCGCGCCGGAGCCGGCCGGTGCTCGTCGACGCGCTCCGAACCGCTCTCACCAAGCGCGAGCGCACGCCCTCGCGCAAGCACGGCAACATCCCGCTCTGAGCCGGCGGCTCAGGCGCCGACAGCGACCGGCAGCGCGGGTCGCACGCCCAGCTCGGCCATGAAGGCCGCGACCACGTCCGGGTCGAACTGGGTGCCCGCGCAGCGCGCGAGCTCGGCAAGCGCCTCCTCGCGGGTGAGCGCGGTGCGCCAGGCCTGGTCTCTCGTCATCGCCTCGAACGCGTCCGCGGCGAACAGGATCCGGGCTCCGAGCGGGATCCGGTCGCCCGAGAGCCGCCCGGGGTAGCCCGCACCGTCCCAACGCTCGTGGTGGTGTCGCACCCACGTCGCGACGGCGTCGGCACCGAGCGAGTCGAGCATCTCCGACCCGATCAGGGGATGTCGCTCGAGCGCGCGGCGCTCCGTGTCGGTCAGCGGGCCCGGCTTCTTCAGCAGCTCGTCGGGGAGCGCGAGCTTCCCGACGTCGCTGAGCGTGGCGGCGAAGCCGATCATGTCGACGTGCTCCGGGGCGAGATCCATCCGCCGGGCCACCCGGGAGGCGAGGTCGCCTGCAGCCGCCCCGTGGCCGTCCTCGATCCCTCGCGCGCGGATCGCGCCGGCGAGCGCGGCCGCCGCCTGCGCGAGCGTGCCCGCCGAACCTGCTGCACCGGCGAGTCGGGCGGGATCCCACGTGAGCTCGGGGCGGTGCGCGCGCGCGCAGTTGCGCCCGTCGCCCTTGGCGCGATAGAGAGCGCTGTCGGCTGCCCGCACGAGCGCGCCCCGCTCGACGCCATGCCCGGGGAATACGACCACGCCGGCGGAGACGGTCACCGGGTCGCCGTGGCTGTAGGAGGCCGACGAGATCCGCCGGAGCACGGCCTCGGCGATGCCCAGCGCGGCCGGCTCGTCACGGCCCTCGATCAGCAGCGCGAACTCGTCGCCGCCGAGCCGGAACGCCTCGCCGCCGTGACGCAGGCAGGCCGCCACCTCCGCGAGCGCCCGGTCGCCAGCCGGGTGGCCGAAGCGGTCGTTGACCCGCTTGAAGTGATCGATGTCGAGCAGGCACAGCGCGAGCGGGCGACCGCTCGCGGCGGCGGCGTCGACCTCCCGCTCGAGGCGCTCGAGAAACCGCCGGTAGTTGCCGAGCCCGGTGAGCTGGTCGGTCAGAGCGAGCCTGGTCGCTTCGATGGTGCCCCGAACCGAGAGGCGGTAGAGCGCGACTGCGAGCACCGGACCGCCTAGGGCGACCGCGAGGAGCAGCCACGTGCGGGAGGAGGCGAAGCTCCAGCCGACGAGCGCGGCGAGACCGGCGGCCACGAGCGCGGCCGGCACGACACGGGGGGCGCGCGCACCCTGCTCGGCAGGGTCTCGCGCCGTGATCTGGCGAAGTGTCACGATCGTTCGGGAAGACGGCTCGGCGGATCGCCGCCGGCCTAGCGAGTATCCCCGCCGGACAGGGGATACGGCATCCCCCCGACGGGGGAACACGCGCTGATCTCGGCTACCCGGCCGGTGGAGCGGCCGGCTCGGCCAGCCCCGCCTCGTCGAGGGGGCGCCGACCCCAGGCGAAGCGATCCGCGTACCAGCCCTCGAGCGGGGCGATCGTCGTGCCGCGGCTCGAGGAGTGCACGAACCAGCCGTCGCCCAGGTAGATCCCCATGTGGCCGACCTGGCCCGGCTTCGACTTCGGGCCACGGTCGCCGAAGAAGACGACGTCCGCAGGCGCCAGCGCCTCGAAGGGGATCCGCAGCTCCTTCGACACCTCGCCGCTCATCGCGTACGTGGTACGGCCGCTCAGCGTGCCCGACAGGTTCTCGCCCCCCTCGAACGGCTCGAGCTTGTAGACGCGCCAGACGAAGCCGGAGCAGTCGAAGCCTCCGGGCACGGGGGTTCCGAACGGGGCCTGCGGCCGCTCGGAAGAGCCGCCCCAGATGTACGGGTAGCCGACGAAGCGGACGGCCCGCTCGAGCACGCGCCGCTGCCACTCGCTCAGCTCCGGGACCGTGAGCCCGGCGGCCTTGGCGCCGATCGAGGCCGCCTCCCCGCTCGCGCGCAGTACGAGGACGCGAGCGACCGAGTAGGCGGCCTCCGCGCGCGTGGCCGGCTCGTTCGGGAGCAGCTCGAGGCGGTCGTCGGCCTCCGGGTGGTTGAGGCGAAGCCCCAGGAACCTGGCCACGACCTCCGTCGCGGTGTACCCACGCGGAGCGAGCCCGGCCGCGGCCAGCGTCGCCTTCAGCTGCCTGGCAGCGGGCCTGAGCCCGAGCAGGCGCACGAGGGCGGCGTCCAGCTCCCGCAGCTTGACGGGGCGCGCCGGGTCGACCGGGGGAGCGGCCCGACCGCCGAGCGCCACGAGCACGTCGGCGAGCTCACCCTTGGTGAGCGGGTCGTCGGGGCGGAACTCCGCCTCGGTCGGGGCCATCAGGCCCGCGGCCACGACCGCGGCGATCTCCCCCTTCGCCCAGGAGGCGCTGCCGGTGTCGGGCGCCCCGGGCTCGTCGCCGGAGCCGGCGGGCGGTGGCGGCGGAGCCAGCTCGGCCGCGTGCGCGGCGGGCGCCGCGGCGAGGAGCGCGAGGAAGAGTGCGACGCTGGTGAGGAACCGGCGCATCGTCCGTCGATATCGTCACGCGGGCGGGAAGCCTTTACCCTGCATGCCAGCGATGAAGCTCGAGATCACACCGGAGCCCACTCCTGACGAGCGAGCCGCGATCGAGCGCGCGCTCGCCGAGTCCGCGTCCAGCTACGGCCGCGCGGACGGCCGGAGCACCTGGTGGCGCGAGGGACTCGAGGACGCGCTCGAGCGCGATCCCTCACCCTCGTACGGAGGTCCGGATCGCTCCTACAGCGCGAGCTCGAACAGCTGAAGGAGAAGCCAGGGGACGAGCCCCTGACGGCGGTAGATCCGGCTCGCCGCCACATTGGCGGCAGGCGCCGTAAGACGCAGCGGCGTGCCGGGGTGGAAGCGCCAGTACTCCTCGAGCGCCTCGCTGAGCACGTAGCCTCCGATCCCGCGGGCGCGCGCCGCGGCTGTCACCCCGTGGAAGACGCGCCGGTTGGCGAAGTCGACGCGAACGAGCGCGATCGGCTCGCCTCCCTTCTCCGCGAGCCGCACCTGCCGGCGCTCGACCGCCTGCCGCCAGGACTCCTCGGAGGACGTGCCCGGGGCGAAGCACTCGCTGCAGATCGCGAGCACCCGCCCGATGTCGGCGGTCTCGGCCATCCGGCTCGTGACGCCCTCGCTCGGCCGCCCGATCGCGCGGTGGGCATCCGGCAGGATCCGGTAGACGGCCTGGAGCACGCCGCTGGGCCGAAACCCGGCCCGCTCGAGCAGGAGCCGCCCGGCGATGTTGTGGGCACCCAGCGCCGCCGCGAGCAGCTCGAGCTGCCGCTCGCGCGCGAGCTCGATCGACGCCTCGAGCAGGGTGCGGCCGAAGGCGCGGCCGCGGAACCGTGGCGCGACGAGCGGTCCGACCAGCGTCGCCCCGTCGGCTGTCTCGATCCCGCCGAACGCGACCGCCTCGCCGTCCTCCTCGATCACGCGCAGCGTGTCGCCGGGCCGGTAGCCGAGTCCCTCGAGCTCCGCGTCGAGCTCCTCCTCGCTCGACCAGAGCGGCGTCCCGACCTGCTCCTCCTCCCGGGCGAGCGCGCGGCGGGAGAGCGCGAGGAGCGCCGCGCGGTCGCGAGGCTCGTAGCTACGCAGGTTGACGTCCACGGAGCAGGCCGGGTGCGTGCCAGGCGTACTCGAGCCCGGAGAGCACGGTGAGGACGAGAGCGGCGAGCACCGCCCACCAGGCGATGTCGGTGGAGATGGCGCCTCCCGCGGCGAGCCCCGCGAGGCCGACGGCGACCGACTGGCTCCACGTCTTCAACTTCGACAGGTCACGGGCGGCGACGACGACGCCGCGCTCGAGGGCTGCCAGGCGCAGGCCGGAGACGACGAACTCGCGCGCGACGATCACCGCGACCATCCACGCGGGCACGAGCGGCACGAGCACGATCAGCGCCGCCATGACGAGCACCTTGTCCGCGACGGGGTCGAGGACCTTGCCGAGCTCCGTGCCTGTCCCTGACCGTCGGGCGAGCCACCCGTCGACCTGGTCGGTGAGCATCGCGGCGCCGAACACGGCGGTGCCCCAGTAGGCGTGACCGTCGAAGTCGAGGGCGAAGAGCGCGACGACGAGCGGCACGGAAACCAACCTGGCGACGGTCAGCTGGTCGGCGACGGTCATGAACAAGCAGAATACGCCCGGCCGTGCCTCCATTCAGGAAAGTCCTCGTCGCGAACCGGGGCGAGATCGCGATCCGGGTGTTCCGGACGCTGCGCGAGCTCGGCGTCGGAGCCGTCGCCGTGTACTCGGAGGCGGATCGCGCGTCGCTGCACGTCGCGTCCGCGGACGAGGCCTACCTGGTCGGCCCCGGGCCGGCCGCGGAGAGCTACCTCGTCCAGGAGCGGCTGATCGAGACGGCCCTGACGGCGGGAGCGGAGGCGATCCACCCGGGCTACGGCTTCCTGGCCGAGAACGCGCGGTTCGCGCGCGCGGTCGAGGGAGCGGGGCTCGTCTGGATCGGGCCGCCGCCGGAGGCGATCGAGCTGATGGGCTCGAAGGTCGCCGCCCGGGAGCTGATGCGGGCGGCGGGCGTCCCGATCGTGCCGGGAACGACGGAGCCGGTCGGCTCGGCGGACGAGGTTGTCAGGCTCGGCGACGAGTACGGCTGGCCGGTCGCGATCAAAGCGGCGGCCGGTGGCGGCGGCAAGGGCTTCAAGGTCGTCGAGGGCCCGGACGAGGCCGAGCGGGCCTACCAGTCGGCGCGCCGCGAGGGCGAGGCGTACTTCTCCGACCCGACGGTCTACGTCGAGAAGTACATCGCGGACCCGCGGCACGTGGAGGTGCAGGTGCTCGCGGATGGGCACGGAACCGTGGTGCACCTCGGCGAGCGCGACTGCACGATCCAGCGCCGCCACCAGAAGCTCGTCGAGGAGAGCCCGTCGCCGGCTGTCTCGGCAGAGCTGCGGGAGCGGATCGGGCGAATCGCCGTCGACGCGGCACGAGCGGCCGGCTACCGCTCCGCCGGGACGATCGAGGGCCTGCTCGACCCGGCCGGGAACTACTACTTCCTCGAGATGAACACGCGGATCCAGGTCGAGCACACGGTGACGGAGATGGTCACGGGCATCGACCTCGTCCGCGAGCAGGTCCTGATCGCCGCCGGCGTGCCCCTCTCGTTCGCCCAGGAGGACGTTCGGGTCGCGGGTCACGCGATCGAGTGCCGCATCAACGCGGAGGACCCGTCGAGCGGCTTCCTGCCGACCCCGGGGGTGATCACCCGCTACCGGGAGCCGGCGGGGCCCGGCGTCCGCGTCGACTCTGGCGTTGTCGAGGGAGCCGAGGTGATGGGGCTCTACGACCCGCTGATCGCGAAGCTGATCGTCTGGGACCGCGACCGTGAGAGCGCGCGGCGGCGGATGCTGCGTGCGCTCTCCGAGTACGCGATCGAGGGGGTCTCGACGCTGGTCGGCTTCCACCGCGCCCTGCTCTCGCACCCCTGCTTCGTCGAGGGCACCACGTGCCGCGGGCTCGTCGAGAGCGAGGAGCTCGCGGCCCGCGCCCGCGAGCTGACGACCGGGGCCGGCCCCGCCGCCGCGCTGGCGGGCCGAACCCGCGACCGGGTCGTGCTGGCCGAGGTGGACGGGCGCCGCTTCGAGGTGCGCCTCCACGCCGCGGAGCCCCCGTACGCGGAATTGGCGCGCCGGCGCCGGGAGCGCGTCTCCGTCGGGGCGACCGGGGCGGGGAGCGAGGCAGTCGTCAGCCCGATGCAGGGGACGGTGCTCGCCGTCGAGGTCGCGGACGGCGACGAGGTCTCGTCGGGCCAGGTGATCTGCGTGATCGAGGCGATGAAGATGGAGAACGAGGTGACCGCGCACCGCCCGGGGCTCGTCTCCGGCCTCGCGGTGCGGGCGGGCGACGCCGTCAAGACCGGCCAGGTGGTCTGCACCGTCTCGTCCGACGGCGACGCCTGACGGGGTCGGACGGGGTCGGACGGGGTCAGACCCCTCCATCGCGGACCGATTCGACCACCTCGCGCCCGGTCGACTCTGGCCAGCTCGTCGTGGAATCTGAGTCGCGGCGACTCAAGGGGTCTGACTGTGAGAGTGGGGGTGGTTCCGTCTGGGACCGAGGTCAGGC
>CAYJLE010000059.1:0-8043 GCA_964370985.1 uncultured Gaiellales bacterium | reverse complement strand
CTAAATCCCCTCGTGGGGGCGGGTCAGGACCCGCCCCTACTCATCGAAACGATTCGATACGCTGTCCCTGTGAGGACGCTCGCGCTCGTCGACTGCTGCACGCCGCTCGCCGGGACGAGCCTCTCGGACGGCGAGGCGGAGGAGCTCGAGCGCCTCTTCCGGGCGCTCGGCGACCGCCACCGGGTCAAGATCCTGAACATGCTCGTCCGGGCGGGGGACGAGGCGATCTGCGTGTGCGAGCTCGTACCGACCCTCGGGCTCGCCCAACCGACGGTCAGCTACCACCTGAAGCAGCTTGCGGATGCCGGCCTCGTCGAGCGCGAGCGCCGCGGCACGTACGCGTACTACCGGCTCGTGCCGGGCGCGCTCGAGCGGCTCGGCGCGCTCTTCGGGACGGCGACCGGGTGACGTGAACGTCCTCTTCGTGTGCGTCCAGAACGCGGGGCGCTCGCAGATGGCCGAGGCGCTCTTCCGCCTCGCGGCCGGCGGTGCGCACGAGGCTCGCTCCGCCGGCTCGCGACCCGCCGCGCGCGTGCATCCGGAGGTGATGGAGGCGATGCGCGACCTCGGCGTCGAGCTGGCCGGGCGGACGCCGCGCCGCCTCGAGCGCGCCGACGCCGAGTGGGCGGACGTCGTCGTGACGATGGGCTGCGGCGACGACTGCCCGTATGTTCCGGGCAAGCGCTACGTCGACTGGCAGCTCGACGACCCGGCCGGCAAGGGGCCCCGCGAGACGCGTGCGATCCGCGACGAGATTGCCGCCCGCGTCGAGGCGCTGCTCGCCGAGCTTCACCAGGAGGCCGCCCGTGAGCGTCGCTGAGCGCACGCCCCCGGCCGAAGCCGGGGACGACGCCCTCCTCGCGCGGCTGTCGGCTCTCGACCGCTTCCTACCGCTCTGGATCGGCGTGGCTATGGCCTCCGGGATCGGCCTGGGCGCTCTCGTGCCGCGGCTGAACGACTGGCTCGACGAGCTCCGCGTCGGCACCGTCAGCCTCCCGATCGCGCTCGGGCTCCTGCTGATGATGTACCCGGTTCTCGCGAAGGTCCGCTACGAGGAGCTCGGTAGGCTCCGTTCGGAGCGCGGGCTGATCGCCGCTTCGATCGCGCTCAACTGGCTCGTCGGCCCGGCTCTGATGTTCGCGCTCGCCTGGGTCTTCCTCGCCGATCAGCCCGAGTACCGAACCGGGGTGATCATTGTCGGCCTGGCCCGCTGCATCGCGATGGTGCTCATCTGGAACGACCTCGCCCGCGGCGACCGCGAGGGGGCAGCGGTGCTCGTGGCGATCAACTCGCTCTTCCAGATCGCCGCCTATTCGCTGCTCGGCTACTTCTATCTCACGCTCCTGCCCGGCTGGCTCGGGCTCGACACGCAGGGGTTCGAGGTCTCGATCTGGGAAGTCGCCCGGACGGTGCTCATCTTCCTCGGTATCCCGCTGCTCGCCGGGTACCTGACGCGCCGGATCGGACTCCGGCGTCGCGGGCGCGAATGGTACGAGGCGCGCTTTCTGCCTCGCATCGGCCCGATCACCCTCTACGGCCTCCTCTTCACGATCGTGATCCTGTTCGCGATCCAGGGCGATGCGATCACCGACGAGCCGCTCGACGTCATCAGGATCGCGGTGCCGCTGCTCGTGTACTTCCTCCTCATGTTCGGCGTCTCGTTCCTGCTCGGGAAGGCGATCGGCCTCGCGTACGAGGGGACGGCGGCGCTCGCTTTCACGGCTGCCAGCAACAACTTCGAGCTCGCGATCGCGGTTGCCGTGGGGGTCTTCGGCGCCACGTCCGGCCAGGCGCTTGCGGGAGTGGTCGGACCGTTGATCGAAGTGCCGGTGCTCGTCGGCCTCGTCTACGTGGCGCTCTGGGCCGGCCGCCGGCTCTACCCCGACCTGCGGGGGGCCCGCTAGGAGCCAGCGCACAACCCGCCTCGCGACCAGACCGACACCAGTTCGTTGCCCACTCCTCTCCTCGCGCCGAGCAGACTGGAGCTACCGGACGAAACCGAGGAAAGGCGGGAGCATGATCGTCAAGACGCGGCCGCTGCTCTGCGAGCTCCATGCCCACTCGACGTGGAGCGACGGGGAGCTTCCCCTCCACGAGCTCGTCGATCTGTACGGCTCGCACGGCTTCGACGTCCTCGTCGTCACGGATCACGCGCTGCGCGGCGACGATCCCTGGCCGGCGGAGAACCCGGACGGCGCCTGGGCGACCGAGGAAAGCCACCGCTCGTACCTCGAGGCGATCCGCGAGCAGGCCGAGATCGCGCGCGACCGGCACGACCTGCTGCTCATTCCGGGCCTCGAGCTGACCTACAACGACCCCGACCCGGACGTGGCGGGCCACGCGCTCGCGATCGGGCTGCGAGCCTTCGTGTCGCTCGACAGAGGGCTCGTCCCCGCGATCAGCAGGGCCCGGGCGGCAGGCGCCGCGATCGTCGCCGCCCACCCCCACGACGACCGGAGCGACGATCCCCACCGAACGACCCGCCGGTTCTTCCGGGAGTGGAGGACGCTCGGCGGCCTCGTCGATCACTTCGAGCTGTTCAACCGCCGTGACGTCTTCGCCCGGGTCGCCAACGCGGGCCTGCCCGCGGTTGCGAGCGGCGACTTCCACCGGCCCGAGCACCTCACGAGCTGGAAGACCCTCCTGCCGTGCGAGAAGACCGAGGCCGCGGTCGTCGGCTACCTGCGCTCGTCACGCCCCGCGTACGTCACGCGCCTCGAGCGGGCCCGGAAAACGCTCGGCCGGGCCGCGTAGCGCCGCGGCGGACTCCAGCGCTGCTCGTATCATGATCAGGGCGATGGCCCGGGTCGAGACGCGCACGATTCCCCAGGAGCGCCTCCTCAACCGCGAGCTCTCCTGGCTCGAGTTCAACTCGCGCGTCCTCGACCTGGTCGCCGACGGGGACGTGCCCCTGCTCGAGCGCGTCAAGTTCTGCTCGATCTTCTCGTCGAACCTCGACGAGTTCTTCATGGTCAGAGCCGCCGGCCTGACGCGGCAATCCGCCTCGGGCCTGGCGATGCGATCGCCGGACGGCCGAACGCCGAAAGAGGCGCTGGCCGCGATCCGCGCGCGCGTCCTGGCGCTGACCGTGCGTCAATCGCGCCTGTGGGAGGAGGAGCTGAGGCCGGCGCTCGCCGGGGCCGGGATTCTCGTGGGCACCGTGGAGGACGCGACCGACGGCGAGCTCGGCGAGCTCGCCGGCCTGTTCGACCGCGAGATCTACCCGGTGCTGACGCCCCTCGCGGTCGGGCCCGGGCAGCCGTTCCCGTACATCTCCGGGCTGTCGCTGTCGATCGCGCTGTTCGTGCGTGACCCCGAGACCGGCGAGGAGCGGCTCGCCCGCGTGAAGGTGCCGGAGGGCCTGCAGCGGTTCGTGACGGTCGGCGAGCGAGGCCTGTACGCGCCGCTCGAGTCGCTGATCGAGCACTTCCTGCCCTGGCTGTTCCCCGGCATGGAGATCGTAGAGTGCGCGCTGTTTCGCGTCACGCGCGACGCCGACTTCGAGGTCTCGGACGAGGCGGACGATCTGCTCGAGGCCGTCGAGCTCGAGGTTCGCCGTAGACGGTTCGGCGACGTGATCCGACTCGAGGTGTCGGAGCGGATGTCGGGCGCGATGCTCGATCGCCTCGTCCAGGGCCTCGACGTGACCGCCGACCAGGTCTACCCGATCCACGGTCAGCTCGACATGGCCGACCTGATGCAGATCGCGTCGCTCGAGGTGCCCGAGCTGCGGGACGAGCCGTGGAAGCCCACGACGCCCGCGAGGCTCGCCACCGCGGCGGGGCCCTCCGAGTTCTTCGCCGAGGTCCGCAAGGGCGACATCCTCGTGCACCTCCCCTACAACTCCTTTCGCACGACCGTCGAGGCGTTCGTGCGGGGCGGGGTCAAGGATCCGGACGTGATCGCGATGCGCTCGACCGTGTACCGCACGAGCGAGGACTCGCCGGTGGTCCCGGCCCTGATCGAGGCGGCGGAGGCGGGCAAGCAGAGCGTCTGCCTCGTCGAGCTGAAGGCGCGGTTCGACGAGCGGCGCAACATCGAGTGGTCGAGGGCGCTCGAGCAGGCGGGCGTCCACGTCGTCTACGGCTTCCACAACCTGAAGATCCACGCGAAGACGACGCTGCTCGTGCGCCGGGAGGGCGGCGACCTGCGGCGGTACGTCCACATCGGCACGGGCAACTACCACGCGCGTACGGCGAGGCTGTACGAGGACTTCGGCCTGTTCACCGCCGACGAGGACATCTCCGCGGACGTGGCCGACCTGTTCAACTACCTGACCGGGTTCGGTCGACCGCAGCGGTTTCGCAAGCTGCTCGTGGCACCGTTCAACCTGCGGAGCCGCCTGATCGACGAGATCCGGGGCGTGGCGGCGGCCGCGGCCTCCGGCCAGCAGGCGCGGATCCGCCTGAAGACGAACGCCCTGACCGACGAGACGATCATCGAGGAGCTGTACGCGGCCTCGCAGGCGGGCGCCCGGGTGGACGTGATTGCCCGCGGCATCTGCTCGCTGCGGCCCGGCGTGTCAGGCATGTCGGAGAGCATCCAGGTGCGCAGCGTCCTCGGCCGGTTCCTCGAGCACAGCCGCGTGTTCGCGTTCGAGGCCGGCGACCGCTCGACCCTCTATATGGGCAGCGCCGACCTGATGCCCCGCAACCTCGACCATCGCATCGAGGTCGTCGTCCCGGTCGAGAGCCCGAAGGTGCAACACGACCTGAACGTGGCGCTCGAGACGCTGCTCGCCGACAACACCCAGGCGTGGGTGCTCGACGCCGACGGCTGCTGGACGCGGCAGCGGCCCGCGGCCGGCGAGAAGCCCCGCGCGACGCACGCGAAGCTGATGCGCCGGGCCCGCCAGCGCGCCCGGCGCCGCGACCCGGTACGGCGCTCCCGGTAGCAGCTGCAACCGGATCGTCACCAGTCGTCAACCCCGCTGCGGCCGGCGCGGCTGTCAAGATCGGAATGGATGCGCGTGGGCGTCGTCGATGTCGGCTCGAACACGGTGCGGCTGCTCGTCGCCACCCGGGGCGCCGGCTCCGTCGAGGCCGTCCACGAGCAGCGCGCGCTGCTCGGGCTCGGCGAGGAGATCGAGCGCTTCGGGCGGATCTCCGACCTGAAGCTCGCCGATACCGCCGACCGGGCTCGGTGCTACACGCGGCGGGCGCGCGAGCTCGGATGCGCGTCGATCGACGTGATCGTGACGGCGCCCGGACGCCAGGCCGAGAACGCCCAGGCGTTGCTCGGCTCGCTCGAGCGCGCGACCGGGCTCGTCGCCCGGGTGCTGTCCCCGGAAGAGGAGGGGCGGCTGGCCTACGAGGGCGCGATCGCCCAGGCGAAGTCGCTGCCCGCGCGGGTCGCCGTCTGCGACGTCGGCGGCGGCTCGACCGAGCTCGTCGTCGGGTCGCCCGGCTGGCCCGCCGCCGGTCCCGGCTTCTGCCGCTCGCTCGACATCGGCTCGCTGCGCCTGACGCGCCGGTTCCTCGACCGCGACCCGCCGGGCAAGAAGGCGGTCGCCGCCGCGCGGGCCGAGGTGCGAGAACACTTCGAGGGGCTCGGCGCTCCGTCCGCCGACGCGGCGCTCGCCACGGGCGGCAGCGCCCGCTCGCTGCGCCGGCTCGCGGGCCGCCGGCTCGGCGAGGGGGAGCTCGCTGCGGCGGTCAAGACCGTCGCGAAGCGGACGTCGTCGCAGCTCGCCCGCGAGCTCGGCCTCGACCCGCAGCGGGCCCGCACGCTCCTTGCCGGGGCGCTCATCCTCGCCGAGACCCAGCGCCGCCTCGGCGTCCCGCTCGAGGTCGCCCGGGGCGGCCTTCGCGAGGGGGCCGCGCTCCAGCTCCTCGCCGAGCGCGCCGCCGCCTGAGCGGCGGCCTCTTCCCTACGACGGGCGGGCCGCGTGCTGGCGCAGGAGCGCGCGGTCGCGCTCGTAGGTGAGCGCCTCGAGAGCTGCCTCGAGCGGGAGCCAGCGGACGTCGTCGACCTCGTCGTGCGGCTCGAAGCTGCCTTCGAGAGGCCGCATTGCGAAGTAGCTCACCACCTTCGATCGCCCCTTCGCGTCGCGGTAACGCACCTCGGGCAGCCGCTCGCCGAGCCGGCAGCGAAGGCCCGTCTCCTCCTCGACTTCGCGCAGCGCGCACTCCTCGTCGCTCTCGCCCGGGTAGGCCTTGCCCTTCGGGAGCGACCAGTCGTCGTAGGCGGGGCGGTGCACGAGCAGCACCTCGACCGTCTCCACCGCCGGGCGCGTCACCAGCCCGCCGGCGGCCCGGACGACCTGCTCTACCTCCATGCCTGCCGGCCGGCGCGCTCGAGACGCTTCCAGGCCTGCGGGAACTCGGCCCGGGCAACGACGCGTCGCGTCTCCTCCCGCTCGACGAGGCGCCCGGCCGTGAACGCGAACCCCTTCCCGCCGATCCGCCGCACGGCGTCGCGGAGCCGCTCGCCCGCGACGACCGAGTCCTGATGCTCGCCCAGCACGTCCTGGAACGCCTTCGCCTGAAAGATGAAACGGCCCGCGCGTCGGCCGACCGCCGGCTCGGCGAGCTCGGCCGCGTAGCGGGCCCGCTTGCCCCGGATCCGGATGGCATGCAGGTCGGCGTCGGGCGGGTCCGCCGGCAGCGCCCGTACCGCCCTGCGCAGCCGGCGCAGCTCCTCCGCGGCGAGCCGGGCGAGGGGCGCCTCCTCGCCGGACAGGTGCGGCTCGGAGGCGGCGAGCTCGAGCCGCGCGAGCAGCTCGAGGTAACGGTCGCTGCGCATCGCCTCGAGCAGCCGGCCCCGGTGCTCGGCGCGCTCGGCCGCGAGCAGAGCGAAGAGCCTCCGTAGCGCCCGCTGCTCGTCCCGCAACAGGCCGGCGGCATCCTCGCGGAAGCGCTCGGAGAGCACGTCGAGGTCGCGGACGGGGCCGAGCACGGCGCCGAGCCAGCCGAGCTCTCCGCGGAGCTCCTCCGCCCACGCGGGCTCGAGCAGCGGCAGGCCCGCCCGCAGGAACGCGCGCCCCCGACGCGTGGCGACGCGAAGCTGGTGGAGCTCCTCCGGGTCGGAGCCGAGCCTCGTGCCCGGATCGTGGCGCAGGATCGCGCGGTACTGGGCCCCGAGCATCGAGCGGAGATGCTTGCTCGGAAGGGCGTCTCTCGGTGGTGGCGCCGCCGGGGTGGGCGCCTCGAGCCGGAGCGCCTGGAACAGCTTCGGGCGCGTGTCGCCCGGCCCGGCCCCGGCCGCGACGAGCACCGCGCCGAGGCGCTCGAGCGCCGAGCGATCGCTGTCGAGCAGCTCGATCTCGAGCTCCTGGAACGCACGCGCGGTTCGCCGCCCGTCGAGCACCGCGACCGCGTCCAGGGTCACGTCGGCGACCGGCCCCGTCAGCTCGTGGACGCGGACGCCCGTGCGGCGCGTGCGGAGCCTCGCGACCGGATCGAGCCGGCTGCCGCGGTGGTAGGCGGTGACGAGGTCGAGCAGCTCGGGCGGCGGTGCCGAAGGTCCCCCGGGCTGCTCGAGCTCGAGCCGGTCGGCTCCGTGCGGGAGCTTGAGCTGCCAGACGCCGATACCCGCCTCGGCGCGGCGGCGAAGCGTGACGCCCGCCCGGGCGAGCCGAAGGTCGGTCGTGTCGACGTAGGTCGAGGTGAAGACGCGGGGCTCGAGCCGCTCTCCGGGCAGCTCCGGAAGCCGGAAATCCGGTGTGGCGGACAGCTTGAGCTCCCGCTCGATCGTCTGCCGGATCGTTCCCACCCGGCGATTGTATCGCGGGCGCGAATCGCCCAGAGCAGGCCTAAATCGGCCGGGTTACGACTTCTTCACATTTCGGGTGGAATTCGCGTGCGATTCGAGTCAGCGAGCTCGCGGGGCTTGCCGTTACCACCCGCTCACACGATCTTCACCACCCCGATGCCCACGGGGCTCGCGGGCCAGGGCAGTATGCGGTCGAGCGCTCCGGACATCCCCCTGAGCGACTCCCCTCGCATCCCCTGCCGCCGACCCCCCCCCCCCTGCGGGGCCTCGGCGTTACGGCGCCCGCCCCCACCAGGACACCCGGCGGTCACCAGCCCGCAGCCCACCTGC
>CAYJLE010000058.1:0-8164 GCA_964370985.1 uncultured Gaiellales bacterium | reverse complement strand
GTCAGACCCCTTGATACGAGGCGACTCAGATCTCGCCGGCCACAGAACGCTGACCCGCCCGGCGACCCGAGACAGGTTCGTATCGCGATACCGGGGTCAGACCCCTTGACAACCCCTCGACGGCCCGACTTTCCACCGACACCTCGAGGCGGGTCATGACCCGCCCGGTCAGCCCGCGCGGCGGATGTGGTGGCCCTGCTCGGCGGCTGCGCGCGCCCGGCGGAGGATCAGCTCGGCCTGCCCGCGCGCCCACTCGAGGCGCCGCTCGGCCTCCGCGCGGGCCTCACTGACGATGTCCGCCGCCTCGCGCGTAGCGTCCTCCACGAGCCGCGACGCTTCCGCCTCCGCCGCGCGACGCGTCTCCTCGACCAGCGCCGAACGCCGTGCCTCGAGCTCGCGCTCGAGCGCGGCCACGGCAACCTCGCGCGCGGCGATGTCCGCGCCGCGCCGACGCACCTCATCGTCCGCGTCCCGCAGACGCCGGTTCGCCTCGCGCACCGCATCGGCCTCGATCCGCTCCGCGAACGCCGAAGCCGCCCGCACCAGCGTGACCGCCTCACGGCGGGCCGCCCCGCCCTCGGCCACCACCGGTATCTCCGGGGCCGCCGCCCGCGCCTCCTGCAGCTCGCGAAGCTGCGCGCTCAGAGACGCAACGTGCAGCTGGAAGCGACGCAGCGCGTCGCCGACGGCCGCAGGGTCGAGCCCTCCCTTGACGGCGACGGGCAGCTCCTCGAGCCGCGGAAGCGGCATGAGCGTGGTCATGGAACCTTCGAGATTCGACGCGGGCGGCGGGCTTCCTACCCGCCGACGCCCGGAGCGAGCCTGATCCCCAGCTCCGCGAGCTGCGCCGGCTCGACGTCGCTCGGCGCCCCCGTCATCGGATCTGCGCCCGCCTGGTTCTTCGGGAACGCGATCACGTCCCGGAGGTTCCGCTCGCCCGCAACCAGCATCGTCATCCGGTCGATCCCGAATGCGATGCCGCCGTGCGGCGGCGCTCCCATCGCGAGAGCGTCGAGGAGGAACCCGAAGCGGGAGCGCTGCTCCTGCGGCGAGATCCGCAGGACGTCGAACATGCGCTGCTGGAGCTCCGTGCTGTGGATCCTGATCGACCCGCCACCGATCTCGACACCGTTGCAGACGAGGTCGTAGGCCTGAGCGATCGCCGCGGCCGGGTCGCTCTCGAGCAGCGGCTCCGAGTCCGGCGCGGGCGAGGTGAACGGGTGGTGGCGCGCCGCCCAGCGCTGCTCGTCCTCCGCCCACTCGAACAGCGGGAAGTCCGTCACCCACGCGAACCGCCACGCCCCCTCGGCGACCAGCCCGAGCTCCTGCCCGACGTGCAGCCGAAGCTGGCCGAGCACCCGCGAGACGAGCTCGCGCGGGCCGGCCCCGAACAGCACGGTCGAGCCGGGAACAGGCCGCACCGCCTCGATCTCCGCCTCCGACAAGAACTTCGCGATCGGGGATCGCACCTCCCCGTCCGCTCCGAAGATCAGGTACGCGAGCCCGGGCGCGCCCCATTCCTTCGCGAACGCCTCGAGCTGGGCCAGCTCGCCGCGGCTGTACTCGCGCGGTACAGTCAAGCAGCGCACGTCCTCGGCACCGGCGAAGACGCCGAACCCGGAGCCGCGCGTGACCGCAGTCGCGTCCGCGAGCTCGAGCCCGAAGCGCAGGTCGGGCTTGTCCGAGCCGTACAGCCGGTCGGCCTCGTGCCAGGTCAGGCGCGGGAACGGCGTCTCGAGCGCGACCTCGATGCACTCCCGCCACACGGCCGTCGCCATCTCCTCCATCAGCGCGAAGATCACCTCGCGGTCCGGGAACGCCATCTCGACGTCGAGCTGCGTGATCTCCTGCACGCGGTCGGCCCGTAGGTCCTCGTCCCGGAAGCAGCGGGCGATCTGGTAGTAGCGGTCGAACCCGGAGATCACGAGCAGCTGCTTGTAGATCTGCGGCGACTGCGGCAGCGCGAAGAAGCTGCCCCTCTGCAGCCGGCTCGGCACGAGGAAGTCACGCGCCCCCTCCGGCGTCGGCTTCGCGAGGATCGGCGTCTCGATCTCGAGGAACCCGCCGGCATCCATCACCCGGCGGATCGTCGAGACCATCCGCGCGCGCAGCCCGATATTGCGCTGGAGCCGCGGGCGGCGCAGGTCGAGCCAGCGGTGGCGGAGCCGCAGCGTCTCGTCGACGCCCTCCTCGTCGAGCTGGAACGGCAGCGGCGGGCAGCGGGCGAGCACCTCGAGCGAGTCCGCCTGCACCTCGACCTCCCCGGTCGGAAGGCCCGGGTTGACCGCCTCCGGCGCCCGTCGGACGACCTCGCCCTCGACCCGCAGCACGAACTCGTTGCGCACGCCGTGCACGGCCGTGAACGCCTCGGGGGCCCGTTCCGGGTTGATGACGACCTGGCACTTGCCGGCCCGGTCGCGCAGGTCGACGAAGACGACGCCACCGTGGTCGCGGCGCGTGTCGACCCAGCCGGCCAGGGCGAGTCGCTCGCCGACGCGGTCGGCCCGCAGATCGCCGCACATGAGGTCGCGCCAGCGGGTCACGAGAGGAACGCCTCCGCGAGCCGCTCGACGGGAACCGTCGCCTCGTCGGTCTCCCGCCCGAGCTTCACGCGCGCACTCTCGCCGGTGACGAGCGCCCAGCCGGAGGCGCCGCTTCGCGCGAGCTGCGTCCGCTGGCCCTTCGGCGAGCGGCCCGCATAGTCGGCGTCACAGGCGATTCCGGCCGCTCGCAGCAGCGCCATCTGCGCGAGCGCGGCAGTCCGGTCGGCTCCCTCGCCGAACATGAAGAAGACGTCGATCGCCGGCGGCTCGGCCGCCACACCGGCATCCTCGAGCGCGAGCACGAGCCGCTCGATCCCGGCGCCGAAGCCGACCCCCGGCGTGGGCGGGCCGCCGACCTCCTCGACGAGCCCGTCGTAGCGCCCGCCGCCGGAGATCGTGGACTGCGCGCCGCCGGCTGGGTCGACGAACTCCCAGGTGGTGCGCGTGTAGTAGTCGAGGCCCCTGACGAGCGTCGGCTCGACCTCGTAGGAGACGCCGCAGGCGTCGAGCAGCCGCAGGACCGCCGCGAAGTGCTCGTGGCAGGCGCCGCAGAGCGACTCCCCGATCGCCGGCGCGCCCGCGAGCGCGGCCCGCACGCCGGGCGGCTTCGCATCGAGGTTGTCGAAGACCCGAAGCGGGCTCGTCCGCGCCTTCGCGCGGGTGTCCTCGTCGAGCTCGCCGTCGTGCTCCGCGAGCCAGCTGCGAAGCCGCTCGAGGTAGCCGGGCCGGCACGCCGTGTCCCCGATCGAGTTGACGGCGAGGCGGTAGGCGGACACGCCGAGCGTGCGCAGGATCGTGTCGTAGAGCTGGATCAGCTCGGCGTCGACGCCCGCGTCGGCGGAGCCGATCGCCTCGACCGAGAGCTGCCAGTGCTCCCGGAAGCGTCCCTTCTGGGGGGCGGAGTAGCGGTACATCGACGCGACCGTGTAGAGCTTCTGCGGCTGCGGCTCCCGGTGCAGCCCGTGCTCGACGTAGGCGCGGCAGATCGGCGCGGTCGCCTCCGGGCGCAGCGTCAGGGAGCGGCCACCGCGGTCGGTGAACGTGTACATCTCCTTCTGGACGACGTCGGACCCCTCCCCGGAGGTGCGAACGAACAGCGCCGTGTCCTCGAAGACCGGTGTCTGGATCGGCCGGTAGCCGTAGAGGCCGCAGAGGCGCTCGCAAACCCCGGTCACGTGCTGCCAGAGCGGCTGCTCGGACGGGAGGATGTCGTGCGTGCCGCGGGGAGCCTCGACCTTCACGGCTCGCGGTCCGTCGCGGCCCTGAGCTCGCCCAGGAACGGGTTGGTCGCGAGCTCGCGGCCGAGCGTGGTCGCGGGCCCGTGCCCGGGGTAGACGACGGTCTCGGCGGGGAGGCTCTCGACCAGCGTCCGCAGCGACCCGAGCAGCGCCTCCCAGTCGGCGCCCGGGAGATCGGTCCGCCCGACCGAGCCCGCGAACAGGACGTCCCCCGAGAAGAGGCAGCCGTCAGCCGAGTAGGCGACGTGACCGGGCGAGTGGCCCGGCACGGAGATCGTCTCGAACGAGATCCCGGCGAGCTCGAGCGTCTCGCCGCCTCGGAGCAACACCTCGGGCGTCCAGGAGCGCACGTGCACGCCCGGGGGCAGGTAGTCGGCCACCTGCTCGAGCAGCGCCCGCTCGGTCTCCGCCATATGCACGGGCGCGCCGGTTCCCTCGGCGAGGTCGGCAACGCCGCCGAGGTGGTCCCAGTGGCCATGCGTGACGAGGATCGCGACGCAGCGGGCGCCGCGCCCGGCCAGCTCGAGCCGGATCTCCGCGGCGGACCCGCTCGGGTCGACGACGACCGCCTCCGCCGCCCCGGGCAGGCGCACGAGGTAGCAGTTCGTCTCGATCGGACCGAGCGGCAGCTGCGTGACGTCGAGGGCCATCGGCGCGGAGTCTAGATGGTCGCTCCGGGCCGGAGCGTCGGGTCTTAGCGGCCGGCGTCGCGGCGCTGCCGGCGCTGCACGGAGCGGTAGATCATCGTGTCGACGAGGTAGCTGAAGGGGATGAAGATCGCGAGCAGAACCGCCGCGTTCAGGATCTTCGCCCCCAACGCGAGGTTACCGCCGGTCACGAACATCAGGACGAGCAGGATCGGCCCGAAGATGAGGCCGCGTTTGAGCACGCGCCTCCACGTCGGCGGCGCGATCACCCGCCCGCGCCGATCGACCACCTTCGGGGGGCCACCCGCCTTCGCCCTGGCGCTGGTCACGACCTGCCGGGGCGACCCGACCACCTCCTCGCCCTCCTCCGTCTCGACGACGTACTCGTACTCGTGCCGCTGGAGCTTCTCCCGCCGGCGTCGCTGCTTCTTCGTGGCCATCCCACGCGATTATGGCACTCCCGGCCCTGGTCGGCGGCTGGCGCTCAGTCGAGCGCGAGCCAGATCGAGAGGCCGACGACGAGCGCGACGGCCGCGAGCACGACGAGGGCCGCCGCGGTGTTGAACCGAAGCTGACTCGTGCTCGGCGCCTCGACGTAGTCGAGGCGGCCGCGCCCGGGTCGGGGCTTCCTCGCGGGAAGCTTCGGGATCGACGGCGCCACAGCGTCGAGTATCGCAGGCACACCCGGGCCGGGGCGGCGCTAGGAGAGGCCCCGGACGCGGAGCGCGGCGGCGTGGGCGGGGAAGCCTTCGTGCTCGGCGAGCGCGAGGATCGCGGGCGCGAGCCGCGCGAGCGCCTCGGGGGTGGCGCTCCCGATCGAGGTCGTCTTCACGAAGGCGCGCGCGTTGACGCCGGACGAGACGCGGGCGAAGCCGCCGGTCGGGAGCGTGGCGGGGATCCCGAGCACGTAGTTCGCCGCCGAGAACGGGGTCGGGCCGAGCAGGATCTCGCCGGCGTGCTCGAGCTTCGGCAGCAGCGCCCCCGGGTCGGCGGTGTTGATCTGAAGGTGCTCGGGCGCGTACTCGTTCGCGAACGCGCACGCCTCCTCGAGGTCGCGCACGAGCAGCGCACCGCCGAAGCGGGAGATCGCAGAGGCGGCATACTCTCGCCGCCACGCGGGCAGCTCCGCGAGCTGACGGTCGATCTCGACGCCGACAGACGCGACGAGCCGCTCGGAGGGTGTCACGAGCAGCGCCGCCGAGTCGAGACCGTGCTCCGCCTCGTTGAGCACGTCCGCGGCGACGAGCACCGGATCGGCGGAGTCGTCGGCGATCACGAGGCTCTCGGACGGCCCGAACAGCATCGCGGTCGAGCAGCCGTGGAGCTGCACCTGGATCTGCGCCGCCGTCACGGCCGGGCTGCCCGGGCCGACGACCTTGCTCACGCGCGGGAACGTCTCGGTGCCGAACGCGAGCGCGGCGATCCCGGCCGGGCCGTTGGCGCGGAACACGTTGTCGAGCCCCAGCTCGGCGGCAACGACGAGCACGGCCGGGTCGACGTCGAGGCCACGCCCGGCCGCGGGCGGCACGACGACGGCGATCTCGCGGACTCCGGCGACGACGGCGGGCGCCCCGATCTGCATCAGCACCGACGGGAACGAGCCCTTGCCGCTCGGGACGAACAGGCCGGCGGAGTCGATCGGCCCGGTCTGCTCGCCGACCGTCAGCCCCGGCGCTAGCTCCGCCTCCCAGGAGGAGTCGGCCAGGACGAGCTCGTTGAAGGCACGGATGTTCGCGAGCCCTGTGCGGATCGCGTCCACGACCGGCCCGGGCACGGCGGCTCGCGCGGCCGCGAGCTCGTCCGGCCCGATCCGCAGCCTCCCCGGCGGGCACTCGACGCCGTCGAAGCGGCTGAGCGCGCGGCAGACGGCAGCGTCGCCGTGGCGGCGCACGTCGTCGAGGATCGCGGCAACGGAGCGGTTCAGCTCCTCGTCGAAGATCTCGGCGGTCGCGCGCTCGAGCAGCGTGCGGCGCTCGGCTGGGTCGAGGCCGGCCAGCCGCCTGACGGCGAGCGCCGCCATCACGAGCCCTCGAGCAGGCGCAGCTCGAGCACGCAGCTCTCGTCGAGCTCGGGCAGCAGCAGCTGGCACGCCGCGGCCGCGACGGCGGCGCCGGCGGGCATCAGACCGACGAGCTCGCTGCCCGCGAGCTCGACGCCGTGGGCGGCGGCCTCCTCCGCGATCCGCTCGACGACGGCATGCGGCGGGGTCTCCTGCCAGCGCTCGAGGTTCATGCTGACCTGGACGAGCCCGGCCCGCTCGAGCCGCAGTCCCAGCGCGCGCACGCCCGGGAGACCGCCGTCCCGTTCCCGGATCTCGCGGGCGATCCGCCGGGCGAGCTCGAGATCGCGGGAGCGGAGGTTCACGTTGAAAGCGACGAGCGGCTGGCGCACGCCGACGAGGACGCCGCCGGCGGTCGGATGCAAGCGGCGGGGACCCCGGTCGGGGGCGAGCTCGCCCGCGTCGATGCGCCGCTGGAGCTCCGCGGGGCCGCCGTGGCGGAAGAAGGCGGGGCCGCGCCCGTCGGCCGTGAGGCTCCCGTAGAAGAAGACTGGCAGCTCGAGCTCGGCGGCGACGCGGCCGGCGAGCGCGAGCGCCGCCTCGCGGGCGCGCGCCTCGTCACCCGGGCGCAGCGGCACGAGCGGGACGACGTCGGCGGCGCCGATCCGCGGGTGCACGCCCTCGTGCGCGTTCAGGTCGATCGTGCGGGCGGCGGTGGCGATCCCGGCGAGCAGCGTCTCGACGAGCTCCTCGCCGCTCCCGACGAGCGTGAACACGGAGCGGTTGTGATCCTGATCCGCGTGGACGTCGAGCAGCCGCGCGGGCGCGGCCAGCGCTGCCCGCAGCGCGTCGACGGCGGCCGCATCACGGGCGGCGGAGAAGTTCGGGACGGACTCGAGCGGCAGCGCAGCCACGGTGGCCGACTATATTCGGCCGACTCGGCACGACGTTGCCCGCCCCCGCCTGCCATCGCTCCCTCGCCACCCTGCAGCGCGACTGCCGGGCCTGTCGCGCGTGCGCGGAGGAGGGGTTCCCGATCGCGTCGGCGCCGGTGTTCGAGGGGCGGGCGGGCCAGCGGGCGTTGCTTGTCGGCCAGGCGCCGGGCGCGGTCGAGGGCGTTGAGGGCCGCCCGTGGCGCGGCCGCGCGGGCCGCACGCTGCGCCGCTGGCTCGACCTCGACGAGGACTCCTTCTCACGCCTCTTCTACTGCACGTCGGTGACGCGCTGCTACCCGGGCAAGAGCCCGTCCGGGCGCGGCGACCGCCTGCCTTCCGGCCGCGAGGCGGAGCTCTGCCGGCCCTGGCTCGACGGGGAGCTGCAGCTGCTGCGCCCGGCGCTCGTCGTGACCGTGGGTGGCCTCGCGGCCCGGCGCCTCCTCGGCCTCGAGCGGCTGTCCGGCCACGTCGGCGAGCGCCTCATGCTCGGGGACGCGGTCGCGATCCCCCTCCCCCACCCGTCCGGCGCGAGCGCCTGGCCGAACGACCCCGCGAACCGCGAGCGCCTCGAGCGGGCGACGGCCCTGATCCGCGCGGAGCTCCACCGCCTCGGACCCTGACCCCATGCGCCGAACCGGACCCACGCCTCGGCCGGAGATACGCCCGCCCTCGTCGCGGTGCGGATCAGGGCCCGCCCCTCCATCGAATCGCGGACCCGCTTCCCGAGATCTGAGTCCCCGCGACTCAAGGGGATGCTTCTATGAGAGTCAACCCGTGGCGGTGGTTCTTTCGAGGTGTCGGT
>CAYJLE010000057.1:0-8533 GCA_964370985.1 uncultured Gaiellales bacterium | reverse complement strand
CCTGGCGAGCCCAGACGGGCGCACCGTCCGCGCAGATCGGTGGATCCAGGCTCAGAGCGGCGCCGCATCGAACGCCACCAGCACGTAGTACGCGGCCGGGCCCGCGACGAGGATGCTGTCGATCCGGTCGAAGACGCCGCCGTGGCCAGCGAGCAGCGCGCCCGTGTCCTTGACCCCGACGTTGCGCTTGAACAGCGACTCGAGCAGGTCGCCGACGGTGGAGGCCAGCACGATCGCGGCACCGAGCACGATCGCCTGCCACTGCTCGACGAAGCCCTCGAGCGGGTACAGCCACACCCACGTCACGAACACGCCGCCGACGGCGCCGCCCACGAACCCCTCCCAGGACTTCCCCGGGGACACGGCCGGCGCCATCTTCCTACGGCCCACGAGCTTTCCGACCGCGTAGGCGCACGTGTCCGTGGCGAACACGGCAAGGAGCAGCGCGATCAACGCGTCGCGTCCGTGCGCGGGGATCGCGCGCAGGAGCACGAGGTGACCGAGCCCGAGGCCGACCCAGACGACCCCGAGAATGGTGAACGAGAGCGAGACCGTGGCTGCCTGGCGCGTCTCCGCGAACAGCACGAGCACGAAGGCGAGCGGCAGCGTCAGGAACACGCCGCCCGCGAGCCACCCCGCCCCGCCCACCTGGACGCCGACCAGGGTGGCGAGGAGACCGGCGAAGCCGGCCAGCGTCAGCGCGCGGAACTGCCTCCCCGCACGGTAGAGCTCGTCGAGCGCTAGCACGCCGGCCGCCGCCACGAGGGCGAGCAGCCACCACCCGCCGAGGTAGGCAGCCCCGAGCACGACGGGCAGCCCGACCGCGGCTACCGCGACGCGAGAAGCGACGTTGCTCATCGTCCGCCGAAGCGCCTGCGGCGGCCCGCGTACTCGTCGAGGGCGTGGCGGAGATCACGCTCGCCGAAGTCGGGCCAGAGGGTGTCGAGGAACACGAGCTCGGAGTATGCGACCTGCCAGAGCAGGAAGTTCGACATCCGAAACTCGCCGGAGGTGCGGATCAGGAGGTCGGGCTCGGGCATCCCGGGAGCGTAGAGGCGCGATGCGACGGCGTTCTCGTCGACGGCGCGGGGATCGACACCGTCCTCGACGAGCCGCCGTGCGGCGTCTACGAGCTCGCCCCGGCCACCGTAGTCGAACGCGATCCACAGGTCGAGCCGCGTGCCGTGCCGCGTCGTCTCCTCGAGCTTTTCCATCGTCGCACGCACGTTCGCGGGCGCCCGGTCACGCCGACCGACGAAGCGGGCTCGAACACCCTGGCGCAGGAGATGCGGACGCTCCCGCTCGACCGCGTCGCCGAACAGCTCCATCAGCGCTTCGACCTCGTGCCGCGGCCGCGCCCAGTTCTCGGTCGAGAACGCGAACACGCACAGCGACTCGATGCCGAGGTCGATCGCGGCGTCGATCGTCCGGTGCAGCGCCCGCGTCCCCGCGTCGTGTCCGGCGATCACCGGCAGATGGCGCTTGCGCGCCCAGCGGGCGTTCCCGTCCATGATGATCGCTACCGCGCGGGCGGTAGCCGGACGCGCCGGCGCGCGCGCCGGCTTCAGCCCCCGGAGGGTTCGAAGTCGGGTCAGCACGTTCACCGAACGGGGCCGGAGGGCTTCCGGGGCGAAGCCCCTCAGACCTCCATGATCTCCTCTTCCTTCTTCTTCAGGAGCTCGTCGATCCGGTGCACGTGCTCGTCGGTGAGCTTCTGGAGCTTCTCCTCGGCCCGGCGCTCGTCGTCGTCACCGACCTCGCCGTCGCGGGCCAGCTCCTTCAGGTCGTGCATCACGTCGCGCCGGACGTTGCGAATCGCGACGCGGCCCTCCTCGGCGAGGTGCCGCACCACCTTGACGAGCTGCTTGCGGCGCTCCTCGGTGAGCTGGGGGATCGGGAGGCGAATCAGCTTGCCGTCGTTCGAAGGCTGGAGGCCGAGGTCCGATTCCATGATCGCCCGCTCGATCGCCTTCACGGAGCCCGGGTCGAACGGCTGCACGGTCAGGAGGCGCGGCTCGGGCACGTTGATGGTCGCGAGCTGCTTGATCGGGGTCTTCTCCCCGTAGTAGTCGGCGTCGACGCGGTCGAGCAGCGCGGCGGAGGCGCGCCCCGTCCGGACAGTGTTGAACTCGTGCAGAGCTGCCTCCACGGACTTGTCCATGCGGCGCTTGGCGTCGTCGAGCAGCTCGTCGATCATGCGTCCCTCCCAGGCGTCGAGATGATCGTGCCGATACGTTCGCCGGACACGAGCCGACCGATGTTCCGCTCGTCGTCTAGACCGAACACGTGGATCGGCAGCTCGTTGTCCATGCAGAGCGAGAGCGCGGTCGTGTCCATCACCCGGAGGCCTCGCTCGAGTGCGTCACGGTGCGTGAGGGCCGGAAGGAACGACGCGCCGGGATCCTCGCGCGGGTCGCCGTCGTAGACCCCGTCCACCCCGTTCTTGCCCATCAGGATCGCCTGCGCGCCGATCTCGAGCGCGCGCAGGGCCGCGGCGGTGTCCGTGGTGAAGAACGGGTTGCCGGTGCCGCAGGCGAAGATCACCACCCGCCCCTTCTCGAGATGGCGGATCGCCCGGCGGCGGATGTACGGCTCGGCGACCTCGCTGACCGTGATCGCGGACAGGACCCGCGTCTGCGCGCCCCGCCGCTCGAGTGCGTCCTGGATCGTCAGGCAGTTCAGGAGCGTCGCGAGCATGCCCGAGTAGTCGGCGGTCGCCCGGTCCATCCCCGCAGCGGCCGCGGCGAGGCCGCGGTAGATGTTCCCGGCCCCGACGACCAGCGCGACCTCGACACCCCGACGCGCGAGCCCGTCGATCTCGCGCGTGATCGCGTCGACTCGCGCGGGATCGATCCCGTAGGGCTCGGAGCCCATGAGAGCCTCTCCCGACAGCTTGATCAGGATCCGCCGGAACGCGGGCTCCGCCTCCGGCTCTTCGAGCCGGGCGGGGGCCGTCCCCTCCGGCTCGCCGGTCACTCCGCGAGCGAGTAGCGCACGAACTCGAGCACCTCTGCCGCGTGCTCGGTCAGCGCCTTGCCGACCGTGAGGGAGTCGTCATGGATCCACGCCTGATCGGACAGCACGCTCTCGGCGAAGAACCGCTTGGCGAGCATCCCGTCGACGATCCGAGCCCGGATCTCCTCGGGCTTCGCCTGCACGTCCGGGAGCTTTTCGTACACCTCGCGCTCTGCCTGGATCGCGGCCTCCGGAATCTCGTCGCGGCCCAGGTACCCCGGGTTCGCGAACGACACGTGCATGGCGACGAGGCGCGCGAGCTCCGGGGTGGCGCGCGCCCGCACGAGCACGCCGATCTTGTTGGCGGGCGGGTGCACGTACGCTGCGACGACCTCGCCCTCCCCGGCCCGCACCCGTGCGGCGCCCCGGACGACGATGTTCTCCCCGATTCGCGCGACCAGCTCGACCCGCTCGTCCTCGACGCTGCCCGCGGCCTCTGGCCCGTCCGCGTCCACGACGTCGAGGACACGCGCGGCGAAGGCCCGGAACTCGTCGTTCTTCGACACGGGCTCCGTCTCGCAGCCGACGGCGACCATCGTCCCCCGGTCGCCCTCGGCACGGGTCAGGACGACGCCTTCGGTCGTCTCGCGCGACGCGCGCTTCGTCGCCGCTGCCATTCCCTTCTCCCGCAGGAGCTTCTGGGCGGCCTGCACGTCACCGGCGGTCTCCTCGAGCGCGCGCTTGCAGTCCATCATGCCGGCGCCCGTCAGCTCGCGCAGCTCCTTGACCAGGCCGGCCGGGATCGTGGCGCTCATTCCGGCACCTGCTCCTCGGCGGCGGCGGGCGCGGCCGGCTTCTCGGCGGCGGCGGGGGCAGCCGGCTCTTCGGGGGCGGGCGCGGCCGGCTCCTCGGCGGCGGGGGCCGGGTCGGGCACGAGGTCGGCCACCGGCTCCATGGCCGGCTCGGGGGGGGGCGCCGCGGGGGCGGCCTCGGCGGGCGCGACCGCGGCCGGGGGCGGGGGGCTCGGGTCCGGCGGAGCCTCCGGCTCGGCGGCCCCGTTCGCGGCGGCCGCCGCTAACTCCTCCGGCTCGACGCGGCGCGAGCCGGCAGCGATCCCGTCGGCGACGACGCGGGCGATCAAGCTGCAGGCCCGGATCGCGTCGTCGTTGCCGGGGATCACGAAGTCGGAGTCGTCCGGATCGCAGTTCGTGTCGACGAGACCGATGATCGGCAGCCCGAGCCGCCGGGCCTCGCGCACCGCCAGCTGCTCCTTGCGCAGGTCGATCAGGAACACCGCGTCGGGCAGCCGCTGCATGTCGGCGACGCCGCCGAGATTCGTGTCGAGCTTCTCGAGCTCGGCCAGCATGCCGATTCGCTCCTTCGACGGGAGCAGCTCGAGCTGGCCCTCGTCGCGCAGCCGGCGAAGCTCGTGGAGGCGCTCGATCCGCTCCGAGATCGTCCGCCAGTTCGTCAGGAGGCCGCCGAGCCAGCGGTGGCTGACGTACGGCATCCCGACGCGCTTCGCCTGGTCGGCCACGGCGTCCTGAGCCTGCTTCTTCGTTCCCACGAACAGCACGCTGCCACCGCGTTCTGAGATGTTGCGGACGAACGCGTGCGCCTGCTCGAGGAGCTGCTGCGTCTGTTGCAGATCGATGATGTAGATGCCACCGCGCTCCGTGAAGATGAAGCGGCGCATCTTGGGGTTCCAGCGGCGCGTCTGATGGCCGAAATGCACTCCGGCCTCCAGAAGCTCGCGCATCGTGACGACAGACATCGGTCGATCCCCCTTCGGTTAGCTGACGCACCGGCGGCGGGCGGGTGGAACCGGGCTCGACGCTCCGGCACCGCCACCCTCCCCTTCCCCGCCGGGTAGGTTTCAGGTCACCCGATTCTAGCCAACCGGGCCGGCAGCAGGGGCGCCCCCGCCCCGCGCACGCTCGAGCGCGGAGGCCAGGTCGGGCGGCAGGGGCGACGCGACGTCCACCGCCTCGCCACTGACGGGGTGCGGGAAGGCGAGCCGCGCCGCATGCAGGAACTGCCTCGTAAGGCCGAGCTCGCCCGGCCGTCCGTACACGGGATCTCCCGCGACGGGCAGGCCGATCGTCGCGAGGTGCACGCGGATCTGGTGCGTCCTGCCGGTCTCGAGCCTCACCCGCAGGAGCGCGTGCGCCGGGCCGAGCTCGGCCACCTCGAAGTGCGTGATCGCCTCGCGCGGCGAGGCCGTGTCGAGCGACACGCGCGTGCGGTCGTTGCGGTCGCGCCCCAGCGGTGCCTCGATCCGCCCGCGCCACGAGCGAGGCCGGCCGCATGCCAGCGCCAGGTACTCGCGGGTCAGCTCGCGGCGGCGGAGCAGCCGCTGGAGCCTCCGGTGGGTCTCGGCGTCCCGGGCGACGACCAGGAGCCCCGATGTGTCGCGGTCGAGGCGGTGGACGATGCCGGGGCGGCCGGGCTCCCCCCCGCCGGCGACCCCCCGTCCCAGCAGGCCGTGGACGAGTGTTCCGCTCGCGTGACCGGCGGACGGGTGCACGACCATGCCCGGGGGCTTGTCGACGACGAGCAGGTACTCGTCCTCGTAGGCGACGACGAGGTCGAGGCGTTCGGGTCGCAGCGCTGAGGCCACGGGCCCGGGCAGGTCGACCACGACCTCCTCGCCGCCCTCGAGCCGCCGGCTCTTCGGTACGGGACGCCCGTCCACGAGCACCCGGCCGGCGGTGAGCAGCCGTTCGGCCTCGGAGCGCGAGCCGACCTCGGAGGCGGCTGCGAGCCAGCGGTCGAGCCGTTCGCCCGCTGCCCCTGGCGAGACGGCGAGCCGGAGCTCCATGGTGCCCTCAGCTCCGCGGCGGCCCGCGCCGGTGCAGGCGTGGGCGACGTTCCCCGACGACGAAGATCGCGAGCAGCACCGCCACCCCGACCGTGATGAAGACGTCGCCGAGGTTGAACGCCGGCCAGTAGACGGGGTCGAGGAAGTCGGTCACGTACCCCTGCCGGAGCCGGTCGGCGAGGTTGGAGACGCTGCCGCCGAGCAGGAACCCGAATGCGACGGGCAGGAACGGGTGACGGGCGCCCGCCCTGGCGAAGTAGAAGAGCATCCAGGCGACCGCGATCGCGGTCAGGATCGTCACGGGCGCCGCGGCGCCCGGGAACATCCCGAACGCGATGCCGGTGTTGCGGATGTGGTGGAGCGAGAAGAAGCTCGTCGCCTCTACGGCGTCGCCGAGGGCGAGCTGGGCCCGCACGATCTCCTTCGTGACCTGGTCGGCCGCGACGCCGGCGGCGGCAACGACCAGCATCGCCACCCACTGCCGCCGTCCGGCCGCGACAGCCCGGGATACGACCGAGACGGGGACGCGACCATCCGTGATCGCGCCGACCCGGATCTCCGTCGGGTGGGAATGCTCGCTCAGCCCCGCTCCTCCAGCCGCTTGCAGTCGATGCACAGGATTGCATACGGCTTGGCTTCGAGCCGCGCCTCGCCGATCGGGCTACCGCAGCGGCCGCAGGTGCCGTAGGTCCCCCCTTCGATACGTGACAGTGCCGCGTCGATAGCCGCCAGCACGTGCGCCGAGCTCTCCTCCAGGGAGTAGTCCAGCTCGCGGTCGACCGTTACGGTGGCCGTGTCGGCCATACCCGTTTCCGGAACCTCCTCGTCCATCGATCCCGCGTTCTCGGTCTGCAGGTGCTCGATCGCGCTGGCCACCCGCTGCCGCTCGTCGAGGAGGAGATCCCGGAAGCGCTCGGTGTTCACGTTGTCTCCCTTCGCTGCCGGGCAGCGAGGAGCCGCTCGGCCTGGTCGCTGGTCATGCCATCCACCTCGATCACCTTATCCCGCGACGTCTGCCCCGAGACGAGGCGAACGCGTCGCCGCTCGACCCCGAGCGTCGCGACGAGGAGGTCGAGCAGGGCCTGATTGGCTCGCCCACGCTCCGCGGGCGCGGCAACTCGTGCTTTCCACCCATCTCCGTGGCGTCCGACGATTTCGGTTCGTGCGGCCCCGGGGGAGACGCGCACCGATACACGCGCCGGCCGGTCGGAAGACCGCTTGCCGGCCGCGCCAGTGTATCCCATGGTGCCTGGACGCCTGTCAGGCGGCCTGGCCGGGAAGCCGAAGCTCGCCCGTGTCCTCGAGCTCCGCCCGCTCCGCGAGCTCTCCGAGCGCGGTCTCGAGATCGGCGCGGATGGCCGCCCTGGCAGCCTGGAGCCGCCGGATCTCGGCGAGGTGCCGCTCACGTTCGGCCTCGGCGGCGTCGACGATCTCGCGCGCCTTCAGCCGGGCCTCCTGGACCGTCAGCTCGTACTCACGCCGGCCCTGCGTGCGCAGGTCCTCGGCGGCCCGCTCCGCGGACATCATCGTGTCGCGCAGGAGCCGCTCGAGGTCGCGAAAGCGGGCGAGCTCTCCCTCGAGCCGCTCGACCTCGTCGCGGAGATCGGCCCGCTCGCGCCAGGCTTCCTCGTAGCTCGCGACGATCTGCTCGAGCAGCCGCTTCGTCGCCGCCGTTCTGTATCCCGCAAGGCCGCGCCGCAGCCGGACGTGCCGGATCTCGACCGGTGTGATCGTCATCTCACCGGAGTTGTTCGATGCCGGCGACGATCAACCTCCATGCCGCTGATAGGGCGAGGATGCCGAGGATCGGGGACAGGTCGAGCCCGACGCCGCCCAGGCGCAGCCCGGGCAGGAGGCGGCGAAACAGCGACAGGTACGGGTTCACCGTGTCGTAGAGGAAGCGCTGGAAGCGCGACAGCCACGGGCTGTAGGGAAGCCTGATCCAGGACGTCAGGATGTAGACGAAGATCAGGAGCAGGTAGACGTAGTAGAGCGCCGTGACGAAGCGGATCGCCGTCGAGATCGCGTCGGCCAGCGGTAGCGGTTCGAGCATCCGGGCTGGCCGCTTCCGGCCTACGCCTGGTTGAAGAAGCCGCGCTCGAGCATGCGCGCCCGCTCCTCGGCCGACACTTCGACGTTGCGAGGCGTGAGCAGGAACACCTTGTCCGCGACGCGCTGCATGCCGCCGCTGAGGGCGTACGTGAGGCCGCTCGAGAAGTCGATCAGCCTCTTCGCGAGGTCGGGGTCGGCATTCTGGAGGTTCAGGATCACCGGGACCGAGTCCTTGAACTTGTCCGCCACCGACTGGGCGTCGTTGAAGCTGCGCGGCATCACCAGGTGAACGCGCTGCGCGGAGCCGCCCCCCGAGCCGGAGACTGCCTCGAGCGGTGGGCGCTGGGCGGCGCGGCGCGACGCGGTCGCCGGTGCACGCGGTGGCGCGTCAGGCTCCGACCAGTCGTCGAACTCCTCGCGGGCGGCTCTGGGTCGATGGAGCCTGCGCACGTTCGGCCGCTCGGAGTAGCTGCGCTCCAGCTCGGCCTCGGCGGAGAAGTCCTCGTCCCAGTACTCGTCGTCCTCCTCGGCGATGCCGAAGTACACGAGCGCCCGGTTCCAGACACTGGCGAGACCCATTTGCTCGAAATGTTACCGCCCGAACAGAACGGATCCCACGCGGACGAAGGTCGCGCCCTCCTCCGCCGCGACCCGGTAGTCCTGCGTCGTGCCCATCGACAGGTCCGCGAGGCCGTGCTCGCCCGC
>CAYJLE010000056.1:0-10709 GCA_964370985.1 uncultured Gaiellales bacterium | reverse complement strand
CCCCGCCGCCTGATCGACGACTGGGGGGCGGGGGGAGACATGCCTTGGGGCCAGGCGCCCTGACATGGCCCTAATCGCCGGTGGGGCGCCCCGCCGGGCAACCGGCGGGGTCAGACCCCGGGGTCTGACCCCTTGAGGCGCAGGCACTGAGATTCTCGGCTCGTCGCCGTTTCGGGGGCGGGCTGGCGGCGCTGGCCGAGACGGACACGTGTCCGCCCGGGGCATGACCGGGTCGGCGGCTCGGTGGAGCGCCTAGGCCCCTGTCGCGGACATGTCCCGGGGCCTGGCCCCCGGGCATGTCTGGGCGGGCCGGGCCGCTCGGGCCCGCGTCAGCGCTTGCGCTTCAGCAACCCGAACACGCCGCGGAGGATCTCGCGCTGGATCGACCTGCCGGTACTGGAGCCGAGCAGGTCGGTGAGGACGTTGCCGCGCTTCTTCCTCGATCGGGTGCTCGCGCGTTCCCCCTCGCTCGATCTCGCCTCGGCCGCCTTCTCCTGCTTCTCGAGACGGGCTGCGAGCTTCTCACGGGCCGACTCCCTCTCCTCCCGCGTTCCGTACTTCGCCCACAGCGGCGAGGCCTTGGCCGCCGCGGCGACGTCGTCGGCGGGGCCCATCCGGGACGCGGGGGCCCGCATCTTCGTGTGGGCGACCGGTGTGGGCACACCGGACTCCGACAGGATCGTCACCGCAGCCTCGCCGATACCGAGCGACGGCAAGAGCTCCTCGAGGTCGTAGAAGTCCGACTTCGGGTAGGTCGCGATCGCCGCCCGCAGCGCCTTCGCGTCGTCGGGGGTGAACGCCCGCAGCGCGTGCTGGACGCGGTTGCCGAGCTGGGCGAGCACGTCCTCGTGCACGTCCTTCGGCACCTGCGTGCAGAAGAACACGCCCACGCCCTTCGAGCGGATCATCCGGACGGTCTGCACGATCGACTCGAGGAACGCCTTCGTGGCGCCGCTGAACAGGAGGTGCGCCTCGTCGAAGAAGAAGACGAGCTTCGGCTGCTCGAGGTCGCCGACCTCAGGGAGCTCCTCGAACAACTCGGCGAGCAGCCACATGAGCGCGGTCGAGAACAGCCGTGGGCGGTCCTGGACCGCCGGCAGCTCGAGGCAGGAGATCACGCCGCGTCCGTCCGGGGCGACGCGCAGCAGGTCGGCCACGTCGAACTGCGGCTCGCCGAACAGCTCGGTGCCGCCGCCGTCCTCGAGCGCGACCAGCGACCGCAGCAGGACGCCGACGGTCTGCGGGGCGACGCCGCCGATCCCCTGGAGCGCGTCGCGGCCGTCCTCCGAGCCGAGGTAGGTGAGGAGCGCCCGCAGATCGGCGAGGTCGAGCAGCGGCAGGCCGCGCTCGTCGGCGAAGCGGAAGAGCAGCGCGAGGCTGTCCGCCTGGGTGTCGTTCGCGTCGAGGATCTTCGCGAGCAGCTGCGGGCCGAAGTCCGAGACGGTGGCGCGTACCGGCACGCCCGGCCCGATCCCGCCGAGGGACAGGAACTCGACGGGGAACGCGGCCGGCTCGTAGGGCAGGCCGAGCCGGCTCATGCGCTTCGGTGCCGGCCCCTCGGCGGCGCCCGGGACGGACAGTCCGGAGAGGTCTCCCTTCACGTCCGCGGTGAACACGCTCACGCCCTGGGCCGAGAGCCGCTCGGCGATCACCTGGAGCGTCACCGTCTTGCCCGTGCCGGTCGCGCCGGCGATCAGACCGTGGCGGTTCATCATCGAGAGCGGCGCGCGAACGATCGCCTCGACGATCGTCTCGTCGCCGAGGACGCCGCGCCCGAAGTCGACATACGGTCCCTCGACGGCGTACGCTTCCGCCATCGCGGTCGTGAACTCCGGCTTCGCGCTCATGCTGCTCGAGCCACCTCCCGTACGGACTCCCGGAGTGCCGAGCGTACCGTCTCCACGTCGTCGTCGGCAATGCAGAGTGGGGGCTCGACGAGGATCCGGGTGCGGTCGCAGAACGCGCTCGCGACGAGCACCCCGCGCCGGATGCAGCCCCGCACGATCTCCGTCGCGGTCCTCAGGCTGTCCGTGTGGAGGGCCAGCAGGAGGCCGCGACCGCTTGCCCCGGTGACGAGCGGCGCCGCCTCGACTGCGAGCTCCCGGAGCCTCTCGAGGATCAGGGCGCCGCTGGCGGCGGCCCGGTCGCACAGGTCGTCGGAGCGGACGACGTCGAGGGTCGCGAGCGCCGCGGCGCAGGCGGGCGCGTTGCCGGCTGCGGACGAGGCCGACATCGGGAAGCTGAGGCCGAGCTTCGCGAACAGGGGGCGTCGCGCGACGAGCGCCCCGATCGGCATCGCGCCGCCGCCGAGCGACTTGCCGCACAGGAGCACGTCCGGGGTGACGCCCTCATGCTCGCAATCGAACAGCCGGCCCGTCTTCCCGATCCCGGTCTTGATCTCGTCGAGCACGAACACGACCCCGCGCTCCTCGCAGGTGGCTGCGAGCTCCCGCAGGTATCCGTCGGGCGGGACGACGGCACCGCTCTCGGCCTGGATCGGCTCGATCAGCACCGCGCCCGTCTGCCCGTCGATTGCCTCGGTGACCGCTGTCGCGTCGCCGTACGGCACGTGCGCCACACCCGGGAGGAGGGGGCCGAAGCCGCGGCGCATCGCCGGCTCGGAGACGCTGAGCGCCCCGAACGTGAAGCCGTGCCAGGCGCCGTGAGCTGCAATGACGCCCGGCTTGCCGGTCGCGAGCCTGGCGAGCTTGAGCGCGCTGTCGACGGCCTCGGAGCCGCTGCTCACGATCAGACTGCACTCGAGGTCTCCCGGCGTGACCACGGCAAGCCGCTCGGCGAGGCGGCTCTCGGCGTCGGAGAGGAACGGGAGGTTGAACGGGTGTGAGGAGGTGAGCTCGGCGACGGCGGCACCGATCACGCGCGGGTCGTTATGGCCGACGTTCAGGTTCCCGTAGCCGGCGATGCAGTCCACGTAGCGTCTGCCAGAAGCGTCGGCGACGACCGCGCCCTCGGCGCGGACGATGTCGAGGTCGAGCCCGAGGCGCTCCAGGAATCGGACGTACGGCGCGTTCACGTACCGCGCGTGCCGCGCCAGTCGCTCCGCGTAGTCGCCTGCACTCGCCATCGCGGCCGCGCCACTATAGTTGCCCGCGGGGTGGCGATCGCCGTCACGACGCTCACCGACGGCGGTCAGACCGCCCTCGAGCTCGCCGAGCAGGTGGCTGCATTCCTCGATCGTGCGCGGCGGACGCTCGACCTCGCCCTCTACGACGTGCAGCTCGAAGGGCCGGAAGCCGAGCCCGTCACCCGCGCGCTCGCTGCCGCCGGCGGGCGCGGCGTCGTGGTGCGCGTCGTCTTCAACGTCGACCATCCGGGGCCGATCCCCGTGCCGCCGCCGCCGCGTCACGTGCCCGACCTGCTCGAGACCCTGCCCGTCGCCGTGAAGGCGATCCCGGGCGTACCCGATCTGATGCACCACAAGTACGCGGTCAGGGACGGGGAGAGCGTCCTGACCGGCTCGGCCAACTGGACCGAGGACGCCTGGAGCCGCCAGGAGAACGTTTTCGCGCGAGTGGACTCGCCCGGGATCGCCGGGGCCTACGCCCGGGACTTCCACCAGCTCTGGCACGCCGGCGCCGTCGCGGGCTCGGGCGACGTCGAGCCGCGCGCGGTCAGCGTCGACGGCACGGCGGTTCGGGCGTGGTTCACGCCCGGTCGCGGCACGGCGCTCGCCCACCGGATCGCGCGGAAGCTCGACCGCGCTCGGCGGCGTGTGCGGATCTGCTCGCCCGTGATCACCTCGGGGCCGATTCTCGGCACGCTCGCGCAGATCGCCACCGACGGGAGAGTGGACGTGGCGGGCGTCGTCGACGCGCCGCAGGTCGCGCAGGTCGCCGAGCAGTGGCGCGTGAACGGGAACGCCGGCTGGAAGATCCCGCTGCTCGCCGCCGCCCTCGGCAACGCGGAGTTCTCCGCCAAGCACTCGACGCCGTGGCGCCCCGACTCGGTGCACGACTTCATGCACGCGAAGGTGACGGTCGCCGACGACACCGTCTTCCTCGGTAGCTACAACCTCTCGCGCTCGGGGGAGTCGAACGCCGAGAACGTGCTCGAGGTCGAGGACCCCGCCCTCGCCGACCGCCTCGCGGCGTTCGTCGACGGCGTGCGCGCCCGCTACCCGCGCGCAGAAGTCCCCACCCTGTAGGGCGGGTCTGACCCGCCCCGGGGTGGGGTGTGTGGTCGGTTAGTGGGTGACGACCCGCGGCAGCGCCTTCGCCTCCTCGATCCACCGCGCCACCTGGCTCTCGACCGGAACCTGGCGGACCAGGTTCCGGGCCGCGTTCGCCTCGGCGAGCTTCGCCTGGAGGTTCGCCGCGTTGCGCTGCGCGAGCTCCGGGACCGAGTCGACCCCGGCCGCCTCGAGCAACTCGGCGTACTGCTCGCCGACCCCGTCGATCCGGAAGAGGTCGACCTGGTTGACCCAGCGCAGGATCTGGGGGTCGCTGATCCCCGTCGCCTCGGCGAGGGCCTGCCGGGCCTTGCGGTCGCAGCCACGCTCGAGCAGCGCGTCGGTGGTCGCGACACCCGCCTCCCGGAGCTTGTCGGCGTAGGCGGGCCCGATCCCTTCGACTTCGGTCAGTGGCGCCATAGCGTCCTCCAATCGGCACGCAAGGGGCAACGCCCGTCGCCCCGGGGGCGGTCATTCTATGCGAGCCGCGCGCGCGTCAGTCCTCGCCCTGGGCCTTCGTGAAGCCCTCCTCGCCGTGGAACTCCTGCAGCTTCTCGAGGTGCATCCACCGGTGCGTCGAGCCGATCCTCCGCACGAGCTCCGCGATCTCGTCGTCGGCGAGCTCCCCGCCGTTGCCGCCGAGCGTGAAGCGGCAGAACCACTGGTCGATGCAGTCGGTCATCGCCCCCGTTGGCGGGTACACCCGTGTGCCGCGGTTCGAGATCGCCTTCAGCCGAAGGCGGGTGCCTGTGGCCTTCTCCTCGAGGCTTCGACCCAGCTCCTGCGGCCCGAGCGCGGACTCGACGAACACGTCGACCCCGACCACACGTCGCGACGGCTCCGAGACGAAGTCCGGCGCGGTGGAGACGTCCGGGAGCCGAAGCGGCTTGTAGTCGCGCGGCTCCCAGCCGGCCGGGGCCTCGCCGAGGTTCCCGATCACGGCCTCCGTGAACTCCGTCGTCGAGAGGGCGGAGCCGTCGTCGCCGGCGATGTCGCGCGTCGTCCGGCCCTGCGCGAGCGTCGCGAGGAGCGCGCCCTCGACCGCGGCGGCCGGCTCGAACTCGCCGAGGTGCCGCAGCATCAGCACCGCCGACAGGATCAGCGCCGTCGGGTTGATCACGTTCTTGCCCGCGTACTTCGGTGCCGAGCCGTGCACGGCCTCGAAGATCGCGACCTCCGAGCCGATGTTCGCGGAGGGCGCGAAGCCCAGGCCTCCGACGAGCGCCGAGGACTCGTCGCTGATGATGTCCCCGTTCATGTTCGTGGTCACGATCACGTCGAACTGCTCGGGGCGCTTCACGAGCTGGTGGGCGCAGTTGTCGATGATGATGTGCTGCGCCTCGATCTCCGGGTATTCGGGCGCGACCTCCTCGAAGGTGCGCTTCAGCATCCCCTCGGTCAGCTTCATGATGTTCGACTTGGTCGCGCAGTGGACGAGTGTCCTGCCCTCCGCGCGGGCGAGCTCGAACGCGAGGCGAACGATCTTCTCGCAGCCCTTGCGCGAGATCAGCTTCAGGCACTGGGCGACGCCCGGGGTCTGCATGTGCTCGATGCCGGCATAGAGGTCCTCGACGTTCTCACGGACGACGACGAGATCGATGCCGCGCCCGGAGTACGGCGTCGCGATCCCGGGCAGCTCGCGGGCCGGGCGGATGTTCCCGTACGTCTCGAACAGCTTGCGCAGGGTGACGTTCGCGCTCTTCTCGCCGAAGCCTACGGGGGTCTCGAGCGGCCCCTTGAGCGCGACGCGGGTCTTTCGGATCGACTCGATCGTGTCGTCGGGAACGCCGGTGGCGAGCCCCTGTTGGAACACGCTCGCGCCTGCCTGGCGCTCTTCCCACTCGACGCGCGCGCCTGCTGCCTCGACGATCCGCCGCGCGGAGTCGACCACCTCCGGCCCGATGCCGTCGCCCGGGATCAGCGTGACGAGCTTCGCGCCGGACTCGGTCGTGTGAAACTTCATGGATCTCCCTTCGCTGTGAACCCGGCACGTAACCTACCTCTCCGTGGCGGGCGAGCGGAGCATCGAGATCGACGGTCTTGTCCGCGAGTTCAAGGGGGGCATCCGCGCGGTGGACGGGATCGACCTCCGTGTGGAGCCCGGTGAGATCTACGGCTTCCTCGGCCCCAATGGCGCCGGCAAGTCGACGACCGTCCTGATCCTGACCACGCTCCTGCCGCCCACGGCCGGCCGCGCCCGCGTGGCCGGGCACGACGTCGCCACCGAGGGCTTTCTGGTCAGGGCGGCGATCGGGGCCGCCCTCCAGGAGGCTGCGCTCGATCCGGTCCTGACCGGGCGCGAGCACCTGCACCTGCAGTGCGCCCTGCACGGCCTCGACCGCGGCGAGCGCCGCCGCCGGGCGGTCGATCTGCTCGAGCGCGTAGGCCTGACCGACGCGGCCGACCGCAAGGTGGGCGGCTACTCGGGCGGGATGAAGCGCCGGCTCGACCTGGCGCTCGCACTCGTGCACCGCCCCCGGATCCTGTTCCTCGACGAGCCGACGAACGGGCTCGACCCGCAGAGCCGAAACGCGCTCTGGGCCGAGGTCGGACGGCTCGCGCACGAGGAGGGCGTGACCGTCTTCCTGACCACGCAGTATCTCGAGGAGGCGGACGTCCTCGCCGATCGCGTCGGGATCATCGATCACGGCCGGATCGTCGCCGCCGGCACCCCGGCGGAACTGAAGGCGGAGATCGGCCGGCCCCGGCTGGAGGCGATCCCGGCCACGGAGGCCGACCGCGACGCGATCGCGGCGGCGCTGGAGGCCTTCGGCGAGCCCTGCGCCGGCTCGCCGCGCGCCGTCGCGGTGCGGCTCGACCGTGGTGCCGAGGGACTGGCGGGGGCGGTGCGCGCGCTCGACGCGGCCGGCCTGCGGGTGGTGGATCTGCAGCTCCACACGCCATCCCTCGACGACGTCTTCCTCGCAAAGACCGGGCGGACGCTCGAGGGGGCCGCCGAGGAGGAGCCGGCGGCGGCCGGGGCGTGAGCACGCAAGCCGTCGAGCAGATCGCGAGCCTCGCCGCACGCTCGATCGTGCGGACGTTTCGCCAGCCCGCGCACGTCTTCCCCGCGCTCGTGTTCCCGCTGATCCTGCTCGCGGTCAACGCGTCGGGGCTCGACCGGGCGACGAGCCTGCCCGGCTTCCCCGCGGACTCCTACCTCGACTTCGCGCTCGGCTTCGCGTTCATGCAGGGTGCCCTGTTCACGACCACGAACGCGGGCACCGACCTGGCCAGGGACATCCAGACCGGGTTCCTGAACAGGCTCGCCCTGACCCCGATCCGCGGCAGCTCGCTGCTCGCCGGCCATCTCGCGGGCGCGGTCACGATGGGACTCGTGCAGTCGCTCGTCTACCTGGGCGTCGGGCTGGCGGCCGGCGTCCGGCTCGAGGCGGGGGCGGGCGGGGCCGCGGTCCTCCTCCTCCTGTCCGTCCTGATCGCGATCGGCTTCGGTGCGCTGGGGGCGATGCTCGCTCTGCGCACCGGCTCCGGCGAGGCGATCCAGGCGTCGTTCCCGATCTTCTTCGCGTTCCTGTTCCTCTCCTCGATGAACATCCCGCGCAACCTGATGGAGGTGGACTGGTTTCGCAGCGTCGCCACCTACAACCCGGTTTCGTACCTGATCGAGGGGCTGCGCAGCCTGATCATCACCGGCTGGGACGGGCAGGCGCTCGCGCTCGGCTTCGGCGTCGCCGCGGCCGTGGCCGCGCTCGGACTTGCAGGCTCGGCGCTCGCCCTGCGCGCGAGGCTGACCCGGACATGAACGCGCGGGACCGCTCCGTCGCGCTCGCCGTCGCGTGGCGCAACCTGCACACGTACTTCACGAGCCCGTCGCTCGTCCTGCCCGGGCTGTTCTTCCCGCTGCTCTTCTTCGCGGCGTTCGCGGGCGGCCTGCCCGCGGTGTCGCGGCTCCCGGGCTTCGACTACCCGGCCGGGTACACGTCTTTCCAGTACGTGTTCGTGCTGCTCCAGTCGGCGTCGTTCGGGGGCGTCTTCACCGGCTTCTCGATCGCCCGCGACTTCGAGAGCGGGTTCGCGCGCCGCCTGCTCCTGGCCGCGCCGCGGCGCTCCGCGGTCCTGGCCGGCTACGGGCTGGCCGCGCTCTGCCGCTGGGCGTTTACGGGGTCGGTCGTGACGGTGATCGCGCTGATCGGAGGGATGCAGGTCGGCGGCGGTGCCGTAGACCTGCTCGGGTTGTTCGGGCTCGCGCTGCTCATGAACGTGGCCGCGCTGCTCTGGTCCGGCGGGATCGCGATGCGGCTGCGCACGATCCAGGCGGGCCCGCTGATGCAGGTGCCGGTGTTCATCCTCCTCTTCCTCGCTCCCGTGTACGTGCCGCTCGACCTGCTCTCGGGGTGGATCCACGCGGTCGCGAAGGTCAACCCGGTCACGTACGTGCTCACGGCCGGCCGGGGACTGCTCGCCGGCGATCCGGTGCACGTGGCGCTCGCGTTCGGGCTCGTGCTGGCCCTGCTCGCACTCCTCTCGCTGTGGGCGGCGCGGAGCCTGCGCCGGGCCGAGCGCGCCGGCTGACACGCGCCGCCGCTAGCCCTCGTCTTCGCTCTCGCCGGCCTCGTCCGAGTCCCCCTCGACCGCGACGACCGAGTAGTCGGCGGCCAGCCGGACGTCGGCGGTCGTGCCGTCGGCCTTCGTCACCTCGACCTCCCACACGGCGCCGTCCTCGGAGTCGCGCTCGACGGAGCCGGCCTGGCCCCCGCCCAGGTGGGCGAGGGCGGCGGCCCGGGCGCGCTCGGCCCCGGCCCCGATCTCCGACCCCTCCCCGCCGCTGGCGAGCGCGCCGCCCCCGGCGGCGAGCCCGGCCAGCGCGACGACGCCGGCTCCGATCGCGATCGTGCGTTTCCTGGTCATGGGATCTCCTTTCGTTACTTGCGAGTCAGCGCCGGACGACCGCGACGAGCTTCGTCCACGCGACCTCGCCCCTGGTCGCACGAACCTCGATCAGGCCGACGCCGCGTGCGTAGAGCTTGCGCTCGAAGATTCCCGGGGTAAGCGGCGTCCACTCGCGCGTGAGCAGGACGTCCGTGAACGTGCCGTACGGCACCGTCCGCTCCGCGAGCGTGCGGAGCACCTGCGCCGTGTCCTCGGCGTGGCCCGCGTAGTACTCCTGGCGGTAGACCGTGCCGGGGCGGGGGCTCGCGAGCATCACGATCCCGGCCTGGGCGCCGTCGACGCCGGCCTGCCAGGAGCCGTCGCTCTCGACCCAGCGTCCGCCGACGTAGTCGAGCGAGGCCTCGCCGAGGTACCAGACGTTGCCGGCGCGGTCCTGCGCGTACCAGTCCTTCGTGCGCTCGACGGGCTTGCCCCGGGCCGTGACGGTGTCGAGGACGACGACGCACTCGACGCCGAGGATCGTCTTCGTCCTCCGCGTCACCGCCACGCGGTTGTACTCGACGATCCCGTCCGACACGCCCTCGTAGTGGTACACGGTGCCGGGGACGAGCGGGAAGTACTCGTTGTCGACCCCGCGCACGAAGCTCGAGGGGTCGAAGCTGGGTGTAGCCGCCGCCGCGCCGCCCGCAGCGGCGAGGGCCGCCACGAGGGCGGCGAGGGTGGTCAGCAGCCGTGCTCGCATCGGTCGCTCCTTTCGCCGGGCTTGCCGGGATGGACGCTACGCGCCGCCCGTGAGAGCGTGATGAGAGCCGCCGGCGGGTAGCGCCAGCCACACGTCGGCGCCGCCGCCGGGCCGGTTCGCGGCGGCCGCCGCGCCGCCGTGGCCGCGCGCGATCGCGTCCACGATCGCGAGCCCGAGCCCGGTGCCGCCCCGCGAGCGCGCCTCGTCCGCGCGGCTGAAGCGCTCGAACGCGCGCGGCAGGAAGGAGGGCGGGAAGCCGCCGCCCTCGTCGGTCACGTGCAGCTCGACGGTCCCGTCGCGCTCGACCACGGTCAGCTCGATCGCGCCCTCGCCGTGGCAAAGCCCGTTCTCGACGACGTTCGCGAGCGCCTGCTCGAGCCTCGCCGTGTCAGCGACGATCGAGAGCCCGCCGCGGCAGTCGACGCGCAGCTCCCGGCCCGCCGCCGCCGCTCGCGGGCCGAAGCGCGCCGCGACGCGGCGGAGCAGCTCGCGCGCGTCCGCGGTGGCAGGCTCGAGCCACGGCTCGTCCCGGGCGGAGCGGGCGAGCACGAGCAGGTCGTCGGCGAGCCGGGCGAGCCCGTCCACCTCGGCGGCGGCGGAGCGCAGCGCTTGCTCGAGCTCGGCGGCCGAGCGGGGCCTGCGCAGGGCGAGCTCGAGCTCGGCCTTCAGGAGCGCGAGCGGGGTGCGTAGCTCGTGGCTCGCGTCGGCGACGAAGCGTTGCTCGCGGGCGAGCGCCTCCTCGAGCCGGGCCAGGAGGTCGTTGAGCGTGGTGCCGAGCCGGGCGATCTCGTCGCCCGCGGGCGGCACCGGCAGCCTCGCCCCGGCCTCGCCCGCGGAGATCGCCTCGGCCCGGCGGCGCATCGACTCGACGGGGCGCAGCGCCGCCGCCGAGAGCGCGTAGCCGGCGAGCGCCGCGAGGAGCAGGGC
>CAYJLE010000055.1:0-10724 GCA_964370985.1 uncultured Gaiellales bacterium | reverse complement strand
CCATTCGGAGGCGGCGGGCGGGGCGGCGAGCGTCACCGCGGCGGCCGGCTGCTCAGAGCCACGAGATGAGATCGTTGTACCCCGCAGCAACGATGGTGTCGATCGCGGAGCCTTCCTTCTTCTTCTGGATCGACCAGGTAAAGAAGTAGCCCGACGTGTCGTCGGCATCCTTCTCCCGCTCTGCGAGCACCGCCAGGGCGAGTCGGTGCGCCTGCTCGTCCTGCTCGAATCGCCTGAGCATGGCCCGGAACTCCGACTCGAAATCGTCGATCAGAGACTCGTCCGGGAAGTCGAGCCTGATCTTGAGACCGGTTTCTCCGACGTTCTCGATGGTTCCCATCCTCGACCTTTCTCTCGTGTGTGTCAGCTTGCCGGATGTCGTGAGCTCTCAGATGAGCGGTAGAAGATCCGCGTAGCCAGAGAACGAGTACTGCTCGCCCTTGTACTTGAACGGGATCGAGAAGCTGCCGAGGTACCCCTCGACGTCACTGCCGGACTCTCCGGGGGGCCCCTCGGAGAGCGCCTTCACGAGGCCCCGGCTCGTGAAGGAGCGCTTGTACTGGTGCAGCCACGCGCGAAACGCGACCTCGAAATCGGCGCGCAGCTTCGCGTCGTCGAACTGGAGCCCGATCTCGATTCCCGCCTCACCGACTCGCTTGATTCCTTCTGCCATTGCTACTCCTCTCTTCCGACCGCGGCGCTCAGGCCCGGTCCTCGGCGATCTGCTAGGTCCCGTCTATCGTCGCTTTCGCCCTACAGGAACGAGATCAGGTCGGTGTACTCTCTCCACGCGACCACGTTCCCGGTGGTCGTGTCCGTTACCCTGGTGACGCGCCAGAAGAGGTGTCCGCTCGTGTCCTCTTCCGCGCTCTGGTCCTTCTCCGCGCTCTGCGCGAGCGCCTTGGCGAGCCGATACACCGTCTCCGTGCGCTGGTAGTCGGCGATCCAGGAGCCGAGCGACGCTTCGAAGCCGTCGCGCATGGTCGCGTTCGGGAATTCCAGGCTGATCCTCAGGCTGGTGTCTCCGACGTGCTCGATACGTCCCATGGTTCGCAGTCTCCTCGTGTTGCCCCGGTAGCGCCTGGCTAGATGAAGGATAGGAAGTCCCAGTACTGAACGATGCTGACCTGCGTCTTTCCGTCCGGCGACGTCTTCGTGACGACCGACGGACCGAACAGGTGACCGCTCACGTCCTCCCCCCTGCCCTCGGCGGCCCGCTGCACGGCCGAGCCAACAACGGCTTCGGTGACGATCTCTCGCTTGCGCTGCTGCAGCCATGCGCGGAAGGCGAGCTCGAAGTCGTCCCGCGCCTTGGCGTCCGGAAACCCGAGCGTCAGCTCGAGTCCCGTGTCTCCGACCTTCTCGATCCCTCCTGCCATCCTGACCTCCTCCTCTGCCTCCGGTAACCCAACGGGTCAGAGACCGGCACCCGGAGCGACTGGCGCTCTTGCCGGGTGGCCTCCCACCCCGGTCACGCGCGAGCGCGCCGGAGCCGAGCCGTACGTCCGGGCTCGCGTGACCCCGGCCACGGGAACGAGATCGTCCTGCCAGCCGTGGCGACGCTCCAGCGCGCCCGGGTCGAGATCGGCCAGACGCTCGTCGAGCCGCCGCTCCAGCAGGGCCGTGAGCTCGTCGACCGCACCGGCCGGGAGCTCGGCACCGCGCCGAACGCCGTCGAGGTCGCCGGCCTCTCGCATCTGCCTGCGCCACCGCACGTGGAGATAGACCCGCGCGACGTCGTCGAGGCGACCCGCGAACCACTCGAAGTGCTCCTTGGTCGCGTCACAGTTGACCTCGAAGAAGTTGCCGCGGGCGACGTTGAAGGCGTGGCAGCCGTGGTCGCACACGAGGTGCGCGGGACAGACCGCGCAGTCGGGGGGTACCGGCATCGCCCGATCGAGCTCGCCAGCGGTCGAGTCCCAGCGCGCCCCGAAGTCGGCGTCCGCGTAGCTGCCGATCGCGGCGTCCGGCGTCACCGTCGAGCGCGGGCACGGATAGCCAGTGCCGGCCCGGTCGAAGTAGAGAAGCCCCCGGCCGGCGGCGCAGCGCACGCTGTCGCAGCCATTCTCGCCCGCGAGCGGAGAGGAGCGCTCGAGCAGCGACCGCACGAGCTTCAGCACGCCCCGGGCGAGGTTGAACTCCATCAGCGCCCCGCGACGGGAGACGATCTCCTCGAAGACGTCCCTGCGGGCGGTCGCCCACTCCTCCGCTCGCGGCGCCGCGTGGACGTTCCAGGAGGCCGTGGCGCCCATCTGGTTCGCGCGGAAGTGCAGGACGCCGAGCTGCTCGAGGAAAGCGATCACCTCGGGCATCCGCCCTGCGTTGCAGCGGGTGACCGTCACGATGATTCCCGGCGGGCGGCCGAGCGCCTCCGTGAGGGCGTGAAAGCCCCGGAGTGTCGCCTCGGTCTCGCCCCGCGTCTGCTCGTTGATCTCGGCGCCGCCGTCCAGGCTGATCCCGACGTCGACGTCCTCCGCCACGAGCAGCCGGGCGAGCTCCGGAGTGAGCCGCGTCGCGTTCGTCTGGAGCGAGAACGCGATCCCGCGGCCGTGACGGGCGGCGATCTCGCGGCCCGTGGCGATCGCGGCCTCGAGCCACTCCTGACCGGCGAGGAGCGGCTCCCCGCCCGCGAAGCGAACGTGAACCGTCTCCGCTGTCGTCGCCGAGCACGTGAGCTCGAGGATGCCCCGGTAGGTCTCCTCCGAGATCACGCGCTGGTGCCCCCGGCGGGCCCACATGTGCTCGGGGAAGCAGTACGCGCAGCGAAGGTTGCAGGAGCCGAAATTCTCGACCACGACCAGCTCGGCGCGGGGAGCGCCATCGGCGGAGCCGGTTTCATTCCTCTCCGCTCTCGCCCCGACGGTGACGCTCACCGGCCGACCGTACCACGGAGCACGCAAGCAGGGCAATGAAATCCTTTACACCACCGCGCGACGGCCCGCGGTCGACGCGACACCGCCCGCCGCGGGATAATGGCCCGGCCGTGGACGACGCCGACGACGCCACGCCCGCCGTGCCGGGAACCCCGACCGAGGTCGCCTGGCGATCGTTGTCGGGCAAACTGGTCACGATCCACGCCCCGGAGGGGTCGTACGCGGCCACGCGGGCGCCGGCGGAACTCGCGGAGGCGGACGCCGCGGTGGCGGCGCTCGCCGAGCTCCTCCAGCACGACGGCGCGCCTGACGGCCCCGTCGAGATCTACCTGACCGACGGCGCAGGGCTCGCCGGGGACGACGACAGCGTGGCCGGAGGGCGCGCGCTGGTGCGCGCGATCCAGCCGGAGGCCCCCGGCGAGCCCGTCGCCTGGCCTTTGACGCGGCTCCTCGTCGAGCGGTGGCTCGGTCCGGGCGCCGCCGCGGCGATCGCCGTGCCCGCCGGGCTCGCCGGACTGGTCGCCGCACGCACGGGTTTCGGGCCGAGCCTCGCGGAGGCACGGGAGCGGGTTCAGACACAGGTCGCGGCCGGCGGCCCCGTCTCGATCTTCGCGGCCGGCGAGGACGGGGCCTCCCACACCGCGACCGCGTTCGTCGCCTTCCTGATCGACGCCCACGGCCCGGCGGCACTCCGGCGGTTCCTCGCCGCCTACGATCCCGAGCGTCGTGATCAGGCGGCGCTCGCCGTCTACGAGCGCCCGCTCGGCGCGCTCGAGGAGAGCTGGCTCGCCAGCCTGAGGCGCCAGTCCGGCAAGCGCGAGGCGTTCCGCGAGCTCTTCCGCTACCTCGGACCGCTGATCAGGCCGCACTGGCGCCGCTGGCTCGAGATCAGCGCCTACATGCTGCTCGGGGTGGCGTTCACGATCGCCCTGCCCTTCTCGTTCAAGTACCTGTTCGACACGATCATCCCCGAGGGCCGCGTCCGGCTGCTCGCGTTCTTCGCCCTCGCCCTCTTCGCCCTCTTCCTGCTCAACTCGCTCGTCGATGTGCGCCGCGCGTACGCCGCGAGCTGGGTCAACTACCGCATCCTGCTGACCCTGCAAGAGCAGATGTTCGAGCACCTGCAGCGCCTCTCCCACCGCTTCCACGGGCGAGCCAAGGTCGGCGACCTGATGTCGAGGCTCTCCCAGGACCTCGACGCGATCAGAAACGCGATGACGGCCGTGCTCGTGCAGGGGGTGTTCCTGACGATCCAGGCGGTGTTCGCGGCCGGCGCCGCGCTCTTCCTCGACCCGCTCCTCGGCGTGCTCACGCTCGTCGTCGTCCCCCTGTTCGCGCTCAGCTACGTCCTCCTGCTCTCCCGGGTCCAGCAGGCGAGCAAGGACGCGCAGGCGCGCTTCGGCGAGGTGATGACCGCCTCCCAGGAGAACCTCTCGGCCCAGCCCGTGATCAAGGCCTTCGGGCTCGAGGAGCAGGCGGTCGAGTCCTACCGGGCGCGGCTGTTCGCCGTCTTCCGGGCGATCCTCCGGGTCGTCACACTCGGCGCCGTCTTCAACGCCAGCGTCGGCATGGCGATCACGATCGGGCAGCTCCTCGTCCTCGGCGTCGGCGGCTACCTCGTGATCGAGGGCGACATCACGCTCGGGACGCTCGTCGCGTTCGTCGGCCTGCTCCCGTCCTTCTTCCAGCCGATCACGGCGCTCGCGACCGTCGGGCAGACCGTGCAGAAGGCGAGCGGCGCCATGGAGCGGGTTCGCGAGGTGCTCGACGAGCCGATCGAGATCGAGGAGCGCCCCGGAGCAACCGCCCTCGAGCCGCTCGCCGGTGAGATCCGGTTCGAGCGCGTCACCTTCGGCTACGAGCCGGGCAGGCCCGTCCTCCACGAGCTCGACCTGACGATTCCCGCGGGCTCGCACGTCGCCATCGTCGGGCCGTCCGGCTCCGGCAAGAGCACGATCGTGAACCTGCTCCTGCGTTTCTGGGACCCCGACGAGGGCCGGGTGCTCTTCGACGGCAGCGACCTGCGGGACACCACGCTCGTGTCGCTGCGCGGGCAGATGGCCCTCGTCTTCCAGGACACGTTCGTGTTCGACACGACCGTGCGGGAGAACATCGGCATCGGCCGGGAGGGTGCGAGCGACGCGGAGATCGCCGCCGCAGCCCGGGCCGCCCGGCTCGACGACTGGGTCGAGTCGCTCCCGGCCCGGTTCGACACCGTCCTCGGCGAACGAGGCGTGCGGATGAGCGGCGGCCAGCGCCAGCGGCTCGCGCTCGCCCGCGCGCTCCTGCGCGACCCGAGCATCCTCGTCCTCGACGAGGCGACGAGCGCGCTCGACCCGCAGACCGAGCGGGAGATCCTGGACACGCTCCTGACGCTCACGCACGGCCGGACGACGGTCAGCATCACCCACCGCCTCTCGCTCGCGGCGACGGCCGACCAGGTGATCGTGCTCGAGAGCGGCCGGCTGGTCGAGCAGGGAAGCCACGCGGAGCTCGCCGGGGCCGGCGGCCTCTACCAGCAGCTCTGGGACGAGCAGCAGGGCCGCGCCCCGCGGGTGCCTCGCGCCGCGCTCGACCCGTCGCAGCTCGCTGCGATCCCGCTCCTCGCCGGCTCGAGCGCCGAGGAGCTCGAGACCCTCGCCGGCCTGCTCGTGCGCGAGCGCTACGCAGCGGACGAGGAGGTCGTCCGGCAGGGCGACCCGGGCGAGAAGCTCTACGTCGTCAGCCGCGGAGAGGTCGAGGTGGTCGTCGGCGCCGGCGAGGGCGAGCGGGTCGTGAACACGCTCGGCGAAGGCGACTACTTCGGCGAGATGGCGCTCCTCGCCGACGCGCCGCGGGCCGCGACGGTGCGGACGGTCGTGCCGACCGACCTCTACAGCCTGACCCGGGCAGACTTCGGCTCGCTGCTCGAGCGCGACCCCGAGCTGCGCAAGGCCGTCGAGGCGACGATCGCCGAGCGCCGCGCCGCGCTCGCCGCGGCCGCGCGCGCCGCAACCGGCGCGGGGTAAACGGGCGGGTCAGGACGGGCGGGTCAGGACCCGCCCCTACGCTCCATGACATTTCTTGAACTTCTTGCCCGAGCCGCACGGGCAGAGGTCGTTGCGACCGACGCCCTGGAACTCCGGCGGCGTCTGCGCGCGGGTCGCGACCGGCCTCGGCGGGGCGGCCGTCGCGGCCGGGGCGCCGCCCGCGGCGGCGATGGCATCTGACCCGGCCAGCGACTCGTGCTCGTACACGAGCTGCTCGTCGTGCGCCTCCGGCTCGAGGTGCTGGGGCTCCTCGCGGGCGACCTCGACGTGGAAGAGGTAGCGGACGACCTGCTCGCGGATCGTTTCCGAGAGCTCCTCGAACATCGCGTGCCCCTCCGAGCGGTACTCGACGAGCGGGTCCTTCTGCGCCATCGCGCGCAGATGGATCCCTTCACGGAGGTACTCCATCGACTCGAGGTGCTCGCGCCAGCGGACGTCGACGACCTGGAGGACGAGGTAGCGCTCGATCTCCCGCAAGAGCTCGGCGCCGAGCTCCTCCTCCCTCGCCTCGTAGGCGTCCCGGGCGTCCTCCTGGAACTCGGCGACGAGGTCTGCCCGCGCCATGGACTTCAGGTCGAGCTCCTCCGGGCGGATCTCCGTGTCGTAGAGCGTTCCCATCTCCCCGAGCAGTGCGTCGGCGTCCCACATGCCGGCCTCGTCCTCCGCCGTGTGCTCGAGCACGATCCGCTCGACGACCTCGTCGACCCAGTCGCGGATGTCCTCGGACAGGTCCTCGCCCTCGAGCACGCGGCGGCGCTGCTCGTAGATCACCATCCGCTGCGAGTTCATCACGTCGTCGTACTTGAGCACGTTCTTGCGGGTGACGAAGTTCTGCTCCTCGACCTTCTTCTGAGCGCCCTCGATCTGCTTCGTGAGGATGCCCGCCTCCATCGGCTGGTCGTCCGGCAGCTTGAACCGGTCGATGATCGAGAAGATCCGATCGCCGGCGAACAGGCGCACGAGGTCGTCCTGCGCGGACAGGTAGAAGCGCGTCTCGCCGGGGTCGCCCTGACGGCCGGAACGCCCGCGGAGCTGGTTGTCGATCCGGCGCGCCTCGTGACGCTCGGTGCCGAGCACGTACAGCCCGCCGAGCTCCCGCACGCCCTCGCCGAGCTTGATGTCGACGCCGCGGCCCGCCATGTTCGTGGCGATCGTGACGGCGCCGCGCTCGCCCGCGTCCTTGATCACCTCGGCCTCCCGCTCGTGCTGCTTCGCGTTGAGCACGTTGTGGGGGATCCCCTGGCGCTCGAGCAGCCTCGACAAGTGCTCGGATACCTCGACCGAGATCGTCCCGACGAGCACGGGCTGCCCGTGCTCGTGGCGCTCCCTGATGTCGCCGATCACGGCGTCGTAGCGGGCTTCCTTCGTCTTGTAGATCAGGTCGTTCTCGTCGAGCCGCGCGACGGGGACGTTCGTGGGGATCTCGACGACCGAGAGCCCGTAGATCTCCTGGAACTCCTTCTCCTCCGTCTTCGCGGTCCCGGTCATGCCGCCCAGCTTCTCGTACAGCCGGAAGTAGTTCTGGAGGGTGATCGTCGCCAGCGTGACGTGCTCCTCCTTGATCGCGACGCCCTCCTTGGCCTCGATCGCCTGGTGCAGGCCCTCCGACCAGCGCCGGCCCTCCATGATCCGCCCGGTGAACTCGTCGACGATCTTCACCTCGCCGTCCATGACGACGTAGTCCACGTCCCGCTGGTAGAGCGACTCCGCCTTGAGCCCCTGGATCAGGTGGTTGACGAGCTGCGCGTTCCGCGGGTCGTAGAGGTTCTCGATCCCGAGCGCCCGCTCGACCTTCTCGATCGCGGGCTCCCGCGGGGAGACGGTCTTGAACTTCTCGTCGAACTCGTAGTCGGCGTCGTCCTCGGGCTTCGCCATCCCCTTGGGGACGAACTTCGTCGCCACTCCCTCGAGCGCCCGCACGACGCGGGCGAAGTCGTAGTAGGTGGAAGCGGCGGTCTCGGGCTCCCCGGAGATGATGAGCGGCGTGCGCGCCTCGTCGATCAGGATCGAGTCGACCTCGTCCACGATCGCGTAGTCGTGGCCGCGCTGGACGCAGGACTTCAGGGCGACCGCCATGTTGTCGCGCAGGTAGTCGAACCCGAACTCGGAGTTGGTGCCGTAGGTGACGTCGGCCGCATACGCCTCGCGGCGCTCCGTGAACGGCATCTGGCTGCGGATGAACGCCGCCCGCAGGCCGAGCACCGCGTAGACCGGGCCCATCCACTCCGTGTCGCGCTTCGCCAGGTAGTCGTTCACGGTCACGAGATGCACGTTCGTGCCGGTGAGCGCGTTCAGGTACAGCGGCATCGTCGCGACGAGCGTCTTGCCCTCGCCGGTCTTCATCTCGGCGATGTCGCCCTCGTGGAGGACGATCGCACCCATCACCTGGACGTCGAAGTGACGCAGGCCGAGCGCCCGCTTCGCCGCCTCCCGCACGGCCGCGTAGGCCTCGAACACGAGCGCGTCGAGCTCCTCCCCGTTCTCGAGCCTCTGCTTGAATTCCGCCGTCTTCGCCTCGAGCTCGACGTCGGTAAGGGACTCGAAGTCCGGCTCCAGCGTGCCGACGTAGGCGGCCTGCTCGGCCAGCCGCTTGAGACGGCGACCCTCTCCCATGCGAAGAAGGCCTTCGAGCGCACCGTATTCCCTGGCCATGATCCAGAGGTTAGCGGTCAGAGGGGATCGACAACCACCTCCCACCGTTCGTCCGATCGCCGCTCGGCGCGGACGACGAACGTCTCGTACCGCTCCCGACCCCGCCGCTCGAGCTCGTCGGCCGCGGCCGCGAGAGCTCCCTCGATGCGCTCGCACTCCTCCCCGTCGACGAGCACGAGCCGCTCGCCGTCCGGGGGGATCGCGACGGTGATCTCGAAGGCGACGAGATCGAGCGGAAGCTCCGCCGTCCCGGAGTGCAGGCGCCGCGCCGCCGCCGACCAGCCGGAGCGGTCGCGCCGGGCCGCACGCGCCTCGTAGGGAGGCTCGACGGCCCCGGAGAGCGCAGCGGCGAGGCGGGCAAGCGCGGCCACCGGGGCTGCGGGCCCGTCCGCGACGACGGTCCCGTCCTCGCGGACACGAAATGTGAGCTCCGCTGCCGGATCGCCAGCGAGTTCCGGGACGTCGACCAGGACGACCGCGTCCCAGTCCCGGGCGCGCGGCACCCCGGAGACCCCCGCCGGCACCCAACGCGGCACGACCCGCGGGTCGACGATGTCCTCCTCGCCCACGCCGGCCTAGCCGCGAGGCTCGATCAGGCCGAAGTTGCCGTCGCGGCGGCGGTAGACGACGCTCACCTCGCTCGACTCGACGTCGCGAAAGACGAAGAAGTCGTGCCCGATCAACTCGAGCTGCAGCGCCGCCTCCTCGGCGGTCATCGGCTTCACCGCGAACTGCTTCGTCTTCACGATCACCGGCTCCCCGTCGGCGGGGGCCCCGTCGGCGGCCGGCTCGAGAGGCGCATGCGCGTGGCGCGCGAGCTGCTTGGGCTGGCGCTTCTCCCGGTAGCGCCGGGCCTGGCGCTCGAGCTTGTCGGCGAGGAGGTCGATCGAGGCCTTCATGTCGTCCGAGCTCTCCCGGGCCCGCAGGACAGGGCCCTTCGTCCACACCGTCGCCTCCGCGACCTGGCTCGCGGGGTTCGACGGGTTGCGCTCCACGGCGAGCTCGAGCTCGAGCCGCGTCGCGTCGTCGAGGTGGCGCTCGAGCTTCGAGAGCTTCTCCTCCGCGTAGCGGTGCAGCGTGTCGCTGACCTCGACGTTCTTGCCCTTGACCTGAAGTCGCACCCAGCCCCCTTCCTGTCAGGGCGCCCGCGCGAGGCGAGCGCGCACGCACCGGCCCTGCGGTCTGACGTTCACTCTAGCTCACGGCCTCCCGCGTGAGCCGCCGCCCCTCAGGGCCCTCGCGAACGTGACGACCTCGACGCGCGCGGCGCCGCCCCGGCGCAGGGCCGAGGCCGCCGCGGCCGCCGTGGCGCCGCTCGTGTAGACGTCGTCACAGAGGGCCACCGATGACGGCACGGCACCCCTCGCCACGAAGGCACCCGCGACGTTGCGGCGCCGCTCGTCCAGCCGCAGGCCACGCTGCGGGCGCGGCTCGGCCACGCGGGCGAGCACCGGGGCCATCGGCAGCTCCCAGACGTGGGCGAGCTCGGCAGCGAGCCCCTCCGCCGGGTTGTGGCCACGCCAGAGCTCGCGCGCGCGGGCCGCGGGGACGTACGCGATCGCCTCGACCGCGGGGCGCTCGACCCCGCGCGAGACCGCAACGGCCGCGGCGCGCGCGAGACCGCGGCGGCCCCCCTCCTTCCACGCCAGCACGAGCCGGACCGCCGACCCCTCGTACGCGACCGCGGAGCGCGCCCGGGCGAACGCGAGACGGCGCCCCGCGCACTCGCGGCAGCGCTCGACGGGCCACGCGGTCGGCGCCCCGCAGCGGGCGCAGAGCGGCGGGCGGATCGCCCCGAGCCCACCCAGGCACCCCTGGCAGATCGCGGCGCCTTCCTGCCCGCACGCAACGCAGCGGCCCGGGAGCAGCAGGTCGAGCAGCCACATCGCCCGAGCGTACGCGCGGCTTCCCGACCGGAGCGTCGCGGATCGTGCCGGAAGCGTGCCTGGACCCGCGCGGCGCTCAGGAGACGCTACGCACGTGCACCGACGCGGCCAGCTCGGCCTCGAAGGCAAGCTCGAGCTGCTCGACCTCGATGACGGTGACGTGCGAGCGACGCAGCACCTGCACCGACCCGCCCGGCACGAGGCCGTACGCCTGCAGCCGCTCCCGGCGGAGTAGCGTCCCCGCTCGTGGTGTGTGAAGGCCCTGAGGTCGTTGCCTTTCCCGT
>CAYJLE010000054.1:0-11363 GCA_964370985.1 uncultured Gaiellales bacterium | reverse complement strand
GGTCAGCGTTCTGTGGCCGGCGAGATCTGAGTCGCCTCGTATCAAGGGGTCTGACCCCGGGGTAAGCCGACGAGGAGAAGATCTGAGTCGCGTCGTGTCAGGGGGTCTGACCCCGACTCGTTGGACCCCCATTCGTTGGTTCGGCTAGCGTGGCGGCATGGTGGAGCTGCTCGGGGACGCCGGCGATTCGTGCGACTGGGTGTGGGTGCGCTTGACGGTGTCGGGCGGGCGGATCGTCGACACCCGTGGGGAGGGGCCCGGGGTGGCGGAGGTGGGTCGGGCGGTATGGGGGCTGACGCTGCTCGAAGCGGCGGCGGTACCCGCGCCTGGCCTAGCCGGGGATGCGTTCGCGGCCGCGATCGGTCCCGCCGTCGCCGCGGCGCCGAGCCCGCGGCGCGTCGCGGTCGCGATGAGCGGCGGCGTCGACTCCGCCGTCGCGCTGCTCGGGACCCGCAACGCCGGGAGCGAGCCGGTCGGGGTCACGCTGCGGCTCTGGGTCGACCCTGCCGGGTCTGACGGCGAGCGGGCCTGCTGCTCGCCGCGAGCCGTCATGGCCGCGCGGGAGCTTTGCCACGCGCTCGGCGTCCCACACGTCACCCTCGACCTGCGCGAGGCGTTCCGCTCCGCCGTCGTGCGTGACTTCATCGACGGCTACGCGCGCGGAGACACCCCCAACCCGTGCGTGCGCTGCAACGGCGAGTTCCGGTTCGCGGAACTCGCGGCCTTCACCCGCAGGATCGGGGCGGCGGCCCTCGTAACCGGGCACTACGCGCGACTCGTCGAGCACCGCGGCCGGCTCCTGCTCGCGCGCGGTGTCGACCGCGCCAAGGATCAGTCCTACATGCTCGGACGGCTCGATCCGGCGGTCCTGCCGCTGCTCAGGCTCCCGCTGGGAGGCCGGACCAAGGAGGAGACCCGCGCTGCCGCGCGCGCCGCGGGGCTCGAGGCCGCCACCCGGGCCGACAGCCAGGAGGCGTGCTTCCTCGCCGGTGACGACTATCGCTCCTTCCTGTCGCGTCACGGCCTGCCCGTCCGGGAGGGCCCCGTGGTCGATCTCGCCGGGCACGAGGTCGGCCGCCACCAAGGCTTCTGGCGCTTCACCCCCGGCCAGCGGCGCGGGCTGCGGGTCGCCTCGGCGGCGGGCCCGCTCTACGCGGTCTCGGTCGACCCCGCCCGAAACGCGGTCGTCGTCGGTCCGCGCGCCGCGCTCGCGCGCCGGGCCGTCACCGTCCGCCCGGGCACGCTCCACGTCCCCGCTGCACGCATCGAGGCGCAGCTTCGCTACCGCTCGCCCGCGGTCGGCGCCGCCGTGCGTGACCAGGGTCGAGACACCCTCGAGCTGCGCCTCGACGAGCCGTTCCACGGGCTCGCCGCCGGCCAGGCCGCCGTCCTCTACGAGGACGACACCGTCGTCGGCGCGGGCCTCGTCGCCGCGCCGTGACAGGCGTCCAGTAGGATCCCGGAATGGCGCTCGCGACCTCGGCGATCGACGTGATGTGGATCGTCCTCAGCGCTTTCCTGGCGGTCGTAGGCCTCGCGCTCGCGTTCATGCTGCTGCGACTCGCGGGGACGCTCTCGCGGCTGACCGGGCTCCTGCGCACGACCGAAGAGAAGGTGCTGCCGATCGCGACGAAGGTGGGCGGAACGCTCGACCTCGTCAACCTCCAGCTCGACAAGGTCGACCGCGTCACCGACAGCGCCGTCGACGCAGCCGACGCCGCCGACACTGCCGTCCGGGCCGTGTCGATGGCGGTCGTGCGGCCGGTGCAGAAGGTTTCCGGCCTCGCGAAGGGCGTGTCGCACGGCGCGTCGGCGCTCCTCGCCGGCCACGACCTGAGAGCGGCGCTCACGGCCGGCCGGGACGCTGCCGCCCGCCGCGAGCATGAGATCGCGGAGGAGCTCGCGCCCCCCGCGAGGCTGCGGCCGCTCCCCGCCGAGCCGACACTGCCCGCCGCCGTTCCCGCGGACTACGTCGCCCCGGACATCGAGCCCGCTGGCGACCACGACGCGGCCTGACGTATCCGCCCGGGTCGGGGCTCCTACCGCCGTACAATCGAGCCCGTGCGGACGAGCCACGAGCTGCGTGAGGGATTCCTCGCCTACTTCGAGTCGAAGGGCCACCTGAGGCGTCCGTCGGCGTCGCTCGTCCCCGACACGCACGACCCCTCGGTGCTGCTCACGACCGCGGGGATGCAGCCGCTGAAGCCGTTCTTCCTCGGGCTCTCGCCCGCCCCGGCGCAGCGGCTGACAACCGTGCAGAAATGCTTCCGCACGACCGACATCGACTCGGTCGGCCTGACCGCGCGCCACCTCACGTTCTTCGAGATGCTCGGCAACTTCTCGCTCGGCGACTACTTCAAGGACGGCGCGATCGACCTCGCCTGGGAGTTCGTCACCGAGCACCTGCGCCTCCAGCCCGATCGTCTCTGGGCGACGGTGTTCGCCGGCGACCCGGAGCTTCGCCTGGGCGAGGACACGGTCGCGGTCGAGGGGTGGCTGCGCGTCGGCATCCCCGCCGACCGGATCCGCGGGCTGCCGCGCTCCGAGAACTTCTGGCAGGCCGGACCGGTCGGCCCCTGCGGTCCCTGCTCCGAGCTCTACTTCGACCGCGGCGAGGAGCACGGCTGCGGCCGGCCGGACTGCGCGCCCGGCTGCGAGTGCGACCGATTCCTCGAGTTCTGGAATCTCGTGTTCATGGAGTTCGAGCTGCACGACGACGGCTCGCTGACGCCGCTGCCGCAGCAGAACATCGACACCGGCCTCGGCGTCGAGCGTGGGGCCGCGCTGCTCCAGGGCGTCCACTCCGTCTACGAGACCGACGGGTTCGCGGCGATCATGGAGTGGGTCGCCGCCGAGACGGGCACCCGCTACGGCGAGTCGGACGAGGCGACGAAGGCCCATCGCGTGCTCGCCGATCACGGGCGGGCCATGACGTTCCTCGCCGCCGACGGCGTCACCCCGTCGAACGAGGGCCGCGGCTACGTGATGCGCAGGATCGTCCGCCGCGCGGTGCAGCACGGCTCCCGGATCGGGCTCGAGCCGCCGTTCCTGGCCCGGCTCGCGGACGTCGTGATCGAGCTGATGGGCGGGTCGTACCCGGAGCTCGTCGCGGGCCGCGCGGACGTCCACCGGGTGCTCGCGGCCGAGGAGGCGCGCTTCGCCCAGACGCTTGCGACCGGCATGCGGCTGTTCGAGGAGGTCGTCGAGCGCAGCCCCGGGGGGATCGTGGGCGTCGATGCGTTCCGCCTTCACGACACGTACGGGTTCCCGCTCGAGCTGACGCGCGAGCTCGCGGTCGAGCGCGGCCTGCCGGTCGACGAGGACGAGTTCGAGCGCCTCATGGGCGAGCAGCGCCAACGGTCGCGCCAGGGGCGTGCGAGCGAGCTGGAGCGGGCGGCCGCGTTCGCGCGCGAGGCCGGCTTCCAGACGGAGTTCGTCGGCTACGAGCGGACGGAGGTGCTGACCCAGATCGGCGCGCTCGAGGAGGTCGGGGACGGTCTCTTCCTCGCGAAGCTGCGCGAGTCGGCGTTCTACCCCGAGGGGGGTGGCCAGGTGTCCGACCAGGGGTGGCTCGAGCGCGAGGGCGGGCGGCGCGCCGAACTCGTCGCGGCGTTTCGCTTCGGCGACGACCAGGCGCTCCTGTTCGAGGGCGAGGATTTCTCGGCGGGGGACCGGGTGCGGGCCGCCGCCCCGTGGGCCGTGCGCTTCCCGACGATGGCGAACCACACGGCCACCCACCTCCTGCACCGGGCGCTACGGGAGGTTCTGGGCGATCACGTCCATCAGGCCGGATCGGCCGTCCGGCCCGACAAGCTCCGCTTCGATTTCGCGCACGGGGCGCCGCTGACGCCCGAGGAGCGCGACCGGGTCGAGGCGATCGTGAACGAGCGGATTTTCGAGAACCTGCCGGTGCACACGTTCCTGACCCCGATCGAGGAGGCCCGCAGCCTCGGCGCGACGATGCTGTTCGGCGAGAAGTACGGGGACGTGGTGCGGGTCGTCGAGGTCGGCTCGGGCGACGGGGCGTTCTCGCGCGAGCTGTGCGGCGGCACCCACGTGCGCGCGACCGCGGAGATCGGCGTGTTCAAGATCCTCTCCGAGGGCTCGGTCGGCTCGGCGACCCGCCGGATCGAGGCGGTCACCTCCGGGGCGGCTGCGAGCTTCCTGCTCGAGCGGGAGCGGGAGGCGGCGCGGCTGCGCGAGGAGCTCGAGGCGGAGAGGAAGGCGTGGGCGCGGCTCGAGCGGCAGCTGCGCGCGGGTGCGGGCCAGGCCGACGAGACGCTGGCGGCGCTGCTCGCGGCTGCGAAAGAGGCGGGCGGTGTCAACGTCGTGACGGGGGCGGTCGGCGAGCTCGACGCCGACGCGCTGCTCGAGCTCTCCGACCGGGTCAAGCAGAAGGCGACGCCGGCGGCGGTCGTGCTCGGAGCGAGCTCGGACGGTCGCGCGCACCTCGTCGCGAACTTCTCGGACGCTGCCGTCGAGCGGGGCCTCAACGCCGCAAACGTCGTCAAGGCCGCGGCGGCGCTGGTCGGCGGCGGCGGCGGCGGGCGCCCGGCGATGGCGCGAGCGGGCGGAACCGACCCGGAGAAGCTCCCCGAGGCGCTCGCCGCGGCCGAGCGGGCGATCCTCGACGCGCTCGGGTAGTCCCGGTCGCCTACGTGACCATGCGGTCGAGCACCGCCCGGACGCATCGCAGCAGCGCCTCCGGCGTGAACGGCTTGTGGAGGAAGTCGATGCCGCGATCTTGCAGGCCCTGGCGGACGATCACCTCGTCCGTATAGCCGGACATGAACAGGATCGGCAGCGCCGGCCGCTCGGCGGCGACGCGCTCCGCGAGTTCGCGACCCCCCATTCCCGGCATGGCCGTGTCGGTCACGAGCAGGTGCGGCACCACCTCCGGGCGGGAAAGCAGCTCGAGCGCCTCGGTGCCGGCTCGCGCGGCCAGCACGGTATAGCCGGCCCGGTCGAGGATGCGCGTGACGAGGCGGCGCACGAGGTCGTCGTCCTCGACCACGAGCACCGTCTCGGATCCGGATCCGGCCGGCGCGTCGGGCGCGTCGGGCTCGACGGGCGCGTCGACGGGGGGCAGGAGAATCTCGAAGATCGTTCCCCGGCCCGGCTCGCTGGCGACGCGGATGTGTCCGCCGCTCTGCTCGACGATCCCGTGCACGGTGGCGAGTCCGAGTCCCGTGCCGATGTCCTCCGGCTTGGTCGTGAAGAAGGGCTCGAAGATGTGCGCGGCGGTCTCGGCGTCCATGCCCTCGCCGTCGTCGGCGACGGTGATCGCGACGCTTAGGGCCCGGGTTGCGGGCCCGGGCGGCTGTGCGCGCCAGCCGGGTCGATCTCGACGCACGCGGTCTCGATCCGGAGGCAGCCTCCGGACGGCATGGCGTCGCGGGCGTTGACGGCGAGGTTCACGATCACCTGCTCGAGCTGGCCCGGGTCGGCCCGCACGTGCGCCGCGTCCGCGCCCCGGGTGCAGACGAGCTCGACGTCCTCGCCGAGCAGCCGCTCGAGTAGCGGCCGAACGTCCTCGACGATCCTGGCGACATCCACGACCCTGGGCTCGAGCAGCTGCCGGCGTGAGAAGGCGAGCAGCTGGGAGGTGAGAGACGCCGCCCGCTCGGCGGCCTTGCGGATCTCCCGGAGGTCGGCGGTTGCACGGGGGTCGTCCGAGACCCGCTCGCCGAGCAGCTCGACGTACCCGAGGATGCCGGTGAGGAGGTTGTTGAAGTCGTGGGCGACCCCGCCCGCGAGCCGGCCGATCGTCTCGAGCCGCTGGGCCTGGTGGAGCTGGCGCTCGAGCTGCCTGAGGTCCGTGATGTCGACCATGCCGCCGACCCAGCGCGCACGCCCTTCGTGGAGCGCGACTGCCCGGTCGAGCACGTCGCGGTAGCCGCCGTCGCGCGTGCGGAAACGGTACTCGGCGACGTACGGGGCGCCCGGTCGCGAACGCCTCGCGGTTGAGCCGGTCGACTCGCTCGCGATCGTCGGGGTGCACGCGCTCGAGCCACCAGTCGTAGCCCGGCTCGATCTCCCCGGGCGGGTAGCCGAACACGCTCGTCATGCCGCCCGTCCAGCGACCCCTGTTCTGGCCGAAGTCCCACTCGTACATGGCGGCGTCGAGCGCCTCGGCTGCGAGCTCGAGGTTGCTCGCGGAGCGGAGCAGGGCCTCCTCGGCGGCCCGAGCCTTCGGCACGTCCTGGACCAGCGAGAAGCAGACGGTGGGGCTGCCGTGGACGTCTCGGACGAGGGAGACGATCAGGTGCCCCCACACGAGCCCGCCGTCCTTGCGGATGTAGCGCTTCGTCAGCTCGTAGCGCTCGCGCTTGCCGGCGAGCAGCTCCTACCAGAGCGCGACGTTCGCGGGAACGTCGTCGGGGTGGGTGTACTCCGTAAAGCGCAGCGCGCGGATCTCCTCGCGGCTGTAGCCGACGAACTCGCGGAAGGCCCGGTTCGACTCGATCGCTCTGCCGTCGAGGTCGATCAGGCAGATCCCGAGCTGCGCCTGCTCGAAGATCGTGCGCAGCCGGCCCTCTGCCTCCTGGAGGACGCGCAGGGCTCGCAGCCGCTCCAGCTCGGCACCGGCCCGGGCGGCGAAGACGCGCAGGATCGACTCGGCGGTCGCCGCGTCCCGCAGCGGCTCACCGTCGAGCACGGCCACGATCCCGATGTGCTCGCCGGCCGGCGAGAGGAGCGGGCTTCCGATGTAGCTCTCGGCGCCGAGCAGCCTGAGGTCGTCATCCTCGGGAAAGAGGCTCTGAACACCCTGCGGGTACGTGCAGAGCGACCCGCCGACGACCGTGCTGCACGGGGTGCCGGCCAGGGCGTAGGTCACGTTGGGGGCGAGAGCGCCGTCCTGCCAGAACGCGAGCGTCTCGACGGTCGCACCATCGTCGACGATCTGTCCGACGAGCGCGTGGCGCCCGCCGAGCGCGAACGCGAGTTGCTCGACGAACGGCGCGAAGAAGCCCGCCCCGGCGGCGGTTGCGGTGCCCTCGACGACCGCGCGCAGCGCAGCCGTGACGCGCTCGCGGCCGCGCAGGTCGCGGACGCTCGCGACAACGGCCGGCCGCCCGTCGAGCGTGAGGGGCGAGAGGCTGATGTCGACGGGGATCTGCGCTCCGTCGCGGCTGAGCGCTCGCAGGTCGAGCCACGTGCCCATCGGTCTCGCCGCCCCGTCCGCGTGGAAGCGCCCCCGGTGCCCCTCGTGGGCGGCGCGCAGGCGCTCGGGCACCAGCAGCTCAACCGGGGCTCCTACGAGCTCGTCCCGCCGGTACCCGAACAGCTCCTCGGCCGGGGCATTCGCCGCGAGGATCGTGCCGTCCCCGGCGACGGCGAGCACGGCGTCGGGCAGCGCCGCCGCAAAGCGCTCGAAGTCGCCGATCTGGGCCGCAGAACCCTCCATTGTTTCACCGCGCGCGGTGGCGTCACCATTGATGATCGGCACGCGGCTCGCGAACGTTAGCGCGAACGATGCCCGGAGCGCCGGCTCGCGCCGGCGCTCCGGTGGGGAGGGGCAACTCGTCCTCACTCGCAGCGCAGGACGACGTTCGTGCCGCCGCCCGCGTCGCAGGCGTCGGTGCCGGGGCCGCCGTCGATCCGGTCGTCCCCGGAGCCGGCGCCGCCCAGGTCGTCGCCCGGGCCGAGGGCCAATGAGTTTCGGCCCTCGCCGGCGTCGACGTCGTCCGCGCCGGGACCGGCAGCGATCCGGTCGTCGCCTGCCCCGGTCGCGATCGTGTCGGCACCGAAGCCGCCGCGCACGCGGTCGTTCCCGGCGCCCGCGTCGACGGAGTCCGAGCCCGTGCCTGCGGCGATCCTGTCGTTCCCGTCGCCCGTGACGATCCGGTCGGCGCCCGGGCCGCCGCAGATGACGTCGTTGCCGCCGCCCCCGTCGATCGTGTCGGTGCCGCGCCGGCCGCGGATCACGTCGTCGCCGGGCGTCCCGACGAGCACGTCGTCGCCCGCGGTGCCGTCGATGGTCGGCTCGAGCGCGCAGAGCGTGCGCAGCACCGCCTCGGTGACCGTCACGGTGACGGTGCCCGCGGCCGTTGCCACCCCGTCGGAGACGACGTAGGTGAAAGAGTCCGGCCCGCTCGCGCCGGCCGGGGCCGTGTAGCGGACCTTGCCGGCGTCGGGCCCGTCGGCGACGACCTCCGCGGTGCCGCGCGCGGGGGCGCCGACGGAGACGACCGTGAGCGCCTGGCCGGCCTCGTCCGCGGGCCCGGCGGAGTCGTTGGCGAGCACGTCGACGACCACGGACGCCCCGGGGGCGACGGCGGCCGTGTCGCCGACCGGCCGAGGCGGGTCGTCGACGGCGGCGACGGTGACGATCAGCTCGGCGGTGTCGGAGCCGCCGGCGCCGTCGGAGACGGCGTACTCGAGCGCGTCCGTCCCGGAGAAGTCGGGCTCCGGCACATAGACGACGGTACGCCCGTCGAGCGCCACCGACGCGGCACCGTGGAGCGGCGCGCCGACGGCGGTGACCGTGAGCGTGTCGCCGTCCGGGTCGCCGTCGTTCGCGATGACGTCCACGTCGATCGACCCGTCCTCGGCCGCCGTGGCGGTGTCGTCCTCCGGCTCCGGGTCGTCGTTGACAGGCGCGATCGCGATCGTGACCGTGGCCGCCGCGGACATGCCCTCGCCGTCGCTTGCACGATAGGTGAACGAGTCCGGGCCGTTCTCGTCGACGCCGGGCGCGTAGTGGAGCAGTCCGCCGGCCGTGGAGGCGGCGCCGAGCGAGCCCTGCGCGACGATCTCGTAGGTGAGCGGGTCGCCGTCGGCGTCCGAGCAGGCGGGCGCCGCCTCGACCGCGAGATCCTCGCTCGTCTCGAGCGCGAGCGACCCGCACACGGGCGCCGTGTTCGAGGAAGCGGACACCGCGTGCGCGCCGAGCCCGTCGAACGTGTCGAGCGCGCTGCCGTCCCACTCGATGGCCGGGTCGAATGCACCGCCCCCGTCCGTGTCGCCCGCGTGCACGCCGGGCTTTCGCCGCAGCGTCGCGTCGGCCGTCGACGCGTCGCCCGAGCCCCACTCGCTGCCCGGGTCGAAGCCGATCTGGCCGATCACGTCGACGATTGCCCCGTCCCGGCGCAGCGCGACCGCGTCGTCGCCGTTGTGGAGGAAGTTCGGCGTCGTCTGGTCGGCCTGCGCGAGCACGGCGGCGACCGCGTTCACCTGGGCCAGAACGAAGACGTCCCCGTCGGCGACCGTTCCCGTGAGCGGGATCGTCGCGGTGGCGGTGACGCTGCCGTTCGCGAAGATCTGGACGTCGTAGACACCCGTGAGCGTGACGGGCGCGCCGGTGCCGTTGAAGACCTCGAGCGCCTTGTTCGAGCTCGAGCCCTCCACGTACTCGGAGAAGAAGAGCTCGGCCGGCGCGGCGTGGGCGGGGGCGAGGCGGGCTGCGAGCGCGACGGCGAGCGCGGCGAGCAGGGCCGCCGTCAGGGCGAGTCGGGGCAGGGAGCGCACGTCCACGGTGGGTTCCTCCTTCGTTCTGGGTCGTCTTCCACGGTGGCGGCGAAACACGAACGGGTGGCGCGCGGGCTGTGGCGGGAGGCGCGCGGGTCCGTCACGAAAGACACGCGCCGGGGTATGGCGGGGGCACGCCACCCCCGCCGGTACAATCCGGCCCGCGTGAAGGTGCTCGCCCTGGACTACGGCTCGGCGCGGACCGGCGTCGCCGTCTCCGACCCCACCGGCACCGTGGCGCGGCCGCTCGAGGTGGTCGAGCGGGCCGGGAGCGAGGCGGGGCTCGCCCGGATCGTCGCGACCGCCGAGCGGGAGGCCGCCGAGCTGATCGTGGTCGGGCTGCCGCTCACGCTCCGCGGCGAGCGGGGCGCGCAGGCGGACGAGACCGAGCGGTTCGTGGCGGCGCTCCGAGCCGCCGTCGCCGTCCCCGTCGAGACGTTCGACGAGCGCTTCACCACCCGGCTGGCCGCGCGGGGCGACACCGTCGCCCCCGAGGACGCCGTCGCGGCCGCCCATCTTCTGACCGGCTATCTGACGTGGACGACGAGCGCCCGCCGCGCCTGACCGTCGCGGGCGCGGAGGAGGGGCCGCCGGAGGAGCGCCCACCGGGCCGCCACCGCCACACGCACGCGATCCCGGCCGTGATCGGGATCCTCGCCGGAGCCGCCGCGATCGCCGTCGCCGTCGTCCTTCTCACCGGTGGCTCGGGCAGCGCGCCGGCCCCGTCGCAGCCCGCGACCAGCGCCGAGTCGGAGCTGCCCGTGCTCAGGATCGTGTTCCCCGAGGGCTTCACGCGCAAGGCGATGGCGGAGCGAATCACCGCCGTCAGCGAGATCGCGCAGACCGAGCGGGGCGTCACGCCCGCCCTGTCCGCGAAGGACTACCTCGCCGCGACCGTGCGCAAGAAGCTCGACGCGGCCCGCGCGACGCTCCCGCCCGACTTCGCGAACGACAGCAAGGTCAAGGCGTTCGAGGGCTTCCTGTTCCCCGCCACCTACGACTTCACCGAGCGCACCGTCGCGCCCGAGCTCCTGGACAAGCAGCTCGAGGCGTTCGGCCGCGCCTGGAGCCAGGTCGATGTCGCCTACGCGAAGAAGCGCAAGCTGACCGCCTACGACGTCCTGATCATCGCGTCGATGATCGAGGGCGAGGTGCAGGTGCCGAAGGAGCGGGCGCTCGTCGCCGCCGTCATCTACAACCGCCTGAAGCTCGGGATGCCGCTCGGGATCGACGCGACGATCCGCTACGGCCTCGACATCCCGCCCGACCGGGCGATCCGCCAGAGCGAGCTCGACGATCCGAACCCGTACAACTCGCGAATCCACACGGGTCTGCCGCCAACCCCGATCGGCAACCCCGGGCTCGCGGCGATCCAGGCGGCCGCCCACCCGGCCGACGTCGACTACCTCTACTTCGTCCGTACCGAGGACTGCAAGAGCCACTTCTTCACGGAGAGCGAGGCGGAGTTCCTCGAGAAGCTCGAGGAGCCGCGGTGCTGAGCGCCACCACCCGCCTCGTCGGGATCGTCGGCGACCCCGTCTCCCACTCGCTCTCGCCGCGGATGCAGAACGCGGCGTTCGAGGCCGCCGGGCTCGACTGGGCCTACGTGCCGCTGCCCGTCGAGGGCGAGCGGCTCGGCGACGCCGTCCGCGGCCTCGTGGCGGTCGGCTTCGCGGGCGCGAACGTGACGATCCCGCACAAGACCGCGGTGCTCGCCCACTGCGACGAGCTCGACGAGGTGGCGCGGCGGGCGCAGTCCGCGAACACGCTCGTCGTCCGGGACGGGCAGGTCCACGGGTCGTCGACCGACGGGCTCGCGATTACCGGCGCCGTCGACGCCCGCGGCGCCCGGGCGCTCGTCCTCGGCGCCGGCGGCGCCGCCAGGGCAGCCG
>CAYJLE010000053.1:0-12064 GCA_964370985.1 uncultured Gaiellales bacterium | reverse complement strand
CTGACCTCGGTCCCAGACGGAACCACCCCCACTCTCACAGTCAGACCCCTTGATAGGGCATGACTGAGATCCTGCGGGCCACGCCGCTGGTGAACGGGCTGGCGCGCAGACATTTCGCAGTCCGAAGTAGGGGTCTGACCCCGGCTGGGCGGCGCGGACGCATGACCGTTCGGGCCGGGTGTCGGCGGCGCCCCCGGCACGCCTACACTGGGGCCGTGTTCGTCACGTTCGAGGGGATCGACGGCTCCGGCAAGTCGACGCAGGCGGCGCTGCTCGCGGCGGCGCTGCGCGCGGAGGGGCGCGAGGTCGTCGAGACCCGGGAGCCCGGCGGGACGCCGCTCGGGGAGCGGATCCGCGGCCTTCTGCTCGGTGACGGGGAGATCGTTCCGCTTGCCGAGGCGGCGCTGTTTGCCGCCGCGCGCGCCCAGCTCGTCGCCGACGTGATCCGGCCCGCGCTCGACCGCGGCGTCGACGTCGTCTGCGACCGCTTCGTCGACTCCTCGCTCGCCTACCAGGGGCTCGCCCGCGGGCTCGGGCTCGACGCGGTGCTGGAGCTGAACGCCCCCGTCCTCGGCAGCCTGCTTCCCGACCGGACGTTTCTCCTGCTCGTCCCGCCGACCGAGGCTCTTGCCCGCGCCACCGGTCGCCCTGATCGGATCGAGCGGGGAGGGCTCGCGTTCCTCGAGCGGGTCGACCGGGCCTACCGGGAGCTCGCAGCAACCCACCCGGCCAGGATCACCACTCTCGACGGCGCGCTCGAGCCGGAGCGGCTCGCGCGGGCGATCAGGGATGAGCTTCGAGCGCTTGCCTGAGCAGCACGAGGCGAAGCGCCTGCTCGAGGTGGCGCTCGCCGACGGCCCCGCGCACGCCTACCTCTTTCACGGCCCGAGCGGTGTCGGCAAGCGGAGCTTCGCGCTCGCGTTCGCGGGTCAGCTCCTCGGCGACCCCGGCCGGGTCGAGCGCGGCGTCCACCCCGACCTCTACGTGCTCGAGCCGCTTGGCGATCAGATCCGCATCGACGCGATCCGCGAGCTGCGCCACGACCTGCACATGCGCCCGTTCGAGGCGTCACGGCGCGTCTACCTGATCCTGGGAGCCGACCTCATGAACGAGGACGCGGCCGACGCCCTGCTCAAGGACCTCGAGGAGCCGCCGCCCTACGCGGTCATCGTCCTCGTCGCGGCGCAGGTCGGGGGGCTGCCGGAGACGATCCGCTCCCGCTGCCAGCCGGTCCCGTTTCGCCGCCTCTCGCTGCGCGCTCTCGCGGCCCACGTGGCAATGCGCCGCCCCGACCTGGGGGCCGCGGAGCAGGCTGCGATCGCCAGGGTTGCCGCGGGCCGCCTCGACCGTGCGGAGCGCCTGCTCGACCCGGACTCGGCCGCGCAGCGCAGCCGCCTGCTCGACCTCGCCCGCACCGTCTACCTCGACGCGGACTTCGACCCGGCCGCGGCCGCGGCCGCCGTGCTCGGTTTCGCCACCGCCGCCGGAGCCCGCGCGGCCGAGCGGGACGCCGAGGGGGCCGAAGGGACGGCCAGAGAGCTCGAGCAGCGGGGGAAGCGGGTTGCCCGCGGGGTCGAGCGCGAGGAGGTCGGGGAGGCGCTCGACCTGCTCGCCGCGTGGTACCGCGACATGCTCGCCGCCGCTGTCGGCGCGGCTGCCGCCGCCCTGAACGCCGACCGGATCCCCGAGCTCGAAGCGGACGGCGCGCGGGTCGGAGCCGCCGCGTCGGCGCGGGCGGCCGAGGCGGTTGCCGGTGCCCGCCGCACGTTCCAGCTCAACGTGAACGCCGCGCTCGCGCTCGAAGCGCTGTTCATCGGGCTGCGCCGCGAGCTCGGCCTCGCCACGACGGCCGCCTGACCCACCGGCCGCACTTCTCGGCGCTGTTCAGGTACAAGTGAGCCGTGGCAAACGCGGTCGGCGTCGTCTTCTCCCCGGGCGGAAAGGTCTACTCCTTCGATCCGGGCGAGCTCGAGCTCGCCTGGGACGACCGGGTGATCTGCCAGACGTCGCGCGGCCGCGAGTACGGCCGCGTCGTCGAGACCAGCCAGCGTGCCCCCGACCGGTCTGGGCGGCTGAAGCGGATCGTGCGCCGCGCGACCGCGACCGACGAGGAGCGCCTGCGCGAGAACCGCGAAGAGGTGAGCAGGGCGATGGCCGCGTTCCACGAGGCGATCACGCGGCACGAGCTGCCGATCAAGCCGATCGCGATCGAGCTCGTCTTCGACGGGTCGCGCCTGATCTTCTCGTACGGAGCCGAGGGCAGGGTCGACACCCGCCGCGTCCAGGAGGAACTCGCCTCCCGCCTGCACCGTCGCGTCGAGCTGCGCTCGGTCGGGCCGCGCGAGCAGGCGCGTCTCGTTGGCGGCTACGGGTTGTGCGGAACCCAGCTCTGCTGCACTCGGTTTCCGTCCCACGAGCAGCCGATCGCGCTGCGGATGGCGAAGGATCAGGACCTGCCGATGAGCTCGGGACGCATCACGGGCCTCTGCGGCCGCCTGCGCTGCTGCCTGGCCTTCGAGCACCCGCTGTACCGCAGCTTCCGTGAGCGGGCGCCCCGTGTCGGCAGCCGTGTCGAGACGCCCCACGGCGCCGGCGCCGTGCGCTCCTACGCGGTGCTCCGGGACGCGTGCCTGGTCGCGCTGGACGGCGACCGGGAGCTCGAGGTCGGCATCGACGACTGCCGCGAGCTCGAGGGCCCGCCCAGCCGCCGCCGCTGAGTCAGCGGGCCCGGGCGTACGCGCGCGCCGCCTCGACGAGCGACGCGAACGGGCGCAGGAAACGCTCGTCGTGCTCCCACTGGAGCTCGTTGTGCCACTGCAGGCCGACCGCGAAGCCGAGGCCGTCGACGCGTTCGATCGCCTCGACGACCCCGTCGAGCGTGCGCGCGGTGACCCGATGGCGGCGGCCGGGGTCGCTGACGCTCTGGTGGTGGAACGAGTTGACGCGCGGCGGGCCGCCCTCGAGCCAGCGCTCCACGAGCGAGCCGGCCTCCGCCGCGATCTCGTGCCAGTGCTCCCCGGGCGGCAGCGGCGCGAGCGCCTTCCAGTCGTGGCCGTGACGGTGGGCGCCCTCGTGCAGGGTCTCGACGTCCTGGGTCAGCCGGCCGCCGTCGGCGACCGCGAGCACCTGGACTCCGCGGCAGAGGCCGAGCACGGGCAGGCCGCGGTCGAGCGCGGCGCGGGTGAGGCCGATCTCGAACGCGTCCATCTCCGCCTCGATCGGCTCGGTCAGCTCGTGCGGCTCCTCCCCGTAGTGGGTGGGGTGGACGTCCGCGCCCCCCGAGACCTGGATCGCGTCGACGAGCTCGAGGATCCGCTCGATCTGGGAGGGCGGCGTCAGCCGCGGCAGGATCACGGGCAGCGCCCCGTAGCGTTGCAGCGGCTCGCGCAGCCCCCGCTCGACCGTCGTCAGCAGCGGGTCGCGCAGGTGGATCGTCACACCGACGACAGGCTCCCTTCCCACGTTGCCAACCCTACCGAAGCTGCCCGGCGGTATCCTCCCGGGGGTGATCGACCTCTACTTCATGCCGGGCGCCGCGTCGCTCTCGACGCACGTCCTGCTCGAGGAGGTGGGCGCACCGTACCGTCTCGTCCGCGTCACCAAGGAGGACGGGAAGGTCGACCCGCCCGAGCTCGAGCGGCTGAACCCGCATCGGCGCGTCCCGACGATGGTCGACGGCGACCTCGTCCTCTACGAGGCCATCGCCTGCGCGATGCATCTCGCGGACACCCACCCGCGGGCGGGGCTCGCGCCCGCGCCCGGCACCGCGGAGCGCGCCCACTTCTACCGCTGGCTCGCCTACCTGACCAACACGGTGCAGGCGGACTTCATGATCTTCTTCTACCCGGAGCGCTACACGACCGACCCGGCGGCCGCTCCCGCGGTCGAGGCGCAGGCCGCGGCGGCGCTCGGGGAGATGCGCGACTTCCTCGAGGGCGAGCTCGAGGCCGGCGGGCCGTACCTGCTCGGTGAGCGGTTCTCGGCCGCGGACGTCTACCTGTTCATGCTGACCCGCTGGGGCCGGCGTCTCGATCCCCGCTGGTGGGACGGGCCGGCGCTTGGTGCGCACTTCCGGCGGGTCTTCGAACGGCCGGCGGCCCAGCGCGCCTGGGAGCAGGAAGGCCTCGACCCGCCCGTCTGAGCGGGCTCAGCGCGACCCGAGCGGTACGTAGTCGCGCACGCCGCTGCCGACGTACAGCTGGCGCGGGCGGGCGATCTTCTGCTCGGGATCCTCGAGCATCTCTTGCCACTGGGCGAGCCAGCCGGCCGTGCGCGGGATCGCGAACATGACCGGGAACATCTCCACGGGCAGCCCGAGCGCCCGGTAGATGATCCCCGAGTAGAAGTCGACGTTCGGGTAGAGCTTGCGCGAGACGAAGTACTCGTCCTCGAGCGCGATCCGCTCGAGCTCGACGGCGACGTCGAGGAGGGGGTTGCGGCCGGTGACCGCGAGCACCTCGTCGGTCGCCTGCTTGATGATCCGGGCGCGCGGGTCGTAGTTCTTGTAGACGCGGTGGCCGAAGCCCATCAGGCGGCCTTCGCCGCGCTTGACGCTCTCGATGAACTCGGGCACCCGCTCGACCGACCCGATCCGCTCGAGCATCCGCAGCACCGCCTCGTTGGCGCCGCCGTGCAGCGGCCCGAACAGGGCGGCGGCGGCGCCGGCGAGCGCGCAGTAGGGGTCGACGAGGCTCGAGCCGATCGAGCGCATCGCGCTCGTCGAGCAGTTCTGCTCGTGGTCGGCGTGGAGGATGAACAGCACCTCGAGCGCGTGCACGAGCGCCGGCTCGGGCCGGTACTTCGGCTCGGCCATCCGGAACATCATCGAGAGGAAGTTCGCGGCGAACCCGAGCTCGTTGTCCGGGTAGACGTACGGGACGCCGAGGCTGTGGCGGTACGTGAACGCCGCGATCGTCGGCACCTTCGCGATCAGCCGCTTGACCTGGAGCAGTCGGTTGGCGGGATCCTCGACTTCCTTGGCCTCGGGGTAGAAGGTCGAGAGCGCGGCGACGACGGAGATCAGCATCCCCATCGGGTGCGCGTCGTAGCGGAACCCCTCCATCAGGCGCTTCGTGTTCTCGTGCAGGAACGTGTGCACGGTGATCTCGTCGGTCCAGGCCGCGAGCTCCGTGGCGGTCGGCAGCTCGCCGAAGACGAGCAGGTACGCGGTCTCGAGGAACGTGCTGTGCTCGGCCAGCTGCTCGATCGGGTAGCCGCGGTAGCGCAGGATGCCGCGGTCGCCGTCGATCTCGGTGATCCCGCTGCGCGTCGACGCCGTGTTCAGGAACGCCGGGTCGTAGGAGAGGAGGCCGAAGTCGTCCTCGGCGACCCGGATCTGGCGCAGGTCGGTCGCGCGGATCGCTCCGTCCGAGACCGGCACCTCGTAGGTCTTGCCCGTGCGGTTGTCGGTGATCGTGAGCGTGTCGGCGGGCATCCGCGGTCCTTTCTCGCGTCCGTGTCCCCTGAAGTCTCGCCGCCCGCGAGCGCGCGCGCAAAGGGAACCGTCGCGCCTGCCGTCCGCGAGCGCAGGGGCGCTAAGCTACGCGCTGGCGCCGACGTAGCTCAGCTGGTAGAGCACATCACTCGTAATGATGGGGTCCGGGGTTCGAGTCCCCGCGTCGGCTCTCCGCTCGTCCCCCGGGCGGGCGCTTGCGCGCCGCGCCGGCTTCTGGGAGACTCGGGCGCGTGCGTCGCGCGCTCGCTCTCTGCGCGGTCGGAATCGCAGCCGGGCTCGCTGGCGCGTCGGTGCCGGCCGAGGGGGCGTTTTCTGGCGCGAACGGGAAGCTCGCGTTCCAGCTGTACGACGGCGCGTCGTACGACATCGCGGTCGTCAACCCGGACGGCAGCGGCCTGCGGCTGCTCACGAACGACGTGGCGCGGGACGAGTCGCCCGCCTGGTCGCCCGACGGGCGGCGGATTGCCTTCCAGCGGGAGGACGGCGGCGACCGGGACGTGTTCGTGATCAACGCGGACGGAACCGGCCTCGTCAACCTGACCGCCGACAGCCCGGAGACCGACGGACGCCCGAGTTGGTCGCCCGACGGCACGCGGATCGCGTTCGAGAGCTTTCGGCACTCCAACCTCGACCTGTACGTGATGGACGCGGACGGCTCGAACGTGACCCGTGTCACCGACAATCCCGCCCAGGACTCGCTGCCGGCGTGGTCGCCGGACGGGACCTGGCTCGCCTTCGAGTCCGCGCGAGACGGGGCCCCCGCCGATGTGTACGTGATCCGCGTGGACGGCACCGGCGAGCGCCGGCTCACGAACGACCCGTTCTCCGACCTCGATCCCGAGTGGTCGCCCGACGGGGGCTCGCTCGCGTTCGTCCGCGGCGACCTGTCCACGTTTCAGATGGACATCTGGGTGGTGGACGCTGACGGGAGCGGCGAGCGGAACGTCACGAATGTGGCCGGCTGGGTGTGGTCTCCCGCCTGGTCGCCGGACGGGCGGAAGCTCGCCGTCCAGGGCTTCGAAGGGCTCTACACGGTCGACGTCGGAGGCGGCGCGCTCGAGCTGATCGCGCGGCGGCCGAGCGGCAGCTGGGGCTACAGCGTCCCGTCCTGGCAGCCGCTGCGCCCGCCCGGCTGCACGATCCTCGGCACCGGCGGGCGCGACACGCTGACCGGAACCTCCGCGCGGGACGTGATCTGCGCGTTCGGTGGCAACGATACGATCAGGGCGCTCGGCGGCAACGACGTCGTTTGGGGCGGCGACGGCGGCGACACGATCGTGGGCGGCCCGGGCCTGGACGTGTTGCGTGGCGAGGCGGGCCGCGACCGGATCGAGGCCAGGGACGGCGTCCGGGACACCGTCGCGGGCGGTTCCGGGCGGGACACGGCCACGGTCGACCGGGACCTCGACCGGCTGAGCGGCGTCGAGACGACCCGCTAGTGCGTCCTCTCATGGCGTTCGACCGGAAGCCGCTGGCCGGGATCGACGACCCGGGTTGGGCGTAGGGGCCGGACCTGTCCGGCCCGCAGCCCGTCCCGTTTCCCGGTGCGCGCATCGTCTCGGGCGGGACAGGTCCCGCCTCTACTTCGAGCGGTTAGAGGTGCCTGATTCTTGTGGCATGTGCCACAGAAGTCAAGGATGAGACCTCGACACGGGCGGGCGCCGCGGCCGGAGCCTGCTCGATCCGCGGCGCATACACTGCCCGCCGTGAAGGTCGCGGTGATCGGCGGGGCCGGCGGGATGGGGAGCGTGACCGTTCGCGACCTCGCGCGCTCGGGTGCCGCGGAGGTGCGGATCGTCGACGTCGACGCGGAGCGCGCGCGCGAGCTCGCCGCCGCCGGCGGCGGGCCGGCGCGCGCGGTCGCGGTCGGGGACGCGCGGGTCGCGACGCTCGCCGGGGCGGTCGAGGGTTGCGACGCGGTCGTGAACGCGGCGAGCCACACGCTGAACGTCGCCTCGATGCGGGCGTGCCTCGAGGCCGGCGCGCACTACACGGATCTCGGCGGGCTCTTCCACTACTGCCTCGAGCAGTACGAGCTCGACGCGGAGTTCCGCGCGGCCGGGCTGGCGGCGGCGATGTCGATGGGCTCGGCGCCGGGGATCACGAACATGCTCGCGGCGGCGATCTCGAGCGGCTCGACACCGTCGAGGCGATCGAGATAGCCGACGCGATCATCCCGGGCCGCGAGCCCGACCCGCGCGAGCCGTACGTGCCGCCCTACGCGGCCTCGACGCTCGTCGACGAGTTCACGCAGCCGGCGGCGGTCTTCCTCGACGGGGAGCTGCGCACGGTGCCCGCCGACACCGGCTCGAAGGTGTACGAGTTTCCGGAGGCCGCCGTCGAGTGCGTCTACACGATCCACTCCGAGCCGGCGACGCTGCCGCGCTCCTACGCCGGCAAGGGGATCCGGCGGGTCGAGTGGCGACTCGGCCTGCCCCCGCTCGACGTGGCGCGGCTGCGCTCCTTCGTCGCGGCCGGGCTCGCCTCCACGGAGCCGGTGCGCACGCCGGCCGGCGCGGTCGTCCCGCGCGACGCCGTCGTCGCGACGCTGGCGCGGCAGGCCCGGACGGTCGAGCTTACGCCCGACCCGGGCGCCGTCGAGTACTTCCGCGTGATCGCCACCGGCACGCGCGCGGGGGCACCCGCGGAGCTCGTCGCGGAGCTGAAGGTGGTCGAGCGGCCCGAGTGGGACGGCGCGGGCGGCGCCTACGCCACCGGCGTGCCGCCGTCTGTGGCTGCGCAGCTCCTCTGCGGCGGCGAGCGGCTCCGCGACGGCGTCGGCGGGCCCGAGGCGATCCTCCCGCCCGCCCGCTTCTTCGCCGAGCTGGCCGCCCGCGGCCTCCCGGCGACACTCACCGACGGGGGCTCCGTCACCTCGCTCGGCACCGCCTGACGGCCGCCGTCCCACGGATCGCGTAGCGTGCGCCCGTGATCCGTCGCCTCCCGCTCCTCGCGGCGTTCCTGCTCGCGCTCGCTGCGGCCGGGCCCGCGGGAGCGCAGCTCGACCGCTGGGCGGGCGGCGGGCCCGCCGCGGCCGTGCTGTACGCGCTCGAGGTCGACCCCACCGACGCCGGTGTCGTGTACGGGGTCTCCGGCTACAGCGTCTACCGAAGCACCGACGGCGGCTCCGCCTGGGCTCGGCTCGGCGGGCTGCCCGCCGGCTACTGCTGCACGGCGTTCCTCGAGGTCGACCCCGGCGCGTCGGGAACGGTCTACGCGGCCGGCTCGGACGCGGCCGGCGGCGCGCTCCTGCGCTCCCGGGACGGCGGCGAGAGCTGGCAGCAGCTCGGCCAGCGCGACGTTTCCGTCCTCGTTGCGGTGCCGGGCAGCCGAACCGTGCTCCTGGCTGCGACCTACGGCGAGGCGGGCGGGCTCGTCCGCTCGACCGACGGCGGCTCGCGCTGGGCCCCCGCGACCGGGGGCCTCGGCGAGGACGCGACGTCGGTCTACTGGCTCGGGGTCGCGCCGTCGGCGCCGGGGACGGTCTACGCGCTCGCCGGCTCCCGCCTGTACAGGACGACCGACGCGGGGCTCACGTGGGAGGCGCGCGCCACGTTCGGGGAAGGAACGTACTTCGGTGCGCGCTCGGTCGACCCGGTGGACGCCGACACCGTGTACCTGGCCGAGGGCGAACGCCTGCTGCGCAGTGTCGACGGGGGTGCGAGCTTCGCGGAGCTGCCGCCGCTCCCGCTCGGGCCCTACGGCTGGCTGGTCGCGCTCGAACCGGCCGGCACGGCGCTCTACGCGCTCGCCAACACGGGCCTCTACCGGCTCGACGGCGCCTCCGGGGGCTGGCAGCCGATCGACGCCGGCGTGGCGGACACGTGGTACTACGGACTGACGGGCGTGTCCTCGGACGCGGGCCGTCTCTACCTGCTCACCGGCTCGGGCGTGCTCGCCACCGACGACGGCGGCACGACGTGGCGGGCGGCCGGCGGGGGGCTCCCCGGCGTCGCGACCCAGGCGGTCGCCGTCGGCGAGGGCGGTCTCCTCTACGCGGGTCTCGTCTTCGGCGGTGTCGCAACGAGCCGCGACGGGGGTGCCAGCTGGAGCGCCGGCGGCACCACCCCGGAGCTCGACTCGGTGCTCGCGCTCGCGCTCGACGCTGCGGGGCCGCAGATCGCGTACGCGGGTACCTACTCCGGCCACGTTCTCCGCACGGAAGACACGGGAGCGACCTGGAGCGTCGCTGGCGCGGGCCTGCCGCGCGCGACCGTCTGGGGCCTTGCCGCGCACCCGGAGCGGGCCGGACGCGTGCTCGCCGGGACCGAGGTCGGCGTCTACCGCCTCGGGGCCGCGGGCTGGCGGTTGTCGAGCAGCGGCCTTCCGAACACCGGCGTGCGAACGCTCGTGTATGCGCCGCCGGACTCCCGCACCGTCTACGCGGGCCTCGACCGGGGCGGTGCCTGGGCGAGCGCGGACGGCGGCAGGAGCTGGCGCGCGGCGGGCCTCGGCCACCTCACCGTCGTCTCCGTCGCGGTCAGCTCGAGCGATCCCGCGACCGTCTACGCGGCGACCGCTCGCGGCGGCGCCTTCCGCTCCGACGACGGCGGCGACACCTGGCGGCGGATCGCGAAGGCTCGCCGCTGCCTCGCGATCGCGCTCGACCCGGTCGACCCCGACACGGTGCTGCTCTCGACCGGCCGAATGGTGCTCCGCTCCCGGGACGGGGGCGCAACCTGGACGCGCTTCGTCGCCGGCCTCCCCGCCAGGGGCGGCCTGCCGGGCGACCCGGAGGCGGACGGGCGCCGGCTCGTGTCGGCTCTCGCGACCGCGCCCGGGGCCGCGTACGCCGCCACCTGGTCGGGCGTCTACTCGGTGCAGCTCGGGGAGGCGGGGCAGTGAGGCGAGCTCTCGCTCTCGTCGCCGCCGCAGCGTCCCTGCTCTTGCCCGGCTCCGCCGCGGCCGTCGAGCAGGGCCCCTACCGCACCGTCCAGCGCGGCTACGACCTCGGCCGGGAGACGCTCCAGGTCGCCGGTCGCGACTGGCGCCTCCACGCCCTCCCGACGCGGCTCGCCGGCGAGATCACCGCGCCGGTCGGGGCGTCCGGGCGGCGGCCGGTCGTCGTCTTCCTCCACGGCGCGCACCAGTCGTGCGAGATCGCCGGCGGCTTCTTCCCGACCCAGGACTGGCCCTGCCGGCCGGGGTTCGCGGACGTGCCGAGCTACCGCGGCTACCGGTACGCGGCCCAGGTGCTCGCGAGCCACGGCTACGTCGTGATCTCGCTCGACGGCAACCCTGTGGCGCCCGCGAACAGCACGGCGACGACGTTCCCCGACGGCGAGCCGTTCACGCCGCGCACCTGGATGGATCTGCGCTCGAAAATCGTGGATGCGCAGCTGCGGCGCCTCGTACGGGCGGGCGCCGGCGAGACAGGCGAAGCGGTCGACTTCGGCGTCTCGCTCGCGGGCCGGATCGACCCGGCCCGCGTCGGGCTCGTCGGGCACTCGCGAGGCGGCGAGGGAGTCGTCTGGGCCTCGACCATGCCCGGTCCGCGCCAGTACCGGGTTGCGGCCGTGCTCGCGCTCGCCCCCGTCGACTTCTTCCGGCGGCTCGTCCCCGACGTCCCCTTCGGCGTCGTCCTCCCCTACTGCGACGCCGACGTGTCGGACCTCCAGGGGGCCTGGTTCTTCGACGACGCGCGCGGGCGGGCGCGGACGCAGCCGCTCTGGCAGGCCGTCGTCTTCGGCGCCAACCACAACTTCTTCAACCGCGTCTGGGGCGACGAGACCGGCTGGGGGGAGAGCGGGGACATCGCAGACCCGTGCGCGCCGAGCGAGATCGGGCGAACGCGCCTCTCCCGCGAGGAGCAGGAGGAGGTCGGGGCCGAGATCGCCGTTCGCTTCCTGCGCGGCGCGCTCGAGCGCGACCCGGAGCTCGCGCGGCCCCTCGGGCTCGGCGACGCCGCGCCGTGGGAGCTCGCCGGCGCCGCGGTCGCGATCAGCGTGCAACCGCCCACCGCCGACCGGCTCGACGTGATCCGCCCCGAGGACCGCACCAGGCTCCGCCGCAACCTGCTCGGCGGTGCGCAGGGTGGCTCCCGGCTCGACTCCTTCACCGTCTGCACGCTCGAGCCCGGGACGATCCTGAAGCCCAACTGGGAGAACGCGGGCTGCGGGCGCCGCCCGCCGTTCCAGGCGTTCGCCGGCAGCGAGCTGCGGATCGCCTGGAGCAAAGAAGGCGCGCGCCTCACCACCCGGATTCCGACGGCCCACGCGGGCGTGCGGAACTTCGACTCGCTGTCCGTGCGCGTCGCCGTCGACGCATCCGACGAGCGGCGGAGCCGCCGGGGGCGCCCGCTGCCGTTCACGCTCGTCCTGCGCGACGCCTGGGGAGCGGAAGCTGCCGTCCCCGTCCCGCGCTCCCACCCGGCGGTTCGCTACCCGTCGCGGGGGCTGGCCGTGCTCGGAGAGGTGCGCGTCCCGCTGGCTTCGTTCGGCGGCATCGACCTGGGCCGGGTCACGGCCGTCGAGCTGCGCTTCGATCGCGTGGCGAGCGGGCGGCTGCTCCTCTCCGACCTCTCGTTCGTCCGCTAGTGCGGCCTCTCATAACGTTCGACCGGAAACCGCTGGCCGGGATCCGTCGCGACGACCCGGGTTGGGCGTAGGG
>CAYJLE010000052.1:0-14094 GCA_964370985.1 uncultured Gaiellales bacterium | reverse complement strand
GGCTAGAAGAGCTGGTTTTGTCCGGCGAAGATCGCCGATACGGACTCCTCGGCGAAGACGTTCTGGATCGAACGGGCGAGGATCGGCGACACCGGGAGCACGGTCAGCTTTCCCGGGCGGTTGATGGGGTCGACAGGGACGGTGTCGGTGACGACCAGCTCCACGAGCTCGCTTGCGCCGAGCCGCGCCAGCGCGTCCCCCGGGAACAGCCCGTGGGTGGCGCACGCGTAGACGGCGCTCGCACCCGCCTCGCGCAGCGCCCGCGCACCGGCGAGCAGGGTGCCGCCCGTGACGATCAGGTCGTCGCCCATGATCGCGATCTTCCCGTCCACGTCACCGATCACCTCGGTCACGGCGGCGACGTCGTGGGTCGGGCGGGTCTTGTTGAGGATCGCGAGGCCGCTCTCGAGCATCTCCCCGAACCGCCGCGCCATCTTCGCCCGCCCCGGATCCGGCGACACGGAGACGACGCGCTCGCCGTACAGGCCCTTGTCGCGGAAGTACTGGGCAAACAGGGGCAACGCGGTCATGTGGTCGACGGGAATCCGGAAGAACCCCTGGATCTGGCCGGCGTGGAGGTCCATCGTGAGCACCCGGTCGACGCCCGCGCTCTGGAGCAGCTCGGCCACGAGCTTCGCCGTGATCGGCTCACGCGGCGCGGACTTCTTATCCTGGCGCGAGTACGGAAACCACGGCAGGACCGCGGTGATCCGGTGCGCGGACGCGAGCTTGGCCCCGTCGATCATCACGAGCAGCTCCACGAGCTGGTCGTTCGTGCCCGCGCCCGACGGTGACTGCACGATGAACACGTCGGCGCCGCGGATCGACTCGAGGTAGCGGCAGTACGTCTCGCCGTTCGCGAACGTCTTCAGCTCGACCTCGCCCAGCTCGAGCCCGAGCTCCTCCGCGATCCGCGACGCGAGCTCCGGGTTCGAGCGGCCCGAGAACAGCATCAGCCGTGGCGTCGGAGTGCGCTCGAGCCAGCGGCCGCGCGCCTCGGCGGGACGCGGCCCATCGAGCCCCTCGAGCCCTGGCAGCATGGTCAACTCAGTCACGCCGCTCTCCCCCACGGTACCCCTCCTTCGTCACCTGCCGCGCGCGCGCGATCGCCAGAGAGCCCGGCGGGACGTCCTCCGTGATCGTGGACCCCGCCGCGACCCAGGCACCGTCCCCGATCTCGACGGGGGCGACGAACACATTGTGGCTGCCCGTGTGGACGTCGCGCCCGATCACCGTGCGCTGCTTGCCCTCCCCCAGCTCGGGCCGGTAGTTCGCGGTGATCGCCCCGGCGCCGATGTTCGTGCCCGCGCCGATCTCCGCGTCCCCGATGTAGGAGAGATGGGGGACCTTCGCGCCCGCACCGATCACCGAGCTCTTGACCTCCACGAACGTCCCGGCCTTCGCGCCCTCGCGCAACGTCGCCCCCGGGCGCAGGTAACAGAACGGCCCCACGAGCGCACCCGGGCCGATCTCGGCGTCGAGAACGACCGCGTGCGGGCCGATCTCAGCGCCGGCCGCCACCCGTGTGCGGCCCCGCAGCACCGTGAACGGGTGAATGACCGCGTCGGGCTCGATCACCACGCCGGGCTCGATCCACGTCGTCGCGGGATCAACGACCGTGACGCCGGCCAGCATGTGCCCCTCGAGGATCCGGTCGCGCAGGGCGGCGGCCGCCCTCGCCAGCTCGACGCGCGTGTTCACGCCCTCCACCGCGGCCGGGTCGGGCGCCTTCGACACGCATGCCACACCGCCCGCCGCCACGACGTGACCGACGGCGTCGGTGAGGTACAGCTCCCCCTGCGCGTTGCGCGACTCGAGCCGTTCGATCGCGTCCCAGAGCTGCGGCACCCGGAACACGTAGATCGACGAGTTGACCTCGCGGATCGCGAGCTCGGTCGCGTCAGCGTCCGACGCCTCCACGATCGCAGCCAGCCGTCCGGACTCGTCCCTCACGATCCGCCCGTAGCTGCCCGGGTCGGCCGGCTCGAACGACAGGGTGGTCACGGTCGCGCCGGCGGCGCGATGCTCGGCGACCAGCCTCTCGAGCAGGTCCGCCGTCAGGAGCGGCGTGTCGCCGGCGAGCACGAGCAGGTCGCCCTCGAAGCTACCGAGCGTGCCGCGGGCAGCGGCGACGGCGTCGCCCGTCCCGCGCGGCTGCTCCTGAACGGCGAGAGCCACACCGGGCGGAAGCGTGTCTTCGAGCCCGACCCGCGTGTCAGGCGAGCAGACGACGACGAACGGGGACGCGCCGACCGGCCCGGCGGCGGCGAGGACCCAGTCGAGCAGCCGCCTGCCGAGCAGGGGGTGCAGGTGCTTGGGCCTGCTCGACCTCATCCTGGTGCCGAGGCCGGCAGCCATGACGATGGCTGCGAGTGGCGTGGCCGTCATCCGGGGGAGGTCATGGCTGGGGCGGGAGGATTCGAACCTCCGGTCACGGGACCAAAACCCGCTGCCTTACCACTTGGCTACGCCCCATTGTCACGGGCCGGAGTATACGCCCCACCCCCTTTCGGCCCGGCCGGCAGACCGTGTCACCGGATCGGGGCAACCACCCAGGTGCTCGTGCCCGGGGGCAGCCCCGCGGCCGCGCTCCCAGCGTCGCGCCCGTCCGCGAACAAGCCGTAGACGGCCGGCCCGGCGCCGCTGACGTCGGCGCGGAACGCACCCGCCGCGCGCAAGAGCTCCGGGAGCTCGTCGCCCCCGCCGGCCGCGGCCGCCAGATCGTTCCCCGGCAGGCGGGCGAGGTCTGCCGGCCGGGCGCAGGCACGAAGCCCCGCACGGAGCCGCTCCCGTCGCGCCTCGAAGTCGGCCCCGCCGCCGAGCCCGTCGAAACGCCCGTAGACCTCGCCGGTCGAGGCCTTCGCTGCGCTGTCCGCGAGCGCGACCACGATCCGGTAGTCCTGCGGCAGCGCGAGCGGGGTCAGCCGCTCGCCGCGTCCCTCCGCGAGCTTCGGCCCCGGCTCGAGGAAGAACGGCACGTCCGAGCCGACCGAGGCGGCGACGGCGCCCAGGCGCTCGGCATCGAGTGGCGAGGGGAGCGTGCGGTTGGCGAGCACGAGCGCGGCGGCCGCGTCCGCGCTGCCGCCGCCGAGGCCCGCGGCGACCGGGATGGCCTTCTCGAGCGTGACCCGCCAGCGCGGCTCGACGCCGGCCGCCTCAGCGAGGCGCTCGAGCGCGAGCGCGACGAGCGTGTCGCCGGAGAACCCGGTCACCTCGAGCTGCGGCCCCGTCTCGAGCTCGATGCGATCGCGCAGGTCGATGCGCTGGAGCACCGTCGCGACGTCATGGTAGCCGTCGGAGCGGAGGGGCCCGACCACGAGGGAGAGATTGATCTTCGCCGCGGGCGCCACCCCCTGCGAGGCGCTGGTCACGCCAGCAGCTCCGCAAGGCGGACGAACTCGGCCGGCTCGAGCACCTCGGCTCGGGCATCCGCGGGGCGCCCGAGGGCGGCCAGCGCCGCCGCCGCCGCCGGCCGCGTCGCGACCCCTGCCAGCTCGAGTGCGTTGGGCAGCGTCTTGCGCCGGTGCGAGAAGGCGCCCTGCACGACCCGCTTCAGCCGCGGGTACTCCGGGCCCCACGCCCGCCGGCGGACGAGCGCGACGAGAGCCGAGTCCACGTTCGGCTGCGGCCGGAAGCAGGTGCGCGCGACCGGGTGGAACCCGGCGCGCTCAGCCGTGAGCTGCACGAGCACGGACACGGCGCCGTAGCTGCGCGTCCCCGGGCGGGCAACGAGCCGGTCGGCGACCTCGCGCTGCACCATCACGCACCACGACGAGACGGTGGGCAGCCCGTCAAGGCTCTCGGCCACCAGGGGCGTCGCGATCGAGTAGGGCAGGTTCGCGACCAGCTTCCCCGGAGGCGGGTCGAGCGACACGAGCGGCAGCGTGAGCGCGTCGCCGAACAGGAGGCGAACATTGTCGGCCCCGCGAAGCGCCTCGCGCAGCGGCGCCTCCAGCCCTCGATCGATCTCGACGGCGTGCACGAGCGCCACGCGCCCGGCGAGGTAGCGCGTCAGCACCCCGAGACCCGCGCCCACCTCGAGCACGACATCCCCCGGATCGAGGGCCGCCATGCGGCCGATCACGTGCAGGATGTTCTCGTCGACGAGAAAATGCTGGCCGAGCTCGCGGTTGGGAACGATGGACGGCGCGCTCATGACAGCCCGAACGCGGCTGCCACGTTTGCCTCGATCTGCCGCTCGAGCGCGTCCGGCGTCTCGCCACGCGCCCGCGCGAGAGCGTCGAGGACGTGCACGACGTGGGCCGGCTCGTTGCGCTGGCCGCGGACGGGCTGGGGCGCGAGGTACGGGCAGTCGGTCTCGGCGAGGACCCGCTCCGCGGGCACGCGCGCCGCGACGAGCCGGAGCGCGTCCGCCGTCGGGTACGTGACGTTGCCGGCGAAGGAGATGTAGTAGCCGCGCTCCAGCGCCGCCGGGAGCAGCCCGGGCGAGGAGAAGCAGTGGAGTACGACGGGAGGCGCCCCTTCCGGCATGCCGGCGAGCGCGGCCAGCGTGTCCTCGTCGGCCGCGCGGCTATGGACGACGAGCGCCTTGCCGAGCTCGATCGCAAGGGCGATCTGCGCGTCGAAGAGCGTGCGCTGCGCTGCCCGCGGCGCGTAGTCCCGGAAGTAGTCGAGCCCGGTCTCCCCTACCGCGACGGCCCGCGGGTGCGCGAGGAGGCGGCGCAGCCCGGCGAGGTCCGCCGGGCCGGCGTCGCCCGCCTGGTGCGGATGGATCCCGAGCGCCGCGACCACCCCGTCGTGGCCCTCGGAGAGCGCGAGCGCAGCGCGGCAGGACGCGAGGCCCGAGCCAACGGTGACCACGGTGCGAACGCCGGCCGCTCGTGCCCGCTCGAGCAGGGCGGAGGCGGGCCCATCGCAGGCATCGAGGTGGGCGTGGGTGTCGATCACCCGGCCGCTGCGGGCGGATCGACGCGGGGAAACAGCGGCGCCGCGGGCTCGATCCCGGCCGCCGAGACCGTCTGCCCGTACGCGACCCCGCTCCAGGCGACGTCGGAGGGCTGCCCGAGCCCCGAGAGCACGCGTGGCGCCGTGTCGGGCAGGAACGGAGCGAGCGCGACCGCGACGGCCCGCAGCCCGTCCGCGAGGTCGTACAGCGTCCGGTCGAGCTCCTCCGCGCACGCCGCATCCTTCGCGAGCTTCCAGGGGGCGCGCTCCTCGACGTGGCGGTTGAGATCACGCACGACCGACCAGATCTCGTCGAGCGCCCCCGAGAGATCGAACCGGTCGAGGCGCCCTGCAACCTCCGGACCCAGCCCGTCGAGCGCGGGGCGCAGCGGCGAGTCCCAGGCGGCCGCGGGTAGTCGCCCGTCGCGGTAGCGAGCCACCATCGCGGTCGTGCGTGAGAGCAGGTTCCCGAGCTCGTTGCCGAGCTCCCGCTCGTAGCGCTCGTGCAGGCCCCCGATCGTCGCCGAGCCGTCCTGCCCGAACGGCGTGACACGCAGGAGGAAGAACCTGACCGGGTCGACCCCGTAGACGGACACGAGATCGAGTGGATCGATCACGTTGCCGAGCGACTTCGAGATCTTGCGATCGTCGATCAGGAGGTAGCCGTGCACGAAGAGCTGCCGCGGCACGTCGTAGCCGGCGGCGAGGAGCAGCGCCGGCCAGATCACGCAGTGGAACTTGAGGATGTCCTTCGCGAGCAGGTGACGTACGTGCGGCCAGAAGCGCGGTCTCAGGTCGGCTCCGTCGGTCGCGTAGCTGAGCGCGCTCACGTAGTTGATGAGCGCGTCCACCCACACGTAGATCACCTGGCCCGGATCCCAGGGGACTGGGATGCCCCAGCGCTGGCTGCCGCGGCTGATCGAGATGTCCTCGAGCCCCTGCTCGATGAAGCTCCGCGCCTCGTTGTAGCGGACGCGAGGGAGCACGAACTCGGGGTTCTCGTCGTAGAGCGCGAGCAGCCGCTCCCGGTAGGAGGAGAGGCGGAAGAAGTAGTTCTTCTCCTCGAAGTGCTCGGGCACGGTCCCGTGCTGCGGGCAGCGGCCGTCGACGAGCTCGCCGTCGCTGTAGAAGGCCTCGCAGGCGACGCAGTAGAGCCCGCTGTAGACCCCCTCGTAGACGTCGCCCGCGTCGTACATGCGCTGCACGAACTCCTGCACGACCGCCACGTGCCCCGGGTCGGTGGTGCGAATGAAGAAGTCGTTGGTCGCGTTCACGCGAACCGGCAGCTCACGCCAGACGCCGGCCATCCGGTCGACGAACTCCCTCGGCTCGAGCCCTTGCGCCTCCGCGACCTGCGCGATCTTGGACCCGTGCTCGTCCGTACCGGTGAGGAAGAACGTATCCTCACCGCGCTGACGATGGTGTCGCGCGAGCACGTCGGCCGCGATCGTCGTGTACGCGTGTCCGATGTGGGGCGTCGAGTTGACGTAGTAGATCGGCGTCGTCACGTAGAAGGTCATCGAGCCCAATCATAGGCAGGCCCCTTGGCGGCACCGCCCGGGTGCACCGCCCCGGGCCGCCCCGGCCCGAAACGGCGCGAGGGCGGGCGCTGCAGGGCTCCGCCACCACCGGCGCGGCCCCGTCTGTACCGGGACCCGCCTGGCCGGCCGGGCCCCGATCCGTTGGCGCAGCAGAGGCCGCCGGCGGGGCACCGGGCCGGCGGCGCTGGCCGGCGAGGAGGCAGCCGAGCAGCAGCGCAACGAGGCCACCGGCGAGCAGCCGGTGACCGCCACCACGGAGGCGCGTGCGCGCAGCCGTCACGACCTCCGGTTGACCGGGCCGGGCCTCGCGCCGCTCCGCCCGCGAGGATCCGGCCGCGGCCTCGATACCCGCGCCGGAGCCGTCCCTGCTGCTCGCGCGTGCCCGGACCGAGCCGCCATGACGAGCCCGGCCCTCCGTTCCAGCCCGCCCGGGTGGCAGGGGCTCGGAGTCCACCTGCGCACTTCCCGCGGCCCGGGTCTCGCCGCTTCCGTCACGACCCCGCTGCTCGCCGCTCGGCGCCTCGTCGGCCGCGTGCGATTCGCCCTGCACCGCTCCCGCCCCGGGCTGCGCCGGCTCGGGGACCGTTGCGGAGGCACTCGGCCCGGCGGCTGGCGCCGGGAGAGCGTCGGGGGGTGGCGGCGGCTCGACGCCGGTGGGAGCCACGTCCGCGGGCGCGACCGCGACACCTCCGGCCGGGTTGGCTGCCTCAGAGCCGGGAACCGGCGCCGGAGCGGGAGCGACCTGTGCCGGCGCTGACGCGGGTGCGAGATTCTCGACCCGGGAGGCGCCATCGCCGGCGCCGTCGGCCACGTCCTCGGGAGCGACCGGGGCCGCGGCTCCCGGACGAGCGGGTAGCAGGGAGAGCGGATCGACGTAGGCGTCCTCGCGCGCGGCGATCCGTACGCCGAGATGCACGTACGGCCCGGCGTGCTCCGGCTGACCAGACGGCCCGACGGTTCCGACGGCGTCGCCCTCCGCCACCTCCTGGCCTTTCGCGACGCCGATCGAGCCGAGGTGAACGAGCGTCACCGCGTAGCCGTCCGGCGTCACGATCGTGACGATGCGACCGTGGCCAGGCACGGTGCCGGCGAAGCTCACCCGGCCTGCCGTCGGCGCCACCACGGCCGCACCCGCGGCCGCGGCCACGTCGATGCCCCGGTGCTGGCCTCCCGCATACGGATCGCCCGCGTAGCGAAAGCCGTCGAGCAGCGGCCCGTCGACCGGCCAGGCCCACCCGAGCGCCGCCGACGGCCAGAGGAGCACGGCAAGCACGAGCGCGAGCGGTGGGCGAAGCAAGCAGAGGAGGCAGCGTCCTGTCATCATGTTGTCCGTAGCGACAACAATGACGGTAGCACGGCCTCGCCGTGTTGTCAAATCCGGCTACAGCGAGGTGCGGTAGAGCACGTTCGCTGGCATGTCCGCGAGCTCCGCGACCACCCGGGCAGCGACCCTCCGCGGCGTGCCAGCGGCCACGAGCGCGGCGACGGCGGCGTGCGCCCGCTCGGCAGAGCGGACGCCTGCCTTCCCGGCGGGCGCCGGGCCGAGCACGAGCGTGATCTCCCCTTTCGGCGGCTCGGCGAAGCGCGCGGCCAGCTCCGCAGCGCCGCCCGAGACGACCTCCTCGAAGCGCTTCGTCAGCTCCCGGCAGACGGCCACCGGCCAGGATGGGCCCGCCACGGCGAGGCTCGCGAGCGTCCGGGGCAGCCGCGCCGGCGACTCGAAGGCGACGGCGGGGCCACCCCAGTCCGCGAGCTGCCGCCAGAGCGCGGCCCGGCCGGGCTCCGCCCGCGGGACATAGCCGACGAACGCGTACCGCTCCCCGGCGAGGCCGCTGCGCACGAGCGCGGTCTCGACGGCCGACGGCCCGGGCGCAACCGTCACCTCGACCCCCGCCGCGAGTGCGGCCGCGATCAGCCGGGCGCCCGGGTCATTGACGCCCGGCAGGCCCGCGTCGCTGACGAGAGCGATCCGCTGCCCGGCATCGAGCAGAGGCAGCACCTCGGCCGTCCGCCGCGCCTCGCTGAACCGCTCGTAGCTCGCGAGGCGAGCCCGGACGCCGTGGCGGTCGAGCAGGATCCGCGTGCGCCGCGTGTCCTCGCAGAGCACGAGGTCGGCCTCTCCGAGCTCCCGGAGCACCCGGAGCGTCACGTCCTCGAGGTTCCCGATCGGCGTGGCACAGACGACGAGCGGCACCTACTCGACCCCTCGGCGACGTTCGCTGTCGCGGTCCGCGCGCACCGTGCGGCTACCATACCCCCTCGTCGTGCCCAGCAAGGACAAGCCGTACCGCGTGTACCGCGGCGGCCGCGCTCGGGGACCGATCCAGCCGCTCTCCCCGCCCCGGGAGGCGCCCTCGCCTCCCGCCGACGGTCGTCCGCCCGCCGAGGTCTGGGCCCCGCCCGGCCCCCCTGGCTACCCGGAGGGGCCCGGCCCCCCGCCGCCGCGACCGCGCCGCCGCCGCGCCGTCCTCTGGATCGGGCTCGCGCTGCTCACGCTCGTGCTCCTGCTCGCCGCCTGGGTCGGTGCCGGCTACCTCTCGTTCCGAGGCGGCGTCGAGGAGGCGAACCGGCGCCTGCCCTCGTCCGCCTCGGCCGCGCTCGCGCCGGCGACCGGGTCGATCCTGACCAGCCCGACCACGATCCTCCTGCTCGGCGTCGACACCGGCCCGGGCCGCCCCGACCAGGGCCGCTCCGACTCGATCGTGCTCGTGCGCATCGACCCAGACTCCCACCGGGTCGCGCTGCTCTCGATCCCGCGCGACCTGAGAGTGCGCATACCCGGGTACGGCTCCGACAAGATCAACGCGGCCTACGCCTACGGGGGCCCCGCACTTGCGATCCGTACCGTCGAGGAGCTCACGAACATCCCCGTCAACCACGTCGCCGTTGTCGACTTCTCCACGTTCGACGAGATGATCGACGCGCTGGGCGGCGTCACCATCGACGTCCCCAGGAAGATCGTCTCGAACCGCTTCGACTGCCCGTACGGGACGCAGGCGCGCTGCGAGCGCTGGCCGGGCTGGCAGTTCGAGGCGGGCCGCCAGACAATGGACGGGCGCAGGGCGCTCGTCTACGCACGGATCCGCGAGAACCGCCTCGACCCGACCGAGAGCGATCTCACCCGCGGCGGGCGCCAGCAGCAGGTCGTGCAGGCGATCGCGAGCGAGCTCGTCAGCCCGATGGGCTTCCTGCGGCTCCCGTTCATCGGCGGCGACGTGGTGCAGCCGCTCGCCACCGACCTCTCCGCGTTCGAGCTGCTCCAGCTCGGCTGGGTCGAGTTCCGCGCCTCCGACGAGGCCTCTCTGCGCTGCAGGCTCGGCGGCGAGCCCGAGGAAGTCGATGGCGTCTGGTACCTCAGCGGCACCGAGGAGAACGTCTCGGTGATCGCGATGGTCAAGGGCGAGACGGCACCGCAGCCCCCGCGGCCGGACGCGGGGATCTTCGCTCCCGGCTGCATCGTCGGGAGCTGACGCGGGGCCCCGCGCGACCCGGACGAGGCGGTGCCCGCCCCTACGAGTCGGATGACGACGACGCCGAGGAGGAGCCGCCGGACGGGGCCGGCGCGGACGAGGCCTGGGCCGGAGCCGGCTTGTCGGCACCCGGCTTCGACTCGCCTCCGGCGCCCCCGTCCTTCTCCCCGTCGCGCTTCTTCGCGCCGCCGCGCCCGTAGTCGGTGCTGTAGAAGCCCGAGCCCTTGAAATGCACCGCGACCGGCGAGAACACCCGCTCGACGGGGCCGGCGCCACACACCGCGCAGCTGACAGGGGGCGGATCGCTCATCCGCTGGAAGAGTTCGAACGAGTGCCCGTTGGGACAGCTGTAATCGTACGTCGGCATACGCGGAGACCGCTCTCATCTTACCACGGCACGCGGATCGACTTGGCACTCTCCCACTGACAGTGCCAACCAGGACCGCTGGTAGGCTCGTGCCCGTGGACGTGCAGCTGGCGCGCCGACCGTTCGTCCTCGGCGTCGCCGCTGCCGCGACCGGGGTCGCCGCGTTCCTCGGCGCGCGGCTGCACGCGTGGCCACCCCACGAGGACGAGACGCTCGCGCTGTTCGTCGGCAGCGAGCCGCTCGGCACGCTCTTCGGCACGGTGCTCGGCGAGCGTGGCGGCGCGCCCCTGCATTTCCTCCTCGTCCACGTCGCCGCCGGGTTCTCCCCGACGCTGACCTCGTTGCGGCTGATCTCGGCGATCTTTGCGGTGGCGAGCATCCCGGTCTGCGCCGCGCTCGCTGCACGCCTCGCGGGGCGCCGCGCCGGCCTGGTCGCGACCGTCCTCGTCGCGGCCAGCTGGGTGACCCTCTTCCACGGGGTCTACGGGCGCATGTACAGCCTGTTTCTGTTCACGAGCGCGCTCGCGTTCCTGACACTCCTCCGGGCGCTCGAGCGCCCGACGGCCGGGCGCTGGGCACTCTGCGGAGCGGCGGCGTACCTGGCGCTCGCAAGCCACCAGTACGGCGCGTTCGTGCTCGCGATCGAGGTGGCCTACGTCGCCGCGCTGCGTTTGCGCCGCCCGCTGCCGGTGCTTCCCGCGCTCGTCACGCTCGCCGTCGTGGTCGTCGCGGCCCTGCCGATGTGGCGCTCGAACCTCGTGCTCGCATCCCGCTTCGACGTCGGCGTCGGCGGAGGTGGTACCCAGCTCGGCGGGCCGCTGCCCGTGCTCGGCTACTACCACAACACCCTCGCCGACTTCGTGGCCGGCTGGACCGGCCTGTTCGCGGCCGTCTGCGCGCTGGCGGCCCTCGGCCTGGTCGTGCTCGCGCGGACCGCGCGGCCCGCCGCCCTCCTCCTCGGGCTCGTGCTCGCCGTGCCGGCGGCGGGGCTCTCGCTCGCGCATGTCGGCGGCAGCGCGAGCTCCCCGGAGACCCGCCACCTGATCTTCGCGCTGCCGTTCTTCGCGACGCTCGTCGCCACGGGACTCGTGCGCGCGACCCGCAGCATGGGGAAGCCCGCCCCGGCCGTGCTCGCTGTCGCCGTGGCGGTCCTCGCCGCAACGGAGATCGCCTGGGGCTGGAGCTCGACGCCGACGCTCTACCGAGGAGAGCCGCCTCGCCGGGAGCAGGCCCGCGAGGCCGCGGCGGACTGGCTCGCCGCCACCAGCCTCCCGGACGACGTCCTGTTCGGCTACGACCCCCTCTACCTGGGAGCGCGCGAGCGGGGCGCGCCGATCGGCGACGTCGTGGTCCCCCGGGCCGACCCGAAGCTCGCGCTGGAAGCGCTGCTCGCGGCACCCAAGCCACTCGGGAGGGGCGTCTGGGTACTCGACGCGAGCGACGGCAGCCGGATCGTCTCGAACACGTCGACGCGGCTCGAGATACCGGATCGCACGCCGGTGAGCGGGTTCGAGACGCGGGTCTTCGGCCCGTGCCTGATCTTGCGCACGATCGAGCCGACGGTGACCCCCCTCAGGTTCCTGCTCCAGACGATCGACGTGCAGCGGCTGGGAAGGGCCCTCTGGATCGGTCCCTCCGAGCTGAACGAGCAGACCGCCCGGATCGCGCTCGCGCGCCTCGAGGGGCGGGCCTAGCTCCGGGTGCTCAGGACACGATCGGCTCGAGAAAGGTGCGCATCCGCTCGAGGGCGCGCTCCAGGTTCTCGAGCGAGCTCGCATAGGAGACGCGGAGGTTGGCCGCGCCGCCCGGACCGAACGCCGAGCCGGCGAGCAACGCCACGCCGGCCTCGTCGAGCAGGCGCCGCGCCAGCTCTTCGGCCGGCAGCGGTACCGCCGCCACGTTCGGGAACGCGTAGAAGGCTCCCTTCGGCATCCGGCAGCTCACCCCCGGGAGCGCGGCGAGACCCGCCACGATGAGGTCACGGCGGCGGCGAAGCTCCGCGAGCATCGCCGCCGGTGCGTCCTGCGGCCCCGTGAGCGCGGCGATCCCGGCGCGCTGCACGAATGGCGGCACGCACGAGGTGGAGTTGACGAAGAAGCGCACGAGCGGGTCGACGAGCGGCTCCGGCACCGCCGCGAAGCCGCACCGCCAGCCGGTCATCGCGTAGGTCTTCGAGAAGCCGTCGAGCAGGACGGTGCGATCGAGCAGCCCGGGCTCGCTCGCGATCGAGCGGAACTCGCCCTCGTACAAGAGCCGCCCGTAGACCTCGTCGGAGAGCACCCACGCCTCCGTGCGGGCGATCAGCTTGGCGGCCTCGGCCAAGTCGCCGGCGCCGATCACCCCGCCGGTGGGGTTTTGCGGGGAGTTCAGGATCACGAGCTTCGTGCGTTCCGTCAGGCGGGCTGCCAGATCGGCCGGATCGAAGCCGAAGTCTCGCTCCTCGAGCAGCGGCAGCGGTACCGGGGTCGCCCCGCTCCAGCGGATCGCCGACTCGTAGATCGGAAAGCCGGGGTCCGGGTAGACCACCTCGTCGCCGGGGTTGCAGACGGCGAGCACGGTGAAGAACAGGAACGGCTTCGCGCCGTTGGCAACCAGCAGCCGCCCGGGGGAGATGCCGACGCCGCGCGTGCGCGACAGGTAGGCAGCCGCCTCCTCCCGCAGCTCGGGAATCCCGGCACTCGGGCAGTAGTGTGTCTCGCCCGCGTCGAGCGCGGCCACCGCGGCGGCACGGATGTGCGCCGGCGTCTCGAAGTCCGGCTCGCCGATCTCGAGATGGATCACGTCGCGGCCGGAGCGCTCGAGCTCCTTGGCGCGGGCGAGCACCGAGAACGCGGTCTCGGTGCCGAGTCGATCGAGGCTCGCTGCGAGCCGGGGGTGCGCGGGGTCGGCCACGGGGGGCCCAGCATAGCGGGCGCCTGCCGCCCTTTCTGATTCGACACACCATGGCATAAGTCTATACATTGTCTAGACAGATCATCCGACACCGAACCCGGGAGCGAAGAGACGATGGAATGGGCAGGGACGGGAACCACCCGTGAGACGGGAGATGCGGTTCTCGTCGTGGCCGTCGGCCGCTACCGCGAGGACGCCCTCGCCGAGCTCTACCGGCGCCACGCCGGCGCCGTGCTCGCCCTCGCCCGGCGCGTCCTCGGTGACCGAGACCGAGCCGAGGAGGTCGTGCGGGAGGTGTTCCTCCGGCTCTGGAGGAGTCCGGACACGTTCGATCCCCAGCGCGGCGCTCTGCGCACCTACCTGCGCTCGCAGGCCCACGGCCGCGCGATCGACATCCTCCGCTCGGAAACGGCCCGACGACAGCGGGAGGAACGCGACGCGCGAGCGGAGCCGTCGCCGGCCTACGACCTCGAGCGCGAGGTGTGGGTGCTGACCGTCGCCGAGCGCGTCCGCGGGGCGCTGGGGGCGCTCACCGCCGCTGAGCGCCGGGCGATCGAGCTCGCGTACTTCGGCGGGCGCACGTACCCCGAGGTCGCTGCCGCGCTCGGCGAGCCGGAAGGGACGATCAAGAGCCGGATCCGCTCGGGTCCCGGCCGCATGCGCAGCGAGCTCGTCGAGGCGGGCGTCGCGGCGTGACGGGCGATCTCGGATATGGGGAGGTCGAGGAGCTCCTCGGCGCCTCCGCGCTCGACGCCGTCGACGCGGACGAGCGCGCCGCGGTGGACCGCCACCTCGCGAGCTGCCGCTGGTGCGCCCTCGAGGTCGATCTCCACCGCGAGGCGGCAACGCTGCTCGTCCGCGGATCCCCCACGCCCCCGCTCGCCGTGTGGCAGCGAATCGCGCGCCGGATCGCCCCCGG
>CAYJLE010000051.1:14073-15279 GCA_964370985.1 uncultured Gaiellales bacterium | reverse complement strand
CATGGGCGCGATTTTCGGACGGTCGGCGTCCGACAAGTGGACCACCGTGGGCCACCTCCTCCCGGTCGCTCTCGGCGGTCGCGCTGGCGCTCGAGCTGCTACCGCGGCTGGAGCAGGAGGCGAAAGAGCGGCAGGGCACGCGGACTGACCTCGCAACTTCTGTCCGCGATCGGACAGAAGTCGAGCGCTCGGATGCGAGGGCGGCCGAGCTGGTCGGGATCGGCAGAACCGCCGCCCTCGCCGCGGCTGGAGGCCGAAGCGCGAGAGCGGATGCTGTCGGGCAAGCGGGTTCCCGACCCTAGTCCGAAAACGGACGAGGGTCAGGGCGAGGCCGTGGCGAGGGCGGCCGAGCTGGTGACGCTCCGACATGCCGGGGGCCGGTGATCACGCACGCGACGATCCTGCGCGATCCCGGCGGACCCCTACGCGAGCCCGCGGGAACGGCAGGGAACGGCCGCGGGCGCCGGGGAGGGCAACTACCCTCCCCGCGGCCCGGACGGCCTCCTACGGGCTCTCAGCGGCCCCGGGCGGCCGGGCTCTCTAGCCGCTCCCCGGGGGTAGCACCGGGGGTAGCACCGCACGAGCAAACCCGTCATGTATGTCACGCATGGCACTTTCGCGAAATCCACGATTTGCAGGGATTTCGCTCAACCATGCGGCGAACGGGCGTTCGCTGTAAGGCGCATACGGGATTCGAACCCGTGTTACCGGCGTGAGAGGCCAGCGTCCTAGGCCACTAGACGAATGCGCCCGAAACGGATCCCGGAGGTTTTCACCTCCGGGGAGCCTCCCGGCCGCGGGCCGGAAGTCCCCGGGCAGCGTAGCGGATCCGCGCCGGGGTGGGTGGGCTCAGCAGGCGCTGCCGCTCGAGGTGAGGATGAAGACCTGGATGATCTTCGCGCTGTTGCCCGGCTTCGAGGGCGAGAAGTCCGTGTAGGTCGCGCAGCCGTTGATGGTGCGGGTGAGGCGATAGACGTCCTCGCCGCTCTCGAGCTGCGTCAGGACGAGGTCGGAGCCGTAGTGCTGCTTCAGCTTGCCGATCGCGCCCTTGTCGTACATGCAGAAGCCGGCGCCCGCGAGGCAGAACTTCGGGCCGGAGATGCCGATCATCCGGACCCGCTTCGGGGACACCGACGTGTCGAGGTAGACGTCGAAGAGGTTCTTCTTCGCGTACTGCATGTAGCCGTAGGTGTTCTGGTAGACGGG
>CAYJLE010000051.1:0-13973 GCA_964370985.1 uncultured Gaiellales bacterium | reverse complement strand
CCGGCCGAGGTGCCCGACCCGGAGCCGGGCCCCGGGCAGCTCCTCATCCGGGTGCGCGCCACCTCGACCAACCCGTTCGACGTGCAGCAGCGCCGCGGCGACTACCGCGACGTGATGACGCTCCCCTCGATCATCGGCTCGGACGTGTCCGGGGTGGTCGAGGCGACCGGCCCCGGCTGCCGCGACTTCGCGCCCGGCGACGAGGTGTACGCGCTCCTGCCGGCGTTCACGGGCGCGGGCAGCTACGCGCAGCTCGCGTGCGTCGACGAGGCGCTCGCGGCACGCAAGCCCGCGAACGTCTCCCACGAGCAGGCCGCCGGGCTGCCCGTCGCCGGCGGCACCGCGTGGGAGTGCCTCGTGCGCCGCGGCGGCCTTCGCGTGGGCGAGGTCGCGCTCATCCATGCGGCCGCCGGCGGCGTCGGCTCGCTCGCCGTCCAGATCGCGAAGGCGGCCGGCGCGCGCGTGCTCGCGACCTGCTCGACCCGCAGCCTCGACTTCGTCACCGAGCTCGGCGCCGACCGGGCGATCGACTACACCCGCGAGGACGTCGTCGAGGCCGTCGTGGCCGAGGGCGGCGCCGACCTCGTGCTCGACACGATCGGCGGCGACGCGCTCGCGCGCGCCGGCCTGATGCTGCGCCCGTCCGGGCGGGTCGTCTCGATCGTGGACATCCCGACGCCGCAGAACCTGCTGCCCCTCTGGGAGCGCAACGCGAGCATCCAGTTCGTGTTCACGCCGCCGTCCCGGGAGCTCCTCGACGAGCTGCGCGCTGTCGTCGAGCAGGGCCACGTGCGCCCGGTCGTGGACAGCGTGCTGCCGCTCTCCCGCGCCGCCGAGGCGCACGAGCGGCTCGAGCGCGGCGGCGTGCGCGGCAAGATCGCGCTCGACCCTGACGCCTGAGCTCAGCGTTCCCGGAAGACCATCAGGCTGCCCGAGTAGCAGGCCACCCAGACCCGGCGGGTCGGGCCGTCGTAGGAGATCCCGATCGGGTCGGCGTTCGTGCGCACCGTCTGGAGCACGCGCAGGTCGCGGGCCCGCACTTTCGAGACGGTGTCCGACCCGTAGTTGACGACGTAGAGCGAAAGCCCGTCGGGGGCGATCGCCATGCTCCGCGGCGCGCTCCCCGTCGCGACCGTGCGGACGACGCGGCCCCCGCGCAGGTCGATCTTTGCGACCCGGCCCTCCGCGTTCAGGGTTGCGTAGAGGTAGCGCCCGTCCGGGCTGACGACCAGGTGGCGGGGGCTCGTGCCGACGCCGCGCAGCCAGCGCACCGCAAACGTCCGCAGGTCGACGACCGCGATATCCGCGGAGCCCATCACAGCCACGTACGCGCGCTTCCCGCCGGGGCCGACTGCGATGCCGCGCGGGTAGGGGCCGAGGGGGATCTCCCTGACCGTCCGGCCCCGCTCGACGTCGATCACGCTGAGGCTGTACGAGCACCAGTTCGTGACGAGCGCGAGGCTTCCGTCGGGTGTGACCGCCACGTACTTCGGCACCGCGCCGACGCGGATCGCCTGGTCGATCGCGAGGCGGCTCGTGTCGACCCGGTAGACGAAGCTCCTGCCGTACCCGGACGAGGGCGAGCAGACGTCGCTCCCCTCCGGGCCGAACGCCGACCCGTACATCGAGTAGTTCGACACGTACGCGTACGTCCCGTCCGGCGTGAACGCCGCCTCGACCGGGGCGCCCCGGGACACCCCCGGGTAGTCGCGGTAGCCGAGCTTCGCGAGCCGGACCGCGTCGGAGATCGTCTTCACGAGCCGAAGCCGCCGGTCGTAGACCGTGATCGTGTGGCGATACATCATGTTCTGCGCGAACGCGAGCCCGGTCGGCGAGACGACGACCGACTTCGGCGAGATCGCCCCGCCGATCGTCTTTACGAGCTCGAGCCGGAGCCCTGACGATGCCGGCGGCTCGAGCGGACGGGCGAGCCCCGCCGGGGCGAGCGCGAGCGCGACCAGGCAGGCAGCCGTGAGAAGGCGCCTCATCGGCCCCCTTCGCTCCCCAGGAAGTCGAGCGCGAGCGCGCGCGCGGCCGCGACGGGCGTGACCCCGCCCTCGGCTGCGGTGGCGAGCACGCGCGCGGTCGCCGCCGCGACGAGCTGCTCGATCCGCTCGAGGCACGCCCCGGGCGACTCGCCGTCGCCCGGGGTCTCGTACAGGTGGATGCCGCCGGCGTTCGCGACGAAGTCGGGGGCGGCGATGATCCCGCGGGCCGCCAGCACCTCGCAGGCCCCGTCCGCGTACGGCACGTTCGCGCCGGGCGACACGACGGCGCAGGCGAGCGTCGCCGCCAGCTCCCGCGTGATCACGTGCGGGCGCGCGCCCGGCACGAGCACGTCGCAGGGAATGGCGAATAGATCCTCACGCGGCCGCGCCGGAACCTCGGCGTGGCGAACGAGTGCGTCTCCGTGGCGCTCGCGCAGGGCGAGCAGACCCTCGACGTCGAGTCCGGCGGGGTCGACGAGCGAGCCTTCGACCGTGCTGATCGCGACCACGCGGGCGCCCGCCCGGGCGAATGCGCGGGCGCCGCCACCACCGACCTTCCCGAAACCCTCGATCGCGACCGTCGCACCCTCGAGCGGTCGCCCCAGGTGGGCGAGCGCGGCCTCGGCGGCCGCCTTGACGCCGTGGCCGGTCGCGAGATCGTCCATGCCGAGCCCCTCGTGGCTCCGCGCCCACACCGGCACCGGATCGCCGGGGTCGACGAAATCGGCCGGGTCGGTGCCCAGGTCGGGCCCGGTCGCGAACACCTCCACGAGCGGCGCGAGCGCGGCCCGGTAGGCGCCCAGCACGCCGGCGCGGTCGCCGCCCGCGGGGAAGCGGATGCCCGCTTTCGCGCCAGCGACCCGGTAGCCGTAGAGCGCGAACTTCCAGGTCATCGCACGCGCGAGCGCCCCGACCTCGGCGTCGGTGACGTCCGGCGCGAGCCTGGTTCCGCCCGCGGCGAGCGGGAACAGCGCGTGGTCGATCACGACGACGGCATCGAGCCCGGCATCCGCGTCACGCAGGTGGATCACCCGCGCGGGCGGGCCGTCGGGGTCGAATCCCGGCATCGCCGTGCAGCCTAGCCGGCATTCGCGAAGGATCCCTTGACAGGGATCGGGCGGTGTCGTAAAGTGGCCATGCCCGCGTGGATTGGTCAAAGATCTCCGGATCGACGATCGGTTCGCGCGGGCTTCTCTTTGGTCCCGATGAGGTGCCGTTGACGCGGCCGGTGGCGCTCGGATAGCGTCGCCCCATGAGCGGACGGCCGGCGCATCCGTACATCCCCGGCTCGGCTCCCGCGGCGAAGGCCGCGCTGCTCGCGGAGGTGGGGGTCGCCGACCCGGACGAGCTGTTCGCCGTCATCCCCGAGCGGCTGCGGCTGCGCAAGCCGCTCGACCTGCCGCCCGCGCTCGAGTCGGAGGCGGAGCTCCGCCGCGCCTTCCACGAGCAGCTCGCGCGCAACACGTCCTGCGAGGACGCGCTCTCGTTCCTCGGCGGCGGCTGCTGGCGGCACTACGTGCCGGCCGTCTGCGACGAGATCGGCTCCCGCGGCGAGTTCACAACCGCGTTCTTCGGGCTCGGGCCCGCCTCGACGCACGGCGCCTACCAGGCGCTGTTCGAGTACCAGAGCCTGATCTCCGCGCTCACCGGTCTCGAGCTCGCGACCGTCCCGACCTACGACTGGGGCTGGGCGGCCGCGATCGGGCTCCTGATGGCGGTCCGGGTCACGGGGCGCCAGCGCGTCCTCGTCGCCCGCGGCACTGGACCGCACCGCCGCCAGCAGATCGCCACGCGCCTGCCGCCCGGCGTCGAGCTCGTCGAGCTCCCCCACGCGCCCGACACCGGGCTGCTCGACACGGCCGCGCTCGTTGCCGCGCTCGACGGCGCCGCGGCCCTCTACCTCGAGCTGCCCGGCTACCTCGGCGTCGCCGAGCCGGAGCTCGCGTCGATCGCCGCGCTCGTCCACGAGCGGGGGGCGCTGCTCGTGGCCGGCGTCGACCCGCTTTCGCTCGGCGTACTCGCGTCGCCCGGGAGCTACGGGGCGGACATCGCGTGCGGCGATCTCCAGCCGCTCGGGCACCACCCGAGCCTCGGCGGGACGTCGGCCGGCTTCCTGGCCACGACCCTCGACGAGCGGCTCGTCGCCGAGCTGCCCGCGATCTTCATCGTCGCCGTCCCTACCGAGCGGCCGGGCGAGCACGACTTCTTCTGGGGCAACTTCGAGGCCACCTCCTACGAGACCCGCGGCCACGCCACCGACTTCACGGGCTGCAGCTCGGCGCTCGCCGGGATCGTCGCTGCGACGTACCTCGCGCTCGCCGGACCCGACGGCTTGCGCGAGCTCGGCGAGGGGGTCAGGCGCCGGCGTGCGTACGCGATCGAGCGGCTCGCGGAACTCCCCGGCCTCGTCGCCAGCCGGTTCCCCGGGCCGGGGTTCAAGGAATGGGTCGTCGACTTCGGCCCGAGCGGCGCCACGGTCGCCGCGGTCAACGAGGCGCTGCTCGCCCGCGGGATCCTCGGCGGCGCCCCGCTCGCGGCCGCCTACCCGGAGCTCGGCGAGAGCGCTCTCTACTGCGTCACCGAGCTGCACACCCGGGGCGACATCGACCGTCTCGCGGGCGCGCTCGCGGAGATCCTCGGATGAACGACCGCTACCACGCCGCCGCGTGGGGAGAGCCGCTCTTGCCGGAGCTCGGCTCGCCCGGCGAGCGCGGGCTGCTGATGCCCGGCTTCGACGGCGGAGCCGAACCGGAGCCGCTCCCGCCCGGCTTGCGCCGGGGGGAGCCGCCGGCACTGCCCGAGATCGCGCAGCCGCAGGTGCTCCGCCACTTCACGCGGCTCTCCCAGATGACGCTCGGCCACAACGTCGCGATCGACATGACGGCGGCCACGACGACGCCGAAGTACCCGCCCGCGGTCAACGAGCTGATCGCCCGCTCGCCGAAGCTGACGGAGCTCCACCCGGACCAGCCGGACGGGACGATCCAGGGGACGCTGCGGCTCCTCTGGGAGCTCGGCGAGTGCCTGAACGAGCTCTCCGGGATGGACGCCTGCTCGCTCCAGGGGTTCGGCGGCGCGCACGCGATCTTCGGGGGCGTGCTCGTGATCAGGGCCTACCACGCGAGCCGCGGCGAGTTCCAGCGCGACGAGATCGTCAGCGAGTTCGCCTCCCACCCGACCAACCCGGCGACCGCGGCGGCGGCTGGCTTCAAGGTGATCGAGGTCGCGCCCGGGCCGCGCGGCTACGCGGAGGTGGATGCGGTCAAGGCGGCCGTGTCCGAGCGGACCGCGGGCCTGCTCCTGAACAACCCGGAGGACACCGGGATCTTCAACCCGGAGATCGACCGGCTGGCCGAGGTCGTCCACGACGCCGGCGGCCTCTGCGGGTTCGACCAGGCGAACGCAAACGCGACGCTCGGGATCTGTCGCGCGCGCGACTGCGGCTTCGACCTCGCCCACTTCAACCTGCACAAGACGTTCGGGGCGCCGATCTCCCTCTACGGGCCCGCGGTCGGCGCGCTCTGCGTGACCGGGGAGCTCGCCCGCTTCCTGCCGGTGCCCGTGATCGTGCGGGACGGCGACACGTACCGGCGCGACGTCGATCGGCCCGACAGCGTGGGACGGGTCGCCGGGTACCTCGGCAACGTCCCCTCGCTCGTGAAGGCGTACGCGTGGATTCGCGCGATCGGGCCGGAGCGGATGGCGGACGTCGCCCGCCACGCCGTCCTCAATAACAACTACGTGCACCGGAGGCTCGCGGCGATCCCCGGGATCACGACCGCGATGCCCGGGAACGAGGATCGCCGGCTCGACGTGACCCGCTTCAGCCTCGAGCGGCTGAAGGAGGAGACCGGCGTCGGCGCGGAGGACGTGCGCGACCGGATCACCGACTACGGGCTGCCCGCCCACTGGCTCAGCCACCACCCGGTCACGTCGCCGGAGCCGTTCACGCTCGAGCCGACCGAGAGCTTCAGCCGTCGCGAGCTCGACGAGGTCGTGTCGGTCTACGAGCGCGTCGTCGAGGAGGCCCGCACCGACCCGGAGCTCGTCCGCACCGCCCCGCACCGTGGCCCGGTCGCGCGGATGCGCCCCGACCTCGTCGACCCGTCGCGCCCGCCGGCGGCGACCTGGCGCCTGCTCGGCCCCTGATCAGGCGCACCGTCCCGGTCGGACAGCCGGGACGAATCGTTCGTGACCCTATGTAGGGGTCAGACCCCTCAACATTCTCTCAACACGAGCCGCTCGCCGACGGTGCGGACGACCCACCTTGAGCGGGGCATTCTCGAGGCTGCGGGGCAAGGATTCGAACCTTGACTACCTGATCCAGAGTCAGGCGTCCTACCATTAGACGACCCCGCAACGGCGCTCCCAGTCTAGCCGAGCCCGGGCGGGGAGAACCCGTGGCCCGCCGGCGAAGCGGCGCCACCGGCTCCCGTGCCGACTCGGCGCTACCCCGGCGTGCTCGTCAGGTTGTCGACCCTGATCGCGGTCAGCTTCACGTTGGCGGCGCTCACCGTGCCCCCGATGAAATCGAAGCACATGAACTGGGCGCTGTCCGGTCCGGTTGCCTGGTGGACGAGCGTCAAGGTCAGCGTCGTCACGTCGGTGCCCGCGCTTCCCGGCTCGAGGACCGTGAGGCCGCGATCCGAGTCGCTGCCAGCCTGCAGAGCACAGTCGGCGGCGCCCCGGTTGGTCGCGTGGGCGTTCTGCATCTCCGCCTTGGCCAGGACGACGTAGCCTCCGGCTTCCGGCAGGGAGAGCGTGACGAGGGTCGTCCAGGCCCCCCCGATCGGGACCGGGCCGTTGCGGTAGCGCGAGTAGGCGTCGGTTGTCGGCGCCTGCGCCGGCTGGGGCAGAACGGAGACGGGGAACTGACCCGCCAGGTCCAGGGCGAGCAGGCGGCCGGGAACGGGCGTCTTCGAGGCCCTGATCCCGTTCACCTTCCCGGCGTTCTTCGCGTACAGCGCCTGCTTGACCCAGCTCTGGGCGGCCTCCCCGGCGGGCGTCCAGCCCAGCAGGGCGACGGCCAGCGCAACCAGGGAGAGGACGAGCGGGAGCCGCTTGCTCATGACACGCTCCTTTCGTCGGGCGGAGCCTCATTCTCGTGGCCGCTCCCCGTCACGCCTGACGAAGATCGCTCAGTCCCGCGCTACGCCTCGAGCCTGTACACGGGGACGAGGCGCTTCTCGGCCTCCGTGTCGATGCGCGCGATCACCTCCACGTACGGCTCGAGGCCCGACCCGCGCAGCTTCGCTTTCAGCACCTCGTCGACCTGGTAGAGGCCGGACGAGTTGTTCATCGCGATCTCCACGAGCACCGGGCGCTCAGTCCCGTCCCGGATGCGTACCGAATCGATGGCGGCCGCCGAGAGGGAATGGATCGAGACGCGGCCGCGCTCGAACGGGATCCGCGAGCGGCCCTTGGCCATGTCGAGCGCGTCAGCGACGCGGACGATGCCCGCCTCGAGCGTCAGGGGCCGGCCGCCCTCCCGGTGCGCCGTGATCGTCTGGAGCGCCTCCGAGACGACGACCGTCAGCTCGGGCTCCTCGTAGAGCCCGCGCAGCAGCTCGCGCAGCTTCGGCTCCGCCAGGAACAGGCTCCAGTCCTCGTGACGGTCGCGGTGTACGGCCATGCCGGCGTCGTGGAAGAGCGCGCCGAGCACGACCACGACCTCGGCGTCCTCGGCGGTCATCCCGTAGTCGGCGACCATCGCCGGCTCGACCCCGTGCCGCACGAGCTGGCGCAGCAGCTTCAGGGCGATGTTCGCGACGATCTGGATGTGCACCCACGAGTGGTCGTTGATCTCGAGGCGCTTGATCGCGTTGACGCTCGCGACGTGCCACCAGGCGCGCACCTGCGGGTCTGCGTTCACGCGCGTCACGAGCTCCCGCAGCGGCCGGTTCGCCCGCGCGGGCAGGTTGATCCGCATCTTCGCGATCGCCTCGCCCGGCGTCAGGCGGGCTTCGCGCTCGACCTCCTCGGGCCCGGCCGGGATCTCCTCGGGGTCCACGTCGGTCACGGTACCCGCTCGAGGTCGCGCAGATCGAAATACGCGAGCGTCCAGGCGAGAGCGACGAACGGGATCGTGATGCTGCTCGCGATCACCCCGGCGACGTAGAGGTCGACGAACGGCGGCAGCGGCTGGAGCGCGGCCGTGATCACGGCGTGGACCACCGTCGCGCCGGCGACGGTCACGAGGACGACCACGAGGACGGAGAGGAAGCTCCGCCGCACCAGCCGCTGGCTGCGCGCGAACGAGCCGAGCATGCCGCGACGCTCGAGCATCACGACCGGCGTCAGCGTGCTCCAGAGCGTGATCAGGACGATCCCCGGCACGACGAGCAGGCTGAGCCCGAGCACGACGAGCACGGCGGCGGCGACCCCGGTCGCGAGCAGCGTCCAGATCCGCTCCCCGACCCGGGCGAATACCGCCCGCAGCGGCAGGTCGACGCGCCCGTCGCGGATGTCCTCGACCGTGACGACGAGCGCCCCCTGTACCCAGAGCGCCCCCATGATCGTGACTCCCACGGACAGCGGGATCAGGGCACGCACGCCGGTCGAGTTGATGAGGGCCTGCACGGCGGAGAGGAACCCGAACACGATCGCGGCGATCGCGATCAGCCGGCCCGAATGCCTCGTGAACAGGTGCCAGGCCTCCCCGAGGACCTCGGCGGCGGTGAACCTCACGTCGTGGCCGCCGGCTCCTTCAGCTCGCGCAGGCGGTAGTACGCGAGCGTCCAGGCGACGGCGACGTACGGCGCGAAGAACGTGTTCGAGACGAGGCTCGTCGCGAGCCCTTCGAGCCAGTACGGCAGCGGCCGCAGCACGAGGCCGACGATCAGCGACGCGGCGATCATGACCACCGTCGTGACCGCGATCACGGTAAACACGCTCCAGCCGTAGCCCGACACGAGCTCGCGGCTGCGCCCGAACGCCGCGAGCACGCTCCGGCGTTCCAGCATGATCGCGGGCACGATCAGCGCCCAGATCGTCAGCAGGACGAGCCCGGGCACGATGAAGAGGACGAGCCCGATTCCGATGCCGACGCTCGCGAGCAGTCCGGCGGCGCTCAGGGCGTTGATGCGCCCGCCGACTCGCGCGAACGTCTGGCGCACAGACATGTCCGATCGACCGTCCCTGACGTCGGCCACCGCCTCGACGAGCGCGCCCTGGAGCCAGAACACGGCCGCGAACGAGATGAAGACCGAGATCCAGAGCCCGCTCTCGTCGAGCAGGAGCACGAGAACCATGCTGAGCGCCGCGAGCGCGGCGTAGAAGACGAACCCGATCGTCGCCAGGTGTCGCAGGTGTGCCCTGTAGAGCGCCCACGCGTCGCGCATCACCGTTCCGGGATCCATCGGCGCAAGCCTAGACGAGCGGTCAGCCGGGCCCGCGCTCCCGTCCCGGCCCGGTCGTGCGGCTCCGCTACGCGACCGCCTTCGCCCAGTCGCCGTAGAGCGCGAGGTAGCGCCCGTCGCGGGCGAGCAGCTCCTCGTGCGTGCCCTGCTCGACGACCCGGCCGTGCTCGAGCACGACGATCAGGTCGGCCTGGCGGATCGTGGACAGGCGGTGGGCGATCACGAACGCGGTCCGCTTTGCGAGCAGCCGCCTGAGCGCCTGCTCGATCCGCCGCTCGGTCGCGATGTCGACGCTCGAGGTCGCCTCGTCGAGGATCAGGAGGCGCGGATCCGCGAGCAGCGCCCGCGCGAACGCGACGAGCTGGCGCTGGCCGAGCGAGAGGCGGCCGCCGCGCTCGCCGACCTCGTGCTCGTAGCCGCCGGGTAGCTGGGTCACGAACTCGTGGGCGCCGACCGCCGTGGCCGCCGCGACCACGTCCTCCCGGGACGCGTCCGGCCGCCCGAACGCGATGTTGTCGCGGATCGTGCCGGAGAACAGGAAGCCCTCCTGCGGCACGATCCCGAGCTGGCGGCGCAGGCTCTCCTGCGTCACGTCCCGCAGGTCGTGGCCGTCGATCGTGATTCGCCCCTCGCGGGGGTCGTAGAAGCGGGCGAGCAGCTTCGCGATCGTCGACTTGCCGGCGCCCGTGTGGCCGACCAGCGCGACCGTCGTTCCGGCCGGCACGTCGAGGTCGAGCTCGTGCAGCACCTCCGGCCCGTCCCCGTAGCCGAACCGGACGTGCTCGAAGCGAACGCGGCCCTCGACGCGCGGGAGCACCGCGGCTTCCGCCGGGTCGTCGATCTCCGGCTCCTCCTCGAGCACGTCGATGATCTTGTCGAGCGCCGCGACCGCGGCCAGGAAGGTGTTGTAGAGCTGCGAGAGCTGCTGCACGGGGTCGAAGAAGTTCGCGAGGTAGCCGATGAACGCGAACAGGACGCCGATCGTGAGCGACCCGTCGAACACGAGGTAGCCGCCGAAGCCGAGCACGACGGCGGTCGCGGCGGAGGCGAGGAAGTCGACGAACGGGAAGTAGAGCCCGTTCAGGACGACCGTCTCGTAGTTCGCGGCGCGGTAGCGGTCGTTGACGTCCCGGAAGCGCTCGCCGCTGCGCCCCTCACGCGCGAAGGCCTGCACGACCCGCATCCCGGCGATGTCCTCCTGCAGCGACGCGGTCACCGCGGCGAGCCGCTCGCGCACTCGGCGGTAGGCCCGGGTGGAGCGCCGTCGGAAGACCGTCGTCGCAACGGTCATGAGCGGGAACACGGCGAGCGTCGCGAGCGCGAGGCGCCAGTCGAGGACGAGGAGGATCGCCGCGGAGCCGACGAGCACGAGCGTGTTCTGCACGAGGCTCGTGAGGCCCTCGGTGACGAGCTGGTCGAGCGCCTCGATGTCGTTCGTCAGCCTGGAGATGACCGCGCCGGTGCGGTTTCGCTCGAAGTAGCCGAGCGAGAGCCGACCCAGGTGGCGAAACAGCGTCTCGCGCAGGTCGGCGAGGACGCGCTCCCCGACCCAGCTCGTCAGGTACGTCTGGGCGAGCCCGGCCGCCCAGCCGACCGCGCCCGCGACGAGGAAGGCGGCCACGACCCACGCGACGAGCTCGAGGTCGCCGTCGCGGATGCCGCGGTCGATCGCGACCTTGACGAGGATCGGCGGCGCGAGCGTCGCGGCGGTGGCGGCGAGCAGCGCCGAGACGCCGCCGAAGACTCGCAGCCGGTAGGGGCGGGCGAGGCGCACGAGCACCGCGACCCGCCGCGTCGTCCGGCCCCAGCTCCAGTCGTCGACACTCGGTCGCACGTGATGGCCGTACTGGCCGGGCTGGTGGACCTTCACGCGGTCACCTCGAGCTCCTCGGGCGCGAGCCCGATCGCGACGAGGCCGTGATCCTCGATCTCGCGGTAGAGCGGGCTCGTGTCGCGCAGCTCGGCGGCGGTGCCGCGGGCGGCGACCCGGCCGTGGTCGAGCACGACGATCTCGTCGGCGAGCGAGATCGTGGAGAGGCGGTGCGCGATGATCAGGGTGGTGCGGTCCCGCATCACCTCGCGCAGGGCGAGGCGGATCCGGGACTCCGTCGTGGCGTCCACCGAGGCGGTCGCGTCGTCGAGGACGAGGATGCGGGGGTCGAGCACGAGCGCGCGCGCGATCGCGATCCGCTGGCGCTGGCCGCCCGAGAGCGTGATCCCGCGCTCGCCGATCACCGTGTCGTAGCCGTCCGGGAGCGCCGCCACGAACTCGTGCGCCTGCGCGAGGTGCGCGGCCCGCTCGATCTCCTCGCGGGTCGCGCCGCCGACGCCGAACGCGATGTTCTCGGCGACGGTGGTCGAGAACAGGAACGGGTCCTGGGACACGACCCCGATCGCGCGGCGCAGCGACGGGAGCTCGAGCTCGCGGACGTCGACCCCGTCGACGAGCACGCGGCCCTCCTGCGGGTCGTAGAACCGCGGCACGAGCGCGGTCAGGGTCGTCTTGCCCGAGCCCGTGTGCCCGATCAGCGCGACCACCTTGCCGGCCTCGAGCTCGAGGTCGATGCCGTGCAGCACCGGCGGGTCGGGGTCGTAGCCGAACGTGACACCCTCGAAGGCGATACGGCCGCGGCCGGGCGGCAGCTCCCGCGCGTCCGCGCGCTCCCGGATCTCCTCCGGCTCGTCGAGGATCTCGAAGATCCGCTCCCCGGACGCGGCCGCCCGCTGGATCTGCCCGACCCACATGCCGAGCATCCGCAGCGGGAACACGAGCATCAGCAGGTAGACGTTGAACGCGACGAACGAGCCGATCGTGAGCCGTCCGTCGATCACGAGGCGCGCGCCGACGAGCAGAACCGCGGCCTGCGCGAGCAGCGGCAGGAACGACAGCAGCGGGAGGTACAGGGCCTGCTGGCGCGTCGCGCGCAGCGACTGGCGGAAGATCGCCTCCGTCCGCTCGCGGAAGCGCGCCTCCTGGCGTCGCTCCTGCGCGAACGCCTTGACGACGTTGACGCCGACGATCGACTCCTCCGCCACCGTCGTCATGTCCGCGAGCCGCTGCTGCACGTCTCGCAGCACCGGGTGGGAGACGTGGCTGTAGCGCCACGCGACCGCGACGAGCACCGGGGTGATCGCGAGCGCGATCAGCGCGAGCAGCCAGTCGATCAGGAACAGGATCGCCGTCACGCCGACGACTGTGAGGATGTGCTGGGTGAGGAAGATCAGCCCGTAGCCGAGGAAAAAGCGGACGTTCTGGAGGTCGACTGTGGCGCGGGACATGAGCTGCCCGGTCTGGTGGCGGTCGAAGAACCGGTAGGAGAGGCGCAGCAGGTGCCCGTAGAGGGCGCCGCGGATGTCGAACTCGACCCCGAGCGACTGGCGGCCCGCGATGAAGCGCCGCCCGACCATCAGGAGCGCCTTCACGAGCCCGAGCCCCGCGACGAGCGCGACCAACAGGACGAGGTGGCCCGTGTCCTCGTCGGGGATCGCCTCGTCGATCACGAGGCCGGTCAGCCACGGGATCGCCATCCCGGAGGCCTGGGAGCCGACGGCGAGAACGATCGATGCCACGAGCGAGAGGCGGTACGGGCGCAGGAAGCCGAGCAGGCGCGCGAACGTGCGGAGGCGCGACGGCTCCGCGGACGGGACGGAGGCCACGTGACGAGTCTACCGAGGGCCCCCAGGGGCTCCGGGCGGGCTGACGGGTCGCGCCCGCCGCGGGCGCCCGTACCATTCGTGGCCGGCGTGATCGACCTCCACTGTCACATCCTGCCCCGCGTCGACGACGGCGCCGGCTCGCTCGAGGAGTCCCTCGAGATGGCTGCCGCGGCGTTCGCGGACGGCACGCGGGTGATCGCGGCGACCCCGCACGTGCGCGACGACTGGCCGACCGGGGCCGCGACGATGGAGGGGCTTGTCGCCGAGGTGCGCGCGGTGCTCGCGGAGGCGGGCGTGCCGCTCGAGCTGCTACCCGGCGCCGAGCTCGCGTTCGACCGGGTCGAGCGGCTGGACGGGGCGGAGCTGGCGCGGTTCGGTCTCGGCGGCAACCCCCGCTGCCTTCTGATCGAGCCTCCGTACGTGGAGTGGCCGCTGGTGTTCGACCGGGTCGTCCAGGACCTGGCCGCCCGCGGCTTCGTTCCGGTCGTGGCGCACCCGGAGCGAAACCCGGAGATCCAGGCTGAGCCGGAGCGGCTGCGCCCGCTCGTGCTCGGCGGCGCGCTCGTGCAGGTCACGGCCGCGTCCGTCGACGGCCGCCTGGGGCGCCGCGCCCGGACGGTCGCGTTCGAGCTCCTCGACCGCGGCCTCGCCCACATCGTCGCGAGCGACGCCCACTCGGCCGGCGGCCGCGGCGTCGGGCTCTCCGCGGCGGCCGAAGCGATCGGCGACGAGCAGCTCGCTCGCTGGGTCACGGAGGACGTTCCAGGCGCGATCGTCTCCGGTCTGCCCGTCCCGGCCCGTCCGGGCCGCAGCGTCGAGCCGGGCCGCTCCCGCCGCCGCTGGCCGTGGCGGGCGCGCGCCTGAGCGTTACCCCCGGCGGACGGCTTCTGTTGAGGCAGTGTTGAGGGGTCTGACCTGTGAGAGTGGGGGTGGTTCCGTCTGGGACCGAGGTCAGGCTGGCGCCGATTGT
>CAYJLE010000050.1:0-15499 GCA_964370985.1 uncultured Gaiellales bacterium | reverse complement strand
CCGACACCTCGAAAGAACCACCGCCACGGGTTGACTCTCATAGAAGCATCCCCGGGGTCTGACCCCGCCTCTCGCCCGCGAGGCATGGCCGATTCAGTCAAGCCGGGGCTGGATGCCGACGATCCGGGCCGGGTGGAACGAGTGCCCGACGACGCCGCGGGCGCCGAGCCGAACAAGCAGGACGCCCGTCTCGTCGGTGCCGGGCGAGTGCGGGGCAAAGACGAAGTTACCGAGGCTCCACGCGACCAGCGTCCGACCCCTGCGCTCGACCGGCTGCAGGACGTGCGGGTGCGCGCCGAGGACGACCGCCGCGCCCGCGCCGAACGCCGCCCGCGCGAGCTCCCGCTGCCGAGCGCTCGGCGACCGCTCGAGCTCGACACCCCAGTGGAACCAGACGACGACCACGTCCGCGCCGCGACGCGCCGAGCGCACGTCCGCCGCGACCACCTCGGTGTCGGCCGGAGCGATCCCCGCCACACCCGCCCGCGCGTGGAAGTCGGGCTGGATGTCGTCGTAGCCGAGGAACGCGACCCGCAATCCCCCGGCAGCGAGCACGGCCGGGCGGCGCGCCGCACCGAGGCCCGCGCCGCCGCCCACGGTCGCGACCCCCGCGCGGCGGGACGCCACGAGCGTGTCGCGAAACGCGACCCGGCCGAAGTCGAGGCTGTGGTTGTTCGCGACCGTGACCACGTCGATCCCGGCGAACCCGGCGGCCGCGTCCAGCACCGCGCGCGGGCCGCGGAAGTGGAATGCCTTGTCCGGCCACGGCTCCCCCCGCGAGGAGACCACCCCCTCGAGGTTCACGGTCGCGAGATCGGCGCCGCGCAGGAGCGGCCCGACCGACCGCCACGGATGCCGGGCCCCGTACGCCGCGACCGCGACAGCGACGCGATCGCCGGGGTTGACGTCGCCGCCGGCTGCGAGCACGAGCGGCCGCACCCGCAGGCGACCGAGCTCGACCCTCTCCCCGCCCGCCTCGACCGCGAGCCGGTAGCGACCGGCCGCGGGCGCCACCGCCTCGAGCTCGAAGTGCCCGTCCGGCCCCGCCTCCGCGCGGGCCAGCCTCCGCGAGCCGGAAAGCAGTACGACCTCGCTCCCGGGAGGGGCGCCACCGGAGACGGCGATCGCGGCTCCTGGAGCGAGCCACGACGGCAGCCGCGAGGAGACGTCGAGCGGCGCCTCCTGCACGGCGGTCGTCCCCTGGGCCGCGACAGCGGCAGCGGCGACGGCGGCGGGCCGCTCCGCCGTGGGGTTACAGCCCGCGGCGAGCGCCGCGAACGCGGCTGCGAACAGGCTGAAGGAGATGCGAGCCACCACGGCGCTCCGTCCGCCGCAAGCCTACCCGGCGGTCCCGGCGCCTAGGCGACCGCGTAGAGCCCGTCGAGCTTCCGTGCCAGGTAGGCGAGGTAGGGCGCCGCGTCGATCGGGCCGCCGATCATGCGCTCGAGCGTGTCCTTCGGGGCGAACTTGCGTCCGTGGACATGCAGGCCCTCGCGGAGCCACTCGCGCAGCTCGCCGAATTCGCCGGCTTCGATCTGCGCGTCGAGGTCGGGGATTCGCGCCTGCGCCTCCTCCCAGATCTGCACGGACATGACCGTCCCGAGCGCGTAGGTCGGGAAGTACCCGAACGTCCCGCCCGACCAGTGCACGTCCTGGAGCACGCCGCGCGCCTCGTCGGGGACATCCACGCCCAGGTACTCGAGCATCCGCGCGTTCCACGCCTCGGGCAGGTCGCGCAGGTCGATCGTCCCGTTCACGATCTCGAGCTCGAGCTCGAAGCGGAGGATCACGTGGAGGCAATAGGTGACCTCGTCGGCGTCCACCCGGATCAACGAGGGCACGATCCGGTTGATCGCGCGGTAGAACCCGACCTCGTCCGTGTCGCGGAGCGCGTCCGGGAATGCCTCGCGGATCACGGGGAAGAGCCACCTGCAGAACGGGCGGCCGCGCCCGACCAGGTTCTCCCACAGGCGGCTCTGCGATTCGTGCAGGCCGAGCGAGACACCCCCGGCGAGCTGCGTGCGCTCGAGCTCGGGGCTGACAGAGCGCTCGTAGAGACCGTGCCCGAACTCGTGCATCGCCCCGAACAGGGCGCTCAGGTCGCCCTCGTCATAGCGGGTGGTGAGGCGGATGTCGGAGACGGCGAAGGTGGTCGCGAACGGATGGGCCGCGACGTCGAGGCGCCATGAGCCGGTGTCGAAGCCGAGGCGGGCCAGCACCGCGTCGATCACGCGCCTCTGCGTGTCCACCGGGAACGGCCCCCGCAGCGGGTCGGGGCCGCCGCTGCGCTCGCCGGCCGCCGCGACGAGGGGGAGCAGCCCGTCCTTCAGCTGCTCGAAGACGGCGCGCACCTCGGCGGTCGTCGCTCCTTCCTCGTAGTCGTCGAGCAGCACGTCGTAGGGCTCGCCGGCCGGCTCGAAGCACTCGACGTAGCGCAGCGCCAGGTCGACGTTGCGCTGGAGATGCGGGAGGAAGCCCGGGAAGTCCGACGCGGCGCGCGCCTCGACCCAGGCCTGATGCCCGAGCGACGCGGCGCGCAGCATCTCGGCGCGAAGCTCGGCCGGCACGCGCACTGCCTTCTCGTAGTCGCGCCGGGTCACGCGAATCAGGCACGCCTCGTCCGAGTCCGGGGGCAAGGCCTCCTCGTGGGGCCGCAGCTGCTCGAGCAGGCGTCCGACCTCGGGGGCGGTGAAGCGCTCGTGGGCGATCCGCCCGAGCGTGGCGAGCTGCTCGGCCCGGGCGGCCGCACCGCCCGGCGGCATCATCGTCTGCTGGTCCCAGCCGAGCACACGCGCAGCCCGCCCGAGGTCGGAGACCTCGGCCAGCCGAGCATTGAGCTCACGCAACGCCTCTGTCATGCCACGAGGCCGCATCGCGGCCCGGCCATCCTAGTGGGGGAGGCCGCCGGCGTACAGGCCGAGCCGGGAATGACCGGCGGGGGCGACTATCCTCGGGTCGCATGCAGCCCGGGACGGCCGCCACCCGCGCGCTCACGGTTGCCGTCCTCTCAGCCGTCGCGGTCGCGTTCGCCGACTCGTCGATCGTGGTGCTGGCCCTGCCCGACCTCTACAACGAGCTCGGCACCTCGATCGAGGGGATCGCCTGGGTGATCACGTCGTACAACGTCGCGGTCGCGGTCGTGGCATTCGCGGCGCTGCCCCTGATCCGGAGGGTGCCGGCGGCCGTCCTCTGCCGCACCGGGCTCGCGATCTTCCTCGGGGCGAGCGTGGGCTGCGCGCTGGCAAACGGGCTCGAGTCGCTCGTGCTGCTGCGAGCACTCCAGGGAATCGGCGGCGCGCTCCTCCTCGTCGGCTCCCTCCCGCTCCTGGCCGGACTCGGCGGCGAGCTCCGCGCGGGCGCGGTGCGCTGGACGACGGCCGGGGCGCTCGGAGCCGCCCTCGGCCCTGCTCTGGGCGGACTCCTGACCCAGGCCTTCGACTGGCGGGCGATCTTCGTCGTTCAGGCGCCGATCGCCGGCGCCGCGCTCCTCGCGACCTTCGACTCCCGCGCACGGGGCCTGCCACCCGAGCCCGAGCGGCCTCCAGCGCGGCCCGCGCTCTCGGCGAACACCGCGCTCGGGCTCGTCTTCGGCGCGCTCGTCGGGGCGCTGTTCTTGGCCGTGCTGATGCTCGTCGCGCTGTGGCAGCTGTCGCCGCTCGCGGCCGCCGGCGTCGTGAGCGTGCTTCCCGTCGCAACGGTGGCGGTGCGACCGCTCGGAGCGAGCCTGACGCCGCAGCTCGGCGTCGGCGGCGGCGCCGTGCTGCTCGCGCTGGGCCTCGTGGCGCTCGCGTTCCTGTCGAGAACGAGCGTCGCTCTCGCCGCGCTCGCTCTCTCGCTCTGCGGGGCCGGTCTGGGCCTCGCGGTTCCGACGCTCTCGCATGCGGCGATCAGCGCCGAGCACGGGCTCGGGCGAAGCGGCGCCTGGTCGATCGGCGCCCGCCACCTCGGCCTCGTCGCCGCGCTCGTCATGATCGCCCCCTTGCTCGCGTTCGAGCTCGAGCGCGGTGCCGAGCGGGCGACGCTCGCGGGAGCGTCATCCGTGCTCGACTCACCGGTGCCGCTGACGAAGAAGGTGCCACTCGCGATCGACCTGCGCGACGCCTTCGAGCAGGCCCAGCAGGGCGAGCTGCCCGACCTCGGCGCAGCCTTCGATCGCCGTGGCGCGGACGAGGACGAGCGCGTGGCGACGCTCCGGGACGAGCTGACGCAGGGGATCAAGGAGGCGCTGACGCGCAGCTTCCGCGGTGCGTTCGCCCTCTGCGCCGCGCTCGCCGCGCTCGCGCTCCTGCCGCTGCGTCTGATCCGCCGCCTGGAGGTGTGGTGACATGACGCGACAGCGGCTAGCTGTCTTCATGCTCGCCGCTCTCGTTGCGGCGGGCGTCGCGCTGATCGCGGTGGAGCTCCGGCTCGGCGCCGACGAGTTCGGGCAGGCGGCGGTCGCCGATCCGTGCACCGCCGAGGTGGCGTTCCCCGGCGACGGGGTCGACGCGTCGGTGCAGCGGATCGTCCTCTCGGGCCTGAACGGCGCCGCCTGCGATCTCGGCACGACGCGCGAGGAGCTCGTCCTCGCATTCGTCCCTGAGGCCCCGGGGGTGGAGCCGATCGAATGGGATCGCGAGACGATCGAGCGGGCCGTCCGCTCCGGGCTCCTCCGCGCGGTGGACGACGCGGCGGCGCGCGGCTCGATCGGCTCGGTCACGGCGCTCCTGCTGCGGCAGCTGATCGAACGCACGCCGATCGACTGGCTGATCCGCGGTGGCGAGGAGATCGCGGGCCTCTTCGACTAGCCGCCGCGCCCTGCGCTCGAGGCCCCCTCCCGATCGGCGGCGCCAGCCGTTGCGCCGCGCGGGCCGGCCGGAGAGAATGACATGGCTCCCGATGAGCGCAGACACCGCGACCGTCCGCACGACCTGCCCGCGCGACTGCTACGACGCGTGCGGGATCGTCGTCACGCTCGAGGGGGGCGCGATCGCCAACGTGCGCGGCGACCCGGAGCACCCGCTCAGCCGGGGCAAGCTCTGCCCGAAGTGCTCGATCGGCTACAACGGCGCGTGGCGCGACCCCGCCGCCCGCCTGACCCGGCCGCTCCGGCGCGCCGGACCGAAGGGGGACGGGCACTTCGAACCGGTCAGCTGGGACGACGCGCTCGCCGACATCGGCTCCCGCCTGTCGGCCATCGCCGCCGAGCACGGCGCCGAGACGATCCTCGCCACCCACTACACGGGCACGATCTCCCAGCTCGCGTACGGCTTCCCGATGCGGCTCGTGCACCGCCTGGGGGCGACCGAGGTCGACCCCGACACCGTCTGCAACAACGCCGGCCATGTCGCGCTCGGGTACGTCTACGGGGACTCCGAGACCGGCTTCGACCCGCGCGCCGCCCGTGATGCCGCCTGCATCCTCGTGTGGGGGGCGAACCCGTCCGCGTCGGGCCCGCACGTCGACGAGCACTGGCTCCGCGCAGCGCCCGGACGCGTCGTCGTCGTCGACCCGATCCGCACGGAGACGGCGCGAGTCGCCGACCTGCACCTGCAGCCGTTCCCCGGCACCGACGCCGCGCTCGCCTTCGCCCTGGTGCACGTGATCCGCCGCGACGGTCTCGTCGATCTCGGCTTCCTGCGCGAGCACACGGTCGGCTGGGAGGAGCTCGAGCCGCTGCTCGAGCCCTGCACGCCGGTCTGGGGTGAGCAGGTGACGGGCGTCCCGGCCGCGCTGATCGAGGAGGCCGCCCGGGTCTACGGCCGCGGCCCCTCGCTGCTCTGGCTCGGCCAGGGCCTCCAGCGGCAGCGCACCGGCGGCAACGTGATGAGAGCCTGCGCGCTCCTCCCCGCCGTCACGGGCAACCTGGGGCGGCCGGGCGCCGGTTTCCTCTACCTCAACGGCTCGGCGTCGAGGGGCATCGACGGCGGCTACGTGACCGCCCCGCACCTGGCCCGCTCGGCCATGCCGGCCAAGGTCAGTCAGATGCATCTGGCGGAACGGCTCGAGGACGCAGCCGCATCCCGGGCCCTGCTCGCCTGGAACGTCAACATCGCTGCTTCGAACCCCGAGCAGGCGAGGCTGCGGCGGGCGCTCCAGCGCGACGACCTGTTCACCGTCGTGCTCGAGCTGTTCCAGACAGACACGGCCGACCTCGCCGACTACGTGCTTCCCGCCGCGAGCTTCCTCGAGTTCGACGACCTCGTCGTCCCCTACTTCGACCTGGCGCTCTCGGCGCAGGCCAAGACCGCCGAGCCGCCCGGCGAAGCGCTCTCCAACCAGGAGATCATCCGCCGTCTCGCCCGTGCGATGGACCTCGACGACCCCGAGCTGCGCGAGCCCGACGACGCGATCATCGCCACGCTGCTCGCGCGCTCCGGACTCGATCTCGACTTCGCCCAGCTCGCCGCGCGCGGCACCGTGCCCCTAGGGGACGAGCCCGTCATCCAGTTCGCGGACCTCTCCTTCCCGACCCCGAGCGGCCGTGTCGAGCTCGCGTCGGCGCGGGCAGCGCTCGACGGCCACCCGCGAACCCCCCTCCCGCTCGCCGACGAGCGCCCGACCGGGGACCGCTTGCGCCTGCTCTCCCCGGCGTCGCCCTGGATCCTCAACGACAGCTTCGCCAACGACGCCAAGGTGCTTCGCCAGGCGGGGCCCGCGACCGTTCTCCTCCACCCCGCCGACGCCGCCGACCGCGGCCTCGCCGACGGCGACGAGGCGGCACTCGAGAACGCCGCCGGGCGGCTCGTCCTGCGTGTCGTCGTCTCGGACGTCGTTCAGCCTGGCGTCGCCGTCTCGCACAAGGGGCGGTGGCCGAAGCTCGAGCCCGCTGCAGCGACCGTGAACGCGCTCAACCCTGGCGAGGTGGCCGACATGGGCGAGAGCACGTGCGTGCACAGCGTCGAGGTGACCGTCAGCCCGCTCCACGGCTAGGCTGGGCCGCGTGGCGGCCACAGGCGAGCTGGCGACCGCTCTCTCGTTCCTGCGCGACGTGGCCGTACGAGTTGCGCGGCGCACCGAGCCGCTGGCCCTGGGCGTCGCCGTGTTCGACGAGTGGCTACCGCGGGTCTGGGACCTGAACCTCGTGTGGGTCGACCGGGTCCCGGACGGGCTCGACGCAGCCGGGCTGATCGCCGAGGTGGAGCGCGTGCTGAGCGCGGCCGGCCTCGAGCACCGGCACGCGATCGTCGCTGACGATCGCGGGGGCTCGCGGCTCGCTGCCGGGATCGCCGCTCTCGGCTGGTCAGCCAGGCGTCGCACCATCATGGCGCACCGCCGTCCCGGCGCCGCCGACGGCGTCCCGGTGCGCGAGCTGGGCGAGGCCGAGGCGCGCGAGCTCGTCGAGCGCTCGCTCGCCGGTAACCCCTCGGGGTTCTCCCCGGACGTCGTCCGCCAGCTCGTCGAGGCGCGGGCAGTCCTCGCCTCCGGCGGGGCGCGGACCTACGGCGCCGTCCCGGACGGCGTTCCCGTCTCGGCGTGCGATCTCTACACACGCGGCCGGGTGGCGCAGGTCGAGTCCGTGATGACGCTCGAGGAACACCGCGGCCGCGGCCTCGCCAGCGCGGTCGTGCTCCACGCCCTGGCGCGGGCGCGCGACGCCGGCTGCGAGCTCGTCTTCCTCCAGATGGACGAGGACGACGGGCCGAGGACGCTCTACGAGCGACTCGGCTTCGACCCGATCGGGTCGATCTGGGTGCTCGAGCGCTAGCCGTTCTCGGTATCGCGGTCGAGCTGGAGCGCAGCCGAGTTGATGCAGTAGCGAAGCCCCGTCGGCTCGGGGCCGTCATCGAACACGTGGCCCAGATGGCCACCGCAGGCGGCGCACAGCGCCTCCGTGCGAGCCATGCCGTGGCTGCCATCGCGCGCAACCGCCACGGCCGCCTCGCTCGCCGGCTCGTAGAAGCTCGGCCACCCCGTCCCCGACTCGTACTTCGCGCCGGAGCGAAACAGCTCGGCCCCGCAGCCGGCGCACCGATACGTGCCCGGCTCTTTGCTGGCTACGTACTCGCCGGTGAACGGCGGCTCGGTTCCCTTCTCCCGGAGCACCGCATAGCGTCCGGGCACGAGCTCGCGGCGCCACTCCTCGTCTTTCTTCACCACCTCCCTCGTCATTCGACACCCCCCGAGCAATGGCTCCCTCCGGGGGGGTGGCGCGCCACCGACCGGCAGGTCAGGCGGTCAGCTAGCCGTCGACGACGGTGACGTTCGATGCCTCGGGGCCCTTCTGGCCCTCGGTCGCGTCGAACTCGACCCTGGCGCCCTCTGCGAGGCTCTTGAACCCCGTGCCAGCGATGCTCGAGTGGTGGACGAAGATGTCCTTGCCACCAGCGTCGGGCGTGATGAAGCCGTAGCCCTTCGCATCGTTGAACCACTTAACGGTTCCGGATGCCATGTACTCACCTCCCTCTACAAACTCAGGAACGCGTAAAGGGAGGCTCAGGCCTACCGGTACTCGCTCGCGTGTGCCCGCATAGCCTAGCCGAGCCGGACCCCGTGCTCCGCTAGACTTCGAGAACGTTCGATCCTGCACAGGCCGCCCGCGGCAGGCAAGACCTGCCCGCTGCGTCCTCGAGGAGGTGCGGCAATGGCGATCGGAACGGTGAAGTGGTTCGACACGTCGAGAGGGTTCGGCTACATCGAGCCCGACGACGGCAGCAAGGACGTGTTCGTGCGCCACACCGCGATCGCCGGGCCGGTCGCGGACGGGTTCAGGATCGTCGCGGCGGGCGCGAGGGTCGAGTTCGAGAGCCGCGACGGCGACCGCGGGCCCGAAGCAACCCGGGGCATCGCCGGCTGACGCCTTCACCGAATCCTCACGAAAGCCTCACGACCGCCTCAGGTCCGTCGGCAAGGCTGGGAGCGTGGAGGCGAGCGCGCAGATCGCGGCTGGCGCCCTGTCGGGGTTGTTCGTGGCGGCGATCGCCCTCACCGAGCTGGAGATCAGGCGCCTGCGCCGGCGCCGCGCGCGCCTGCGCAGGCCCCAGCCGGGCAAGCCCCGCTAGGCCGCAGCCGCCCGCGTGGGGTGCGGCCTGCCCGGGGTTTATGGTTAGCCGATGAGCCGGCAGACGAAGGCGACGCTCGCGGCGCTCGTAGGGATGGTGATCGGGCTCGGCGTCCTGGCGGGTGTCGTGCTCTGGCTGACCGACGACGACGGGGGGGCGAGCGCCCCCGTCGCGCCGGCGACGAGCGAGCTCGTCGAGACCGATACGGGCGAGCTGGTCCCCACTGACCTGCCGCCGGTCGAGGAGATCGAGGTGATCACGGTCGGGGGCTTCCCGAACGCCGTCGCCGTCGGCGCCGGCGGCGTCTGGGTCGCGCGCGACGGCCGGCGGCTGATCCGCATCGACCCGGTGACCGGGGCGATCGTCGCGAAGATCGGGGCCGGCGACGAGCTCGGGAGCGAGCGCCCCTGCGGCGTCGCCGCGTCGAAGGACGCGGTCTGGGTCACGACCGTGTCCGGGAACCTCGTTCGCATCAACCCGAAGACGAACCGCTTCTCGCGGACGATCGACCTCGACGAGGCCGCGTGCGTGGCCTTCGGCGCCGGCTCCGTCTGGGTGACGGCGCCGAACGCCGGCACCGTGACCCGGATCGACCCGGCCACCGGGACGGTCGTCGCGGTGATCGAGGTGGGCGGCTACCCGCAGGGGCTCGCGGTCGGGTTCCGCGCGGTCTGGGTCGCGAGCGGCAACCCGCCGAGCGGCGTCAACGGCGCGGTCACGAGAGTCGACCCGCGAACCAACGAGGCGGTGGCCGTGATCCCCGTCCCCGACGTGCCTGAGTACGTGGCGGCCGGGGCCGGCGCCGTGTGGGTGACCGCCGAGACCGGGACGATCCGCCGGATCGAGCCCGGCACGAACGCCCTGCTCGACCCACCCATCGAGGTCGCGGAGACGGGGCGCACCCTTGTCGCCGTCGGGGAGGACACGGTGTGGGCGCTCGTGATGTCCGGCCCGGACTCGTTGGGGACCGCGGTCGAGGTCGACCCGCGCACCGAGGAGGTCGTGGGCGAGCCGGTCGAGCTCGGCAAGGGCCCGCTCGGGATGGCGTTCGGAGCCGGGACGCTCTGGGTCGCGAACTACGAGAGCGGGACGCTGACCCGGCACGTGCCCTAGCGCGAGGTCACACCAGGTGCTGCCAGCGGGGCAGCTCCAGCACCTCCGGGTTGACCACGTGGGCTGGACGACGGCCCGTGATCACGGCCGCCACGTTCCGGGCTGCGCCCAGCTCGAGCTCGAGCACCGACTCCTCGGAGAAGAACGCGACGTGCGGCGTCGCGACGAGGCTCTCCTGGTCGAGCAGCGGGTGGCCGTTCGGGAGGTGTTCGGGCTCGAACACGTCGATGCCCGCCCCCGCGATCCAGCGCCCCCGGAGCGCCTCGAGCAGCGCGTCGTGGTCGACGACGCCGCCGCGAGAGACGTTCACGAGGTAGGCGGTCGGCTTCATGCCACGCAGGAACGCGCGATCGACGAGCCCCCGTGTGGCCGGCGTGAGCGGCACGTGCAGTGACACGTAGTCGGCGCGGGCGGCCAGCTCGTCGAACCCGACCGCCTCGACGGCGTGCGCCGCCAGTTCCTCCGGCGTCGCGGTCGGGTCGTGGACGACGATCGCGAGGTCGAGCCCGCGCGCCTTGCGGGCGAGACGCTGCCCGATCGCTCCGAAGCCGACGATCCCGAGCGTCTTGCCGGCGACGCGGCGCAGCGGCAGCCCCTGCGTCAGGGTCCAGTCGCCCCGGCGCACGCCCGCGTCGTAGCGGCAGATCGACCGCTCCAGCGCGAGCAGTAACGCGAGCGCGTGCTCGGCGACCTCGTCCACGCAGTAGGCGGGCACGTTCGTGACGGGGATCCCGAGCCGGGTCGCCTCGTCGACGGCGATGTTGTCGACGCCGATCCCGTACCGCCCGATCACCTGGAGCCGCTCCCCGGCCCGCACGACATCGGCGGAGACCCGCTTGAAGCAGGTAAGGATCGCGTCCGCCTGCGGCACGAGCGCGAGCAGCTCCTCCTCCGATCCCGTCTGCGCGACGAGCAGCCGTGCCCCGGCAGCGGCGAGCACCTCGGCCTCGGGATCGGTCGAGGGCCACGTGTAGTCGGTGACGAGGACGACCTTGTCGCTCACCGCGCGGGCAGGTAGGGACGCAGCAGCTCGACGACGTCGTGGTGGCGCTTCTCGATCGCGAAGTCGATCGCCCGGGTGCGATCGTCGGCCATCCGCATCGCCTCGGCGCCGCGCTCGAGCAGGATCCCGACGAGCTCGGCGTTGCCGTTGGCGGCGGCGGAGTGGAGCGCCGTCCACCCGCCGTTCTGGGTTGCGTTCGGGTCGGCGCCCGACTCGAGCAGGAGCGTCGCGATCGCGGTCTGGCGCGCCGCCGCGGCGCTGTGGAGCGGCGTTACGGACGGGAGGCGGCGGTTGGTCGCACGAGCGTCCACGTCGGCTCCCTTCTCGATCAGGAGGCGCGATGCCTCCGTCCGGCCGAAGAACGCAGCGAGATGCAGGGGCGTGAAGCCGTCCGCGGAGAGCTCGTTCGCGCGCTTGCGGCTGCGGCCGATCGCGCCACGCAGCGCGTCGACGTCGCCGAGCGCGGCCGCCTCGTGCACCCCGATCGGGGCTCCCCGGTCGATCAGCGCGGCCGCGACGTCGTCGTGGCCCTCGTAGAGAGCGCGCATGAGCGGCGCTCTGCCCTCGCCGTCGCGCTCCTCGAGCGCCCCGGGGTCCCGGGTCAGGTGCCGTTTGACCCGCGCCGGGTCCCCCGAGGCGATCGCGTCGAAGATCGTCTTGCGCTTCCTGGCCACAGCGTGCCGTCCCCTTCCCGTGTCGATCGATGCGTCGCCCGTGAGGTTAACGACGCGGCGAAGGCGGCGAGCGGCTAGGGGCGGACGAGCACGCGCCCCGCGGCGCCGCCGATCATCGCCTCGATCGCGTCGTTGACCGCATCGAGCGAGTACACAGGACCCAGCATGTGCTCGAGGTCGATGCGCCCGGCGCGGACGTGCTCGAGCAGGGCCGGCAACGCGAGCGCCGGGTCCTCCGAGCCGTAGAGCGACCCCGTCACCCACTTCTCCTCGTTCGTGAGCTGGAACGGGTCGAGCGCGAGCGTCGTCCCGGCGGGCGCCATCCCCACGACGACGACCGTGCCGCCGCCACGGGTCGAGCGCAGGGCCAGGTCGAACGTGGCGCTCCCGCCCACGGCGTCGAACGCGTAGTCGACCCCGTCCGGGGCGATGCGCTCGAGCGCGGCCGCGACGTCCTCCGGAGCGACCGCGGCGGTCGCGCCGACGCGAATCGACTGCCCGCGGCGGCTCTCGAGCGGGTCCACGGCGACGATCGTGGCTGCCCCGGCGACGCGCGCGCCCTGCACGCAGAACTGGCCGACCCCGCCCGCGCCGACGACGAGCACGCTCGCGCCCGACTCGACGCGGGCCCGGTTGAGCACGGCGCCCACGCCGGTCAGGGCGGCACAGCCGATCAGCGCCGCGTGCTCGAGCGGCAGGTCGGCGGGGAGCGGCAGCGCCGCCTTCGCGGGCACCACGATCCGCTCGGCAAGAGCGCCGATCGCCGTCATGCGGTACACCGTCTCGTCACCGAGGCGCATGCGGGTGGTTCCGTCGGGAAGCGTGCCGGCCGCGATTCCCGCCCGCAGCGGCACGCACGCGACCGGACGGCCACGCCGGCAGGGGCCGCACTCCCCGCAGGAGGGCGCCCACGAGAGGACCACGTGGTCGCCGGGCACGAGACCGCGCACCCGCTCGCCCACGGCCTCGACGATGCCCGAGCCCTCGTGCCCGAGCACCATCGGGGTCGGTCGCCGCCATTCGCCCCGCAGCACGTGCAGGTCGGAGCCGCAGAGCCCGACCCGGGCGACGCGCACGAGAACGTCGCCGGGGCCGGGCTCGTCGAGCTCGACCTCGGCGACGTCCAACGCACGGCCGGGCTCACGGAAGAGCGCGGCGCGCGTCCGCACGGCTACTTCGCGGCGGCTTTCTTCTTCGCGGCCCGCTCGAGCACCGCGACGACCTCGCCGGTCGAGGCGCGGTCGGCGATCATCTGGAGCGCGTAGTTGAGCGCCGCGTTCTGCCACTCGTCGTCGATCGACGACGTGCCGTCGGTGACGACGATCGGGCGGTAGCCCGCGTCGGCCGCGTGGCGTGCCGTGTGCTCGATCGAGAAGTTCGTCCAGGCGCCCGTGATGATCAGGTCCTCGGTGCCGAAGCCACGCAGCAGGTTGTCGAGATTCGTGCCGTGGAAGGCGCTCATGCGGCTCTTCTCGACGACGTGGTCGCCCTTCTTCTGCTCGAGGCCCTTGACCGGGGCCGCTCCGCTCGTCCCGCGCACGACCCCGCCGGTGTCCTTGACCGCCTGGAAGAGCGGGGCGTTCAGCTTCAGGCCGGGCGCTCCCGGCTCGACGATGTACCAGACATGGATGACCGGGACGCCGGCCGCGCGAGCGGCGCTCGCGAGCCGCTTCACGTTGGCGACGACGTTCTGCTTCTTCGCGTGCTCGGCGGGCGCCGGGTTGTCCTTCGTGAAGGCCCCGCCGGGCATGATCACGTCGTTCTGGAGGTCCTGGATGATCAGGGCGCTCCGCTTCGGGTCGAACTTGACGGCCATCGCTTCCTCCTAGCGCATGTAGCTGACGCGGTTGCCGCTCACGTTGCACCGTACGCGGTACAGAGAGCTCGAGGCGGGGACGTAGAGAACGTCCCAGCCCGGGCCGCCCCAGTTGAGGTTGCCGGTGTGCTCCGGGAACTCGACGGTGCCGAGATGCTCGCCGTCGGGTGAGACGACCCAGATGCCGCCGGGCCCGGTGACCCAGATGTTGCCCTGCTCGTCGCACTTCATGCCGTCGCAGATGCCGGCGTCGAAGTCGTCCGGGTCGCCCACATCCGCGAGGATCACCTCGCCGCCGGAGAGGGTGCCGTCCGCGCCGACCGAGAAGCGGCGGATGTGGAGCACGCCGGAGTCGTTGACGTACAGCGTCGACTCGTCGGGGGAGAAGCAGAGGCCGTTCGGTTGGGTGAAGTCGTCCGCGAGCAGCTGAAGCTCGCCGCCGCCGGCGGGGAGCCGGTAGACGCCCTGGAAGTCGAGGTCCTGGTCGCGCGGATTGCCGAACACGTCCCAGCGCCCGTAGGTGGGGTCGGAGAAGTAGATCGACCCGTCGGACTTGACGACGACGTCGTTCGGGGAGTTCAGTTCCTTGCCCCCGTAGTGGGAGGCGATCGTCTCGCGACTCGCCTCGGTCCCGTCCGCGTTCAGCGTCGCTCGCACGACCTGGCTCGTCCAGTGCTCGCAGACGATCAGGTTCAGATCGGCGTCGAGGGTCATCCCGTTGCACTTGTTGGCGGGTTTCATCACCTCGACGACGCCGTCGGCCTCGCTCCACCTGCGCCGGACGTCCATCGGCATGTCGGAGAAGAGGATGTACCCGTCGGGATGCCAGATCGGCCCCTCGGTGAAGGTGAAGCCCGTCGCGAGCTGCTCGACCTCGGCATTCGCATCGATCAGGTCGTAGAGCTTCGGGTTGTTGGCGATCACGCCCATCTGTCCGTTTGCTCCTTTCTGTCCGGTCGTCCGCGGCCTGAGCTTATAGCGGCCCCGGCGCGCGCGCATCTATCCTCCGAGGCAGGAAGCGACGCCTCGAGTGAGGAGGACGGCATGACAGAGCAGAGCGTGATCGCGCCCTCGTCGGGACGCGAGCGCGGTGGCGAGGCCGGCGGGCCGAGGCGGATCGGCCACTGGATCGGGGGAGCGGCCGTCGCCGGGACGTCCGGCCTGAGCGGCCCCGTGTACAACCCCGCGACCGGAGTCCAGACGGGGGCGGTCGACTTCGCCTCGGTCGAAGAGGTCGACAGGGCGGTCGCCGCCGCGAAGGCCGCGTTCCCCGAATGGCGTGCGCTGTCCCTGTCGCGTCGCGCGGAGCTGATGTTCCGGATCCGCGAGCTCGTGAACGTCCACCGCGAGGACATCGCCCGGATCCTGACCGTGGAGCACGGCAAGGTGCTGTCCGACGCGATGGGGGAGGTGGCGCGCGGCCTCGAGGTGATCGAGCACGCCTGCGGCGTCCCGACCCTGATCAAGGGCGGCTTCTCGGAGCAGGTATCGACCGGCGTCGACGTCTACTCGATCCGCCAGCCGCTCGGCGTGGTCGCGGGGATCACGCCGTTCAACTTCCCGGCAATGGTGCCGATGTGGATGTGGGCGCCGGCGCTCGCCTGCGGCAACTGCTTCGTGCTGAAGCCATCGGAGAAGGATCCGAGCGCGTCCCTCTTCGTGGCCGAGCTCTTGCGCAAGGCCGGTGTCCCGGCCGGAGTGTTCAGCGTCGTCAACGGCGACCGGGTCGCCGTCGAGCGGCTGCTCGAGCACCCGGACGTCGCGGCGGTCTCCTTCGTCGGCTCGACCCCGATCGCCCGCTCGATCTACGAGGCCGGAACCAGGCACGGCAAGCGCGTCCAGGCGCTCGGCGGGGCTAAGAACCACATGGTCGTGCTGCCGGACGCCGACATCGACATGGCCGCGGACGCGG
>CAYJLE010000049.1:0-16574 GCA_964370985.1 uncultured Gaiellales bacterium | reverse complement strand
CAGTGGCTCGAGCGGATCCCGGGCGGGGACGACGACTTCTTCGGGCGCGTGCTCGACGACGACTGGGTCTACACGGACATCGCCGGCACGGTCCGCGGCAAGGCGGAGTACCTCGAGTACCTGAAGCCCGTGCCGCCGACGGTGTCTGGCAGGCTGCTCGAGCTCGAGCCGCGCCTCCACGGCGAGCTCGCGCTCGTCACCGGCCGCTACCGGATCGAGGGCGCGCTTCCCGACGGCACGGACGTCTCCTCCGACACCCGCTTCACTGCGGTCTGGAAGCACACCGCGGAGGGCTGGCGAGCGCTCGCCCACCACGCGACGACGATCGTCGGGGAGTAGTCAGGCCGGGAGGCCGCGGCGCAGCACGCGCAGGAGGTTCCCCCAGAGGAGGGCGGCGAGGCGCTCGTCGTCGTAGCCGCGGGCACGGAGGGCCGCGACGAGGCGCGGGTGTCGAGAAGACGCAGCGGTCGCGGGTGATGCTAGCATCTGATGCATGACCATTCGGAGGACGACGCTCGGCGCCGACTCGGACGACCTCGCGCTGCTCGGGCACGAGGCGCGCCGGCGCGGCGTCTCGCTCGCGCAGGTACTGCGGGAGATGGTCTCCAGGGAGGCCGATGCGCTCCGCGCCAGCAATCGCCCACGGTTCGGCGTCGCGCGGAGCGCGACCGGCGCAGCCGCGGCGGCGAGCCGCGACGAGCAGGCGCCGCTTCGCGAACGATCCGGCCGCAGCTGAGTGGCGCTCGTCCTCGACACGGGGCCGATCCTCGCGCTCCTCGATTCCGGTGATCCCGACCACGCGCGGTGCGTGTCGATGGTCGAGGCCGTCGGCGAGGATCTCGTCGTGCCGGCGCCTGTCCTCGTGGAGGTCGACTACTGGACGCTGAAGCTGCTCGGCCACGACGCCTGGGAGGTCTTCGTGGACGACGTCGCCGCCGGCGCCTATCGAGTCGAACAGGTGACACCCCAGGATCTCGTCCGGGCCGCAGAGCTCGAGCGGAAGTACGCGAACCTCGATCTCGGGCTCGTCGATGCCTCCGTGCTCGCGCTGTGCGAGCGGCTCGGTGAGACGAAGCTTGCGACGCTCGACCGCCGTGACTTCGGGGCGGTCCAGCCGGCTCACTGCGAGCGGCTTCGGCTTCTCCCCGAGTAGCGGGGTGTCGCAGACGGTTGTTCGGCCCGGGCCGGTACGAGTACGCTCTCGGGCGCCTGCGGGCCGAGTAGGGGTCAGGCGGGGAGGCCGCGGCGCAGCACGCGCCGGAGGTTCCCGAAGAGCAGGGCGTCGAGGCGCTCGTCGTCGTGGCCGCGGGCACGGAGGGCCGCGACGAGGCGCGGGTAGTCCTCAGGCCCGGCCAGGCCTTCGATCGCCGCGTCGAGCGTGTAGCCGGGCGGGAGGCGCAGGTCGGCCTGGTTGACCTGGACGGCCCCGGAGCGAACGAGCTGGCGGACGAAGTCGCCGCCGAGGGCGACATGCGCCTCGCCGGCGACGGCGATCGCGTGGTCGATGTGGTCGACGAGGCGCTCGAGCGAGCGGCGCTCGGGATCGGTGAAGAGCGGAATCGCGAAGATGCCGGCCACGCCGTCGCGCTCCGCGAGTGCCCGCAGCTGCTCGTCGCTCAGGTTGCGGGGCGTGTCGACGAGGGCGCGGCAGGCGGTGTGGCTCGCGAGGACGGTGGCGTCGGGCGCGTGCTCGAGCACGTCCGCGAACGTGCGGTCGGAGGCGTGGGCGAGGTCGACGATCATGCCGAGCCGGGTGAGGCGCTCGACGAGGCGCCGGCCGAGGTCGCTGAGCCCGCCTCCGGGCGGCTCGCCGTTCCCGTCGGCGAAGGCGTTTCGCCGCTGCCACGTCAGGGAAGCGAGGCGGACGCCGAGCTCCCAGAAGACGTCGGCGAGCCCTGGGTCGTAGCCCAGGGGCTCGGCTCCCTCGAGCCCGAGCACGAGCCCGAGGCGCTCGCCGCGCTCCACGAGCTCGAGGTCGGCGCGGGTGCGCACGAGGACGACGCGATCGGCGTTCTCGCGGACGGCACGGTGGCAGGCCGCGACCTGCTGGAGGGCGACTCGCAGCGCCCCCTCGGGCAGGTGCTCGAAGGGGACGAAGACCGCGCAGACCTGGAGCTGCACGCCGCCCCGCTCGAGCGGGCCGAGCCAGTGGCGAGCGAACGGGTTCTCCTCGCCCGCGCGGAAGGCGAGCTCCATGAGCAGGTCGTTGTGGGCGTCGGCGATGCGGCTCACGTGGGTCGGCGTTCCGCGAGTGCTGCGGCTCGGTGCGCTCGCGGCAGGAGGAAGTCAGGCGGCCGGCGCAGGAGCGGCCGCCCGGTCTCCTCCTCCCAGATCCGCTCGAGGTAGCCGAGGTGCTCGTCCATGACCGCCTCGATCTCGTCCGGGTCTCCGCCCGTGATCGCCGTGAGCGTGCGCTCGTGAAGGGTGATCGCGGGACCCCCTTCGTGGGGGCCGCGAAGGGCCATATCGCGGGCGATCGCCAGCCGGTGGAGGAGGAGGCGCATCATCGAGACCACGGTCTCGTTGCGGGTCGCCCGGGCGATAGCGACATGGAAGCGCAGGTCGAGCTGCGTGAAGCGAGCGCGGTCGTCGAGGCTCCCGCGCTGGAGCTCGATCGTCTGTCGCATGGCTTCGAAGTCCTCGTCCGTCGCGTACAGCGCCGCAAGCTGGGCCACGCGCGGCTCGAACAGGCGACGGGTCTCGAGCACTCCGGCCACCTCGCCGAGCCTGAGCACGGAGCGCTCCTCGACCAGCCCGGCCGGGACGAAGTCGGTTGCGACCGTCATCCCTCCGGCCGGGCCGGGCGCCACCGTGACGACGCCCGCCTCCGAGAGCACCCGGATTGCTTCGCGCAGTGTCGGGCGGCTGATCTCCATCTGCGCCGCCAGGACGCGCTCTGAGGGGAGGCGCTCGCCGGCCCGCAGGTCGCCCACGCGAATTGCCTCGGCGATCTGCTCCACGGCCTCCTCGAAGGTCCTCAGCGTGCGCACCGGCCGGAAGGTGATCACGGGTCGAGCTTAGACCGTCGGGCGGTTGACCGGCATCCCTAGGAATGTTACCGTTTGAGGTAATAAACTATGACCAATAACGGGTAACCGAGATAAGCGACTAAGGACGTGGGCCTGCGGCTTTCCTGCCCGAACTGCGGCTCCCGTCCGTACACGGAGTTCGCCTACGGCGGCGAGGGTTCCCCCGCGGATTGGCCGCCCGGCGACGGGGAGGCCGACTTCGCGCGGGTCTGGTGGCGCGACAACGCTGCCGGCCGCCGGGCCGAGCGGTGGTTCCATTCGGCGGGCTGCAGGCGCTGGCTGACCGCCGAGCGCGACACCCGGACGAACGAGATCGATGCCGAGCATTGACCTCGAGGGGCGGGCGATCCCCCTCGAGCCGGGGGACACGATCGCTTCCGCCGTTTTTCGCGCCGGCGTGCGCGTGTTCGGGCGCTCGCTCAAGAAGCGCCGTCCGCGCGGCCTCTACTGCCTGAGCGGGGACTGCCCCAACTGCCTCGTCACGGTGGACGGGGAGCCGGGTGTGCGCGCGTGCGTCACGGAGGCGCGCACGGGTCAGCGCGTTGCGCGCGGGCGCGGCTGGCCCTCCGCGGAGCGGGATCTCCTCGCTCCGCTCGGGCTGCTCGCGGGCCGGCTGCCGGCCGGCTTCTACTACCGGACGCCCGTGCGGCCGGCGTTCCTCTGGCCGCTCCTCGAGCCGCTCGTGCGGCGGCTGGCCGCCCCGGGGCGGCCCACTGCGGGCGCCGCTGGCTCCGAGCCGCCGGTCCGCCATCACCACCCGGACCTGCTCGTCGTCGGCGGGGGCGTCGCCGGCCTCGCGGCGGCCGTCGAGGCGACACGGGCGGGGGAGAGCGTCCTGCTCTGCGACGAGGGCGCGGTGGGCATCAAGCTCCCGCCCGGGCCCGCGCGCGAGCGGGCCCTGACGCTCGCGGCGGAGCTCCGCGCGCTGCCGGGGGCCGTTCTGCTCGAGGGTGCGGCCGCGATCGGCGTCTACGAAGGCCCGCTCGTCCCGGTCAGCGCGCCCGATCTCCTCCACCTCGTCCACCCGGGCCGTGTCGTCGTCGCCACCGGCGCCGTCGAACGCCATGCGGTCTTCTCCGGCAACGACCTCGCCGGAGTCTGGCTCGGCCGCGGTGCCGCTCGTCTCACGGGCGTCCACGGCCTTGCGCCGGCGCGCGCTGCCGTCGTCGTTGTCTCCTCGCCGGAGGGGTTGGAGCATGTGGAGACGCTGCGCGCCGCCGGTGTCGAGATCCGGGCCGTGCTCGCGCCCGGCGCGCTCGCCGCTTCTGTCCCGGCGGAGATCCGCGCCCTCGCCGACGGCGAGGTCGTACAGGCCTCGGGTCGCGGGCGGCTCGCCCGGGTCGAGGTCGCCCACCCGGGCGGCCGGGAGACCATCGCCTGCGACGGACTCGTCCTCTCGACCGGGCTCGTGCCCAGGGACAGTCTCCTGAGACAGGCGGAGGGCCTGCCGGTCGCGGGCGCGGGAGACGCCGTCCTTCCGGGCTGCTCCCTCGAGGGAGCAACCGAGTCGGGGCGGGCGGCCGCCCGTGGGGAGGCCGGCTCGACGGCCGCCGCCGATCCGGGGCCGCCGGTCGCTGCTGGCTGCGTGTGCCTCTGCGAGGACGTCGACGTGCGCGAGCTCGAGGCCGCCTGGCAGGACGGGTTCCGCTCGACCGAGCTCCTGAAGCGATTCACGACCGTGGCGATGGGGCCCTGCAGGGGCGCGCTCTGCCAGGGGCCGCTGCGAGCCTTCGCGAGCGCGCGGGGAGCCGGCGATGCTGCCGCCGCGCCGACCACCGCCAGGCCGCCCGTCCGTCCGCTCCGGGTCGCGGAGGCCGCCGCCGCCGCGCGGCACGACGAGGTCGTGCTGCGAACCGCGCTCCACGAGCGCCACCTCGCCCTCGGCGCGCGGATGGAGCGGCTCGGGGCGTGGCTGCGACCGGAGAGCTACGGCGACCCGCTTGCCGAGTACTGGGCCGTCCGGCGCGGCGTCGGCATCTTCGACGGCGGCACCCTCGGGAAGCTCGAGGTCGGCGGCCGCGACGCTGCGGCGTTCCTCGAGCGGCTGTACCCCTGCCGCGTCGAGGGGCTCGAGACGGGGCGCCTGCGCTACACGCTGCTTCTGAACGAGGCGGGCTACGTCCTCGACGACGGCCTCGTCGCCGCGCTCCGCGCCGCGCGCGACAACCTCAACTTCACCAGCCGCGGCGCCGAGCGGGCCGCGGCGTGGCTGCGCGACTGGGCCGACCCGTGGGATCTCGACGTCCACGTCGCCAACCGCACGCATGCGGTCGGGGTGATCAGCGTCGCCGGCCCTCGCTCCCGCGAGCTGCTCGCGCGGCTGACGGGCGCTCCCCTCGACGGTGAGTCCCTCCCGTACCTCGCCCACCGGGAACTGCACGTGGCCGGGGTTCCTTGCCGCGCGCTGCGGCTCGGCTTCGTGGGCGAGCTCTCCTACGAGCTTCACCACCCGAGCTCGCGCAGCGGCGAGCTCTGGGAGGCCCTGCTCGCGGCCGGGGATGACCTCGGAGTCGTTCCCCACGGCCTCGAGGCGGTGCGCGTCCTGCGCCTCGAGAAGGGACACATCCTCGTGGGCCAGGACACCGACTTCGACGCGACCCCGGCGAAGCTCGGGCTGGAGGCGCTCGTCGCGCACGGCAAGGGCCCGTTCGTCGGCAGCGCCGCGCTCGAGCGTCTCGCGCCGCTTCCGCTCGAGCGGCGGCTCGCGGGTGTCGTCTTCTCGGGGGTGGAATCGCCGCCGGAAGGGGCGCCACTCACCGCGGGCGGGCGCCACGTGGGCCATCTGACGTCGGCGCGCTACTCGCCGGCGCTCGAGCGGCCCGTCGCCCTCGCGTGGCTTCGCCGCGACGGCGAGGACTTCCCGGAGGAAGTCGACTGCCTCGGCGCGCGCGGGCGGGTGTCTCCGACCCCCTTCTACGACCAGGCAGGGGAGCGTGTCCGTGGCTGAGCTCGCCTTCGGAACCGCCGCGATCGTCGCCTGCCACGGGCAGCAGGCGCTCCGGACGGTGGCGGCGGCGGCCGAGACCGCCTTCCTCGTCGTTGCGCCCGACGAGGTCCTGCTCGTGGACGGAAGCGAGGCCCGTTCGGCCCTCGTCGAGCGTGCGACCCGCCTGCTCGCCCTCGTCGATCCTCACGGGCTCGCGGTCGACGAGAGCGACGCGTGGGCCGTGGCCAGCCTGACCGGAGAGGATCGGGAGGACGCGTTCGCCCGCCTCTCCGCGCTGTCGCTGCCGGCGGAGCGGCCCGGGCGGCTCAAGGGGGCGGTCGCCGGGCTCCCCGCGCGGGTGCTCGTTCACGGCGATCGCATCGACGTCCTCGTGCCCTCGCCCGGGGTGCACCATCTGCGCGAGCGCGCGCTCGCGTCCGGCCTCGTCGGGCACGGCGGGAGCGGGGCCGAGGCGTGACGAGCATCCTCGGCCGCCCGTTCCGTCTCCGCGCGGCCGGGCTGCGGCCCCGCTACGACGTGGTCGTCGTCGGCGGCGGCGCCCACGGGCTCGCGATCGCCTACTACCTCGCGCGGCGGCACGGCGTCCGGGACGTGGCCGTGCTCGAGCGCGCGTACATCGGCTCGGGTGGCTCCGGACGCAACACGACCGTGATCCGGGCGAACTACAAGGCGCCGGAGGCGATCGCCTTCTACCGTGAGAGCCACGAGCTCTTCCGCGGCCTCTCGCAGGAGCTCGGTGTCAACCTCCTCTACTCGCCCCGTGGCCTGCTCTGGCTCGCCCACTCCGAGCCGGCGCTGCGCGTGCAGCGGGAGCGCGCGCTGCTGAACCAGGCCTTCGGGGTAAATACGACCTTCGTCGGGCCGGCGGAGGTCCGGAGGCTGTGCCCGGCGATCGACCTCGAATGCGGCGGGCGGCCCGTGCTCGGGGCGGCCTACCATCCGCCGGGCGCCGTCGTTCGCCACGACGCCATCGTCTGGGGGTACGCGGCGGCCGCGCAGCGGCTCGGGGTCGAGGTTCACCAGGGGATCGAGGTAACGGGAATCGACGTCGCTGGCGGCCGCTGCGCCGGCGTCCGCACGTCGGCCGGCCCGGTCGCGGCCGGGGCGGTCGTCAGCGCCGCCGGCGGCCACGCCTCCGTCGTCGCCGCGCTCGCCGGGATCCGGCTCCCGATCGTCACCCACCCGCTCCAGGCGTTCGTCACCGAGCCCTGCGCGCCCGTCCTCGACCGGGTCGTCGCGTCCGCCGACCTGCTCGTCTACATGTCCCAGACGGCCCGGGGCGAGGTGCTCGTCGGCGCGGAGCTCGAACGCTACGCGAGCTACTCGACGCGCTCCACCTTCACGTTCCTCGCCGAGGCCTCGGCCAGGGCGGTGGATCTCTTGCCCGTGCTCGCGAAGTTGCGGATCATGCGCCAGTGGACCGGCCTCTGCGACGTGACCCCTGACTACTCCCCGATCATGGGCGTGACCGAGGTCGAGGGCCTCTACCTCGACGCGGGCTGGGGCACCTGGGGGTTCAAGGCGACGCCGATCGCGGGCGTGACCCTCGCCGAGCTCGTCGCCACCGGCCGCACGCCACCCTTGATCGCGCCCTTTTCCCTCGACCGCTTCCGGCAGGATCGCTGCGTCTCCGAGCGCGCGTCCGCCGGTACCCACTAGATGATTGACCGGCGATTGACCGGGAACCGTGGCACCACAACTCCCGATCAACCATCCAGGAAGGAGCCACACCCATGACCGCGAGCCCGCCGGGCCACCGCCTCGCCGTCGACGTCGGCGGGACGTTCGTCGACTACGTCCTGTTCGACGAGCGCAGCGGAGAGATCACGATCGAGAAGCAGCCCTCCACCGCGGACCGGCTGGTCGAGGAGATCCTGACCGGCGCAGGCCGGCTGCCTGTTCCCCTTTCCGAGATCGAGCGCCTGTTTCACGGCACGACCGTCGCGATCAACGCCGTCGTCCAGGGGCGCGGTGCCCGGGTCGGGCTGCTGACGACCGAGGGCTTCCGGGACGTGCTCGCGATCGGCCGGGGCGGCCGCCCGGAGATCTACAACTTCCTCTACCGGGGGCCGGAGTCGCTCGTCCCCCGCTACCTGCGCCGGGAGGTGCCCGAGCGCCTCGCGGCGGACGGGAGCGTCCTCGTGCCGATCGACCTTGCGACCGTCGAGCGCGAGGCAGCCTTCCTCGTCGCCGAGGGCGTCGAGGCGATCGCCATCTGCTTCCTGCACGCCTACGCGAACCCGGCGCACGAGCGGGCCGCCGCCGAGCGGCTGCGGGCGCTCCACCCGGGCGTGGCCGTCACCGCCTCCTCCGAGCTCGCGACCGAGTGGCGGGAGTACGAGCGCACCTCGACAGCGGTGCTGAACGCGTACGTCCAGCCTCTCTTCTCCGGCTACGTGCACCGGCTCGAGGAGGGGCTCGCCGGCGCCGGCTACAGCCGGCCGCTCGCGCTCATGCAGTCGAACGGCGGCGTCATCTCCGCGGCCCGCGGCGCCGAGCGGCCGGTGAAGACGCTCGAGTCGGGACCCGCCGGGGGCGTGATCGGCGCCCAGGCCCTCGCCCGGGAGCTCGGACTCGCCAACGTGATCTGCGCCGACGTCGGCGGCACCACGTACGACGTCGCGCTGATCGAGGACGGGGAGATCCTCGAGCGCACCGAGACGAAGATCGCGCGGCGGCCTGTCCTGGGTCCGACCATCGACATCGTCTCGATCGGGGCGGGGGGCGGCTCGCTCGCGTGGATCGACCACCGGGGAGCGCTGCGCGTCGGCCCGCAGAGCGCCGGGGCGTACCCCGGTCCCGCCTGCTACGGCCTCGGCGGCGCGAATCCGACCGTGACCGACTGCCATCTCGTGCTCGGGCGACTCGATCCGGCGCGGTTCCTCGGCGGCCGGATGGGCCTCGACGTCGCGGCTGCCGAGCGGGCGATCGCGACCGTCGCCGAGCCCCTCGGCCTCGAGGTCGTCCAGGCGGCCGACGGTATCCTCGCGATCGCCGAGACGAACATGACCTACGCGATCCGGGGCGTCACCGTCGAGCGCGGCCTCGACCCGCGCGAGTTCGCGCTCCTCTCCTACGGCGGCGGTGGTGGGCTCTTCGCGGTCGCCACAGCCGAGGAGCTCGAGGTGCCCCGCGTGGTCGTGCCGCAGGCGCCCGCCAACTTCTCCGCGTGGGGGATCCTCACCTCGGACTACCGCGAGGACGTGGCGCTCACCCGGGTGCGACCGCTCGCGGCGGAGGCCGGTGCCGAGCTGCTCGACACCCTGCGCGACCTGAGCGCCCAGGCCAGCGCCGAGCTCGAGGGCTACGGCTTCCCAGGCGACGAGGTCGAGGTGCTCTCCCGGGCGGACGTGCGCTTCGCGGGGCAGGACTACACGATCATGGTGCCGCTCGAGCGCGACTGGCTGGGAGACGCGACCGCCCTGCTTGCCGGGTTGCGGGAGCGCTTCGTCGCCGCGCACCTCCGGCTCTACGGCCACGGCGATCCGGACGGGCCGCTCGAGGTCGTCGCCGGTCGGATCAGGGCGGTCGGCCGGGTCGCGCGGCCCCGCTGGCCCGAGTGGTCGCGCGCCGAGCGCGGGGATCCCCGGGCCCGCAGGCACGTCTTCTTCCGCGTCTCGGGCGGTTTCGTCGAGACGCCGATCTACGAGCGCGACGACCTGGCCTGCGGCCAGCGCGTCGTCGGCCCCGCCGTCGTCGAGGAATGGACGACGACCACCGTCGTCCCTCCGGGCTGGGCGCTGGAGACCGACCGCCTCGGCAACCTCGTACTCACGCCGGCTGAAGGAGGTGCCCGGTGAGCACAACTGTCGACCCGGTGACCGCGGAGATCGTGCGCAACGGCATGGTCGCCGCGGCCCACGAGATGGGGCGCACCCTCGTGCGCACCGCCTACAACCCGCTTCTCTACGACGTCCAGGACTACGGGCTCGGGATCGTCTCCGCGGAGGGGCGCCTGTGGGCGGAAGCGCCCGGGGTAGCTCTCTTCGTCGGCGTCCTGTCGGACACGGTGAAGGGCGGTCTCGCCCAGCGCGGCCCCGGCGGCTTCGCGGACGGGGATGTCCTGATCGCCAACGACCCCTACCTGACCGGCACCCATATCTCCGACACGACGGTCTACATGCCCGTCTTCGTGGGCGACCAGCTCGTGGCTTTCACCGTCGCCACTGCCCACTGGGCGGACATCGGCGGCAAGACGCCGGGTGGCTGGTGCCCCGACTCGACGGACGTCTACCAGGAGGGGCTCTGCTTCACCCACGAGAAGCTCGTCGCCGGCGGCGCGCCGGACGACGACCTCTGGAACTTCATCCTGCGCAACGTTCGCTTCACGGCGACCGTGCGCGGCGACCTCGAGGCGCAGATCGCCGCCTGCCGCCAGGGCGGGGAGCGGATCCGCGCGCTCTGCGCGAAGCACGGCACCGATGCGGTCCGCGCGGCGATGGAGGTCGCGATCGCGCGGACAGACGAGGCGGTGCGCCGGCGGATCGCCGAGATCCCGGACGGCGTCTACCGTGCCTCGGTCGCGATGGATCACGACGGCGTGCGCAAGGGCGTCCCGTACACGCTCGCCGTCGAGCTCGAGGTGGCCGGGGACCGGATCGAGGTCTCGTTCGCGGGGACGAGCCCGACCGTGACGGGCCCGGTGAACATCCCCGCGCTGGGCGCGAGGAGCGCCGTCCGCGCGGCGCTGAAGGGGCACCTCCTGCCCGTCGACCCGGCCAACGAGGGCGACTTCCTCGCTCTCGGCTTCGAGATCCCGCCGGGTCTCGTCGTCAGCCCCGAGCGGCCCGCGCCGGTCGACTCCTACGGCTACGCCGCGGTGGCCCTCAACGAGCTGACGATCAGGGCGCTCGCGCAGGCCGTGCCGGAGCGCTGCCCGGCGGGTGGCTTCCAGCTCTTCGGCGTCTACCTCTACCGCGTCGATCCGCGCGACGGCACGCCGTTCATCCTCATCGACCCGATGGACGGGGGCAGCGGCGGCCGGCCCTACGAGGACGGGCCGACGATGATGTTCCTCGGCAACGGCGACGTCCCGAACACACCCGTCGAGGTGGTCGAGACCCGCTACCCGATCCGCGTCGAGCGTTTCGGTTTCCTGCCCGAGGCCGGGGGCCACGGCACGTTCCGCGGCGGGCTCGGCGCCCGCCGGGACTACCGGGTGCTCGAGGGCGGCACGTACATGCAGACGGCGATCGAGAACCTCGGCGATCCGCTCGCCCGCGGCGTCGGCGGCGGCACGGACGGCGCCTCCAGCACGATCGTGATCAACCCCGGCGGCGCGGGGGAGACCCGGGTCGAGGAGCGGACGTCGTTCTACGGGCCTCTCGCCGCCGGCGACCTCGTCAGCGTCCGGAGCGGCGGCGGCGGCGGCTGGGGCCCGCCCCGGGGCCGGGACCCCGAGCGAGTCCTCGCGGACGTGCGGGACGAGCTCCTGACCGTCGACGAGGCGCGCGAGGCGTACGGGGTGGTGCTCGCGCCGGGCGAGCGGGGCAGCCTCGCGGTCGCTGCGGACGAGACGGCGCGCGGGCGAGCTGAGTAGGGTACGTGCATGAGCGACCCGCGGGCGCTCTACCGTGAGCGCCTCGAGCGGGTGGAGCGGGCGGTCGCGCTCGAGCGGGTCGACCGCCCGCCCGTGATCTTCATGGGGACGGCGTTCGCGCCCCGGTTCGTGGGCCGCTCGCTGGCGGAGTTCTGTGCCGACCCGGAGGCCCGCGTCGAGGCGACGCTCGAGGCGATGGAGCGCCTCGGCGGGCTGGACGGGATCAACGCGGTGCCGTCGGGGCTGATCGGCGTGTCGCTCGCGGAGCTGTGGCTGTCGCGGGTCGAGCTGCCCGGCCGGGAGCTGCCGGAGGGGACGGTCTGGCAGGTGCGCGAGCAGGAGGTGATGGCCGTGGAGGAGTACGACGCGGTCGTCGCGGAGGGCTGGCCGGCCGTGCGGGAGCGCCTGCTCGCGCGGGTCCTCGACCCGGGGGAGCTGGCGGCGCAGCGGGCGTGGCAGCGGGAGCGCCAGGCGGCGACGGTGGAGCGGTTCCGCGATCGGGGCTTCGTGCCGGTCTCGTCTGGCGGCACGACGATCCCGTTCGAGTGCCTGTGCGGGGCCCGCTCGTTGCGGGAGTTCTTCCTCGACTTGCGCCGGCGGCCCGAGCGGGTCAAGGCGGCGCTGGACGCGATGCTGCCGACGCTCGTCGAGGCGGGTCTCGAGGACGCGCGGCTGTCAGGCCTACCGTCGGTCTGGGTGGGGGGCTGGCGCTCGGCGAGCGGGTTTCTGTCCCCGAAGCTCTGGGACGAGCTCGTGTGGCCGTACTTCGTGCGGCTGGTGTCCGAGCTGGCCGCGGCGGGCGTGCGCTGCGTGCTGCATTTCGACCAGGACTGGACACGCGACCTGGCGCGGCTGCGGGAGCTGCCCGCCCGCTCCTGCATCCTCAACCTCGACGGGATGACCGACATCCGGCTCGCGAAGGAGCTGCTCGGGGATCGGATGGCGCTGATGGGCGACGTGCCCGCGTCCCTGCTCGCCCTCGGTGACCCGGACGGCGTTGGCCGCTACGTGCGCGAGCTCGTGCGCGACTGCGGCCCGACCGGCCTGCTCGTCTGCGCCGGCTGCGACATCCCGATCGACGCGAAGCCCGAGAACGTCGAGGCGCTCGTCGAAGCGGTGGCAGGCTGAGGCTATGAGCCGGCCAGCTCGAGCGCGGCCTGCGCCACCCGGGTGCGGGCCGCCGCGTCCGGCATCAGCGTGGGCGCGGCGGCGGCCCGAAGGCCGAGCGCGCGCACCGCGGGCAGGAGCTCGCGGTCGGCCTCGTCGATCAGCATGTGCGTGATCAGGCCGTCGTAGTGGGCGGCGACGGCGCGGGGGCTCGACTCGCCGGCGAGCGAGCGCAGCAGCCGATCGGCGGGGCCCTTGACGGCGCGGCCCCCGACGATCGGGGTGACGGCGACCGTTGGCCCGGAGCGGGCTCCGATCGCCTCGCGCACGCCGGAGACGGCGAGGATCGGGTCGACGGACAGGAACGGGTTGCTGGGCGCGACGATCAGGATGTCGGCCGTCGCGCACGCCGCCAGGACGCCCGGTGCCGGCCGGGCGGTGCCGGCGCCCTCGTAGCGCACGGCCAGCACCTCGTCCCGGTGGCGGCGGCGGACGAAGTAGGTCTGGAAGTCGAGCTCGCCGGCCGGGGTCGAGACGATCGTGCGCAGGCGGTCGTCGGTGGCCGGGAAGAGGTGCGCCCGTACGCCGAAGGCGGCGCAGAAGCTCGCGGTCACGCTCGAGAGCGGCTCGCCGGCACGCAGGCGCTCGGCGCGGGCAAGGTGCAGGCCGAGGTCGCGGTCGGAGAGGAAGAACCAGTCGGGCCCGCCAAGCAGCGAGACGACCTCGAGCGCGTTCGCGGTGTCGCCCGCGCGACCCCAGCCGCGCTCGGGCTCGACGACCCCGGCGAGCGTGTAGAGGACGGTGTCGAGGTCGGGCGAGACGTGCAGGCCGAGCAGGTCGAGATCGTCGGCGACGTTGCCGACCACGGTCACCTGCTCGGGCGGCAGCACCCGGACGAGGCCGTCCAGGAAGCGGGCCGCACCGACTCCTCCGGCGAGCACCGTCGCGCGCATGATGCAATTCTCCCTGTGGAGGCTGTCGGCGCGACGCACGTGCTCGTTCCGCTCAAGCGCCTGGGCGGCGCGAAGAGCCGTCTGGCCGGGCTCTTGACCGCGTCCGAGCGCGTCGCGCTGATGGAGACGATGCTGGCCGGCGTGCTCGCCGCGGTGCGGGAGGCGCGGGGGGTGGCGGCGGTCACGCTCGTCTCGTCGGAGCCGGCGGCGCCGGCGCTGGCCGCCAGTCACGGCGTCGCCTGGTGGGACGACCGGGGGCTTGCATGGAACGATGCGCTCGCCGCCGCGATGCGCGAGGCGGTCTCTTCGCCGTGCGCCGCGGTCGTGTCGGGGGACCTGCCCCTGCTTCGGGCGGCGGAGGTCTCGGCGCTGCTCGAGGCGGTGCCGGAGCGGGGGGTCGCGATCGCCCGCGCGCTCGACGGCGGCACGAACGCGGTCGCGATGCGCCCGCCCGGCGTGGCACAGACGTGCTTCGGCAGCCCGGGCAGCGCCGCGCTGCACGCGGAGCTCGCGGCCGATGCGGGTGTCGGCTCGGTGATCGTCGACCTGCCCGGGCTGGCGCTCGACCTCGACTCGCGCGCGGACGCGGAGAGGGTGGTCCGGACGGCGCCGGCATCCGCCGCGGCTCTGTTGCTCGTAAACGTGCTGGAGCGGACGCCAGCATGAGCCTGCGCCTTGGATACAAGGCCTCGGCCGAGCAGTTCGGCCCCCGCGAGCTGCTCGGATTCGGGAGGCTCGCGGAGGAGCTCGGGCTCGATCTCGTCGCCGTCTCCGATCACTTCCAGCCGTGGCGCCACTCGACGGGGCGCGCGCCCCATTCGCTCGTGTGGCTGGGGGCGCTCTCCGCCAGCACCGAGCGGGTCTGGCTCGGGACGAGCGTGCTGACGCCGACGCTTCGCTACCATCCGGCGGTCGTCGCGCAAGCGTTCGGGACGCTCGCAGCGCTCGCGCCCGGGCGCGTCTTCCTCGGGCTCGGCACGGGCGAGGCGATGAACGAGAAGCCCGCGACCGGGCTCGAGTGGCCGGCGTTCCGGGAGCGCTTCGACCGGCTGGTCGAGGCGATCGAGCTGAAGCGGCTGCTCTGGGCGGAGGAGCGGGTCAGCTACCGGGGCCGCTATTACCGCACCGAGCGGGCGACCGTGTACGAGCGGCCCGCGCATCCCGTGCCGATCTACGTGGGCGCGGCGGGTGCTCAGACCGCCCGCCTCGCCGGGCGTCTCGCCGACGGGCTCATCTGCACGAGCGGCAAGGAGCGGGCCCTGTACGGGAAGCTACTCGCGGCCGTCGAGGAGGGGGCTCGCGGGGAGGGCCGCGACCCGGCCGGGATCGAGCGGATGATCGAGATCAAGGTCTCCTACGACCACGACCTCGACGCCGCCCGCGAGGCGTGCCGCTGGTGGGCCGCGCTCTCGCTCTCGCCCGAGGAGAAGTCGGGGATCGACGACCCGGTCGAGCTCGAGCGCCTCGCGGACGCGAACGCCGGGCGCGCCGCCGACCGGTTCATCGTCTCCGCCGACCCGCAGGAGACGGCCGAGCGGATCGGCGAGTACGTCGCGCTCGGCTTCACGACGCTCGTCTTCCACGCCCCCGGCGCCGACCAGGAGCGGTTCCTGCGCCTGTTCTGCGCCGACGTCGTCCCGCTCCTGCGCGAGCGCCACGGGGCGGCGGGCGGGTGAGCTGCTTGTCGGGCGGTCGGCGGCCGGTGTAGAGTCGCGGGGCCGTGCCCGACTTCGCGAGCGAGATCACCCTGCGTCAGCCCGTCGAAGAGGTCTTCGACTACCTCGCGGACTCGCGGAACGAGACGCGCTGGCACCCCGATGCGATCTCGGTCGAGTTGATCTCGGACGGGCCGATCGGGCCGGGGACGCGGTTCGCGGCGCGCTACCGCAAGGTCGGCAGGATGGACGTCGAGATCGTCGAGTACGAGCGGCCGCGCCGCCTCGCCGTCGCGTACCGCTCGCGCAGCGGCCCCGCCCACGGCATCTTCTCGTTCGCACCGGCCGGCGAGGGCACGACCGTGTCGGCGCGCGGCGGCGTCGAGCTGAAAGGGCTGTGGCGCGTGTTCACGCCGCTTGTCGGCGCGAGCGTGCGGCGCGAGCAGGCGAAGTGGCAGGAGTGGCTCCAGCGGGCGCTCGACGCCCGCGGCGTGTAGAGCCGGAGCTGCTCGAGCGGCTCTGACGGGCATTCGCTAGCCCCGGTCGGCCGGCTGTTGCCGTCCGCTGGGCCGGCGAGCAGCCGAGGAGCGAGCCCTCGGACTGCGCCCCGGGCACCTTGCGTCCGTGTCCCGGCAGGCCGCTCCCGCGCGGACGGGCTCCTGGAAGCTTCGCCGGGGCGTGGCCGGCGTGACGATCGTCGACATCGAGTAGGACGACGAGACGAGCGTGCACCTTCAATGGGGCCCGGGATAGATCTCCCGGGAAAGCCGGCGACGCCCTCCGACGCGCCACCCCAGCCCTCCTGCTTCAATGGGGCCCGGGATAGATCTCCCGGGAAAGCTACGGCGGTCACTGGACGGCCCCTGCGGGCGGCCGGCTTCAATGGGGCCCGGGATAGATCTCCCGGGAAAGGCGAGGTTCGCGAGGAGCGCGGCGAGGCTCGCGTCGCTTCAATGGGGCCCGGGATAGATCTCCCGGGAAAGCCGCCGGGGGCAGCGGCTCACCCCGACGCAGTTCCGGCTTCAATGGGGCCCGGGATAGATCTCCCGGGAAAGTCTTCCGCGGCTCCTCCGGCTGGTCAGTCCGGGCCTGCTTCAATGGGGCCCGGGATAGATCTCCCGGGAAAGCCCTCCACAGACATCAACACGCCCGGCCGCGGCGGCGCTTCAATGGGGCCCGGGATAGATCTCCCGGGAAAGTGTCGCGGTACACGTCGGGGCGGCGCGCCTTGAGGAGGCTTCAATGGGGCCCGGGATAGATCTCCCGGGAAAGCGGGCATCTGTCGGTTGAGGATCTCGCGGCCGAGCTCGCTTCAATGGGGCCCGGGATAGATCTCCCGGGAAA
>CAYJLE010000048.1:12443-16868 GCA_964370985.1 uncultured Gaiellales bacterium | reverse complement strand
CCGGGCTCGCCGAGGAACCCCCAGCCGGTGCACACGCTGCTCTTGATCGAACGGGGCATCCACATCATGGAGAGCCTCGATCTCGAGGACCTCGCCGCGGACGGAATCGTCGAGTTCCTGTTCGTCGCGCTGCCGCTCAAGATCCGGGGCGGCACCGGGTCGATGATCGACCCGATCGCCGTCATCTGAGGTGCAGAGCCGGTCACGACCCGGTCTCACACGGAGCGCAGCGCCTCAGTGGGGACCAGCCGCGCCGCGCGCATCGCGGGGTAGAGGCCGGCGACCGCGCCGATCGCGAGCGCCGCCGCGATCCCCCCGACGAGCCCGTAGGCGGGCACGACCGCCTCCCACGAGCGGCTGCGGGCGTACCCGACGGTCACGAGCGCGCCCAGGATGACCCCCGCGAGGCCGCCCAGGCCGGCGAGGATCAGCGACTCGGTCAGGAACTGGGCCCGGATGTGCCGGCGCGTCGCCCCGAGCGCGCGCCGCAGCCCGATCTCGGAGCGCCGCTCGAGGACGGAGATCACCATCACGTTGGCGATCCCGACGCCGCCGACGAGCAGGGCGACCGCGCCGAGCCCGACGAACAGCGCGGTGAACGAGTCGTTGACGGCCGCCCGGGCCTCGAGCGCGTCCGAGGGGCGGCTCACCTCCACCTCCTCCGGGCTCTCCGGGCTTGCCGTGTAGGGGAGCACGCCCTGCACGTCCTCGATCGCCTCGGGGAGAGCGCGCACGTAGATCGTCGCCGGCGACTCGTCCACGCCGAACAGGTCGGTCGCGGCCGGGTGCCCGATCAGGACCGCGCGGTCGAGGTCGGGGACGAGCTCGAGGGGCTCCATGATCCCGACGACCGCGAACCACCGCTCGCCCAGCCAGACGTTCACCCCCACCCGGTCGACGCCGAGCCGCTCCGCGGCGGTCGCACCGAGCACCACGGCCGGGTAGCGCTCCGTCGCGCCCGTGAGGAACGCTCCGTGCGCAAGCGTCCCGCCAAGCGTGTCGAGCAGACCCGTGTCGGCCCAGAGGACGGAGATCCCGCCGGACTCCCCCTCGGGCACGAAGTCCGAGCGGTAGACGCTCGCGGACACGGAGCCAACCCCCGAGACCTGCTCGACCGGGCCGATCCGCCCGATCATCGAGACGGCGTCCGCGGGCAACGCGCCCGCGCCGAACAGGCCGCGGCCTGCGCCGACCGACAGCAGGTTCGTGCCGAGGCGGTCGAGCGTCGCGACCAGGTCGGCCTTGCTCGACTCGGAGATCCCGAGCACGGCGACCATCGACGCGATCCCGATCGCGATCCCGACCGCCGAGAGCGCGGCCCGCAGGCGCCGGGTGTGGAGACCGATCGAGCCGACCCGCAGGACGTCGAGCGGCAGGAGCCGGCTGGGCGCGAGCTGGCTCGCCATCAGGGCTCCCGCCGAACGTCGCTCTCGACGAGCCCGTCGCGCAGGTCGATCCGCCGCGGCATCGCCGCCGCGATGTCGCGGTCGTGGGTGATCACGACGACCGTGTGGCCGTCGGTACTCAGCTCGCGCAGGAGCCCGACGATCTCGGCCCCGGAGCGGGAATCGAGGTTGCCGGTGGGCTCGTCCGCGAACACGATCGGCGGCCGCCCGAGCAGCGCCCGGGCGATCGCGACCCGCTGGCGCTCGCCCCCCGACAGCTTTTCCGGCTGGTGCTCGAGACGGTGCGAGAGCCCTACCCGCGCGAGCGCTTCGCGGGCGAGGCCGCGCCGCTCCGCCGCCGGCACGCCGCAGTAGATGAGTCCCGCCGCGACGTTCTCGAGCGCGGAGAGCCCGTCGATCAGGAAGAACTGCTGGAAGACGAAGCCGATCCGCCGCGCCCGCAGCGCTGCCAGCTGGGAGTCCGTGAGGCTCGTGACGTCGTGGCCGTCGATCGCGACCGAGCCCGAGCTCGGCCGGTCGAGCGTGCCCATGATGTGCAGCAGCGTGGACTTGCCCGAGCCGGACGGCCCGACGATCGCGACGAGCTCGCCCGCGCCGATGGTCAGGCTGACGTCCCGGAGCACGGTCACGGGGCCCGGATAGGTCTTCGTCACGCTCTCCAGGTGCAGCATCCCGGCAGGCTCGCCCTCGCTGGCGACCGTCATGCCGGCACCACCACCTCCATGCCCTCGGTGACGCCGTCCCCCTCGATCTCGACGTACCCGTCCGCGAACATGCCTGGCTCGACCGCCACAAGTCTCGTTGCGGCACCATCGAGCACCTCGATGGCGTAGCCTCCCCCGGCGAGGGCGAGCAGCGCCGCGACCGGGACGGCCAGCACGTCAGCCCGCGTGTCCCGGCGGACCTCGACGTCCACCGGCGCCAGGTCGAGCTCGACGGCGGATGCCTCCGTCAGGCGGATCTCGACGTCGATCGTCGCGTCCGAGGCGTCCGCCGTGCCGGACTGTGCACCCTGCGCGTCTCCCGTCTCCTCTTCGGCGCTCGACGTTGCGACACTGCCGATCCCGGTGATCTCCCCGGAAACCTCGCCGCCGTCGGGCAGCTCGACGGTGACGGCGTCGCCGACCTCGACCAGGCTGCGCTTCGTCGTCTCGAGCGCGACCGTGACGACCTGGCGCCTCGACGTGGTTTCCATCACGGTCGCGCCCGTGGACAGCCTCGCCCCGACCTCGGTCGAGAGGGAGCTCACCCGCCGCTGGCCGGGCAGGAAGACGACGCGGCCGAGGCGGACCGCACCGGTTCTGCTGATGCCGAGATCCTTCTGCCAGCGCTTGACCGCAGCCTTCGTAGCCGGGCCGAAGTGCTCGTCCACGACGATCTTCCCCTTCGGGTCATATCCGAGCTCGACGAGGTTGAGCTCGAGCTGGCGGACGTCCGGGCCGTCGGAGACCCCGGTCTTGAGAGTGCGCCAGGCAGGGAGCTTCCCGATCATCAGCACGATCGGCTTCCCGTCGACCCGGTAGAGAGTGTCGCCCCGACCGACCGTGGCACCCACCTCGGGAAGCCACGTGACGATCCCGGGACTACCAGTCCCGTTCGTCGATCCAGTCGACCCGCTCGCATCCGACGCGGAGGTCTGGCCGGTTTCTCCTCCCGCCGACTGGGCGACCCCTCCCGACTCGACGGGTTGGACGATCGAGGGCTCCGTCACCGTCGGCTCCGTCACCGTCGGCTCCGTCACCGTCGGCTCCGTCTCCGTCGGCGTCGTGTCCGTCGGCGTCGTGTCCGTCGGTGTCGTGTCCGTCGGCTCCGTCTCCGTCGGCGTCGTGTCCGTCGGCACCGTCTCGCCGTCCGGCTCGCCGACGGCGTAGGCGATCGCGATCGCGGTGTCCGTGGAATCCTGCACGGGAGACGAGGTGGTGACCGCTGCCGCGCTGGACGTGTCCGAGCTGCTCGCGTCGAGATGGATCACGGCGCGGCTGCCGGTGTAGGCGAGCGTGCCGTCCAGGGTCTCGGTCTCGACGAGGTCGCGCCGCTCGACCGTCGCGATCGCCGTCGCCGGGCCGCTCTCGGCGGTCGCGACCTCCCCGGAGCCACCCCGTGTGTACAGGACAGCGCCGGCCGCGGCGGCGATGCCGACAGCCCCGATGGCCCACAGCACCCGCCTGATCGGAAGCCGGCGGCGGGAGCCGGGCGCAGGCGCGGCCGTCACTGATCCTCACCGCCGGCCGGGCTGTTCCCTCCGGGCTGCTCCGGCAGCGCATCCTGGAGCAGGTCGCGGCACACCTCGTCGGCCGCCTGGAAGTCCGGGTCGTCGCGATCCAGGCCCTCGAAGAACCCTCCCCCGCCCGGGCCCCCGCCCCCGGAGAAGTCCGGGTCCGGCATGTCGATGCCCTCGTCGCGCATGCACCGCGCGTACTCGAGGAACGCATCCTCGAGCGCCTCCATGTTCTCCCCGCCGAGCTGCGGGCCGGCCGCTTCCATCAGGGGACGGCATTCCTCCATCGCGGCCTCCACGTCGGGATCGCTGGGATCGAGCTCGCCGCCGAGAAACCCGCCGGAGCCACCGGAGAAGTCCGGATCATCCACCTCGAGGCCCTGCTCGCGCAGGCAGCGCGTGAACGCGAGCGTCGCCTCCTCGAAATCTTCCGACGCGGCGGCCGTGGTGGCAGCCCCGTCCTCTGCAATCTGGGTGTCGTCGAGCTTCGCCACCTCGGCGCCGCTCGACGAGGAGCCGCCGCACGCTGCGAGCGCGAGCACGGTCGCCAAGGCGACAGCAAGAACCGAGCCTCCGAAACCTCGTCGCATGAAGAACCCCTCCGGTTGGACGGCGTGACCCCACCAGCAGACCAGCCGTATCCAAGAGGGGCCTAAGAGCGACCTAAGAACTCGATAAGAATCCGCGGGCCGCGGACCCCGGGCGGGTCAAGACCCGCCCCGCCACGGATGGGGCAGGCGTTACGGGCGGGGCAAGACCCGCCCCCACAGAAGATCGCGGGGCGCCCGCCCGGGGGCGGGG
>CAYJLE010000048.1:6406-12433 GCA_964370985.1 uncultured Gaiellales bacterium | reverse complement strand
GCGCCCCCCCCCCCCCCCCCACCGCCCGCGCCCCCCCCCCCGCCCGGCGGGGGGGCCCCGCGACTTGGGGCTTGTTCAGGCCGCTTCGCGGCCTGAACAAGCTCCCCGGACTGGACTCGAACCAGTAACCCTCCGGTTAACAGCCGGATGCTCTGCCAATTGAGCTACCGGGGACGGCAGTAGACAGATTCTAGCGCCGCCCGGCGCGGCGCTACGGGCAGCCGAAGCGGGGGATCGACGCGGCGTAGTCGACCTGCCCCCGCGGCGTGTCGGCGAGCCTGAGGCCGACGGCGAGCGGCGCCGGGCAGGCGTCGGCGACGAGCGCCTCGAAGCCGCGCGCGTCGAGCACGAGCTGGATACCGAGCGGCGAGCCGGCGGGCTGGGGGGAGACGAGGCAGTCGAGCACCGCCCGGCCGCCCTCCGAGATCAGCTCGCACGTCGTCGCGGCCTGCGGCACACGCCCGGTCGGGAACTGCAGGGCCTGCTCGCCCGAGAGCGCGTAGGGGTTCGCGAAGAACGGCTCGAGCTGGCCGTCGAGGGACCCGTCCCGGTAGTGGCCGAGCGGTATGACGACGCTCTCCACGACCTTCGAAAGCCCCGGCGGTGCGGACGAGCGGACGTTGATCGCGACGACCTCCCTCCCCTCGAACATCTGCCGCAGCCACGAGCCGAGATCGGGACCGGGGGCCGGTAGCGGCGTGGGACTCTCGGGCGGAACACCGCCGCAGGGGTCGATGCCGCCGCAGGGGATCCTCGGCGGCAGCGGCGGCAGCTCGAACGGCGGCACGTCCTGGTGGTGGATCACGACCTTGCACGCCTTCGTGCGCGACGTGAACCCACCGGCGTTCCAGCTGCCACCGAGGCTGAAGTCGAACAGGAGCGTGAACTGCTGCCGGCGGGTTGGCCCGTCGATCGTCGAGGAGATCGTGAGCCCGCGCAAGACGCGAAACCCGCTCTGGACCTGCTTTCCGAGCCCAAACGAGGCTCGCACGCCCGCCGGCACGCCGTTGCGCAGGCGGACGTAGACGGCAGGATAGCGCCCGTTGGGGAGCTTCCCCGCGGTCCGCGTCCAGAACTTGATCGTCTTCTGCTCGCCGTGATCGAGCACCAGCGTCGACGGATAGCAACCGGCATCGAGGAGGCGGACGCGCTTCTTGCGCTTCAGGGGCGGAGGGGCCTTCTTCTTCTTCTTCTTGCTCGCCGCGGGCGGCTCGCCCTTTTCCGCCTCGCCGTCGTCGCTGCCCGCGATCTCGCCCTCGAACGGACCCGGCATGCCCCCGGCATCGGGCATCGGCGTGTCGCTCACGGTCACCCGGTAGCGGGCCTTGCGCAGCTCGCTGCCCGTCACGAACATGACGTCAGCGAGGTAGGCGAACTCGGAGCCCGCGAACCCGGCCGGGAGGTCGATCGGGACGTTCTGGACGACCCATTCCGGCGCGCAGACGTCGCCTTCGGCAAGGTCGAGCCAGTCACCGTCGGTGTTCCAGTCGACCCAGACGTTGACGTAGACCCGCCCCGTGCCCGCGGGCAGGCCGGCTCCGGGCAGGGCCAGGGAGAGCGTTCCCGACTCCGCGCAGAACTCGCCGAGCGCGAGCCCGTGGTCGAACTCGTAACCGCCGGCGGCGCCACCCGCGGAGCGGGCCACGACCGCGCCGGCGGCCGCGAGCGCGAGCCCGACCGCCACGGCCGCGACGGCCCGGCCACTCCGGCCGATCACCCCGCGCACCCCGGGGAGGATAACGTGCTCGCCGCTGAAATCAAGGCGACTCGCCCCGAATCCGGCAAGCGCCGGGCTTCAAGCGAGCTCGGTCACCGCCGCGCGGATCCGCTCGAGCGCGGTCTGGAGTTCCCTCGTGCGCTCCGGCTCCGCGGTCGCGAGCTCGCGGCGAAGGCGACGCTCACGCAGACGCAGGAGGATCTGCTTCGTCGTCTCCTCGTCGATCCCCTCGGCGGCCGCGCGCGCGTCGAGCTCGGCGAGCAGCGCGATCACGTCCGCGTCGGCGGGCCCGCCCGAGACCAGGTGCTCGTGCAGGCGCCGGTGCAATTCCAGGTCGAAATGCTCGGCGCCCAACCCCTCGAGCAGACGCACGAGCTCCGGGTGGACGGCGCAGCCCGCGAGCGCGTCGCGCTCCCACCGCTCGCCCGCCTCGAGCACCTTGCGGGAGACGACGCCGGTCGACCGCGACGCCCGCGGCGCCAGCGCAGCCTGGAGATCGCGCGGCAGGTCGAGCTGATCGGCGGCCAGCTTCACCGCGTCGAGCCACTCGGTGTTGCCGTCGAAGCCGCCCACGACCTCCCGAAGGCGCTGGAAGGCGGCCTCCCGGGTGGGCGCTCGCTCGATCTCGAGCCGCACCCGGTGGCGCGGGTAGCTCTCGGCCGTCTCGAGCCGGGCGGCGAAGTCATCGGCCACCTCCGCCGGATCCGCTCCGGGCGGGAGCACGACCACCCGCACCTCCGGGAACTCCCGGTAGGCGAGTTCCATGCCGCGCAGCGTCGCCTCCTGACCCGCCTGGTCGGCGTCGAAGCACAGGTAGAGGCGGGAGGCGAGCCGTCGCAGCTCGCGGATCTGGCGCTCCGTGAGCGCCGTCCCCATCGCCGCGACCGCGGTCGCGAGGCCAGCCTGATGCAGTGCCAGCACGTCCGTGTACCCCTCGACGACGACCGCCCGCTCCTCCTTCGCGATCGCCGACCGCGCGCGATCGAGCCCGTACACGAGCGTACTCTTGCGAAACAGCTCGCTCTCGGGCGAGTTCACGTACTTCGCCCGGATCGGATCCGCCTCCGAGAGGCGCCTCGCGCCGAACCCGACGACACGGCCGCGGGCATCGGCAAGCGGAAAGATCAGGCGGCCCGCGAAGTAGTCACCGCCGCGTCGGTTGGCGAGGCCGGCCGCGGTCAGCTCCTCGCGCGTGTATCCCTTCTGCCTGGCCTTGCGCGGCAGGAGGTCGCCGCCGGGCGAGAGCCCGAGGCGAAACGCGCGACATACCTCCTCGCCGAGCCCGCGGGAGGCGAGGTAGGCGCGCGCGCCCTCGCCCGCCTTCGTGTCCCAGAGGTGGCGCTCGTAGAACGCGGCCGCGGCCTCGAGCACGGCGAAGAGCCGCTTGCGGCGCCGGCGCTCCGTCTCGTCCGGCCCACCCTCCTCGTACTCGAGTCGCACGCGGTAGCGGTCGGCGAGCCACTCGACCGCCTGGACGAAGTCGAGCCCCTCGGTCTCGCGCACGAACGTGATCAGGTCGCCGCCGCGGCTGCAGCCGAAGCAGTGGTAGAGCTTTCGCTCCGCGTTCACGGAGAAGCTCGGAGTGCGCTCCTCGTGGAACGGGCAGCGGCCGACCCAGCGGGAGCCGACCCGGCGAAGCTGGGTCTTCGCACCCACCAGCTCGACCGCGTCCGCGGCCGCGAGGGCCTCCTCGACCGACGCCTGCTTGATCCGGGCCATCGCTGCGGGCTACCGGCCCGGCCCGGGGAGGAACGCAAGCGCGAAGCGGTCTGTCATGCCGGCCACGTAGTCGGTGACCCTCTGGACGAGGTCGCCGGGGCGCCCGTCGGGGAGCTCCTCGGGGTGCGCGAGCAGGTGGTCGAAGATCTGCTCCACGACGGCCGTTGCACGCTCGCGCTCGCGGGCGGCGACCGGGCCGAGGTAGACACGCTCGAACATGAACGCGCGCAGCCCCAGCATCGCGCGGCCGATCCCGGGGCTCTGCACGATCTCGTCGCGCCCGTCGGAGCTCTCGACGAGGTCGTGGACGAGCGTGTCGATGCGCTTCGACCCGGTCGGGCCGAGCAGCACGAGCTCGTCCGCCGGCAGATCCTCCGCGGTCAGGACGCCGGCGCGGATCGCGTCGTCGATGTCATGGTTGATGTAGGCGACCCGGTCGACGATCCGGACGATCTTGCCCTCGAGCGTCCCCGGCTCGTCCGGACCCGTGTGGTTGAGGATCCCGTCGCGCACCTCCGCGGTCAGGTTGAGGCCGCGGCCGTCCCGCTCGAGCGCCTCGACCACCCGCAGCGAGTGCTCGTTGTGGCGGAAGCGCCTGCCAGCCCTGGCGTGGAGCACCCGGTCGAGTGCCTCCTCCCCGGTGTGACCGAACGGCGGGTGGCCGAGATCGTGGCCGAGGGCGATCGCCTCCGTCAGGTCCTCGTTCAGGCGAAGCGCCCGCGCGACCACCCTCGAGATCCCGGCCGCCTCGAGCGTGTGCGTGAGCCGCGTGCGGAAGTGGTCGCCGCGCGGGGGCATGAACACCTGCGTCTTGTGCTTCAGCCGGCGGAACGCCTTGCAATGCACGATCCGGTCGCGGTCGCGCTGGAACGGCGTCCGCAGCCGGCACTCCTCCTCGGCGAGCGCGCGGCCGAGCGTCCCGTACGAGCGCACCGCGAGCGGCGACAGGAGCTCATCCTCCTGCGCCCGGATCCGGGTTTCGAACCGCTCGGCGACCGCTCCGGCGATTTCGGGCATGCCCCGAGGTTAGATGATGATCGGAACCGTGCCGCCGTCCGCGCTCCACGCGGCGCCGGTCACGTAGCTGGCCCGCTCCGAGCAGAGGAAGGTAACGACGGCGGCGATCTCCTCGGGCCGCGCCATCCGGCCGATCGGCCTCCCCTTCCCCGACTCCTCGAGCACCTGCTCGCGGCTCTTGCCGGTGCGCGCCGAGGCCTGATCGGCGAGCCCACCGGGGCCGAGCCAGGCCGGCGAGAGGGTCGGGCCCGGGCAGACCGCGTTGCAGAGGATGCCCTCCTTCGCGTACAGATCGGCGACGAGGCGCGAGAGCGAGAGCACGGCGGCCTTCGTGACCGAGTAGTTGGGCATCCCCGTCGAAGGGCGCTTGCCCGCGGTGGAGGCGACGTTGACTATCCGCCCGGCGCGGCGCTCGCGCATCCCCGGCAGCACCGCCTGGATCGCGCGCACGTAGCTCATCACGTTCAGGTCCCACATGAGCTGCCAGTCGGCGTCCGTGAGCGTCTGGAAGTCGGTCTGGACGGCATAGCCGACGTTGTTGACGAGGCAGTCGACCGGCCCGAGCACGCGCTCGGCCTCGGCGACGAGCGCCGCCGGCGCTGCCGGCTCCGTCAGATCGCAGGGGATACCGAGCGCGGCGCCGGATTCCGCGCGAGCTGCCTCGACGCGTCCCGGGTCGCGGCCGCAGACGACGACGCGGGCGCCGTCGGCGGCGAGCAGCCGGGCCGTCTCGAGGCCGATCCCGGCGGTGGAGCCGGTGACAACGCAGACACGGTCGGTGAGGCCCAGGTCCATGGCTTCGGCCTACGATAGTCGGCGTGACCACGATCCTGCTCGCGCGACACGGCGAGAGCGACTGGAACCGTGAGCACCGCTGGCAGGGGCACACCGACCGGCCGCTGACCGAGCTCGGCCGGCAGCAGGCGGCGGCGCTCGCCGAGCGGCTCGCGGACGTGCCGCTCGACGCCGTCTACGCGAGCGACCTCGCACGGGCCCGGGATACCGCACTCGCGGTCGCGGAGCGGCAAGGGCTTCAGGTGGTCGTTCGGCCGGACCTGCGGGAGGTGGACGTCGGCAGCTGGTCAGGCAAGACGCGCGCGGACGTCGAGCGGAGCGAGCCCGAGGGGATCGCCCGCTGGCTCGAGGGCGCCACGGGCTGGCACGGCGGCGAGGCGTACGAGGAGATGGCGGCACGCGCGGTGGCCGCCGTGCGCGCGATCGCCGCCGCGCACCCGGGCGGCCGCGTGCTCGTCGTCTCCCACGGCGGCTGCGTGCGGGCGATCCACGCGCACGCGCTCGGGCTCGAGTTCCACGCCTACCGCCGCAGCGCACCGGTCGAGCCGAACGCCCGCCTGTCCGCGGTCGCCGTCGAGAACGGCACGTTCCGCCGCCTGCACCTGGCCGACGACGATGCCGGCGTGCGCCTGAGGGCAGCCGGCGACTGAGAGCGCCGGGGGAGCGGACGCCCCGCCCCCGCCCGCAGCGTCCCACCTCGCCATGCCCAGGAGGGCCAATTACCCCGGCCGGGCCCCCGGGCCATGGCCCCGACCCCAACCCGCCCCCCCGCCCGCGCC
>CAYJLE010000048.1:543-6396 GCA_964370985.1 uncultured Gaiellales bacterium | reverse complement strand
GCCATGTCCCGGGGCCTGGCCCCGGGACATGGCCCGAGACGACACCGGGCGCCGCTCGCGGCGCCCGGTGTCGGGAACTGGCGGGGGTCCCGGGGGCTACGCGCCCTCGCCCGGGCCGGCACCCATCGGACCGTTGCCCATGCCGCGCGGACCGGGGAAGTCCCGCTCGATCAGGTCGGGCAGCCGGTTCTCGAGCCGCTCGAGCATCTCGTCGGCCCGCTCGCGGGTGAGGCGCTCGTCCTCGACGGCCTGGTCGAGGTGCGTCTTCGCGTCCTCGAGCAGGGCCTGGATGAGCCCGTCCGTGGTCTTGCCGTTCGCCTCCGCGACCTCGGCGAGCGACTTCCCGTCCTTCAGCTCCTCCAGGATCTCGGCGGGCGTCAGCCCGAGGTAGTCCGCGGTACCCTCGACCAGCGGAGCGTCGTGCCCCTTGCCGGGCCCGTGGCCCGGTCCAAGGCGCAGATCGCCGGCCTCGATCCGCTCGCGGATCCGGTCGGCCTGCTCCTGCGTGATCCGGCCGTCGGCGACAGCCTGGTCGAGACGCTCGAGCGCCTCGGCGGCCACCGCCGCCTCGAGCTCGGCCGAGTCGATGCCGAGGCGCTCGGCGACGTCCGCGAGGAACGTCTCGGGCGAGTTTGCTGCTGCCGCCGCCGCCGTTGTGGCCGCGTCGTCCTGGGTCGCCGCGAACGCTGCCCCGGTGCCCGCCGCGACGGCGAGCGCCGCAAGCGTTCCCGCGACCATCCGCTTCGACTTCCAGCTCATGACCTCTCCTTTCGGTCTCTCCGTGTACACCTCCCATCTCAGCAGCGGACCCTGAGAGGGACCTGAGAGCCGGGTAAGACTTCGATTCAGGTTGGTGCGCGAGCACCCGTATACTCCCGGCGGCGGCGCGGGTTGGGGCCCCGCGCGAAACGCCGCCGGGAGGAGCGGAAGGAGGAAGGATGACCGTGGACAGTCGTGGTCGCTGGCTCGCGCTCGTGGTGCTCTGCCTCGGCTCGCTGATGATCGTGCTCGACACGACGATCGTGAACGTGGCGTTGCCGTCGATCAGGGAGGACCTCGGCTTCTCGGAAACGTCGCTCGCCTGGGTGGTGAACGCCTACCTGCTCACGTTCGGCGGCTTCCTCCTGCTCGGCGGGCGGCTCGGTGACCTCTACGGCCGCCGGCGGCTGTTCCTCGGTGGAATCGGGCTGTTCACGCTCGCGTCGCTCGCCTGCGGCCTGGCCACGACGCAGGCCTTCCTCGTCTCCGCGCGCGCGATCCAGGGGCTCGGCGGCGCGGTCGTCTCCGCCGTCTCGCTCTCGCTGATCATGACCCTCTTCACCGAGCCGGCCGCGCGCGCCAAGGCGATGGGAGTGTTCGGCTTCGTGGCGGCGGGCGGCGGGTCGGTCGGCGTGCTGCTGGGCGGCGTCCTGACCGACCGGCTCGACTGGCACTGGATCTTCCTCGTCAACCTACCCGTCGGCGCCCTGGTCATCGCGCTCAGCCTCGCGCTACTGCCGGGGGCCCGCGAGCGTGCCGGCGGCGGGCGGCTCGACGTCGCCGGCGCGGCCACCGTCACCGCCTCACTGATGCTGGCCGTCTACGCGATCGTGAACGGCAGCCAGGCCGGCTGGACGTCCGGCGAGACGCTCGGCCTGCTCGCCGCCGCGGTCGTCCTGCTCGGGCTCTTCCTCGCCCTCGAGGCCCGCGTGGCGTCGCCGCTCGTGCCGCTTTCCCTCTTCCGGCTGCGCAACGTCGCGACCGCGAACGCCGTCGGCGTCCTGTGGGCGGCCGCCATGTTCGCCTGGTTCTTCCTCTCGGCGCTCTACCTGCAGCGCGTGCTCGGGTACAGCCCACTCGAGGTCGGGCTCGCGTTCCTGCCGACGAGCCTGATCATGGGCGCGTTCTCGCTCGGCCTCTCCGCCAAGCTCGTCATGCGGTTCGGGATCCGGCGTCCGCTCGCGACGGGCCTGTTGCTCGGCGCCCTCGGGCTCCTCTTGTTCGTGCGGGCGCCGGTCGACGGGAGCTTCGCCCCCGACGTGCTCCCGAGCATGATCCTGCTCGGCTGCGGCGCGGGCATGGCGTTCAACCCGCTGCTGCTCGCGGCCATGAGCGGTGTCGCTCCGAAGGACGCGGGACTGGCGTCCGGCGTCGTCAACACGGCGTTCATGATGGGCGGCGCGCTCGGCCTCGCGGTGCTCGCTAGCCTCGCCGACGAGCGCACGAACAGCCTCCTCGCCGACGGAGACGGCCCGCTCGCGGCGCTGGTCGGCGGCTACCACGTGGCGTTCCTCGCCGGGGGGATCTTCGCGGGTGCCGCTGCGGCGGCCGGGGCGCTGCTCCTGCGCGCCGGCCTGTCGCCGGCTCACGCGGCCTCCGCGATCGCCGAGCCCGCGTTCGCGGAGGCCGACGCCGGGAGCTGAGCGCCGCCCGCCATCTAGAGACGAGCGCCGAGCCGAAGCCGGAACAGCGCGCCGCCGCCTTCGGCGTTCTCGGCGCCGACCTCGCCGCCGTGCGACTCCGCGACCTGTTTGACGATCGCGAGGCCCAGGCCCGAGCCGGGCATGCTCCGGGCCGCGCGCGAGCGATAGAAACGGTCGAACACGCGCGGGAGGTCGGCCTCGTCGATCCCGGGGCCATGGTCTCGCACGACGAGCTCCCGACCGCTGACGGCCACCTCCACGATCCCGCCCGGCGGGCTCCACTTGGCCGCGTTGTCGAGCAGGTTCGCGGCGGCCCGATCGAGCCGATCGGGCACCCCCTCGACGACCGTGGGCTCGAGCGCCGTCACGATCTCGATCCCCGGCGCGTGCGCGCGGGCCCGCTCCACGGCCCGCTCCACCAGCAGGTCGAGGCGGACGTCCTCGACCGCTGCTGCCGGCTCGGCGCCGCGGGCGAGGTCGACCAGGTCGGCAACGAGCTCCGTTAGCTCCTCGAGCTGGGCGACGACGTCCGCGAGCAGGCGACCACGGTCGCCCTCCTCGAGCTCGTGAGCGCGAGCGAGCACCTCGACGTTCGTGCGCAGGCTCGTCAGCGGCGTTCGCAGCTCGTGCGACGCGTCCGCGACGAGCTGGCGCTGGGAGGCGAGCGACGCGTCGAGCGCGGCGAGCATCTCGTTGAAGCGACGGGCGAGACGCCCGAGCTCGTCGTCGCCGTCGGCCTCGATCCGCCCGGTCAGGTCGGCCGTCTCGGTCACGTGCTCGACCGCCTCCGTCAGCCGCGTCACCGGCCGCAGCGCGGTTCGGGAGACGAGCCAGCCGAGCGCGCCGGCGAGACCCACGCCGCCGAGCGCGACGCCGAGCAGGATGAAGCCGACGCGCCGGAGCGTGCCGTCGACCTCGGTCAGCGGGCGGGCGACCTGGACCGCGAGCCGACCCGGCAGCGGATCGGTGAGGACGCGGAGGTGCGTCCCGTCGATGTCGAGGTCGGCGAGCAGTGGCCCGCGCTCCCCGGCCGCAACGGCGCGAGCGTCGGCGCTCACCGGCAGCACGGTGTCGACCGCGGAGGCGCGCAGCACGTTGCCGTCCGCGTCGATCACCTGCACGAACGTGCCGATGTCCTCGAGCAGCGGCAGCCGCAGCCGCGGCATCAGCAGGGCCCCCGGGGCGCGAGCGCGGCGCAGGAGCGACTCGTCGACCTGCCCGCGAAGCTCGTGGCGGACGACGAGGAACGCGAGCCCCGAGGCGAGCAGCGCCGCGACCGCCACGGCGGCCGTGGCGGCGAGGAGCAGGCGACCGCGCAGGCTCACGGTCGGCGAAGGGCGTAGCCGACGCCACGGATCGTCTGGATCAGGCGCGGCTCGCCACCCCCCTCGGTCTTGCGGCGCAGGTAGCCGACGTAGACCTCGAGCGAGTTCGACGTCGGCCCGAAGTCGTAGCCCCAGACGCGCTCGAAGATCAGCGACCGCGTCAGCACCTGGCCCGGGTTGCGCATGAACAGCTCGAGCAGCTCGAACTCGGTGCGGGTCAGCTCGATCTGCCGCTCGCCACGGCGAGCCTCGCGCGCGCCCGGGTCGAGGACGAGATCGCCGAACCGAAGCGGCGGCTCGCGCTCCCCGGCGCCGCTGCGGCGCAGCAGAGCGCGCACGCGGGCGAGCAGCTCGTCGAGCGCAAACGGCTTCGGCAGGTAGTCGTCGGCTCCGGCATCGAGGCCGGCGACACGGTCGGACACGTCGACGCGCGCGGTCAGCATCAGGACCGGGGTGCGGTCGCCGCCCGCGCGCAGCCGCCGGCAGACCTCGAGGCCGTCGATCCCCGGCATCAACACGTCGAGCACGACCGCGTCGGCGGGTCGCTCCGCGAGCGCGGCGAGCGCCTCGCGCCCGTCCGCGGCAAGCTCGACCTCGTAGCCCTCGAGGCGAAGCGCGCGCGCGAGCGCGTCGCGCACGGCGGGCTCATCGTCCACCACGAGCAGTCGCATCGCACACAGTCTGATCGCCGATGCTGAAAGATGCCTGAACGACGTAGACTGACCGCTCGTGGAGGACTACACGAACAAGTACCGAGGCGAGCAGGTCGAGATCGCGCTGTTCGGCGGCGAGTATCAGGAGGGCGTCCTGACCGCGTACTGCGTCGTCGAAGACGTGGTGCACGTGGAGCTGAACGGCCACATCCTGATCCCGCTGCAGAACGTGGCCTCCCTCCACTGCTCGACCCGCTGCGACGCGCCGGAGCCGGACTGGCCGCCGCGCGGGCTCGCCGAGGGCGAGTAACCGCGCGCGGTGCGACCCCGGCGCCTGCTCACGGCCCGGAACATCTTCAAGGCGCTGCTCCTACTCGGCGGGATCGCCGCCGGGCTGGCCGCGCTCGGCTGGTGGATCGGTGGACTGCGGCTCGCGAGCGTGTTCCTCGTCGTGGCGCTCCTGATCGCCGGAACGCTCCACTGGTACGGGCCGCGGATCCTGCTCGCGTCGCTCGGGGCCCGCGAGCTGACGCTGGGCGAGGCGGCGCCGCTCTACGGGACGGTCGAGCGGCTCGCGGCCGGCGCGAGAGTCGTCCGCCCGAAGCTGTACGTGCTCCCGGGCGGGCACCCGCGCGCGCTCACGGTCGGCAGGGGGGCAGGCGACGTCTCGATCGCGTTCAGCCGCGGGCTCGCGGCCGTGATAACGCCGGCGGAGCTCGAGGGCGTGCTTGCGCACGAGCTCGCCCACGCTCGCCACCGCGACGTGACCGTGCAGACCCCCGTCGTCGTGCTCGCGATGTGGCTCGTCGAGACGAGCCGGATCGGGGGCTTCCTCGAGCGGGCGCTGCTGTTCGTGCTCGCGCCGGTCGCGGCCAGCCTCGTCCACATCCTGCTCTCCCCGAAGCGCGAGCTGGCCGCCGACGCGGCGGCGGCGGAGCTGTGCGGGACGCCGCACGGGCTCGCGGACGCCCTGCTGCGGCTCGAGCAGGCCGGCGAGTTGGTCGAGTTCCGCGCGAGCCCGGCGACCGAGCCGCTGTACACGCTCAACCCGTTCGGCGGCGAGCGGCTCGCAGCCATGTTCGCGACGCACCCGCCGACCGGCGAGCGGGTACGCCGCCTGCGCGCGCTCGATCCGGGCTGGCGCGAGAGGGGTCACGACGACGCTTGACAAGACCGACCGGTGCTCGTGGCGCGCGCCGAGTTGGCGCTGCCCCTGCTCATCGCGGTCGACATGATGCTGCGGCCGCAGTCGGGCGGCACGTTCCTCCAGGCCGCGAGAGGCTGGCTCCTGTTCGCGGCAGTCGCGGCAGCGCAGCTCGCCGGGGCAATCGCGCCCCCGCTCGGCGGGTCGGCGTGCCGCAACGCCGCAGTCTGCGTGGCGCCCGGGCCCGGAAACACGTGGGGGGGGGGGGGGGGGCCCCCCCCCCCCCCCGAGATAACGGGGGGGGGGAGAGGCCCCGGCGGGGTGGCGGC
>CAYJLE010000048.1:0-533 GCA_964370985.1 uncultured Gaiellales bacterium | reverse complement strand
CGCGCCCCCGGTGGGGGGGTGGGGGGGCCGCACCGCCGCTGGCTGCGGGGCGCCCGGCCCCCCCACGCGGGGGGGGGGGGCCCCCCCCCCCCCCCCCACACGGTAATTCCGGCGGCGTCCTACTCTCCCGGGAGGTTGCCCTCCGAGTACCATCGGCGCTGGCGGGCTTAACTTCTCTGTTCGGAATGGGAAGAGGTGTTTCCCCGCCGCTAAGACCACCGGAAACCTGTGAATGTGCACGCCGCCGCCCGCGGTCCCGCGCACCCTCAAAACTCCATAGCGACATTGCGGTGTTCAGATCAAGACCTCGGACGATTAGTACGGGTCCGCTGAACACGTTGCCGTGCTTACACGTCCCGCCTATCTACGTGGTGGTCTCCCACGGTCCTTACTCCCTCTAGGGGATGGGAGGCCTCATCTCGAGGTGGGCTTCCCGCTTAGATGCTTTCAGCGGTTATCCCGTCCAGACGTGGCTAATCAGCAGCGCCGTTGGCACGACGACTGATACACCAGAGGTCTGTTCGTCCCGGTCC
>CAYJLE010000047.1:0-16882 GCA_964370985.1 uncultured Gaiellales bacterium | reverse complement strand
GTGATGATAGGACCGTGAACCTGGACGCCATCCGCGCCGAGCTGCCCGTGCTCGAGCATGTGGCCTACCTGAACGCCGGCACGTTCGGCCCGCTGCCCCGGCGGACGGCGGCTGCGATGGCGGAGCAGGAGCGGGCCGAGCTCGACGGGGGCCGCTCCGGCGGCTCCTACTGGGAGCGCGTGCAGGAGCTGCGGCAGCGGGCCCGGGCCGGCCTCGCCGGGCTGATCGGCGCGGCGGGTGAGCACGTTGCGCTCACCCATTCCACGACCGAGGGGTGCAACATCGCCGTCGCCGGGCTCGCGCTCGGCCCGCAGGACGAGATCGTCACCACGGACGTCGAGCACTTCGGCCTGCTCGGCGCGCTCGGGGCGTCGCCCGCGCGAGTGCGCGTCGCCCGCGTGCGCGAGCGGCCGGCCGCGGAGGCGCTGGCGGCCGTCGAGCGCGAGCTCGGGCCGCGCACGCGGCTCGTCGCCCTCTCCCACGTCTCCTGGGTGGACGGGCACGTTCTGCCGGTGGCCGAGCTCGCCCGGCACGGGATCCCCGTGCTCGTGGACGGGGCCCAGAGCGCCGGCGCGATCCCCGTGGACGTCGGGGCGCTCGGCTGTGCCTTCTACACCGTCTCCGGGCAGAAGTGGCCGCTCGGCCCCGACCAGACAGGCGCCCTCTACATCGCGCCGGAGTGGATCGAGCGGCTCCGCATCGCCTTCCCCTCCTACTGGGGGCAGGCGGGCTACGAGGAGACCGGTGACTTCACGCCCGCTCCGGACGCCGCACGCTTCGAGCCGGGCGGGATCCCCGCCCCCGCGCTCGCGGGCCTCGTTGCCTCCCTGGAGCTGGCCGAGGAGGCGGGACCGGAGCGCTTCGAGCGTGCCCGCGCGCTCACCGGGCTCCTGCGCGAGCTGCTGGCCGACCGCGTCGAGGTCGTCACCGAGGCCGGCCAGGCCACCCTCGTCAGCTTCCGCCCGGACGGGAACGCGGCCGAGACGGTGGCCCGGCTCGCGGAGCGGGGCGTGATCGTGCGCGACCTCCCCGGCCTCGGCTGGGTACGGGCGTCGGTCGGCTTCTGGACGGCCGAGGCCGAGCTCGAGCGGCTCGCCGGGGCGCTGTAGCGGGCGGCGGCCCGGCCGGTCCGGGCGCGTCGGTCTCGGCGCGCGCTCCCGGAGCGCCGGCCCGCGTCACCACCAGGTAGAACGCGAACGCGATCATCGCGGCCCAGACGGCCAGGCCCGGGACGTAGGAATGGAGTCGGTCGCCGCTCAGGGCCATGATCGACGTCATCACGAACCCGCAGGCCGCCCCCGCGGCCTTGGCGAGGCCGCTGACGGCCCCGACTTCGCGGAAAAAGGTCGGGATCAGCTTGACGACGCACGCAGCGGCCGCGCCGGCCGCCAGCGCGAGCGCGTACAGGACGGCGATCTGGACGGTCAGGGACAGCTCGAACGCGAGCGTGACCGCGAACGCGAGCGCGAAGGCGAACAGCCACGACAACAGCCGCAGCGGATCGTGCCGGTCGGAGAGCCACCCGCCGACCGGGCGCGCGGCCGCGAGGCAGACGACGAGCAGCGACGTGAAGAGCATCGCCGCACGGTCGGCGTCGACCCCCCAGCGTTCGGAGAGGTAGGTGGGAGTCGAGGCGGAGAAGAACGTGAGCGTGCCGAAGGAGACCCAGTAGAGGAAGGCCACCACCCAGACGAGCTTGCCGGAGCGGTAGACGGTCACGATCTCCCGCACGGTGGCCCCGCGGCTTCGCTGCGGAGGATCCGACGTCAGGAACCAGTACAGGATCGCCGTCATGAAGGCCGGGATCGCGAAGATCACGAAGATGAGCCGCCAGCCCTCGATCGGCCCGACGGTGACCCGGGCGGGCAGCTCGGCGTAGCCGACGGGCCCGCCGAAGACGTTCGTCACGAGCAGCGGGACGAGCACCATCCCGAGGACGATCCCGACGTTGCCGAGGGCGAAGATGCCGAGCGCCGTGCCCTGACGGGACTTCGGGTACCAGGCCGAGACGTGTGCGTTGCCGACGACGAAGCTCGCCCCGCCGAGGCCGAGCACGATGCCCATGAGCAGGAACGCGAGGTAGCTCTCGACGACGAGGCCGGCGAGCAGAACGAGGGAGAGCACGAACATGAGGGCGGTCATGACGATCCGGCCGCCGTAGCGGTCCGCCGCGACCCCGAGCGGGATGCTGAGCGCCATCGCGCCGAGCGGCTCCATCGCGGCGAGGAACATCACCTGCCCGGCGCTGAAGCCAAACCAGTCGATCAGGAACGGCCCGAGCGCCGCGAACATCGCCCAGATCCCGAACCCGAGCGAGAACGTGGCCGTGGCCGCCCACAGCACCCGCGTGTTCCCCGCGGGCTCGCCCGCCGGCTGCGTGGCGCCGGTACCTGCGTGCGGAGCGTTCAGGTCGACCCTCCGAGCTCAGCTCGCTTCGGTGAACCAGCCAAGCGTACGGACTTGTGCGCGATGTTTCAATAGCCCCGCCGCCGCAGGCGGCGGCCACGCCCGGCACGTGGGGCTCCCGTCCGGCGGAGCCATGGCCAGCGGCTCGTCTCCGCGCCGAAAGCGCAACGATTCGCGCCGCCTGGCCTCGCCAGCCGGCGGACTGCGCTATCCCTGGAGGGTGCGCGCGCCGATCGATCGGTTAGCCTCGTGCCATGCGCTGGGCTGGAGGCTCGCCCCGGTGAATGCCCGCGAGCTCTTCGCGGCGCTCGTGGGGATCCCGGGCACGCGCCGCCTGCCCGTGGATGCGGACGCGCTCGTGGAGAGCGCGCTCGTGGCCAGCGTCGAGCTGGCGCGCGTCTCGCCGGCCGACGAGCGGGCGCTTCGGCGGGCATGGCGGGCACGGTCGGGTGGAGGGGCCGACCCGCTGTTGGTGGTCGCCGACGAGCCAGACGCGGAAGGCGCCGTTCTGGCGCTCGGGCCGCTGCGAGCAGACGGACCGCTCCGTGTCGTCGAGGCCGGCCGGCTGCTGGATGTGCTGCGAAGGCTGCCCGAGCTGTCGCCGCTCGAGGCCGTCCGGACGCTTGCCGAGGAGCTCGACCGGCTCGACCGGAGGACCGTCGCCGGTCTGGTCGTCCGCGGGCTCGGCACCGATCACCTCTACCGCGAGCGCCTGCGGGCATCCCCCCGCTGGGCGCCGCTCGCCGCCCTGGCGCCGGACGCTGCCGGCGACTGGCGCGATCTGCTCCAGGAGCTCGGCTACGTCCTGGAGCGTCTCCCGGCGCGCGGATATCTCGCCCGCCACGGTCAGAGGCCCGTGGCCGTCGTCTGGCCTCTTGCCGACCCGGCCGCTTTCTCGCGGCTCGACCCGGAAGGGCGTCCGCCCGAGGGAGTTCTCCTCAACGACTGCCTGCGCCACGGCGCTCGCTACGGCCTTCTCGCTTCGGGCGCGCGCGTGCGTCTCTTCGAGGCGAGCCCGGCGAGCGGCTCGGCGGTCGGCCGCTATCTCGAGCTCGACGCCTCGACGGTCGCCCCGGAGGATCGTCCGCTGCTCGGGCTCCTGAGCCCTGCCTACCTGGCCGAGGGTGGGCTCGAGGCGGCGCTGGCCGAGGCGCGGGACTTCGGCGCCGGGCTCCGAAAGCGCCTCGACCACGCCGTGCGTCAGCGGGTGCTCCCGACCCTCGGTCTCGAGCTGGGCCGCTGGGCCGCCGGGGAGGGCTGGGATCTCGCGCGCGATGCGTCGCGCCGGGAGCTCGAGGCCGCCTGCCTCACATTCGTCTTCCGCGTCTTCTTCCTCCTCTACGCGGAGAGCTCCTGCTATCTGCCGGTGGCGCACGAGGCGTACCGGCGGGGCTCCCTCTCCCGGCTCGTGCGGGACGCCCACGAGCAGGCAGACCGGCTCGACGCGCGCTCGACGGCCCTCTGCGACCGCCTGCTCGTCCTCGTGCGCGCCATGCGCACCGGGAACGATGCCCTCGCCGTCCCCGCCTACGACGGTGACCTCTTCGCCGCGGACGGCTTCGAGGGCGCCGGGGTGCTGGAGCGCGCCGCGCTCTCCGACGCGGCCGTGGGGCCGGCTCTCGTCGCGCTGGGGATCGATCCCGAGACGGGGACCGGGTTCGACTACTCGGGCCTCGAGATCGGGCACCTGGGGAACATCTACGAGGGCCTCCTGTCGCTTCGCCTGGCCGTCGCCGACCGGGATCTGCGCTACGACCCGCGGGCCGACCGCTACGTCACCGCCGACCCCAGCTCCGCCGAGGTGAGGGCGGGCGAGCTCCTCTGGTTGACGGACGAGGGCGGCCGCAAGGGCGGCGGCGTCTACTACACGCCGGAGCCGCTCGTCCGCCACCTGGTGCGCCGGGGCGTGCGCCCGGCCTTCGAGCGCCACCTGGAGGCGGTGGCCGAGCTGGCGCGCACGGATCCGGAGGCGGCGGCGCGCCGGCTCTTCTCGTTCCGCGTGCTCGATCCCGCCTGCGGGAGCGCTCACTTCCTCGTCGCGGTCGTCGACGAGCTGGCCGACCTCGCGGCCCGCTTCCTCGCCGACCAGCCGCTGCCGCGGGTGCGGCGGGAGCTCGAGGATCTCCGGGCCGGGCCCCGGCCCGACGTACGGCGTCGGGATCGAGGACGCGACCCTGCTCCGGCGTCTCGTGCTTCGGCGGTGCGTCTATGGCGTCGATCTCTCGCAGATGGGGGCGGAGATCGCGAAGCTCTCGCTCTGGCTCGCCTCCTTCGTTCCCGGCCTCTCGCTCGCCTACCTCGACCACAACGTCAAGGTCGGGAACTCCCTGATCGGGGTCGCGAGCGCGGACGAGCTCCTCGACGCCTCGGGCGCGACGAGCATCCCGGCGCTGCTCGTCGCCCAGGCCGTGGAGGAGGGAGCGAAGGCAGCCTCCGTCCTGTACGGCCTCATGGATCGCACGCCCGAGGAGGTGGCGCGCAGCGCGGCCGCCGACCGCGACGCCCGGGAGCAGGTCGAGCACGCTGACGCCCTGCTCGACCTCTGGGTCGCCGAGCCCCTCGGTCTCGAGGGTGCCAGGGCCGAGCTCTGGGTGGCGGCGGACGCGATCGGGCACGGGGAGTACCCGACGATGGTCGAACCGGCCCGAAGGCTTGCAGACGCCCGCCGCGCGTTCCACTGGCCGCTCGAGCTGCCCGAGGTCTTCGCGGAGCGGAAGGGCTTCGACGCCGTCGTCGGCAACCCGCCCTGGGAGGAGGTGACGGTCGAGGAGCTCGCCTTCTACGCCCGCTACCAGCCCGGGCTGCGGGCGCTGCCGGAGCAGGAGCGAGCCCGAGCGCTCGACAGGCTGAAGGAGGTGCGGCCGGACTTGCCCGAGAAGCTCGAGGCCGAGCGGGAGGCTGTAGGTGCGCTGAAGCGCTTCTTCGCCGGAGATACCGGGTACGAGCGATCGGAAGGGGATCCGGACCTCTACAAGTTCTTCTGTCAGCGCTACCGCCGGCTGCTCGCGCCAGGCGGCATCCTCGCCGTCGTCCTCCCCCGCAGCGCATTTTCGGCCAAGGGCTCGACGGACTTCCGCCGCTGGCTCCTCGGCAGGACGAAAGTCCAACGGCTCGACTTCTTGCTCAACACCGGACGGTGGGCGTTCGATGCCGAGCCGCGTTACACGAGCGCGCTGCTCATCGCCGAGGCCTCAGCGCCGCCCGCCGACCATACGCCGGAGGTGGCTGGCGTGGCGGACTCCACCGAGCGCTTCCGAGCCCAGTCCGAGGGCGAGGGCATTCGTCTCTCTCCGGAGGCGCTCGGACCCCTGCTCGAGGTTCCGCTCCTGCCGTCACAGGCTGCAGCCGATCTCCTGGCGAAGCTCCGCGAGGGCGGCACGCTGTTCCCCTATGGGGCGGGCCGGTGGCGCTGCTTCCCGACCCGCGAGCTGCATGAGACCGACGACAAGGGGCTGTGGGAGGGTGCGACCAGAGGCAATGAACTGTGGAAAGGGGAGAGTTTCGATCAGTTTGACCCACATGGCTCTGAGGCACGCATCTGCCCAGCGACTGAGGAAGTGAAGAAGAGAGCGAAACGGCCCAAGGCAGGAAACGAGTCGGTGCTGGCGACAGAGATACCGCTTCGTGACCGTGTCGAAGCTCACCTGCGAGAAGCCGCCAGTGTTCGGATTGCCTTCCGTGATGTCACGAACAGAACGAACTCCCGAACCGTGATCGCCTGCCTCATTCCGGCGAAGATCTTCCTCACGAACAAGGCGCCCTACCTGGTGTTTCTCACGGGGAGTGATGCCGATCGAGCGTGTTGTCTTGGCCTCCTGAACAGCATCGTCTTCGACTGGCAGGCTCGTCGCTTTGTCGAGACGAATCTCAGCTACTTCATCCTCGAGGGCCTGCGGTTCCCGACCCTTAGCGACGAGGCCTACGACACGATCGTCCCTGCCGCCGCGCGGCTCTCCTGCCCCGACGAGCGCTTCGCCGACTTCGCCGAGGCATGCGGGGTTGACTACGGGCCCCTGGATCCCGCCGAGCGCGAGCGCCTCCGGGTTGAGATCGACGCCCGGGTCGCCCATGCCTGGGGCCTCGACGGCGAGGAGCTCGAGCTCGTCCTCTCCGACTTCACTTTCGACGCCGTCCCCGAGGCGTACCGCGAGCCGCTCCGCACCCGCCTCGCCGAGCTGCGGTGAGCGCGACGAGGACGATTCCACTCGCGCCCTGGTCCAGACGATCAAGCGCCGGATCCGTCGTTTGCGCTTACGACCACGTTTCGCCGTGCAGTTGCCGCCGCTGGTCGCAAGGCCGTAGTCGATGGGGCGCTCGATCGGCTACTTCCACCGACGGCGCTCGGCGCCGAGCATCCTCTGCACGTGAAACGTCGACGACTTCCTGAGAGCTCGGAAGTCGTAGCCGAGCGACGGACGCGGTAACTCGAACCAGCACCGAAGAGTCTCTCGACGAACCAGTTGGCCGCAACGATGGTGTGAGCTATTTCGGGCACTGCGGGCATGACCCAAGGAGGAGATCGTCTCTGAGCCAGAGATGAATCGCGCCGGTCGTCCCGTCACGATCGTCGAAGTCGACGCTCTTGTAGATCTTCCCGACTACGTCCGTTGGGAGCCGCTCGATGGATCTGTCTTTGAGAAGGGCCAGGCGCCGACCAGCCACGAGCATGCCGCCGACTTCGATTGTGAGGTTGTAGTTGATCCCTTGACCCTTGCGGTCTTCGAAGAAGGCGATGCCATAGCGGCACGCCCACATATGAGCCGCCACGTTCGCCCACACATCGTCGGTGATCATGCGGTCCGACGCGAGATGAAACTCGAGGCCGTGCGCGGCGCAGGCTGCCCGAACCGCATCGAGGACGCCAACCAGCGGGTCGAGATCGGATTGGTCCTGCTCATCGGGGAACCGGGTCATGCCCAATACGTTGGAATCGAATGGGTGATCATCCAGAAACACGCGCAGCGACGAAAGGATCTCGGGCGGGGCGAGCGACGGAGGAATCAGTGGATGTGCGGTATGCCCGAATAGAGGTGGGCGTTCCGTCGCCGCTTCCGCCAAGAGCGCGGCAAGATCCATGTCGTCTAAGAGCGCGACAGACTTGGCTCGTCCAGCCGGTGTCAGGCGCCAGCTACCGCGGTTACCTCGCAGCCGTGACACCTCGCCCCGGTCCTCGAGCCGGGAAAGCACATTGGAGATCTTCCCTGGACGCGGCAGACCGAAGCCCTCGAAGAGAACGTCGATCGCGATCGGAGCAAACCGCCCTGACTCGGAGCGACCTTCCGCCAACCGCCCCAGAGCGAGCACCTGATCTGTAACTGGCAGCCGTTGAACGCGAAGTCCGACAGAGTTCATGACGTGTCTTCGGTCAGCACCGCTACTGGCCGACCAACGACTTCAGATGCTCCTCGCCAGTCTTTGAAACGCGGTACCGGCTCCCAACCCTAAAAACGCGCTTCGCCTTGATCGCGTTTTTCAATGCCTGCGACGGGTTCGAGAGTTTCACGCCCTGACCGAGCAGTAGCTCATTGGCCTCGCCAGTGGAGAACGTGGTGTCCTCACTTCCGCGCTGGACATGCAAGCCTGCAAGAAGAATGCGGTCGGAGCCGGAAGCCTTCGCCGGGAGTGCGTGCAGCACCTCTCCGAATTCACCGTGCTCAACGGGCGGTGCGCTCACACCGGCCGCCGTTGAGCCCACGGCACCCTCCGGTGCTGGGCCCAGTGCCTGGATGGGCTGCTTCTCGAGTCGATCGATCAGAGTCTGTATCGCATCGCCGTACTGCGCCACGAACTCCTCCGTGCCCTCGACCTCGAAGTCCCCGGCGCTGAGAGAGATCCGAACGCGGGTTAGCCCGGTCACGAGTCACCTCCACTGTCGTGTGTGCCCAGAGCGTAGCACAAGATCATTTCTATCACGAGAGTGATGAGGGTACTCCTCTCCCACTACTAGTACCATCACCAGTCTCGCTGGCCCTTGCATGAACAATTCATGCGCAACCAAGGGTGTCCAGGAGTCTCCAGCGCCCCCTCTTGCTAGATAGACAGTAGCAACCGCTCCTCTCGCGTGAGGCTGGGTTACGAAAAAAAAAGACCTTTAAGCAGGGGCTTAGTAGGGATAGGGTCATGGCATCCAGGACGCCAGCTGATGCATACTATTCGAGTAACGACGATCGACGAACTACGGCCGCGCCCGCTCTCCCCGCCTCAACTTCGGGCGGCGTGGGGGATGGCCGCGACCTCTGCGGCGCACGCGACCGCCGCGATCACGGCCGGCGAGCTCCTCGGCCGACCTGCGGCACCGGACACGTCCTCCCGCATCGATTGGTCTGCTCGCTGGAGTCACCGATCCGATCCTGGACACGGAGGCCACCGCGGACGAGTTCGTCAGCGATGCTGTGAGTCCGAGCTCCTTGGCGCGGTCCACCAGGGCGTCCAAGACGAGCCCATCCCGAGGAACTCGACGGCCGGGACGCTTCCGTCAGTGGCCTCGTAGTAGACGACGTCCCAGGCCACAGGCTCCGAGTCTACGGAGCCCTTCGGGTGCCCCTACGCGGCCGCCGGGCGCCGGCGGGCTGCCGTTGCCTTGCGAGGCACGACGCGGATCTCCGCGCCGAGGTCCTCGGCGATGGAGGCGACGAGCAAGAGCTCGGGATTGCTCTTCGCGGTGAAAAGGCGACGGATGCTCGACGGATCGCGGCCGATGTGCCGGGCAAGCTCGGTCTTCGTGAGGCCGGCCTCCTCGCGGAGCTCGTCGAGCTGCCGGATGACCGAGTCGACCTGCTCGATCTCCCGACGGGCCCGCTGGTACTCCTCCCGGAACTCGGAGTCCTCCATCCGTGCGGCCAGCATTCGCTTGTGGTAGCTCGTGTCGAGCCGCTTCGGCATCGGTGCTCTCCCTCGCGTGCGTGGCGTAGGTGTCACGCAGAGCGTAGCATAGGTGCAACGGCACCGTTGAGCTCACCCGAGCCGGCGAGCCGGAGCGTCGAGCTGCCAACGTGACATCTCACACGCGAAGGTCGACGGAGGAGGGGCGAGCGAGTAGCCTGTGGCTCGCCATCAAGCTCACATACGACACCGAGGCGGACGCCCTCCTGATCGAGCTGGCCGCAGGCGCCGTCGAGCGCACGATCGAGGTGGGTCGGGGAACGCTCGCCGATCTCGACGCAGAGGGTCGCGTGCTCGCGCTCGATGTGATCCGGCCGGCCCGCCCCTGGCTTCTCGACTCCGTGCTCGAGCGGCTCGAGCTCGAGGCGGGCGACCGGGCGATGCTCGTGGGCGCGTTCGGCCGGTCGCCGGTCCTGCGGCTCTGCCCGCTGGCACCGCTCGCGGGCGTCTGATCGCGACGATGACCCGCCCGGACGTCCTCGACAACCTCGAGCGCAGCCACGCCGAAGGGCTCGCCTACCTCGCCGCGGACCTCCCGATCGGGCACCCGCTCTCGGTCGCCTCCGGCTACGTCGATCTCGGCGGGCTCCACGCGCTCGCCCAGGTGACCGACAGCGGACGGCGCGTACGCCTGCTGCTCGGCGCGGTCCCCGAGCCGGGGCTGGGCGCCGAGACGCCGGCGCTCTCCTTCGAGCACCGCCTGCGGCTGCTCGCCGGCGAGCGGGACTTCTCCCGGTTCCCGCCGAGCCGGGCTGCGAGGCGGCTCGAGGCGGTCGAGCGCTGGCTCTCGGGACCGCACGTCGAGGTGCGGCGCTTCCTCGATCGCTTCCTGCACGGGAAGGCCTACCTGTTCGGGACGACGGGAGATCCGCGTGCGGCACTCGTCACCTCGGCGAACCTGACCGGCGCCGGGCTCGAGCGGAACCTCGAGCTCGGCCTCGTCGACTACAACGTCGCCCCGGGGCGTGCCGCCCTTGAGTGGTTCGAACGGCTGTGGGACGGGGCCGTGCCGTTCGACGACGAATTGCGGGAGCTGCTCTTCCCGCCGCTCGGGCTCGTCGATCCCGAGACCGTCTACCTGCGGGCGCTTCTCGAGCTCTACGGCGAGGAGCTGGACACGCCCGCGGGCGGCGAGATCACCCGGGTGGCGCTCGCGACCTTCCAGCGCGATGGCTACGAGCGGGCCCGGCGCATCCTCGAGCGCCATCACGGCGTCGTCTACGCCGACGGCGTCGGCACGGGCAAGACCGAGATCGGGCTCGCCTTCATCGAGGAGTACGCCCTCGAGGCCGGCCACTCCGCGCTCGTCGTCTGCCCGGCGCAGCTCCGCGAGAGCTGGGAGACCCGGATCAGGCGGGCCCGGCTGCCGGCGGAGGTGCTCTCGTTCCAGGAGCTCGCCACCGACGAGCAGCTTGCCCCGGCCGCAGCGGGCGCAGCCCGCAGGCTCGCGAGCGACAAGGAGGCCTACCGGCTCGTCGTAATCGACGAGGCGCACGCGCTGCGTAACGAGGACACGAGCTGGTACCGGGCGCTGGAACGCCTGCTCGGCGGAGAGCGCAAGGACCTGGTGCTCTTGACCGCGACGCCGGTCAACAACGGCCTCTGGGACCTCCACAATCTCGTGCTTCTCTTCGGGCGCCACGACCGCGCCCTCGCCTCGGCCGGGATCCCGTCGATCCGCCGGCTGTTCCTGCGTGCGGGCGCCAACGAGCGCGACCCCGAGAGCCTCGACCCCGACCTTCTGTTCCCGATTGCCGACGCCGTGTCGGTGCGGCGGGACCGGCGCTTCATCCAGCAGCACTACCCGGGCGCGGTTTTCCCGGACGGGACGCCGGTGCGGTTTCCCGAGCCCCGGCCGGAGACACGGCGCTACGACCTCGACGAGGCGCACCCGGGCCTGTTCGCGGAGATCGTCCGCGAGATCGGGGCACTCACGATGGCCCGCTACCGGCCGACCTCGTACCTTGCCGACGCCGGAGATGCGCAGGCGGAGACGCAGCTCGCGGGCCTCCTCCAGTCGCAGCTTCTGAAGCGCTTCGAGTCCTGCTGGCGGGCCTGCCTCGTCACCGTCGAGCGACTGCTCAGCGCGCACGACAGCTTCTTGGCGGCCTGGGACGAGGGTCGTGGGCATGTCCCCTCGCGCGCGACGCTGCGCGAGGCGGCGCGTGTCGATGCGGGAGAGGCCGGGATCTCCGCCTGGGTCGAGGACGCGCTCGCCTCCGACGACGACGCCCGGCCCGCGTCTGACTTCCGGCCCGAGTACGGCGACGACGTCGCCGCGGACCGTGCGCGCCTCGCAGCGATCCGCAGCCGCCTCGCGGGAATGTCCGCCGGCGCCGATCCCAAGCTCGCGCTCCTCGCGGAGGTGCTTGTGACCTCCCCGGCCAGGAAGATCGCGGTGTTCGCCACCTACGGCGACACGATCGCGTATCTGGACGAGCACCTCCCTCGGGCGATCGGAGGGAGAGAGCGCGTGACCGTGATCGGCAACGAGAGCACGCCCGACGAGCGAGCACGGGTGCTCGCGCGCTTCTCGCCGCGCACCGTGGTGCGCCCCGACTACGTCCCGCCCGACGGGGAGGTCGACCTGCTGCTCTCGACCGATGTCCTCTCCGAGGGGCAGAACCTCCAGCAGGCGCAGGCCGTCGTCTCCTACGACATGCCGTGGAACCCCCAGCGGGTCGTCCAGCGCAACGGCCGCGTGATTCGCCTGCTCTCGCCCCACGACGAGGTGTACCTGACGACGATGCTCCCCGAGCCGGGCGAGCTCGAGGAGCTCCTCCGCCTCGAGGCTCGCATACGCGCCAAGATCCGCGCCGCCTCGATCTACGGGATGGAGGTCGAGGTTCTCGCGGGAGTCGAGGCCGAGCTGCGCGCCTTCGCCGACCGGCTCGCCGGCGGCGACCCCGGGCTCCTCGAGGAGGATGGCGACGCCGACCTCTCCGGAGCCTTCCTCGGCGAGGAGCTCCGCGCCCGCGTCATGCGGGCGAGGCTCGAGGGAGAGCTGGCCCGGATCGAGGCACTGCCATGGGGAATCGGAGCTGTGCTCCGGCGGGCGCCGGGCGGACGGCCGCCCGGCCGCCCCGGGGTCTTCTTCGCGACGCGCACGAAGCCGATGCCGGGGGCTCCTCGCGGCCACCGCTACTGGCGCTATGTCGAGCTCGAGCCCGCCGACGGCAGCGGGCTCGTCGACTCGGACCTCGAGATGCTGCGCCGGATCGACCCGGAGTCAGGCACGCCCGGAGAGGTCGAGGGAGTCGACCTGGAGGCGGCCTGGCGCCTCGCCTCGGAGGACATCGTCGCCGAGCACAACCGCCGGGCCGACCCGAGGACAGCCCAGGCGGCCATAGGCCCGGCGCAGCGGTTCGCCCTCGAGCTCCTGAGAGACCCGGCGGTGGTACTATCGGAAGGAGCCGAGCGGGCCGACGCGGCGTTGCGCGTCGAGCGGAGCTCGGCCGTCCGGCGGGCGCTGAACGAGATCTGGACCGCGACCCGCGAGGAGCGGATCTCGCGCAACGAGGCGGCTGCGAGAATCGTCGACCTCGTCGAGCGCCTCGGGCTCCAGCCGGTCGGGCTGGACGACTTCCCCGAGCCGATCGGCGAGGACGACCTCGGCGTCGTCTGCTGGATGGCGGTGCTGCCGCTCCCATGAGGGGGCAGGCATGTGGCGTCCAGGTGCCGCGCTCAAGAGAAGGACTCTTGGCCGGTCGCCAGATCGAGAAGGTAGAAGGGGGCGGCTCCCGGCAAGGAAACCCCGGCGAACGGCACCCGCCAGACGTAGTCCCGGAAGAGCCCGACGTGCACGAGAAGACCGCCGTCCTCTGCGCGGACGATCCCAAGGCCATGCTTCGGCTCTGGGGGTGTGGTGGATCGCATTGGAGCGAACGACCACGTTTCGTCGGCCGTCTCGTCCCCGGCCATCGCGTGGCGAAGAGTGCGCCGCGTCGGCTCGAGGACGTCGCTGTAGATGCAGTCACCTATGCAGAGAGCGAGATAGAGGTAGGCGATGGTGTGGGGCACGGCCCGGGACACCATGGGCTCGTCGTACGTGCGCTTCCACCGTGCGTCCGCGGGGGGGACCCCTTTCACAACATTGACGCCGGGCGCGACCTCGACCTTCGTGCCGGACGAAGCCATGGCGAACTCGCCGAGCTTCTGCTGCACCGTCTCGTCGTCGTCGCCGCGGCGACGCAGTTCTGCCTCGATCTGCCGGAGCGTGTTGCGTTCGCTGCGGATGGTGTCTGACTCCTGGGGTGTCAGTACGCCGTGCCTATCGAAGCTCGCGTAGATACGCCCGAACTCCTCGGTGTCAACGAAGTAGCCCGCATGTCTACGGATGCTGCTGATCAGATCCGCTGGGAGCGCATCACCCAGGCGGTCGGCGAGGTCGAGAATCACGACGTCTCTCGGTAGCTGCCCTTCGAGCTTGCCCATATTGTTGTTGCAGCGCTTGCAGAGGCACGGGGAGCAGAGCTTCCCGCCGACCGATTCCGGGATGACGTGCGCGACTGTCCGCCCTGTCATCGGGTCGTCGTCTCGCGGCCTGCCGAGGCAGATGAGACACCGATCGTCGGGCCAGTCGACCTTCACGGGGTCAGGCGCTCGCGAGGAAGCCCTTCATGCCTTTTCCGCAGCCTGCTGGCAGTGGAAGACGGCCGCCGTCGCGAGCGGGTGCTCCGTCTCGAGCAGGACGGAAGCGGCTTCCAGGTCGAGAGCCGCCTTCGCGAGCCACTCCCGGGTCTCCGCCGCCCGCTCGGGATCAAGCGGCATGGAGCAGCTTGCCCTCCCGCAAGATCGTGCCTGGCAGGGAGGCCTTCAGGTGGGCCCGGCGGTCGAACTCGGCGCGAGTCCAGACGGTGACGTCCTTCGGCACGCCGATGCCGCGCAGCGCGCGGTAGGCGATCTGGTCTCGCCGGTAGCCGGGAAGGTCCGAGCCGCGCACCACGACCATGAGGTCGTAGTAGCTGTGGGGCCCGGCCTCGCCGCGAGCGAGCGAGCCGAACAGGTAGATCCGCTCTGGCTCGAGCGCCGCGACGAGGCGGCGCACGATCTCCGCGAGGATCGGATCGTCGGCGGTCGGCGCTCCCCCGGCGGGTGTCACGTTCTCAGTATGAGGCACCGGCGGGGTGGCGAAACTTGCCACCAGCGCGGCATCTCCAGCACGTGCAGCCCGGGGTAGGCGAGGATGGGAGCCAGAGGCGACCCCGGCGCGCCTCGCCGACGCGGGCGTCGTTGTGCGCGACCTCCCCGTCGCGTTTCCCGGTGCTCGCATCGTCGCGGGCGGGACATGTCCCGCCCCTGCACTTCCCCCGCGGGTGTCGGCTACGCCGACTCGCCGGTCCGCAGCCCGAGGCGGGCGGCGAGCGGGCGCAGCGCGGCGATGCAGAACGCGATGTGCTCGTCGAGGTCGACGCCCAGCTCCTCGGCGCCGCGGTAGACCTCCTCGCGGTGGACGCCGGCCGCGAACGACGGCTGCTTCAGCTTCTTGCGCACGGACTTCGGCTCGAGCGTCTCGATCCCGTCGGGGCGTACGAACCCGCACGCCTGAATGAAACCGGAGAGCTCGTCGCAGGCGAACAGGGCCTTCTTGAGCGGCGTGTCGCGCGGGATCGCGAGATGCTCGGCGTGGGAGAGGACGGCCTCGATCACCTCCTCGGGCCAGCCCTCCTCGCGCAGGATCGGCGCCCCGTCCTGGGGGTGGCGGTCGAGCGTGGGGTGGATCTCGTAGTCGAAGTCGTGCAGGAGCGCCGTCGCGCGCCACAGCTCCTCGTCCGCGCCGAAGCGGGCGGCGTAGGCGCCGACGCATGCCTCGACGCCGAGCGCGTGGCGAAGGAGCGGCTCGCCCTTCGTGTAGGCGGTCAGGGTCTGCCAGGCTCTGTCGCGGGTGGGCCGCATCGAGTTGGGTAGGATAGCCCGGCCCGCCGTCCCCCCGCCGCCGCCGCTACCGTTGCCGCACACCCTCGCCCCGGAGACGCTGATGGAGTCGTTCGTGATCGAGGGCGGCCAGCCGTTGAACGGCCGCGTCCGGGCCGCCGGCAACAAGAACGCGGCGCTGCCGATCGTCGCGGCCTGCTTGCTCGCGGACGCGCCGGTGACGCTCACGAACGTCCCGGCGATCCTCGACGTCGACACGATGCTCGAGCTCGTCCAGGGGCTCGGCGTCGACGTGGAGCGCCTCGGGCCGGGCGAGGTGCGCATCGACGCCTCCGAGACTCCGCGACACGAGCTCGACGAGGAGCTCTGCCGCCGGATCCGCGCCTCGATCCTGCTCGCCGGGCCGCTGCTCGCCCGCTGCGGCCGCGCGGTCGTGCCCCCGCCCGGCGGGGACGTGATCGGCCGCCGCCGCCTCGACACGCACGTGCACGCGTTCGAGCAACTCGGCGCGACCGTGACCGTCGAGCGCGGCTACACGATGGAGGCCGCCGGGCTTCGCGGCGCCTCGATCTTCCTCGACGAGGCGTCCGTCACCGGCACCGAGAACGCCGTCATGGCGGCCGTGCTCGCCCGCGGCGAGACCGTCGTCACGAACGCCGCCAGCGAGCCGCACGTGCAGGATCTCTGCCGGTTCCTGCGCGCGCTCGGCGCCGACATCGAGGGGATCGGCACGAACGTGCTGCGCATCCGCGGCGTCGAGCGCCTGCACGGCGGTGAGTGGCGGATCTGCCCCGACCACATCGAGGTCGCGAGCTTCGTCGGCCTCGGCGCCGTCACCGACGGGGAGCTCGTGATCGAGGACGTCGAGCCCGAGCACCTCGTCGCGATCTGGCCCGGCTTCGAGCGGCTCGGCGTCCGCTACGAGATCGAGGGGTCGACCGTGCGCGTCCCGGCCGGGCAGGAGCTCGTGATCCGCGACGACCTGGGCGCCCAGATCCCGAAGATCGAGGACGGCCCCTGGCCCGGGTTCCCGGCCGACCTGACGTCGATCGCGCTGGCGGTCGCGACGCAGGCGCGGGGCACCGTCCTGATCTTCGAGAAGATGTTCGAGAACCGGCTGTTCTTCGTCGACAAGCTCGTGACGATGGGCGCGCGGATCATCCTCTGCGATCCGCACCGCGCGGTCATCAGCGGCCCCGCCCGCCTCTACGGCGAGCGCATGGAGAGCCCGGACATCCGCGCCGGGATGGCGATGCTGATCGCGGGCCTGTGCGCGGAGGGCCGCTCGACGATCGGCAACATCGGTCAGATCGACCGTGGCTACGAGCGGATCGACGAGCGGCTGCGCCAGCTCGGCGCCCGGATCGAGCGCACGGCCGGCTGAGGATTCGTTACCCGAGGAGGGAGACGTGGAGAAGACCGTCGTCAGGACGGAGGACGCGCCCGCCCCATTCGCCGGAGCCCCGTACTCGCAGGCGATCGTCGTCGGCGGCCTCGTCTACACGGCCGGGCAGGTGCCGCTCGACCCGGCGACGGGCGCGCTCGTCGAGGGCGGGATCGTGGAGCAGACCGAGCGGGTATTCCGCAACCTGGAGGCGATCCTCGTGGCGGCCGGGTCGGGGCTCGACCGGCTCGTCAAGACGACCGTGTTCCTGGTCAGCCTCGACGACTTCGCCGGCATGAACGAGGTCTACGCCCGCCACGCCGGCGAGCGCCCGCC
>CAYJLE010000046.1:0-18023 GCA_964370985.1 uncultured Gaiellales bacterium | reverse complement strand
GGGCAGCCGCCGCCGCGCTTGTGGACGCCGGTGCAGCGGCCGTCGCCGTCGCGGCCCGCCGCCCCGAGCAGGCGCGCGAGCTCGCGCGGCTCGCGGGCTGCGACGCGGAGGCCTGGCCGCCCGCGGGCGAGTGGACGCTCGTCGTCAACGCGACGCCGCTCAAGGAGGAGCTCCCGCTCGAGCCCCGGCCCGGGCAGGCGATCGTCGACCTCGCCTACCTCCCCGACGGGCGCGAGACCGCGCTCGTCGCCGCCGCCCGCGCCGCCGGCTGCACCACCGTCGTGGACGGCCTCGAGATCCTCGTCCGCCAGGGCGCCGCCTCGTTCGAGCGCTGGACCGGCGTCCCCGCCCCGATCGAGGCGATGCGGGCGGCGGTTCGGAGCGTATAGCGAAAGTGTTCCATTTCAGGCATATTCACGTGACACATCGTGTCGTATCATCGAACCACCATCGACATCGATCTAGACGCATACGATCGGGCCCGCTCCGCCCTGGGGACACAGGGGTTCAAGGACACCGTGAACGCCGCGCTCGAGCGCGTCGGACGCCAGGCGCTGCTCGCGCGCGCGGCCGAGCGGGTGCGGCAAGGGCGGTTCAGCGCGCCGACCCCGGAGGAGCTCGATGAGCTACGGCGGGCCCGGACCGATCCCGATCGGTAGTGGCGCGCTACCTGGCCGACTCGACGATCTGGGCGTGGGCGAAGCGGGATGCACCGCTGCGGGCGAAGCTCGCTGACCGCATCGGACGCGACGAGATCGCGACCTGCGTCCCGGTGGTGCTCGAGGTCCTGCACAGCGCGCGAAACGGTGTCGAGTACGAGGAGGATCTCGCTCAGGTCTTCGAGCCGCTCGCCTGGCTCCCGCTCACCGAGGCTGCGGCCGCTCGTGCGCTCGAGCTGCAGCGAAGCCTCGCCGCGACGACGCACGGGGCCCACCGACTGCCGGCCGTCGACTACCTCATCATCGGATGTGCCGCCGCGACCGGCGGCGACGTCGTCGTCTGGCACCTCGATCGGGATCTCGCGCGGCTCTGCGAGCACGCCGCCCAGCCGCACGAGAGCGAGCCTCTAGTCTTCGGGGCGTGACCCTGACCCTTACCACCGCGGGCGAGTCCCACGGGCCGGCGCTCGTCGCCGTCGTCTCCGGGCTCCCCGCCGGGCTCGTCCTCGACCGCGACGCGATCGACCGCGATCTCCACCGTCGCCAGCAGGGCTACGGGCGCAGCCCCAGGCAGCAGCTCGAGACCGACCGCGTCGAAATGCTCTCCGGGCTGCGCCAGGGCCGCACGCTCGGCACGCCGCTCACCCTCGTCGTCCGCAACCTCGACCACCGCAACTGGACGTGGGGCATGAGCCCGTGGCCGCCCGAGGGGGAGCCGGAAGGCAAGGGCACGAAACCCGTCACGCTGCCGCGGCCCGGCCACGCCGACCTTCCCGGCGTGATGAAGTACGACCTCCCCGACGTCCGCGACGCGCTCGAGCGCGCGAGCGCGCGCCACACCGCGGCGCTCGTCGCCGCCGGCTCGGTCGCCAAGGCGCTGCTCGCGGAGATCGGCGTCACCGTCGAAGGCATCGCGCTCGAGGTCGGCGGCGCGCGCGGCGAGGAGGCGATCCGGGCCGCGATCGACACGGCCCGGGCCGACCGGGACACCCTCGGCGGCCTCGTCGAGGTGCGCGCGCGGGGCGTCCCGCCCGGGCTCGGCTCCTACGCGACCAAGGAGGGGCGGCTCGACGCCCGCCTCGCCTGGACGCTCGCGGGCACGCAGGCCGTCAAGGGCGTCGAGATCGGCGACGGGTTCGGGCTCGCCCCCCTGCGCGGCTCCGACGCCCACGACGAGCTCTTTCGCGACGGGCGCGGCTTCTATCGGGAGACGAACCGCTCCGGCGGGATCGACGCGGGCGTAACGACCGGGGAGGAGATCGTCGTGCGGGCCGCGATGAAGCCGCTGCCGACGCTGATGCGGCCGCTGCGCTCCGTCGACCTCGCCACGCTCGAGCCCGCGCAGGCGCTCGTCGAGCGCTCCGACGTGTGCGCAGTCGAGGCTCTCGCCGTCGTCGCCGAGGCCGTCGTCGCGTTCGAGCTCGCCCGCGCCGCGCGCGAGAAATTCGGCGGTGACTCGATCGGCGACTTCGTCGCCGCGCACCGCGCGTACGTCGAGCGCATCGACTGGGCACCCCGGTAGAGCGAGGAATGCGTCACCCCGACGGAGAGCGGTAACCGTGGGCCCGGCGGCCGGCCGCCACATCGCCCTGATCGGCTTCATGGGCGCCGGCAAGACCACCGTCGGCGCCGAGGTCGCGCGCCTCTGCCAGCGCCCGTTCGTCGACGTCGACGCGCAGCTCGAGCACCACCACGGCCTCACGATCCCGGAGCTGTTCGTCGAGCGCGGCGAGCTGTGGTTTCGAAATGCCGAGAGCGAGCTCACCCGCGAGCTGCTCGACCGGCACGACCCGCACGTGCTCGCGCTCGGTGGCGGCGCCGTCACGCGACCCGAGACGCGGGCAGCGCTGCTCGCGCGCGCATTCACCGTCCTGCTCGAGATCGATCCGGACGAGGCGTGGCTGCGGGTCTCCCGGACGAGTCACCGGCCGCTCGCCGCAGACGAGGACGCGTTCAGGGCGCTCTACGACGAGCGGCTCCCCGTGTACCGCGAGGCCGCCGACGCGGTCGCCCGTGACGTCGACGGCGTCCTCCTCGCGGCGGGGGGGATCGTCGTCGAGCGCGGGGCGCTCGCCCGTCTCGACGAGCACGTGCCAGGCGACGGCGCGGTCGAGCTCGTCGCCGACGAGCGGGTGCTCGACCTCCACCGCCCGGCGCTCGGCGCGCGCCTCACGGCGACGCACACCGTGCCGTCCGGTGAGGCGGCCAAGACCCTGGCGACCTGCGAGCGGCTCTGGGCCGAGCTCGCGCTCGACCGCTCCGGCACCGTCGTCGCGCTCGGCGGCGGAACCACCACCGATGTTGCCGGCTTCGTCGCCGCCGCCTATCTGCGCGGCGTCGCCTGGATGCCCGTGCCGTCCACGCTCGTCGGGCAGGTCGACGCGGCGATCGGCGGCAAGACCGGCATCGACCTCGCCCAGGGGAAGAACCTCGTCGGCGCGTTCCACCCGCCCGCCCGGGTCGTCGCCGACCCCGACCTGCTCGCGACCCTGCCCGCGCGCCAGCGGGCCGAGGGGATGGCGGAGGTCGTCAAGACCGGGCTGCTCGCGAACCGGGAGCTGTGGCGGCTCCCGGACGAGCGGCTCGTCCGCGGCTGCGCCGCGTTCAAGACCGCGGTCTGCCTCGCCGATCCGACCGAGCAGGGCCGCCGGGTGATCCTCAACCTGGGCCACACGTTCGCGCACGCGCTCGAGGCGGCCGGCGGGTACAGCGAGCCGAGCCACGGGGAGGCGGTCGCGCTCGGGCTGCGCGCGGCCCTCTTCCTCTCCGTCCGCCACCTCGGGCTCGACCCGGCCGTGCTCGCCGAGGTCGAGGAGCTGCTGCCGGCCGAGCCGGCCCGGGTCGACGCGGGCCGCGCGTGGGAGGCGCTTGCCCGCGACAAGAAGGCCCGGGACGGCCGGGTGAGGCTCGTCCTGCTCGAGGCGCCCGGCAAGCCCGCGTTCCCGGTCGAGCTCCCCGACGACGAGATCCGAGCGGCCCTCGCGGCGCTCGTGGCAGCGTAGACTCGCGTCGTGCGCATCGCGGTCATCAACGGGGTGAACCTGAACGCGCTCGGCGACCGTGACCCCGCCCTCTACGGGGGCCTGTCCTACGCGGAGCTCGAGACGCGTTTGTACGAGTGGGGGATGGCGCTCGACGTGTCCGTTCGCTGCTTCCAGACCAACCACGAGGGGCAGTTCATCGACTGGTGTCACGACGCACGTCGCTGGGCCGACGGCGTCGTCCTCAACCCGGGCGCGTGGACGCACTACAGCTACGCGATCCGCGACGCCGTCGAGCTGATCGGCGTTCCCGTGGTCGAGGTGCACCTCTCCAACATCCTCGAGCGTGAGGAGTGGCGGCGGCGCTCCGTGATCGAGGACGTGGTCGCGCACCGGATCGTCGGGAAGGGTCCGGAGGGCTACCGGGAGGCGCTCGCGTGGCTGGCGGGGAGCCAGTGAGCGAGCGGATCGAGCGGCTGCGTGCGCGGCTGCCCGAGCTCGGTGCTCCTTCGCTTCTCGTCACAGCCGCCGTCAACGTCCGCTACCTGACCGGCTTCCAGAGCTCGAACGCGGCCGTGCTGGTCGACGCCGAGCACGCCCGGCTGGTCACCGACGGGCGCTACGTGGACGCGGCGCGCGCCGTCGCCGGTGTCGAGCTCGTGCAGGCCGACCGGGAGCTGCCCGTCTTCCTGCGGGAGTCGCTTCGGAAGCTCGCGGCCGGGCCGGTCGCGTTCGAGGCCGACCAGGTCAGCTTCGCCGCCCATCGCACGCTCGCCGCCGGTGGCGTCGAGCTCGTCCCGACGCAGGGTGCCGTCGAGCGGCTGCGGGCGGTCAAGGACGACGGCGAGCTCGACGCGCTCCGGCGCTCCGCAGCGCTGCTCTCCCAGGCGTTCGAGCTGCTCGGGCGGGAGCGACTCGTCGGGCGGACGGAGGCGGAGGTGGCGTGGTGGCTCGAGCGGACGCTGCGCGAGCTCGGTGCCGAGGCGCTCTCGTTCGACACGATCGTTGCCGGCGGGCCGAACGCGGCCCGGCCGCACCACCATCCGGGCGGGCGTGCGATCGGCCCCGACGAGACCGTCGTCGTCGACGCCGGCTGCGTCGTCGACGGCTACTGCTCCGACTGCACGCGCACGTTCGCGACCGGCGAGCTTCCCGCCGAGCTGGCGCGCGCCTACGAGACATGCCTCGAGGCGCAAATCGCGTCGCTCGACGCGCTGCGCGCCGGCGTCCCGTGCCGCGACGTCGACGCCGTCGCGCGCGGCCTGCTCGTCGACGCCGGCTACGAGGTGATGCACAACCTCGGCCACGCCGTCGGCCTCGAGATCCACGAGGAGCCGCGTCTCGCCCGCACCTCGAAGGACACCGTCGAGACCGGCAACGTCCTCACCGTCGAGCCGGGCATCTACCTGAGCGGGCTCGGCGGCATGCGCATCGAGGATCTCGTCGTCGTCGGCGCCGCCGGGATCGAGATCCTCACGCCCGTCACGAAGTCGCTGGTCGTCGTCAGGTAGGCGGACAGGACCCGGGGTCAGACCCCGGGGTCAGACCCCTTGAGTCGTGGTGACTTAGGCCTTGAGGGTAACGCCCGCAACCATACGGGTTTGCGCGTCGAAGGTGACCCCGGGGTCAGACCCCGCGGTATGACTCCGGGGCATGGCTGGAGCGGCCAGTGGTGAGACGGCCTCGGCGGGGTGGGGATCGGGGGTCGCACGCCCGGCCGGGGAGACCCGGGAGGCAGGGCGGGCCGGTGGCGGGGCGCCGCGTGACCTGCCCCTACTAGCATGTGCATGTGGCCGAGATCATCTCCACCAACCAGTTCAAGAACGGCATGCACGTCGAGATCGACGGGCAGGTCTGGAAGATCGTCGAGTTCCAGCACGTGAAGCCCGGCAAGGGCGGCGCGTTCGTGCGCACCAAGCTGAAGAACGTCGCCACGGGCGCGGTCGTCGACAAGACCTTCCGGGCAGGGGAGAAGATGCCGCGGGTGCACACCGAGACGAAGAGCGTCCAGTACCTCTACGATGCGGGCGACGAGGTCGTGTTCATGGACCAGGAGACGTTCGAGCAGATCTCCTTCCCGCGCGGCGAGGTCGAGGAGGCGCTCGACTTTCTCCAGCCGTCCAGCTTCGTGCTCCTGCTCACGCTAGACGGGCGCGCCGCGGGCGTCGAGCTGCCCGCGTCCGTCGAGCTCGCGGTCGTGGACACGGAGCCGGGCGTCAAAGGCGACACGGTCTCGAACGTGACGAAGCCCGCGACGCTCGAGACCGGCGCCGTGATCCAGGTGCCCCTCTTCGTCAACACCGGCGACCGGCTCAAGATCGACCCGCGCGAGCGCCGGTACATCTCGCGCGTCTAACGACGGGCACGGGCGCCGTGGCGGAGCTCTGGGACACCACCATCCGGCTCCTCAGCCAGGAGCCCCTCGCGGAGCACGTCGGCTCCGCACGCCTGCTCGAGCTCGCGTCGATCCTCGACCGTGCCGGCTTCGGCTGCCTCGAGGTATCAGGCGGGGGCTGCTTCGACGCCTGCGTCCGCGACGGCGTCGAGAGCCCGTGGGCCCGGATCCGGGCGCTCAAGGCCCGCTGCTCGACACCGCTCGCGATCGCCCTGCGCGGTCGCTTCCTCGTCGGTTCGAGGCCACTCGACGAGGACCTCGTCCGCCGCTTCGTCCGCAGCGCCGCCGAGAGCGGCATCGACGTGTTCCGCATCTCCGATCCGCTCAACGACGTCGCCCGGCTCGCGGCCGCCGTGGACGCCGTCCACGATGCCGGCAAGGAGGTCGTCGCCGGCCTCGTCCACAACCCGGGGCCGGGAGGCGAGCCCGATGAGCTCGCCGAGCGCGCGCGCCAGGTCGCAGCGCTCGGTGTCGCGCGCATCATGGTCTCCGACCCGGCCGGCTCCCTCGACGCCGCCCATGCCCGCTCCGTCGTCGAGCAGGTGCGCGAAGCGAGCGGCCTCCCCGTCGGGCTCTACTGCCAGGGCGCCGCCGGGCGCGCGCTCGTCACCGCCCTCGAAGGCGCCCGCGGCGGCGCGTCTCCCGTCGCCTGTGCCATCTACCCCGTCGCGATCACGCTCTACCGTCCATCCGCGGAGGCGCTCTCGCAGTCGCTGGCGGGCATCGGCCTCGAGACCGGCGTCGACCTCGACACGCTGTGGGAGGCGTGCGAGCACGTCGACCTCGAGCTCGGCGACATGCCCGTGCCGCCGCTGACGCCTCGCGACGCGGTCCGTGCCGCCGAGCACAGGCTTCCCGCGGGCCTCGTCTCCGGCCTCGACGACCGGCTCCGCGCCGCCGGTCTCTCCGATCGCCTCGACGAGGTGATCGACGAGCTGCTTCGAATCCGGCGCGAATGCGGCTGGCCGCCGTTAGGCTCGCCGATCGGCAACGTGCTCGGCTCCCAGGCGCTGCTCCACGTCCTGTCCGCGCAGCGCTGGCAGACCGTCGTCGACGAGGCGCGCCTGCTCGTCGGCGGACGCTGGGGTACGCCGCCGCGTCCGATCGACCCCGTCGTCAGGCGCGCCGTCGAGCTGCTCGGGGACGGCATGCCCGAGCCGGAGCCCCCCGACCTCGACGCGCTCCGCGAGGCCGCGGACGGTCTCGCCTCCAGCGAGGAGGACCTGCTCCTGCTGGCTTTGTTCGGCGAGGAGGCGGAGGCCCTTCTCCGAACGACCCGCGCGAGGGCACGTGGGGAGGAGCCTCTCGTCGCCGGCGTCGGCGAGACCCGGGCCGACCGGATCCGGGAGCTGATCGACCTCGTCCAGGAATCGGGAATCGGCGAGGTCACGATCGAGGAGGGGGAGACTCGCGTCACCGTCCGGCGCAGCGAGGAGCGCGCGCCCGGCGCCGCCCTCTCGGGGCCCGTGTCGGACGTCGGAGCCGAGGCGGACGCCGAGACGGTCCAGGACGGGCTCGTCCGCGTCGAGTCGCCGATGGTCGGCATCTGCTACCTGGCCCCGCAGCCGGGCGCCCTCCCGTTCGTCAGGGTCGGCGACCCCGTTGCCGCCGGGCAGACGCTGTGCCTGCTCGAGGCGATGAAGCTGTTCAACGAGGTCAAGTCCGAGATCGACGCCATCGTCCGCTCCGCCCACATCGAGAACGCCCAGCCGGTCGAGTACGGGCAGCTCCTGTTCGAGCTCGAGCCGGCGAACGGGCGACCCCTCGACGCGCTGTAGGCGGCCCGTGCTCCGGCGCATCCTGATCGCCAACCGCGGCGAGATCGCCGTGCGCGTGATTCGCGCCTGCCGAGAGCTCGGGATCGAGACCGTCGTCGTGTACTCCACCGCCGACCGCGAGTCGCTGCACGTGCGGCTCGCCGACCGGGCCATCTGCCTCGGGCCGCCGTCGCCGGCCGAGAGCTACCTCAACATCCCGTCCCTGATCGGGGCCGCCGAGACGACCGGCTGCCACGCCGTCCACCCGGGCTACGGGTTCCTATCGGAGAACGCCGCGTTCGCCCGGGCGTGCGAGGACGCCGGTCTCGTCTTCGTCGGGCCCCGACCCGAGTCGATCGAGCTGATGGGCGACAAGGCACGCGCCCGGGAGACGATGAGGGCGGCCGGCGTGCCGATCGTGCCCGGGAAGTCCGGGCTGACCGGGCTCGACGACGCGAGGCGGGTCGCCGACGAGGTCGGCTACCCCGTTCTCCTGAAGGCGACGTCCGGTGGCGGCGGGCGCGGCATGCGCCTCGTCGTAGGCCCCGACGGGCTCGACGACGCCTATCACGCGGCGGCCGCGGAGGCGCAGGCCGCGTTCTCGGACGGCGCCCTGTACCTGGAGCGGGCCGTGCAGCTCGCGCGGCACGTCGAGATCCAGGTGCTCTGCGACGGCGAAGGCGGCGTGCTCACTCTGGGCGAGCGCGACTGCTCGATCCAGCGCCGCCACCAGAAGCTCGTCGAGGAGTCCCCGTCGCCGGGAGTCACGGACGCGCTGCGCGACAGGCTCGAGGAGGCGGCGAGGCGGGCGTGCGAGGCGATCCGCTACCGGGGCGCCGGCACGGTCGAGTTCCTCGTCGTGGGCGACGAGTTCTTCTTCATCGAGATGAACACGCGGCTGCAGGTCGAGCATCCCGTCACCGAGCTCGTCACCGGCATCGACCTCGTGCGGGGCCAGCTCTCCGTTGCCGCCGGCCACGGGCTGCCGCTGACCGGCCGCGCCGAGCGCCACGGGCACGCGATCGAGGTTCGAATCAACGCGGAGGATCCCGCGCGCGACTTCATGCCGACGCCGGGGACGGTGACGCGGTTCCGGCCCCCGCTCGGGCCCGGCGTCCGCGTCGACACGCACGTGTACGAGGGCTACGTGATCCCGCCGTACTACGACTCGCTGATCGCGAAGGTGATCGTGTGGGACGCGGATCGCACGCACGCGCTCGCCAGGGCGGGGCGCGCGCTCGCCGACCTCGAGATCGAGGGCGTGCCGACGACGCGGGAGCTCGCGCTCGAGATCCTCGCCAGCGAGGAGTTCCGGGTCGGCTCGTACACGACCGCGTTCCTGCACGAGGCCGGGGGCGGGCTCGCCTCCATGGGCGCGCCGTGATCGGCCGGCGGGCAGCGCGCCGCCAGGCGCTGTTCCTCCTCTACCAGTGGGACCTAACCGGCCAGCCGCTGGCGTCGCTGTTCGAGGGCGAGGTCGACGAGTTCGCGCGGGCCCTGGCCGAGGAGGTCATGGAGCGGTCAGCGGAGCTCGACGCGCGGATCACCGCCGCGGCTGTCGACTGGACGGCCGATCGGCTCGGAACCGTCGAGCGCAACATCCTTCGTATGGCGATCCGGGAGCTCGATCGGAGCGCCGTGCCGGTCGAGGTGGCGATCGACGAAGCGGTCGGGTTGGCCAAGCGCTACGCGTCGGTCGAAGCGGCGCGGCTCGTGAACGGGATCCTGGCGCGGATCGCGCGTGAAGCGACCGGGTCGGCCCGGTAGGGTTGACCCGTGACCGGCGAGGACACGAGAGCGCGTCTCGAGGGCCTGCTCGCGCGGCTCGACGAGGCGCGGGTCAGGCTGGACGCCGCCGACAGCTCGGAGATGGCGGTGGACGTGCTCCAGGAGCTCGTCGACCTCGCGAAGGAGGTTCAGACCGAGATCGAGCTGCAGCGGCGCGCCGGGCCCGAGCTTCGAGGAGGCGATGAGCCGGCTTGACGAGCTGCGCGAGCTCGCCGAGGGCTATCTCGGCGAGCTTCGGCTCTACGGCGAGCTCGGCGGGCTCGAGGAGGCGGTGCGCTACTCGCTGCTCGGCGGCGGCAAGAGGATCCGGCCGGTGCTGTGCCTCGCCACGGGCGAGGCGCTCGAGTGCGACCCAGGGGAGCTCCTGCCGGTCGCCTGCTCGCTCGAGCTCGTGCACACGTTCTCGCTCGTCCACGACGACCTGCCGGCGCTCGACGACGACGACCTCAGGCGCGGGCAGCCGAGCGCGCATGCCCGGTTCGGGGAGGGCATCGCGATCCTCGCCGGGGACGCGCTGCTGGCCGAGGCGTTCCGGCTCGCGCTGAGTGTCCCGTCCCCGGAGCCGGCGCGGGAGCTGGCGGCGGCGACGCTCGGGATGATCGGCGGCCAGTACGTGGACATCACCCAGGACGGTGCGGTCGACGCGGAGGCGCTGGCGGCGCTGCACCGGCTGAAGACCGGGAAGCTGCTCGGGGCGTGCGTCCGCTGCGCGCTCGCGTTCGCCGGCGTGGGGGAGGCCGAGAGAGAGCCCTGGCACGCGTTCGGCGACGACGTCGGGCTCCTGTTCCAGATCGTCGACGACATCCTCGACGCGACCGGAACGGCGGAGGAGCTCGGAAAGACACCCGGGAAGGACGAGGCGGCCGGGAAGGTCACCTACGTGACGCTGTTCGGGCTCGAGCGCGCCCGGAAGATCGCAGACGAGGTTCGTGCCCGCGTCGAGGAGCGCCTCCGTGCTCTCCCCGCGGACACGTCGACGCTCGCCGAGCTCGTCGGCACGATCCGCGACCGCCGGGCCTGACTGCCGCGTCCGCGACCGCCCGCCCCGCCCGTGTTAAGCGGATGTTGAGGGGTCTGACCCCGGGGTGAGCGCTCCGGGCATGTACGGAACGAGCAGTCGTCGGCGCCCGGGGGCGCGGATAACCTTTCCGGGGTGAAGAAGCGGCTTGACGTCTTGCTCGTGGAGCGCGGGCTCGCCGAGACGCGCACCCAGGCGCAGGCGCTCGTCCTCGCCGGGCGCGTGCGCGGGTTCGACAAGGCGGGGTCGCAGGTCGACGAGGCCGCCGAGCTCGAGCTCGAGCGGCCGCCGAGGTTCGTCTCCCGGGGCGGGGAGAAGCTCCAGCACGCGCTCGAGGCGTTCGGGGTCGACCCGGCCGGCGAGGATTGCCTCGATGTCGGCTCCTCCACGGGCGGCTTCACCGACTGTCTGCTCCAGGCTGACGCCGCCCGCGTGATCGCCCTCGACGTCGGCCGCGCGCAGCTCCACGAGCGGCTGCGCGCCGACCCGCGCGTCCACGTGCTCGAGCGCGTCAACGCACGCCACCTGCGCTGCGAGCAGCTCCCGTTCCGCCCCGGCCTCGTCACCTGCGACGTCTCGTTCATCAGCCTGCGGCTCGTCCTGCCGCCCGTGCTCGCCTGCGCCCGCCCGGGCTGGCAGGCGCTCGTGCTCGTCAAGCCCCAGTTCGAGGCCGGCCGTGCCGACGTCGGCAAGGGCGGAGTCGTTCGCGACCCGGCCGTGCGCCGCCGCGTCCTCGACGAGATCCGCGAGCTTGCGGCGTCGCTCGGTGTCGACGTCCTCGGCGAGGCGGACTCCGGGCTACCCGGCCCCAAGGGCAACCGTGAGATCTTCCTCCTCCTCCGTGACCGCCCCTAGAGCAGTCCGCCGCGCCGCGGTCGTCACCCACGGGCGCGCGGAGGCGCTCGGCGGGGCGCTCGCGCAGGTCGAGGCGCTCGCCGCCGCCCGCTCCGTCGAGCTGGTCGACGAGGGCGGTACCGACGTCGACCTCGCGATCGCGCTCGGCGGCGACGGCACGATGCTGCGCGCGCTGCACCGCTTCCTCGGCACCGGCGTTCCCGTCGTCGGCGTCAACTTCGGCCGCATCGGCTTCCTCACCAGCATCGCCGCCGACGGGCTCGAGGACGGGGTCGGCCGCGTCCTCGCCGGCGAGTACAAGGTCTTCGAGCTGGCCACCCTCGCCCTGACCGTGGCCGGCCGCACGCACACAGCGATCAACGACGTCGTCGCGACAAGCGCCCGCCCGGGTCGCATGATCGAGCTCGGCTCGGCGGTCGGCGGCGAGAGCATCGGCGACCAGGCCTGCGACGGGATGATCTGCTGCACCCCGTCCGGGTCGACCGCCTACAACCTCTCGAGCGGCGGACCCGTGATCACCTGGGGGCTCGACGCGATGGCGATCACGTACGTCGCCCCGCACTCCCTGCACGCCCGACCGCTCGTCGTCTCGCCCGGGCTCGGCCTGTCCGTCTCGAACCTGACTCCCGACGTGCCCGTCACCGTCGTCGTCGACGGACGGAACGTCGGCGAGCTCCCGCCAGGCGGCTCGTTCTCCGTCGACGTCGGCCGCGAGAAGGGGCTGCTAGCGCTCCTGCCCGAAGTCACGTTCTTCACCCGCCTGCGTGACGTCTTCCTCTGAGGCCAATGCTTCGCCGCCTGCGTATCGAGAACCTCGTCCTGATCCGGGAGGCGGAGCTCGCGCTCGCCCCCGGCCTGAACGTGGTGACCGGGGAGACGGGCGCGGGGAAGACGATCCTCGCGCAGGCGGTCGGCCTGCTCCTCGGCGCGAAGGGCGACAGCGGCCTCCGGGGTCCCGACGGCCAGGAGGCGTACGTCGAGGCCGAGCTCGACCTCCCGGACGGCTTCCTCGACGACGACGCGCTCGAGGCGCTGCGCGAGCTCCAGCCGGAGGAGGAGCCGGGGCTCGTCGTAGCCCGCCGCGTCTTCGCCGACGGGCGCAGTCGTGCCTACGCCTGGGGCCGCGCCGTCCCCCGGGAAGCGGCTGCCGCAGCGGTCGAGCGGCTCGTCGCCATGTCCGGCCAGTTCGAGCAGCGCAGGCTTGCCCGCCCTGCCCACCAGCTCGACGTCCTCGACGCGTTCGCGGGCGAGGAGCAGCTCCGCCGCCGCCGCGAGAGCGCCGCCGCCTGGCGGGAGCTTCGCGCGTGTCGTCGCCGCCACGACGAGCTCGCCCGCTCCGCGGTCGACCGAGCGTCGCTCCGCGGCGAGCTCGAGGCGCTCGTCGCCGCCAGCGAGGGGCTCGAGCTCGGTTCCGAGGAGCAGCTGCGCGCCGAGCGCGACCGCCTGCGCAACGCGACCCTGCTCGCCGAGGCCGCCGCGGTGGCCGCCGAGACCCTGGCCCCCGAGCTTGGAGAGAGCGACGGGGCCGCCGACCTGGCCGCGCGCGCCGAGCGGGCGCTCCAGCCGGTCGCCGACCTCGTGCCGGAGCTGGCGGAGGCCGCGTCGGACATCGCCGATCTGAGCGCCCGGCTGCGGGACACCGCGTCCGCACTGCGCGGCTTCCTCGACTCGCTCGAGGCGGAGCCCGGCCGTCTCGAGCACGTGGAGGAGCGGCTCGGGCGAATCGCCGACGCCAAGCGGCGCTTCGCAGCGACGACCCTCGCCGAGCTGCTCGAGCGCGCGAGCGACGCGGCCTCGGAGCTCGCGCAGCTCGGGGCCGGTCACGACCCGCTCGAGGCGGCCCGCGCCGCGCTCGAGGCGGCCGAGCGGCGCCACGCCGCGGCCTCCGCTGCCCTGCGCGAAGCTCGCAACGCGGCCGCCGCGCCGTTCGTGGAGGCCGTCCGCGGCGAGCTTGCCGCACTCGGCCTCGGCGACGGCGACCTCGAGGTCGGGCTCGACGGCCGGGAGCCGGGCCCGACCGGCAGCGACGCTGTCGAGCTGCGGATCCGCCCCAACGCCGGCCTGCCGTTCGCGCCGGTCGCGACCACGGCGTCGGGCGGCGAGCTGTCGCGGATAGCGCTCGCGCTGCGCGTCGTCGCCCACGCGAGCGCGGGCGAGCCGACGATCGTGTTCGATGAGATCGACGCCGGGATCGGCGGCCGCACCGCGCACGCGGTCGCGGATGCGCTCCAACGGCTCGCCGGGCACGCCCAGGTGGTCGCGATCACCCATCTGCCGCAGATCGCGAGCGTCGCCGACAGGCACTTCCGGGTCGAGAAGGTGGCGGGCGACCCGACCCACACCCGTATCCAGTCGCTCGATGCCGCGGAGCGCCGCGAGGAGCTCGAGCGGATGCTCGGCGGCGCGGAGTTCCTCGAGGTGATCAGGTGAACCGCACCGAGTTCCGGGGGACGGCCAAGCTCGACCGTCGCACCAAGCGCCTCGTCAAGCGTCTCGGCGCCGGGGACGTCGCGATCATCGACCACGCGGAGCTCGACCGGGTCTCCGCCGAGGAGCTCGTGGCGTCGGGCGTCCGGATCGTCGTGAACGTGTCGCCGTCCGTCAGCGAGCGCTACCCGAACCCGGGCCCGCTCGAGCTCGTGCGCGCCGGCGTCCACCTCGTCGACGCGCCCGGGGCGCCGCTGTTCGAGCAGATCCGGGAAGGGGACGTCGTCTCCGTCCGCGACGCCAGCGTCTACCGGAACGGTACGAGGCTGGCCTCCGGTCACGAGCTCACCCGCGAGCTGCTCGAGCGCCTGCTCGCCGAGCAGAACGGGCGGGTCACCGAGGCGCTCGAGTCGTTCGCGGACAACACGATGCGCTACCTGCGCGAGGAGGGGCGGCTGCTTACGGAGGGCGTCGAGCTGCCCCAGTTGCGCACGCGCTTCCGCGACCGCCACGCGCTCGTCGTCGCCCGCGGCCCCGGGTACAAGCGCGATCTCGCGATCGTCCGCCACTACATCCGCGAGTTCCGACCCGTGCTGGTCGGCGTCGACGGAGGAGCCGACGCGCTCCTCGAGGCCGGCTACCGCCCGGATCTGATCGTCGGTGACATGGACTCGGTCTCGGACGACGCGCTCGGCTGCGGTGCCGAGCTGGTCGTGCACGCGTACGAGGACGGGTCGGCCCCCGGTCGCGCCAGACTCGACCGGCTCGGGCTGCCGACCGTTGCCGTCTCCGCGGCCGGGATCAGCGAGGATCTCGCGATGCTGCTCGCGTACGAGAAGGGCGCCGACCTGATCGTCGCGGTCGGCACCCACTTCAACCTGGTCGAGTTCCTCGAGCGCAACCGGGCCGGGATGTCCTCCACGTTCCTGACCAGGCTCAAGGTGGGGGAGGTCCTCGTCGACGCCCGGGGCGTGTCGCGGCTGTTCCGCCAGCGGGTCGGTCTCGTGCCGCTCGTCACGTTCGCGCTGGCCGCCGTCGCGGTCGTGGCCGCGGCCGTCGCCGGCTCGCCCGAGCTGCGCGACCTGATCTCGGCGTTCGTCGACCGCATCCGCGCACTGCCCTGATGCTGGTCGAGGCGGGGTAGATGTTCGACCTGCGCTATCACGTCGCGTCGCTCGCGGCCGTGTTCGCCGCGCTCGCGGTCGGAATCGTGATCGGCGTCGCGATCGCCGCCGGCGGCACCGTCGAGGACACGACCGAGAGGATCCGCGAGGACGAGCTGGCGGCGCTGCGCGACCAGGTCGAGGCCGAGCGGGAGCGGACGGACGTAGCGGAGCGGGAGAAGGACGCCGCCGAGGAGCTCGTCGACGACGTGTACCCGGCGCTCGTCTCCGGTCGCCTCGCCGGCAAGGGGATCGCGCTGCTCTTCCTCGGGTCGCTCGACGGTGGCCTGCGCGCCGCGGTCGAGCGGACGCTCACCGACGCCGGCGCGGGCAGCCCCGCGCGAACGACCGTGCTCGAGCTCCCGCCCGACCTGGACGTGATCGACGAGCTGCTCGCCGCGGATCCGGCGCTCGCCTCGCTCGCCGGCGAGGACGAGCGAGGCGACCTCGGCGCCGCCCTGGGGCGCGAGCTCGCGCTGGGGGGCGAGGCGCCGCTGTGGGATCTCCTCGCCGCAGCGCTCGTGCAGGAGCGCACCGGTGCGTTCGAGAACGCCGTCGACGGCGTCGTCGTCGTGCGCTCCTGGGCGCCGGGGGAGACGGACGACATCGAGGAGGCGGCGCGGAACGGCCAGGCCGACACCCTGGTCGCGGGCATCGTCAGGGGCCTCGCCGAGGTCAGGATCCCGGTCGTGGGCGTCGAGAGCTCGGCCGCCGACCCGTCCAGCGTCCCCTTCTTCCACGACCTGGGCGTCTCGAGCGTCGATCACGTCAACACCACCGCCGGGCGGGTCGCGCTCACCGTCCTGCTCGCCGGCGCAGCCTCCGGCCGCTACGGGACGAAGGACGGGGCGGAGGGCGTGTCGCCGCCCGTCGAGCCGGTCACGGTCACGGTCGCCACCGTTGAGGAGTGAGCCGGCCGCCGTCCTCGTCGCCGCGCGCGACGAGCGAGCGCGGATCGCAGCCACGGTCCGGCGGCTGCGCGAGGAGTTCCCCGGTGCCGCGGTCGTGGTCGGGGACGACGGATCTCGCGACGCGACCGCCGCCGAGGCCCGCGGCGCGGGCGCGCTCGTCGTGCCCGGCCCGCGTCTCGGCAAGGGGGAGGCGCTCAGCGCGGCCGAGCGCGCCGCCCCCCCGGGGCCGGTGATCCTCTGCGACGCCGACCTCGACGGCGACCTGCGCCCGCTCGCGAGCGCCGGCCTCGACCTCGCGATCGCGGCGTTCGCCGAGCGCCAGGGTGGCGGGTTCGGCCTGGCGAAGGGGACGGCGGCCGCGCTGGTCCGCGCCCGCTCGGGCTTCCCGGCGAGGGAGCCGCTGTCGGGCCAGCGCTACCTGAACGAGCGTGCCCGGGCAGCGTGCTTCCCCCTCGCCCGTGGCTTCGGCTGCGAGCTTCGGATGACGATCGACGCTGTTCGCGCGGGTCTCGCCGTCGGCGAGGTGGAGCTGCCGCTCCGCCACCGCGCCACCGGCCGGGACGTCGCCGGGTTCGTCCACCGCGGCCGCCAGCTCGCCGACGCCGTCCTCGCCTCGGGACCGCTCGCGGTCAACCGTCGCGGGAACCGCGTGCCGCTCCTCGGCCTCCTCGCCGCGTTCGCCGCACCTCGGGACGCGCGGGCCACCGCCGGCGCGGTCGCGCTCGTCGGGCTCGCCGACGACCTGCTGTCGGGCCCGGAGCGCGGCCTGCAGGCTCACCTGCGCGCGGGCGCGACGACGGGGACGCTGAAGTTGGTCGCGATCCCGCTCATCGGCTTCGCGCAGACCCGCTCGCCGGCGGGTGCGCTCGCCGTGGCCCTCGGCGCGAACGCGGTCAACCAGCTCGACACGGCGCCCGGGCGCGCGCTGAAGGCGTTTCTGGCGGCGTCGCTCGCGCTCGGCGGAGGCGCGCGGCCCGTCGCCGTCCTCCTGCTCCCCTACGATCTCCGCGAGCGGATGATGCTGGGAGACGCCGGGTCGAATGCGCTGGGTGCCGTGGTAGGCTTGACGCTCGTGACCCGGCTCGCGGGGAAGGAGCGCTGGGCGGCCGTGGGGGCACTGGCCGTGCTCAACGCACTCGGAGAGCAGACCTCGCTCGGGCGCGCGATCGAGCGGACGCCCGTGCTCTCGGCGCTCGATCGGCTCGGCTGGGTTGGCCGGTGAGCGAGCGGCAGACGAGATACGTGTTCATCACGGGCGGCGTCGTCTCGTCGCTCGGCAAGGGGATCACAGCCGCCTCGCTCGGCGCGCTCCTGAAGGCGCGGGGGCTGCGCGTCCAGGTGCAGAAGTTCGACCCGTACATCAACGTCGACCCGGGCACGATGAGCCCCTACCAGCACGGAGAGGTGTTCGTGACCGAGGACGGGGCCGAGACCGATCTCGACATCGGCCACTACGAGCGCTTCGTCGACGAGAACCTCTCGCGGAACGCGAACCACACCTCGGGGTCGATCTGGTACCACGTGATCCGCAAGGAGCGCCGCGGCGAGTACCTGGGCTCGACCGTGCAGGTGATCCCGCACATCACGAACGAGATCAAGGACCGGATCCGCCGGGTTGCGAAGGCCTCCGACGCTGACGTCGTGATCTCGGAGATCGGCGGCACGGTCGGCGACATCGAGTCGCTGCCGTTCCTCGAGGCGATCCGCCAGTTCCGGCGCGAGCAGGGCCAGCAGAACGTCGTCTACGTGCACGTCACGCTCGTCCCGTTCATCGAGTCGGCGGGGGAGCTGAAGACGAAGCCGACCCAGCATTCCGTGAACGAGCTGCGTCGCATCGGAATCCATCCGGACATCATCGTCTGCCGGTCGCGCGACCATCTCTCGCGCGACATCCGCGAAAAGATCGCGCTGTTCGCGGACGTCGACACGAAGGCGGTGATCGCGAACGGGGACGTGGCCGACGTGTACCTCGTCCCGCAGGCGCTGCACGAGGAGGGGTTCGACGCGCTCGTGTGCGAGAAGCTCGCGCTCGGCTGCGGCCCGGCCGACCTCTCCGGCTGGAGCGACCT
>CAYJLE010000045.1:9130-18528 GCA_964370985.1 uncultured Gaiellales bacterium | reverse complement strand
CCCCGGCCGCGTCCCCCCCCCCGCCGGGGCCCCCCCGGCCCGCCCCCCCCACCCCCCGGCCCGGCGGGGCTGCGCTCACGGAGAGAGCGGGCTGCCCCCGGCCGTCTTGGTGATCCACGCGCCGCCGTCGACCGCGAGCACGGCGCCGTTCACGTAGGCCGCTGCGGGCGACGCCAGGAAGGCGATCGCCGCGGCGACATCCTCGGGCCGGGCGAGCCGGCCGACCGGAATCCCCTCGAGCAGCGCCGCCGGCTCCCCCTCGAGCCAGCCGTGGACGACCGTGTTGACGGTGATCCCCTTGCCGCCGAGCTCGACCGCGCCGACCTGGGCGAGCGTGGTCAGGAAGCCGCCGGCGGTCGCCTCGAGGGCTGCGCCCTGGACGACCCGCGCCGAGGCGGTCGAGACGACGAACACGACCCGGCCCGCCCGGCCCTCCCGCTCCCACGCCGCGGCCCGCTCCTGGGCGGCCCGGAACGCGGCGCGGGCGCCGGCGACGGCTGCGTCCCACTCCTCCTGGGTCAGGTCGAGCACCGGCCGGCGTGCGAGCGAGCCGGCGCCGACGACGACCGCCGGCAGCTCCGCGCCCGCGAGCGCCACCCGCACCGCGGCCTCGAGGCCGGCGGGCAGCCCGGTGACGGTGACGGTGCCCATCAGTACTTCCCCACCACGAAGCCGCCGTCGACGCGGAGAAACTCACCGGTCACGTAGTCGCCGTCCGGAGAGGTGCAGAGGTAGACGACCGCGCGCCCCTGCTCGACCGGCTCGGACGGCCGGGAGATCGGGATCAACCTCAGGGTCGCCTCCTCGTCCTCGCTGGTGCGCAGCCCGGGCGAGCGGTCGTTCAGCTGCGACTTCACCCAGCCGGGCCCGATGTGGTTGACCGTGATCCCGTGCTGGCCGAGCTCGATCGCCATCGTCTCGCACAGGGCGCGCACGCCCTGCTTGGTGGAGCCGTAGACGGCCATCGTGGGGAAGCACATCTGCACGTGGACCGAGGAGGTGAACACGATCCGGCCGCCCCCGCCGCGTGCGACCAGCGCCCGCGCGGCCGCCTGCCCGACGTTGAACGCGCCGGTCAGGTTGACGCCGACGATCCGGTCGAAGGACTCCTCCGTGATCTCGGTCCACGCCTGCCAGTCGCCGACGCCCGCGTTCGAGCAGACGATCCAGGGCGAGCCGAGCTCGCCCTCGACCCGGCGGAACAGCTCGTCCACCTCGGCGCGCTGCGCCACGTCGCAGCGGTAGAACGCCGAGCGGCGGCCGAGCTCCCGGATCAGCCCGGCGAGCTCCTCCCCCGCCTCCTCGAAGCCGACGTCCACGCAGGCGACGTCCGCGCCCTCGGCGGCCAGCGCGAGCGCGATCCCGCGGCCGATGCCCCGCTCGTGCGAGGCGCCGGTGACGACCGCCACCTTTCCCTCGAGCCGGCCCATCAGCCCGGCGCCTTCCTCGCCGCCCACGCCCGCTCGAAGCCGGCCCTGCCGCGGCGCACGACCTCGAGCGGGTCCTGCTTCCAGAGCGAGTCCTCGAAGTCCAGGTCGGAGAACGAGCCGTCGTCGGAGAAGATCTCGAGGTCGAACCAGCCGACGACCCCGGCCGCGTCGAGCGCCCCGAAGATCGCGGGCAGGTCGATGATCCCGTCGCCCGGGAGCACCCGGTCGAAGTCGTTGCGGGTCGGGTCGCGCCAGTCGCACACGTGCACGCTCCGGACGATCCGGTCGCCGTTCGCGACCGTGTGCTCGACAACGCCGTCCGTGTCCCAGAGGTGGTAGACGTCGTAGAGCACCTTGACGTTCGGCTCCCCGATCTCGTCGAGCAGCGCGACCGTCCCGGGGATGTCGCTGACGAGCGTCCAGTGGCCGTAGACGTCGCGGTGGAGCGGCTCCAGCCCCAGCGTGAGCCCGTGCTCGGCGGCCACCTTCGCCGCCCGGCGCAGCCCGTCCACCGCGACGCGGCGCTTCTCCGCCTCGTCGACCCCGTCACCGGGGTTGCCCGTCAGGCAGAGGATCACCTCGGGCTCGAACGGGGCGAAGCGGCGGATCGCGGCGCAGAGCCCCTCCGTGCGCTCCTCGGGGTCGGTCGGCCCCGGGAACGGCACGGGCCAGATCGAGAGCGTGCCCGGGATCATCGTCGTCGCCTTCAGGCCGCTGGCGCGAAGCCGGGCGAGCGCCTCCGCGTCGCCGGCGGCGTCCAGCTTGAACTCCCAGATCCCGATCCCCCCGATGCCCGCCTCGCGGTAGGTGTCGAGGTCCTGCTCGAACGTCTGGTGGAACGTCGTGATCTCGGAGACCGAGAACTTCGGGTCGGCCATGGGGACCCCCTTAGGGCTTGATCACGGTCTTGACGACCTCGTCTTCCCGGTTCAGCACCCGCTCGATCGCACCCGCGATTCCCTCGAGACTGGCCGAGTGGGTGATGATCCTGTCCGTCGCGATCTTCGAGTCGGCGAGGATCTGGATCGTCTTCGGCCACTGGAGCGGGTAGAGCAGCGAGAACCGGATCGTCTTGTCCAGGTACAGGTTCCCGAGCAGGGGAACCGAGATCGCGTCGGTGGGACCGGCGAGGCCCATCAGGACGACGACCGAGCCGGGCCCGGTGACGTCCACCGCCTGCTGGTTTGCGGCGACGTTCGCGGTCGCGACGAGCGCCCGGTCGGCGAGCTGGCCGCCGTTGGCGTCCTGGATCGCCTTCGCGACGTCCTCGACGTAGAACGGTGAGGACTCCTCCTTCGGGTTCCAGGCGAAGTCGGCGCCGAGATCCTTCGCGACCTGGAGGCGGTAGTCCCGGGTGCCGACGATGGCGACGCGGGCGCCCTCGTTTCTCAGCAGCTGCACCATCGCGAGGCCGACCGGGCCCGGCCCCCAGACGACCGCGAAGTTCTCCGGCTCGATCTCCGCCCGCTTGACCGCGTAGACCGCGGACGAGAGCATCTCCACGAACGCGCCCTGGTCGTCCGAGAGCGTGTCCGGAAGCTTGTAGGCGTGAGCAACCTTGCCGGTCACGTACTCGGCGAAGCCGCCGTTCATGGTCACGCCGAGCACGGTCAGGTTCTGGCAGAACTGGAGCTTCCCCGCGCGGCAGGCGTTGCACGCATTGCAACTCTGCACCGGGTTGAGGGAGACCCGGTCGCCCTCGACGAGGCCGTAGCGCTCGGCGAGCGCGCCCGCCTGCACGACCCGGCCGCAGATCTCGTGCCCGAGCACGAGCGGCCCCTTCCCGTCCGGGGTGCCGAGCGGGCTCTTGCCGTAGTAGTACTCGATGTCCGAGCCGCAGAAGCCGCAGGCGATCACCTTGACGACCACCTCGTCCGGCCCGGCCTCGGGCTCGGGGAGATCCTCGAGGCGCAGATCCTCCGCCTCGTAGAAGACGGCAGCTTTCATCGCGTTGTCCTCCTCGAGTTGTGCGTTCCCGTGAGCGGCAGCCCTCGACGTCGCGGCAAGCGGCTCAACCCTTGCGGACGTACTTGTCGAGCTTCTCGTTCAGCCACAGCACGCCGTCCCACGTGTCCTGCCACGCCTTCGAGCCCATCGGAATCGAGTCGACGGCCCACCACTCGCCGTCGTACACGTCGGCCAGGACCGGCATCAACTCGTCGAAGTCGATGATCCCCTCGCCGAAGTTGGACTTCGTCCCGAACATGTTGAGGTGGGTGTTCATGTCGGTGTCGCAGAGATGGACGTGCCCGATCGAGCCCGCAGGCAGCATCTTGATGAAGTCGATCTGGTTTGGCAGCGTCTCGGCCGGCTGGACGTGGTTGTGGCCGATGACGCCGCAGGCCTGGAAGTGGCCGGTGTCGTACATGATCTTGAAGTTCGGGCTTCCGACGTCCTGAAGCATCTTCACGGTCTCCGACGGCTTGTTGAACGGCTGGAGCGACTCGAGCTCCCAGAGCATGACGACGCCGTGCTCTGCACCCCGCTCGGCATGGTGTCGGAACGTCTTGACGACACGGTCCCAGACCTGGTCGTAGTCCGCATCGTAGGGGAGCGGCCCGGCCGCGCCGGGGTCCACCCGCATCCCCGGGATCTCCATGTCGGCTGCCAGCTCGAGGTAGCTCTCGAAGTACTCCAGGTACTCGTCGTAGACCTCCTGCGAGCCGGTCGCCCACGGCAACCGAAACAGGTCGCCGTACGGCCCCGGCGCGATCCCCGCGATCTCGAGCCCGAGATCGTCGGTCAGCCACGTGCGGAGCTTCTGCCGGCTCGCCTTGTCCGGAAAGCGCTCCACCGTCGCGTGGTCGAAGAAGCCGCCGATCTCGATGCCGTCGTACTCGAACGCGGAAAGCACCTTCGCCACCTGCTCGAGCGAGGCCATCGGGTCGAACCCGAACGCCATGCACCAGCTGCCGCGACAGATCTTCGCACTTGCCATCCCCATCCTCCTCCTAGTCCATGTGGAGGCCGCCGTTGACGTCGACGTGCGCTCCGTTGACGAAACTGGCCGCGTCCGAGGCGAGGACGACAACCATCGCTGCAACTTCCTCGGGCAGGCCCGTCCGCCCGAGCGGGGTCGCTCCGACCGTCCGCTCGCGCACGTCGGCGGGCCAGGCGGCGATCATCGGTGTCTCGATGATCCCCGGGTTGACGCAGTTGGCGGTCACGCCGTGCGGGCCGGCGAACCGCGCGATCGACTTCGTGAGCGCGGCCACCCCCGCCTTCGAGGCGGCGTACGCGGCGCCGGCGGCGAGCCCCCCCACCTGACCGGCGAGAGAGCCCATCGTGACGATCCTGCCGCTGCCTCGCGGGATCATCACGCGCAGCGCGGCCTGGCAGCAGAGGAACGTGCCGCGCAGATTGACGGCCTGGATTCGATCCCACTCGCCCGGGTCGATCAGGTCGAACGGCGTTGCGTGGAAGGCGCCCGCGCACGTGACGAGCACGTCGAGCTGCCCGAAGCGATCGACGGCCGTCCCCACCATCCTCTCGATCTCGTGGGGATCGGTGACATCGACGCGAATGCCGGCGCAGCCGTCGCCGAGCTCGCGGGCAGCGCTGGCCGCGCGCGCACCGTCCAGGTCGGCCAGCAGAACCCGCGCTCCCTCACCGGCCAGCGCTCTGGCCGAGCACAGACCGATGCCGCTGGCCGCACCCGTCACGATCGCCGTCCTTCCTCCGAGCCGCCCGGTCATCCGCTAGCTGCTCCGATCAGGCCGGCGCTGGCAGGACGCTATCCCCACACGCGACCGGTGCAGCGGAGGCGAGGCTGATTGCGCCTGTAGCGACCGGGGGACACCGATGCTTGCCGCGTTGCTGATCGAAGAGCGTCTGTCATCTATCGGTCGCCATATCGTACCGGCGCGCGTGCGGGAGCTCCCGGCACGATCGTCCGGGCACGGGAGGTGATCCGCGCGGCGGACGTTCTCCGAGCGGCGCATGGTCTCGCCTACGACTCCGGCCCGGTCGGCCATGGCCGTGCGAGCTCGAGGATCTCGACCGCGTTCCCGTCGGGGTCATCCAGGTACAGGCCCTTGCCGCCGTCATTCGGGCCGCCGACCACGCGTACGGGTCGGCCGCCCGCGGAGCGGATCCGCACGCCCGCAGCATGCAGGCGGTCGCAGACGAGCTCGAGATCCTCGACGACGAAGCAGAGGTGTGCGGACCCGGCGTGGTTCGGCTCCCTCGCCCGGCCGTCTCCCCTCGGCTCCTTGTACTCGAGCAGCTCGAAGTTGGCCCCGTAGCCCTGGAGATGGACGAGCCGGACCCTGGCGCCCGGTATCCCCGTCACCTGCTCGACGAAGCCGCCCGGCTCGACCTCGCGATCAGACACGAGTCGCATCCCGAACAGGTCGCGATAGAACGCGAGCGACCGGTCGGCATCCGAGCAGGTGATCTCGAAGTGGTGGAGCCCGGTAATCGGCAGCCCACTCACCGCCCCCCCTCCTCGCGCCGGCGGTGGCCAGGGCCGGCCGCGCTCGAGACGACCCGCCTCACGCGCCCAGCACCCCTTCCGTGACACGCGGTCGACCCGTGCTCGCCCGCACGAGCAGACGCGTCGGCAGGACCAGGCGCTTCGGCGGCCCATCGTGACCCGCGAACCGCTCCAGCAGGAGCCGGCCGATGATCCGCCCCAGTTCAGGCAGGTCACGCTCGATCACGTCGATCGGCGGTGCGTGCAGCCGGGTTGCGGCGATGTCGTCGCACGCGACGATGGAGAGCTCGTCGGGGACACGGACCCCGAGCTCCTGGAGCGCCTCGAGCACACCGACGGTGAGCTGGTTGTGACCGGTGATGATCGCTGTCGGCGGCTCAGCGAGCGCCAGCAGCTCCCGGGCCACACGGGCTCCGGTCGACCGACCCGGCTCGAGGCTGATCACGAGGCGGTCGCTCGCCGGCAGCCCGAGCCGGCGCGCGTGACTTCGAAACCCGATCATCCTGGCCCTGCTCCCGAGCTGCCCCGCGCTGCCGGCGACGAGCGCGACGCGACGGTGCCCGAGCGCGACGAGCCGCGTCAGGGCCTCGCCCATCCCCGCCGCGTGATCCGAGATGACCGAGTCCGCGTTCGAGCCGGGCACGTCGCGATCGAAGAGAACGCAGGTGAACCCGCCGAGCCGATCGGCCAGGCCGGGAGCGCGCTCGTCCGCGACCGCCGCGACCAGCCCGTCGAGTCGGCGCTGACGGAGCACCGTGAGCATGCTGGCCTCACGCTCCGGGTCGTTCTCGGAGTGGGCGAGCACGAGCGCGTACCCGGCGGGATCGAGGACGGCATCGACGCCCTTGGCAACAGCGGCGAACGACGGGTTGGAGATGTCGGCCACGACAAAACCGACGGCCCGGGTCGTGCCCGTGCGCATGCTGCGCGCAACGAAGTCGGGGAGGTAGTCGAGCTCACGCACCGCCTCCAGCACGCGGCGGCGGGCTCCCTCCGACACGTAGGGGTAGTCGTTGAGCACGCGCGAGACAGTCGAGACGGACACGCTGGCGCGCTTGGCGACTTCGCGGATGGTGGACGGTCGGGGCAACATCTCGGGCGCTCTTGGAAACGTTTTCCGGATCACCCTAACGCGCCCCTCGGGAGGGGTCAAGCTCGCCGGGCGGTCGAGACCGCCCGCGTCGTGACTCAGGCCGCCGACGCGGGGTACGACCACCGCTCGCCGCGGAGCTTCGCCAGCAACCGGTCGCGAAGGAGGATCGTTTCGGAGACCGTGTCGCAGTCGTTCAGGTGCTCCCAGTCGATCCAGAGATATTCGAGGCCGATGTCGCCGCCGTAGCCGGTCTCCCGCATCACGTCGACCATGCGCTCGAAGTCGATCACGCTGTCTCTCAGCGTCGCCTGCATCCGCCCCTCGCGCGCGCCCCGCGCATGGAAGTGGCGCGCATGCGGCACGAGCGGCTCGATCGCCTCCTGCGCGTACCCCTGGTAGACGAAGTGGCTGTAGTCGAGCGTCAGCTCGAGGCCCGGGGTCTGCTGGCAGAGGCGCCTCGCCTCGTCCGGAGCCTGGGCGACCGACCCGAGGTGGGGCTCGATCGAGAGGCGCAGGCCCGCCGCACGAGTGCGCTCGGCGCGCCAGCCAAGCTCCTCGACGGAGCGCTGAAACGAGTCTTCGTGGCGCTCGTCTTCCCAGTCGACGCCGGGAAGCATCGTCAGGCCCGGCGCGCCGATCCGGATCGCCAGCTCGAGCATTCCCTCGAACAGCGACCTGGAGCGCGCGCGCTCAGCGGCCCGGGGGTGGTTGGGGGCCAGCGTCTGGAAGTCGGTCCAGGGGATCACGAACAGATCAGAGACGGCGAGCCCCCGGCTCTCGAGCCCCTTCGAGACGCGAGCGGCCGCAGCGGGGATGTCGTCGCGCACGGCCTCGGGGCGGATGTGGGAGCGATTGCCCATGAGGCACACGTCGACCCCGTCCAGCTCGAGCAGCCTGATCAGGTCGAGGACGCTCTCCCATGGCTCCAGGAGCCGGAACGTGTTGTCCGCGCAGGCCAGGCGCATCCGCGCGTAGGCTACCCGCTCCCGGCGTGCTGCTCGTCTCCCACCCCGACTTCGCCCGCCTGCACCCGACCGGGGAGCACCCCGAGTCGCCGGAGCGGATCGCGGCCCTGCACGCGGTCTTCCCCGGCTTCGTGACCCCCCGTCCGGCCACGGTCGAGGAGATCTCGCGATGCCACGAGCGTGACTACATGGAAATCGTCCGGACGGTCTCCGAGAGTGGCAGGACGGTGCGGCTCGACCCCGACACGGTTTGCACCCCCTCGTCGTTTCGACTCGCGTTGCTCGCGGCCGGGGCCGCGATCGAGGCGGTTGAACGAGGCGGCTTCGCGCTCGCGCGCCCGCCCGGACACCACGCCCTGCCCGACCGGGCGATGGGCTTCTGCCTCTTCAACAACGTGGCGGTCGCGGCCCGCCACGCCCAGCGGGAGCTCGGGCTCGCCCGCGTCGCGCTCCTCGACTGGGACGTCCACCACGGCAACGGGACGGAGGAGATCTTCCGCGACGACCCGACGGTGCTGTTCGTCTCGCTGCACCGCTGGCCCTACTACCCCGGCACGGGCGGGCCGGACGACCAGGGCGAGACGACCGTGAACGTGCCGCTCGCGGCCGGCTCGCGCGACGACGAGTACGTCGAGGCGATGGAGCGCGTGGTCGAGCCGGCGATCCGCGCCTTCGCGCCCGACCTCCTGCTGATCTCGGCCGGCTACGACGCGGCGGAGGGCGACCCGCTGGGTGGGATGCACGTCACGGCCGACGGCTACCTCGAGCTCGCGCGCAGGGCACGCGGGCTGTGCGAGCGGGTGGCTCTCGTCCTCGAGGGAGGGTACAACGTGGAGACGCTCCCCGGGCTCGTCGCCGCGACGCTCGGGGGCTTCCATTGATGAGACACACGCGACGCACCGCCCTCCTCCTCTGGCTCCTCTGCGTGACCCTGCTCGCCGCCGGGCCCGCCCGGGCCGGAACCGAGGACGCGCTCGCCCGGCTCGGCGCGACGCCGTGCCCGGAAAGCGAGTTCAGCTGCGTCACGCTCACCGTGCCGCTCGACCACCTCGACCCCGCCGACGGGCGGACGATCGACGTCGTCTTCGCGGTCCTGCCGGCGACCGGCAAGAGCAAGGGGCTCTTCGTGACCGCGACCGGCGGCCCGGGCAGCGCCGGCATCGGGCTCGCCGACTACTACACGTCGTACTTCGACCCGTCGATCACGCGACGGTTCGACATCGTCTTCTTCGACCAGCGAGGCATCGGGCTCTCGGGTGGGCTCACGTGCCCGATCGCGGTTGCCGCCTACTACCGCTCCCAGGCACCGCCGGACGATGCGGCGTCGCGCTTCAGCGCGGACTGCGTATCCGAGCTGGGTTCGCCGTCGAACCTCCCCTACCTCGGCACGAAGCAGGCCATCGAGGATCTCGAGGTATTGCGGCTCGCGCTCGACTCGCCGCATGTGTGGCTCTACGGCGAGAGCTACGGGACGC
>CAYJLE010000045.1:0-9030 GCA_964370985.1 uncultured Gaiellales bacterium | reverse complement strand
TGTACTTCGGGGTCGACTGCCAGGACTACGCGTACTACTCCGGCACGCCGGACGAGCGCGCAGCGCGTTACCTCGCCGACGCCGAGGGCGTCGCGGCGTCGTACCCGCGGGTCGGCTCGGCGGTGTTCCTCTCCGACCTGCCGTGCGCGTACTGGCCGGCCGCGCGCCAGGACCCGGGGCGCCCCGCACCGCTGCGCGCCGAGGGGGTGCCGACGCTCGTCCTCTCGGCAACGGGCGACCCGATCACGCCTGCCGGCCAGGGAGAGCGCGTCTACCGCCGGCTCGCAGATAGCTACCTCGTGACGACGCAGGGCGGCCCGCACGTGACGTTCGGCCGTGGCAACGACTGCCCGGACGAGCTCGTGCGCGCGTTCCTCGTCGAAGGGTCGCGGCCGCGGCAGCGCCAGGTCACCTGCCCGGGGACGCTCGTCACGGGCTACGTGCCGCTCGCGCCGGAGAACGCCGCCTCGTTCGAGGACACCGGGGCGGCGTTCTCCTCGGCCGAGCGCGAGCTCGCCTACCTGCCCGAGTACTACTACTGGGACTTCGAGACGCCAACCTCGGTAGGATGCCCTGCCGGTGGCGGATTCGTGCGGTTCTCGGCGCGGGGCTCGGTTGCGCGCCTGACGCTCGAGCGCTGCGGGTTCACGAGGGGGTTCGTGATGACGGGAACGGGACGCTGGGACTACGACCGAGATCGCGTCGTCCTCGACGTGACCGTGACCAGCCGGCTCGCCGGCTCGTACCGCTACGTGCGGCAGGGTGGCGCTGTCTCGGTGGAGGCGCGGTGACGGACGCGACCGAGATCACCTTCGGCGACACGGTGCTCGCGCGCTCCCACGAGCTGCCCGTCGTCGTCGACTTCTGGGCCGGCTGGTGCGAACCGTGCAAGGCGCTCGCTCCCGTGCTGGAGCAGGCCGTCGAGGCGCGCAGCGGGCAGATCGAGCTCGTCAAGGTGGACGTGGACGCGAACCCCGGGCTCGCGCAGGCGTACGGGATCCGGGGCATCCCGGCGGTGAAAGCCTTCCGCAACGGTCAGGTGGCCTCGGAGTTCGTCGGCGCCCAGTCGCCGCAGTCCGTGGAGACGTTCCTCGACTCGCTGCTCGGGCCGAGCGCGGGCGAGCGGCTGCTCGAGGAGCTCGCGGCGAGCGGCGAGTTCCCGGAGATCCTGGGCCCGCTCGCCGAGGGCGACCACGAGCGCGTGCTCGAGTGGCTGATCGGCCGGGTCGACGGCGCCGACGCGGTCGGGCGCGACCGGATCCGCGAGGTGATGGTGGCCGTGTTCGAGGAGCTGGGGCACGACCACCCGCTGTCCGCGAGCTACCGCCGGCGGCTCGCGAGCGCGCTCTACTGATCCCGCCGCGGTAGGCTGGCGCATCGCGCGCGAGCCCCGCCACGACATCCTCTTCGAGCCGGTCGCGATCGGCCCCAAGACGCTGCGGAATCGCTTCTACCAGGTGCCGCACTGCACCGGCTTCGGCGTCGACAAGCCCTACTCGCAGGTGGCGCACCGCGCCGTCAAGGCGGAGGGAGGCTGGGCGGCCATCTGCACCGAGTACTGCGCGATCAGCCCCGACTCGGACGACGCGCCCTACGTGTCGGCCCGGCTCTGGGACGACGACGACCTGCGAGCGCTGACGCTGGTCGCGGACGCGGCGCACGAGCACGGCGCCCTCGCCGGGATCGAGCTCTGGCACGGCGGCGTTCACGCCGAGGGTCGCGAGTCCCGCTGGCCGCTCGTCGCGCCCTCCCAGCTCGCCACCGCGTACGCGCCGCACGCGGTTCCGAAGGCGCTCGAGCCGGGGGACATCCACCGCATCCAGGCGGACTGGGCGGCGGCGGCCGCGCGGGCGCGTACGGCGGGCTTCGACATCGTCTACGTGTACGGCGGCCACTCCTACCTGCCGCTCCAGTTCCTCTCCCCGGCCCTGAACCGTCGTATCGACGGCTACGGCGGCTCGCTTCGGAACCGCGCCCGGTTCTGGCTCGAGACGATCGAGCTCGTACGGGAGGCCGTCGGGAGAGACTGCGCGGTCGCCGTGCGGCTGTCGGTGGAGGCGCTGCATCAGGACGGCGTGACGCTCGAGGAGGGGCTCGCGTTCATCGAGCTCGCCGACCCCCTCGTCGACCTGTGGGACGTGATCGTCGGCAGCATCGCCGGGCCCGGGCGGGTCGATGCGGGCCCCTCCCGGTTCTTCCCGGAGGGCTACCAGCTCGAGTGGACACGCGCCGCCCGCCAGCGAAGTCACAAGCCGGTCATCGGCGTGGGCCGCTTCACCAGCCCCGACGCGATGGCCGAGGCGGTCCGCACCGGCGCGCTCGACCTGATCGGCGCGGCCCGGCCGTCGATCGCGGACCCCTTCCTGCCGCGGAAGATCGAGGAGGGCCGCTACGGCGAGATCCGCGAGTGCATCGGCTGCAACCAGTGCTATGCGCGGGCCAACTACGGCCGCCACGTCGGCTGCACCCAGAACCCGACCGCCGGCGAGGAGTACCGCCGAGGGTGGCACCCCGAGCGCGTCCCGGCTGCCACCGACACCGCCGTCGACGCCCTCGTCGTCGGTGCCGGCCCGGCCGGCCTCGAGTGCGCCCTCGTGCTCGCGCAGCGGGGGCTGAGGCGCGTCCACGTCGTCGACGCCGGGGACGAGCCCGGTGGCCACTTCCGCTGGCTGACGCGCCTGCCCGGGCTCGGCGAGTGGGCGCGCGTCGTCGGCTGGCGCCGGATCCAGCTCGAGCGCATGCGCAACGTGGAGCTGCTCGCGGGGGTCAGTCTCGACCTGGAAGGCGTGCTCCAGTACGGCGCCGACGTGGTCGTGTGCGCGACCGGCGCCCGCTGGTCGCCGGACGGGTTGAACGCGCTCACGCATGCGCCGATCCCGGGGGCCGGCGCGGGGCTTCCGAACGTCCTCACGCCCGAGCAGATCGTGCTCGAATCCCGGCGACCGGCCGGGGAGCGGGTGATCGTGTACGACGGCGAGGGCTACGTGACCGCCGCGGGGATCGCGGAGCTGCTGGCAGGCGAGGGGTACGCGGTCGAGCTCGTCACGTTCCTCGAGCGTATTGCACCGGTCTGCGACGAGACGCTCGAGGGACTCCGCTTGCGCCGCCGCCTCCACGAAGCCGGTGTCGCGATGCGGCCCGCAACCTCGCTGACCGCGATCCACGCGGATCACGCGACCGCCGAGACGGAGCACGGGGAGCCGCTCGAGCTGCCAGCGAGCGCCGTCGTCCTCTGCACGCAGCGGCTCTCCGCCGATGCCCTCTACCGCGAGCTCGCAGCCGACCCGGCGGCTCTGAGCGAGCACGCGATCCTGGCGCTGCACCGGGTCGGCGACTGCGTGTGCCCCCGCACCGCCGCCGACGCGATCTTCGACGCCCATCGCCTCGCCCGCGAGCTCGACTCGCCGGACCCGGCGACGCCGTTGCCCTACCGGCGCGAGCGCCTGGTCGTCACGGATCCCTGACGGATCCGGCGCACTCCCGTCACGAGTATTGGCCGAAAAGGCCGATGCCGACGCGGTCTCGCGGGCGTACAGTGACACGAGGACGCGACAGCCCGCGCCCGCCGCGCCGGAAGGAGGTGAACGATGGATGCGAACGCGAACACGAATGCTCGTCGCTCTTGCCGGCGCGACGCTGGCGGCGGCGCTCCTGACGGGAACGAGCATGGCGGGCACCTCCGGCGCGGCGAGATCGTATCGGGCGACGGTCACCGATCTCGACGCGAGCGGCGTGCCGCTCGGCCCGCCCCGACCGGCCCGATCGTTCGACCGCTCGCTCCAGGCCTCGGGCTGTCGCGACGTCGACATCTACAAGGAGGCGAAGAGCTTCCTCTTCCGGGCGATCGTCTACCGGTGGCACCACACGAAGCGCTGGTGCTGGTCGAACGGGAAGATCACGACGGTGGTCACGTCGGCCTACCCGACGAACGTCGATCCGAACTGGTACTACAGGGGGATCGCCGCGAGCGCGAGTTACTTCTACAACTCGAACACCGCCCACTATTCGTTCCGGCAGGCGCGGCTGGAGAACTGCGTGCTGAAGTTCGGCTGCGTCGGCAGCGAGTATCCCTGGGTGAAGATCTGGGCGTTCGGTGATGGCAGCTACCGCTGGGAAAGGGGGACGTGAGATGACCGAAGCACCGGCGAGCGTCGCGATCCAGGTGCTCAACCTGATCGGGCGCTTCCTCTACCGCCTCGTGCTGGCCGTCGTGATCGTGTGGGTGCTCGGGCTGATCGTCGGCCTCTTCGTCGGCGAAGACCCCGGCGGAGGCGTGATCGAGATCACGCCTTGAGCCTCCCCTGAGGGCCGCAGCCCGCGCGGCCCTCCCCCTCCCTGCGCTAGGCGTGCGCCGGGTAGGAGCCGAACACGACGAGCTGGCGCGTGAGCGCGGTCATCTCGGCCAGGGTCTCGGAGACGACCCGGTCGAGGGGGTGGCCGGCGAGCACCGCGTCGAACCGGTAGCGCCACGGAGTCTGCGGGATCGGGCGCGAGACCAGCTGCACCAGGTCGAGGCTGTGGCGGGCGAACGGCTCGAGAGCGCGGTGGAGTGCGCCAGGGCGGTGGTCGGTGACGAACGAGAACGCGGTGCGCCAGGCGCCCTCGCTGCGGTCGAGCCGGACGTACGGGGCGATCGCCACGAACCGCGTGTAGGCCTCGGGGTGGTCGCCGACGTCGCTTGCGAGCACGCGGAGCTCGTACATCTCGGCGGCGCGCTCGCTCGCGATCGCGACCTCGGTGGGGTCGCCGGCGCGGGCGACCTGGGCCGCGGCGTCCGAGGTGGTCGGCGTGGCAATCGCGGTCGCCCACGGCATCGACGCGAGCAGGGACCTGCACTGGTCGAGGGCCATTGGATGGGAGCGGACGACCCGCACCTGCTCGAGCGGCACCTGCTCGGCGCCGAGCAGGAGATGGCGGATCGACAGCACGGTCTCGCGGGCGATCGAGAGCGACGAGGTGTAGAGGAGGTCGTGGGTCTCGGCGACCGGGCCCGCCAGCGAGCTCTCGATCGGGAGCACGCCGAAGTCCGCGTCGCCGAGGGTCGCCGCTTCGACAACCGCCGCGAACGTCGGCAGGGCACGCAGCTCTCCCGCCCCGGGGAAGAGGCGGTCGGCGGCGGCCGCAGCGTGGGTCCCGTCGGGGCCAGGATAGGCGACGGTCACGGGCACGGCCACGAGCCTAGCCGCTCGGCGCTGCCCCGCGCGGGAGCGGAACGCTTGACGACCCGACAGGCGGTCGGCTACCACTCTCGATGTCAGACATCCGAGACTGGAGGTTCGATGACCACCCACGCCTCATCGCTCACGCGCGAGTCACTGGCAGCCCTGCCCGGCAGCTACTTCAGCGCGGTCGACCGGAAGGATCTCGACGGAGTGCTCGGGCATTTCGCCGACGAGGCGACGCTCACCGTCCAAACCGACCACGCGACGTTCGCAGGCACAGCGGAGATCCGGCGCATGTTCGCCGGCTTCTTCGAGAGCTCGGTCTCGATCTTCCACGAGCTCAAGAACATCGTGGTCGAGCCGGAGACCGGCAAGGTGGCAACCGAGCAGAGCTACATCGGAGAGCTGCAGGACGGCACCCGGAACGACATGCACAACTGCAACTTCTTCGACGTGGGTCCGGACGGGCGCTTCACGCGCGTGATCATCTGGATGGCGGGCACAAACCCGCTCAAGTAGGAGGGGACGGTGACCTGCACCTAGCGCAGCTCGGCCGGGAGACGGAAGTACACGTCCTCCCGGGTCAGCTCGACCTCGACCCGCTCGGCGAAGCCGAGCTCGGCGAGCCGGTCGGCGACGCGATTGACGAGCACGTCGGGCGACGACGCGCCCGCGGTCAGGCCAACGGTCTCGTGCCCGGCGAGCCAAGCTCGGTCGAGGTCCGACTCGTCGTCCACGAGGTAGGCGTCGGCGCCGCACGTGCGCGCCACCTCGACCAGCCGGTTCGCGTTCGAGCTCGTCTTCGAGCCGACGACCAGGACGAGGGTCGCCTGCTCGCAGATCTTCTTCACCGCGTCCTGGCGGTTCTGCGTCGCGTAGCAGATGTCGGCGGACGGCGGGCCGACCAGATCGGGAAAGCGGTCGCGCAGCGCATCGACGACGTCCGCCGTGTCGTCCACGGACAGCGTCGTCTGCGTCAGGTAGGCGATGCCCTGATCGCCGTCCAGCGCGAGGCGCTCCGCCTCGTCGGCGGTTTCCACGAGCACGATCGCATCGGGCGCCTCGCCCATCGTGCCCACGACCTCCTCGTGGCCCGCATGTCCGACGAGGGCGATCCTGAGACCCCGCGCCGCGTAGCGCCTGGCCTCGGCGTGCACCTTCGAGACGAGCGGGCAGGTCGCATCGATCACCTTCAGGTCGCGCTCGGCGCACTTGCGATACACCTGCGGGGCCACCCCGTGCGCGGAGAGGACGACGAGCGCCCCCTCTGGCACCTCCTGCTCGGACTCGACGAAGATCGCGCCTCTCGCCTCGAGGTCGCGCACGACGTGGACGTTGTGGACGATCTGGTGGCGCACGTAGACGGGAGGGCCGTGCGTCTCGAGCAGCGTCTCCACGATGTCGATCGCGCGGACGACGCCCGCGCAGAAGCTCCGGGGAGCGGCGACGAGGACGCGCTTGCTCACGTCGAGCCCGCCCGCGCGAGTGCGCCCGCAGCGCGCTCGAGCGCGGCGAGCCCCAGACGAGCGTTTCCGGCCGCGCGCAGGGACTGCCGGGGCTCGCGCAGGAACGCGGCCGCCACGGCGGCCCAGGCGGTGCCGCCGTCAGGGGTCGCAGCCCTGCCCAGCCGGCCGACGGGGTTGTCGGGGGTGTCGGAGATCGCGCGGACGACGCCGACGAGCCGTCCGCTGGCCGCGAGCGGGCCGCTCTCCATGTCGACGGCGACCGCACCGGTGCGCGCGGCCAGGCTGGCGCGCTCGCCTGGCGTGTCCACGATCCGCTGCACCGCGCACACGACCGCGGCCGCAGCGTCGGGAACGGGGAGCGGCTCGCCCTCCCAGAGCAGCCCGCCCCGCTCGTCGACCACCTTCGTGGCGGTGACGAGCGCGCCGGGGCGATAGCCGGGCACCAGAGCGCCGGCCAGCCCGAAGCTCGCCAGGGGCCCGTCCGGGAGCGGCAGCGAGGCGCCGATTCCCACGCGTGCGGCGCATGCGCCTCCCGCGCGGGCCGCTCTCTCCTCGACCGCGAGCGCGCAGGCGAGCGTCAACGAAGCGTCCACGCGAGGCTCCGCACCGTCTCCTTGACGCTCGACGTGGTCGCGAGGGTCGCCGAGGGCTCGAAGCCACAGTGGATCGCGCAGTGCTCGCAGCGCGGGTCGTTGCCAGGCCCGTAGCGCTCCCACTCCATCCCGTCCATCAGCGCCTGGTAGGTCGGGAAGATCGCGTCCGTGAGCAGGTAGCAGGGGCCCTTCCAGCCGTACGGGTTGCGCGTGATCGAGCCCCAGGGCGTGCAGGGCAGCATCCGCTCGCCCCGGAGCAGCTCCTGGTAGATCGGGCTCGCGAGCCAGCGATAGCCATGCTTTCGCGCCTCGACGCTGATCCGGCGGAACTTGTCCTCGTGCTCGGCCCGCGTCATCGTCAGGTTCGGGTCGATCTGCGAGTACTGGTAGCCGGGCGCGATCAGCATGCCGTCGATCCCGACCTCCTTCTCGAGGAACCGCATCATCTCGACGACGTCGCCGACCTCGGTCTCCTTGAAGATGGTCGTGTTGGTCGTGACGCGGAAACCGCGCGAGCGCGCCTCCCTGATCGCCTCGATCGCGACGTCCCAGAGGCCGGGGTAGTTGCAGACGTAGTCGTGGATCTCGCGCATGCCGTCCAGGTGGATGACCCAGGTCAGCCGCGGGTTCGGCGTGAACCGGTCGAGCATGTCGGACATCCGCAACGCGTTCGTGCAGAGCTGGATGCTCTTGCGCAGGTCGAGGAAGCCTTCGACGACCTCCTCGATGCCCTTGAAGATCAGAGGCTCGCCGCCGCAGATCGAGACCACGGGCGCGGGGCACTGAACGCCCGAGTCGAGGCACTCCTGCACGGAGAGACGTGCCTTGTTCGACTCGTACTCACGGATCTTCCCGCAGCCGATGCAGGCGATGTTGCACCCGAGCGTCGGCTCGAGCATGAGCACGAGCGGGTAGCGCTCGACGCCCTTCTGGGACGCGACGTACCGGCCGATCTGGACGGTGCTGCGCAGCGGAAACTTCATGCTTCTCCCTTCCCGTCGACGCCCGCGTCCCGGATCGCCCGCGCCAGCGCGGGTGTCACCGGGCCCGGCTCGTACCCCAGAACGCTCCGTGCCTTCCCCGAGGAAAAATACATGGGAACGCGGGCGAGGCGCACCTCGTCCCGGCTGGCGAGCCCGAGCCGGGCCGCGACGACGGCCGCCGCGTAGGGGACGCGCAGCCTCGGTCGGGGCACGCCGGCGAGGTCGGCGATCGCCGCGAACAGGTCGGCGAGCGGCAGGTTGACGCCGCCGAGCAGGTAGCGCTCCCCGCGCACGCCCCGCTCGAGCGCGAGCGCGTGGCCGCGGGCGACGTCGCGCACGTCGACGACGTTCAGGCCGGTGGTCGCGACGTAGCCGCGGATCCGCCCGCTGGCGACGCCGGCGACCATCCGACCGGTCGGCGTCGGCTTGCGGTCGCCGTCCCCGACGGGCGCGGTGGGGTTGACGACCACCGCGTCGAGTTCCGCGCGGGCCGCCTCGAGCACGAGCCGTTCGGATGCGAGCTTCGTGCGCTTGTACGGCACCTCGAGCTCCCACGCCGGAGGCTCGTCCCCCTCGGTCGCCTCGCGGCCCGGGACCGGCCCGCAGGTGCCGGCGGTGCTCGTGTGCACGAGCCTGCGCACGCCCGCACGCACGCAGGCCTCGATCACCGTGCGGGTGCCCTCGACGTTGACGCGCTCGAGCTCGGCCGGGTCGGCGTCGTAGCTGTAGAGCGCAGCGACGTGGAACACGGCCTCGCATCCGTCGACGACGCGCCTCAGACCCGCGGCGTCGAGCAGGTCGACCCGCTCGACACGGACGTCGGCGC
>CAYJLE010000044.1:0-19127 GCA_964370985.1 uncultured Gaiellales bacterium | reverse complement strand
ATCCGGGCCCGAAGCCCGACTGGGAGCTCCAGGTGATGAAGCAGTGGTCGGCCGACCCGAACGTGCGCGGCGGTGCGGCCGACTACCCCGTCAACGCGGACGGCTCGGAGATCGTGCCGCTGATGTGGAACGGCGTCGGCGGCTCGATGGTCCTCTACGCCGGCGACTGGCCGCGCCTGACGCCGTCGGATTTTCGCGTCCGCTCGCTCGACGGAGTCGCGGACGACTGGCCGCTCGACTACGAGGAGCTCGAGCCCTACTACGACCGGGTCGCTCGCGAGCTCGGGGTCGCCGGGCTGGCCGGCGACCCCGCGTACCCGGAGGGGCCGGACCTGCCGCTGCCGCCGCTGCCGCTCGGCGACGGCGTGATCGAGCTCGCCCGCGCCCACGACCGGCTCGGCTGGCACTGGTGGCCCGCGCCGAGCGCGATCCTCTCCGCCCCCTACCGCGGTCGCCACCCCTGCGCGCAGTGGGGCACCTGCATGCAGGGCTGCCCCGAGGGAGCGAAGGCCTCGACCGACGTCACGCACTGGCCGCGCGCTGTCGAGCTCGGCGCCCGCGTCGTCACCGGCGCCCGGGTGACGAGGCTCGTGCGCGGCGGTGAGCGGCTCGTGCGCGGAGCCGAGTACGTCGACCGGGACGGGCGCGAGCAGCGCGTCGAGGCCGACGTCGTCGTCCTGGCCGCGAATGCGATCGGCACCGCCCGCCTGCTCCTGCTCTCGGCGGACAGCCGCTCCCCGGACGGGCTCGCGAACGGAAGCGGCCTCGTCGGGAGGCGGCTGATGATGCACCCGTTCGCGGTCGTGACCGGGCGTTTCCAGCGGCTGATGGAGACCTGGAGCGGAAACGTCGGCTCGCGCCTGCACTGCCTCCAGTTCTACGAGACCGACGGGAGCCGCGGGTTCGTGCGGGGCGCCAAGTGGAGCCTCGCACCGTCGTCGGGCGGTCCGCTCAACGCGGCGATGCCGGCCAGGGCCGGCGCGGCCGTGTGGGGCGCCGGCCACCACGCGAGCGTGCGGGAGCGGTTCGGCCACTGCCTCACCTGGGGCATCTTCGCCGAGGATCTGCCCGAGGAGGGAAACCGCGTCGAGCTCGACCCCGAGCTGTGCGACCCGGACCGCCTCCCCTCCCCGCGGGTGCGCTACACGATCTCCGAGAACTCGCGCCGCCTGCTCGACTTCCACGTCGAGCGGGCCCGCGAGTCGATGCTCGAGGCGGGCGCGACCGCGGTCGACGTGCTCAACCCGATGCGCGGCGCAGGCTGGCATCTGCTCGGCACCGCGCGGATGGGGACCGATCCCGCCACCTCGGTCGTCGACCCGTGGGGGAAGGCGCACGAGCTCGACAACCTCTACGTCGCCGACGGCAGCGTGTTCGTGACCGCGGGCGGCGTCAACCCGACGAGCACGATCACGGCGCTCGCGCTTCGCCTCGCCGACGGGCTCGTCGAGCGCCGCGCCACCCAGCGGGCGCCCGCGTGACGATCCCCGCCCCTCTCCGCGAGTTGCTGGCCGGGCTCGCCGACGGCCTGATCCCCGGCGCGGACGGGATGCCCGCCCCGGGCGAGCTCGGGATCGCCGGCGCCCAGCTCGACCTCGTGCTCGCCTCGCGGCCCGACCTCGAGCCCGCCCTGCTGCGGGCGCTCGAGCAGGCCCCGGAGGGCGGCGGCGCGCTCGAGTGGGTCGAGGCGCTCCGCACCGCTGACCCCGACGCGTACGACGCGCTCGTGGTCGCGATCGTGGGCGGCTACTACCTCCACCCCGAGGTGCAGCGCCGCCTCGGCTACCCGGGTCAGACGCCGCGGCCGCTCCCGGCCGCTGGCCTCCCCGACTACGTCGAGGAGGGCCTGCTCGAGCGGGTCTACGAGCGCGGCCCGATCTACCGGCCGACGCCGGGGCGCTGAACTCCGGCCCTGGGGCGCCCGGTCAGCGCCCCGGGGCTCCTCTCCGCACTTGCGCCGGCCCGGGCCGCTATCTACCATTCCCGGCCCCGTGATGCCCCTGGCCCTCGAGGCGGCGAGGCTCGCGCTCGTTGCTGTGTTCGTCACAGCTGGACTCTCGAAGCTGGGGGATCGCCGCGGGGCGGGGCAGGCCGTGGCGGCCTTCGGGGTGCCCGCCCGGGCTGCTCCGGCGCTCGGCGCGCTCCTGCCCGTGGTGGAGCTCGCCGTCGCGGGCTCGCTCGTGGCCGGCTGGAGCGCCCGCCTCGCGGCGGCGGCCGCGGCCTTGCTGCTGCTCGTGTTCTCCGCCGCGATCGCGGTCAACCTGGCCCGGGGGAACGCGCCCGAATGCCGCTGCTTCGGCCAGCTGCACTCGGCTCCCGTGAGCTGGTGGGCGGTCGCCCGCAACCTCGGCGTGGCCCTGCTAGCCGTCCTGGTGGTGGCCGCCGGGCCGGGCTCGACGCTCGGCGGCGTCGCGCTGGCCGCCGTCGTGGCCGGGGCGGCGCTGCTCGTGTGGCGAGGACAGCGCGGCGGCGATGCCGGCCTGCGTGTCGGCGCGGCCGCACCCGGGTTCAGCCTGCCGGCGCTCGAGGGCGGCGAGGTGACGCTCGCTGCCCTGCGCGGGCGCGGCCGGCCGGTGCTGCTCGTGTTCGCCGACTCCGCCTGCGGTCCCTGTATCGACCTTGCCCCGGAGCTTGCCGGCTGGCAGCGCGAGCACGCGGACAGGCTGACCATCGCGGTCCTCGAACACGTTCGCGAGCCAGCCGGGCGTGGAGCGGACGCGCACGGTCGCCGGGACGTGCTGCTCAGGGAAGACGACCGCGTCTCGCGCGCCTACCGGGCAGAGGCGACGCCGAGCGCTGTTCTCGTCGGCGCCGACGGCAAGATCGCGAGCCACCTCGCCGGCGGCGCGGACCAGATCCGCCGGCTGGTTGCCGAGACCGTCGCGGACGCGTCGCGCGCCGAGCCGGCGCAGCCGCTCGCACGCAGGGAGTTCCTGGCGCGCGCCGCCGGCGCGGCGATCTCCGCCGGCGCCGTCCTCGCGCTTCCGGCCCGGACGCTGGCGGGCGCGAGGCAGCCCGCGGTCGCTGCCGCCTGCCCTCCCGGTCGCAAGGCGTGCGGCAAGGGATGCTGCGGTCCGGGGCAGAAGTGCATCCGCAGGGCCTTCGGCAAGCCGAAGTGCATCTGCAACGACTTCTTCTTCCGCGACGTCTGTCCGGGCGGCTGCGTCAACACGGCGAGCGATCGCGAGAACTGCGGGAAGTGTGGTGTGGAATGCCTCCCGGGCAGGATCTGTGTGGGCGGGGAGTGCAGACCGGCGAACGTCGACCAGTGCCCCGGCGGGTGCCCTCCGGAGGGCTCGGACGTGCTCGACGGACGCGTGTGGTGCTGCGACGGGAAGTGCAAGGACCTGTCGAAGGACCGCGAGAACTGCGGGGCGTGCGGCGAGGCGTGCACGGGCGGCAAGAGGCCGATCTGCTGCGATGGTTACTGCCGTGACATCCACTCCGATCCGCGCCACTGCGGCGGCTGCTTCAAACCGTGCCCGACCCAGGGGATCTGCCACGCCGGCAAGTGCCGCGACGCCTGCCCGGCACCGCTGAAGCGGTGCGGCAAGACCTGCTACCGGCCGAAGACCGAGCGGTGCTGCAACGGCAAGGTGGTTGCCAGGGACGACATCTGCGGCGGCGGCTGCACCGTCTGCCCCTCCGGAAAGGTCTGCCTGGACGGCCAGTGCCGCTCCCCGGGCGGTTGCCTCAGCTGCGACGACACGCCGACGGGCGGGTTCGGCGTCATCTGCTGCGACGGCGATTGCGTCCCCAGCTTCACGGACTCCGTGAACTGCGGCGGTTGCGACAGGAAGTGCGTCAGCCCGACTCCGGAGCTCGCGAGCTGCGGCTGCTCGAGGGGAGAGTGCTACACGGTCGGCTTCCCCGGCGCCGAGCCGTGCGTGGCGCCGCGGACGCTCACCCGCTGGGAGCGGACGAGACTCCGGCGCGCGCTTCCGCCGCTCCGGCGCTGAGCCGGGGCCAGGGCGAGGGAAGCCGGAGCGGGAGGTACCCCCAGCGGGATTCGAACCCGCGATCTCCGGCTTGAAAGGCCGGTGTCCTAGGCCACTAGACGATGGGGGCAGGCGCCAGAACGGTAGCGCACCCGTTCCGGCCGCCAGCGTAAGGAATCGCCCGCTCCGGGGTTTCAGGGGCATGGACGAGAGCGAGGAGATCGCCGAGATCGACATCGACGTCGCCTGGATCCGCGACTGGGTCGCGGACGGGCTCGCCGAGCTCGAGCTCTACCTGGCGCGGCACGCGGCGTTCGAGGATTATCTTCGGCGCCGCGACAGCCGATACGACCGGTGATGACGACCCGGACCGCACCCCGGGCACCGGACGCGGCGCTGGTCGAGCGCCTGCGCGTCCGCGACCGCTCGGCCTGGGACGAGCTCTACCGGCTCTACGAGGGGCGGCTGTACGGATTCGCCTACCGGCTCACCGGCAGCTCTCACGATGCCGCGGATCTCGTGCAGGAGACGTTCGTCCGGGCGCTGCCCCGGCTCGACCGCCTACCGGCGGAGCGTGCGGACGTGGGCGCCTACCTGTACGCGACCGCGCGCAACCTGTTTCTCAAGGACGTGGAGCGCGGCCGCCGCCAGCGGCCGGTCGAGGAGGTGCCCGAGCCCGACGAGCCGGGGCCCGTCGAGGACGATCCGCAGCGGGCGGCGCTTCTGCGCGGCCAGCAGCGGGAGGTGCGCCTGGCGAACTCCCGGCTCGCGCCCCGCCAGCGGCTCGTGCTCGCGCTGCGCGAGCTCGAGGAGCGAAGCTACGCGGAGATCGGCGAGCTCGTCGGCCTGAACGAGAACGCCGTCGCGCAGCTGATCTCCCGCGCCCGCCAGAGCCTCCGCGAGGAGCTTCGCCTCGTGCAGGTCGACCGCTCCCGGCTGCCCGCCGGCTGCCAGGCGCTGCTGCCGCACCTGTCGGCGTACCTCGACGGCCAGCTCCGCGAGCCGAAGCGCAGCGAGACGCTCGAGCACCTGGAGCGCTGCGAGCGCTGCCAGGCCGCGCTCGCCGACATGCGCGAGGCGAGCCGCCGCTACCGCGCGCTCGTGCCGCCCGCCGTCGGGATCGTCGCTCTCCGGGGCCGCGTCGAGGACGCGCTCGCGGCGAGCGGCTACTGGCGCCCCCGCTCTCGCCTCGCGACGGCGCTCGGCTTGCGCACCGCCCTCGTCGCCGTCTCCGCCGGCCTGCTGATCGCAGGCGGCGCGGTCGGGGGCGGATTCGCGCTCGTCTCGGCGCGGGAGGCCGAGGCGCCGCCCCCCGCTGGCACCAGCGCGGTGCAGGCGCAGTCGACCGCCGAGCTCGTCGCTGCCGCCCCGCCGCCCGCCCCGCCCGAGGTCACGGAGAGCGCGCCCGGCGCCGAGCCGGCTACCGGGGCGACGACGGAGGCGCCCGCCGCCACCGAGGCGCCGCCCGAGGAGCCTCCCGCCACCGAGCCGGTGCCCGAGCCCGAGCCGGCGCCGGCCGACCTGACGGCGCCAGCCGTCGCTATCACCGGCGCGCCGGCCAGCCCGACCGTGGAGACGGCGGCGGCGTTCGAGTTCGCGGCCGATGAGGAGGCGAGCTTCCGCTGCCGACTCGACGGCGCCCCCGCCGAGCCTTGCGAGAGCCCCGCCCGCTATGCCGACCTCGGCCCGGGCGAGCACCTGTTCGAGGTCGAGGCGACTGACGCGGCCGGGAACGGCGCCAGGGCGTCGTACCAGTGGCTCGTCGAGGCGCCGCGCCTACCCGACCTCGTGATCGCCTCGCTCACCCCCGCCGGAGTGACCGTGACGAACGCCGGCAGCGCCGACGCGGGCCCGTTCGCGATCGCGATCGACGGCCTCGACCCGATCTGGATCACCGCCGGCCTTCCCGCCGGCGCCTCCGAGACCCGCGGCTGGCCGACGTGCATCACGGGGCCGGTGACCGTGACCGCCGACGCGTTCGGCGAGGTCGCGGAGTCGAGCGAGAGCAACAACTCCGCCGCGGCCGACGGGCTCTGCTAGCGGGCTCCCTCGTTCGAGGGATTCCGTCCGGTTCGCGTAAGGAACCTCCCGCCGCCGGGTTTCAGGGTCGTCAACTGAGCAGGAGGCACACGATGACCCGCAAGCTCCTTATCACCACGATCGCGGCCGCTGCGGCCGCCACGACCGCGCTCTGCGGCCCGGTCCCCAGCGGGGCCGCCCTACCCGGCGGCAACGGCGACATCGTCTTCGTCTCGACCCGGGACGGCGACGAGGAGATCTACTCCGTCAGCGCGGGCGGCGGCGAGACGCGCCTGACCAACAACGTCGCGATCGACTACCAGCCGGCGGTGTCGCCGGACGGTCAGCGGATCGCGTTCGTCTCGGGCCGGGACGGGAACCCGGAGCTGTACGTGATGAGCGCGGACGGCACCGGCCTGACCCGGATCACGAGCGACCCCGCCGCGGACCTCGTGCCGGTCTGGTCGCCCGACGGGCAGAAGCTCGCGTTCGTCTCGACCCGCGACGGCGACGTCGAGCTCTACTCCGTCAGCGCGGACGGGTCGGGCGTAACCCGCCTGACGGACAGCCCCGGCTTCGACTTCGACCCGGTCTGGTCGCCCGACGGGCAGAAGATCGCGTTCGAGTCGAACCGCGACGGGACGATCGAGATCTACACGATCAACGCGAACGGCACGGGCACGACCAGGCTCACGGCCACGGCGGCGTCGAGCGGCGAGCCGAGCTGGTCGCCCGACGGGTCGAAGCTCGCGTTCGCGTCGAACCGCGACGGCAACCCGGAGATCTATTCGATGAACGCGAACGGCACCGCCGTCACGCGGCTCACGAACGCGCCGGCCACGGACCGCTACCCGGCTTGGTCGCCCGACGGGTCGAGGATCGCGTTCGCCTCCGACCGCAGCGGCGGCTTCGAGATCCACGCGATGAAGGCGGACGGCACCGAGGTGACGCGGCTGACGAACAGCCTCGGCTCGAACCTGACGCCGGACTGGCAGCCGCTCGTGCTGCCGCAGCCGCTGCCGCCCGCCGGCCCGCCCGCCGCGCCTCCCGCGGCCCCGGGCGGCTGCACGATCGTCGGCACCCCCGGCCCGGACGTCCTGATCGGCACCCCCGGCGACGACGTGATCTGCGGCAAGAACGGCAACGACCTCCTCTACGGCCTCGGCGGCGACGACCTCCTCCGCGGCGGCCGCGGCGCCGACCAGGTCGTCGGCGGCAACGGCAACGACGTCCTGCGGGGCGGCGGCGAGGCCGACCACCTGAACGGCGGCACCGGCGTCGACGCCTGCTTCCCCGGCGCCCCCGGCTACGCGTACGGCGACTCGGCCATCGCCTGCGAGGCGTAGCTCAGCCCACCCGGTGTAGGGGCGGCGCTCGCGCCGCCTCTACACTTGCGGTCGGGGCGGTTAGCTCAGCCGGGAGAGCGCCTGCCTTACACGCAGGAGGTCGCCGGTTCGAGCCCGGCACCGCCCATTTCGAGCCGGGGGTCAAGTGGCCAGGACTCGTTCGACGCACGGAGGTATTCGCGATGGCTGAGCGCAAACCCGCAGGGAAGGGCGCCGGGAAGTCCGCTACGACCGCGACCGACACGGCGTCCCGGGGATTCACGGACGAGGAACGAGCCGCGATGAAGGAGCGTGCCCAGGAGCTCAGGGCGGCCGCGCGCCGCGGACCGCGTTCGGGCAAGGCGGACGGGGAAGACGACGTGCTCGCGAAGATCGCCGAGATGGCGGAACCGGATCGCGCCATGGCCGAGCGGCTCCATGCCATCGTCAAAGCCAGCGCGCCAGCCCTCTCGCCGAGAACCTGGTACGGGATGCCCGCGTACGCGCTGGACGGCAAGGTCGTCTGCTTCTTCCAGAGCGCGCAGAAGTTCAAGACGAGGTACGCGACGCTCGGCTTCGGCGACGCGGCGAACCTCGACGAAGGCGCAATGTGGCCGACCGCCTTCGCGCTCGAGAAGCTGACCGCCGCCGAAGAAGAGAGGATCGGCGCGCTCCTGAAGAAGGCGGTCAGCTGAGGCTGGCTCAACCCGATCGAGCTGGCCCGCGCAGCAGCTTGTGCAGCTCGACCGCGACGATCACGGAGGCCGCCACGCCGACGGTCTTCAGCCAGGTGGCGATGTCGAGCGGCTCGATCCGCAGCACGTACTGGGCGGGGCCGAAATGCATCGCGCCCACGTGGAGCGCGACCGCGAGCGAGGTGCCGGCGAACAGGAGCCGGTTCGAGAAGGGGCTCTTCGCGAACGCGGACAGGTGCTCGGAGCGGGAGTTGCCGACGTGGAACGCCTGGAACAGCACCATCGTGGTCAGGGCGACCGTGCGGGCGCGGTCGAGGTCGTCGCGGGCGTGGAGCTCGTGGAGGAAGAGCGCGAGCGTGCCGGCGGCCATCACGACGCCGGTGAGCACGGTCCGCTCCCAGAGCAGCGCCGAGATCACGCCCTCCGCGCGCGGTCGGGGCGGCCGGCGGAGCGTGCCCTGCTCGCCGGGCTCGAACGCGAGCGCCACGTCCTGGATCCCGTTCGTCACGAGGTTGAGCCAGATGATCTGCGCCGCCACGAACGGTGCCTGGAAGCTCGCGAGCAGGCTCGCGAGCACGGCGACGATCTCGGCCGCGCCGGTCGAGACCTGGTAGAAGGTCGTCTTGCGCACGTTGTCGAAGGCGATCCGGCCTTCCTCGACGGCCGCGACGATGCTCGCGAAGTTGTCGTCGGTGACGATCATGTCCGAGGCCTCCTTGGCGACCTCCGTCCCGGACTCGCCCATGGCGACGCCGATGTCGGCCGCCCGCAGCGCGGGCGCGTCGTTGACCCCGTCGCCGGTCACCGCGACCGTGTGGCCCGCTCGCTTCAGCGCCTCGACGATCGCCAGCTTGTGCTGCGGGGAGACCCGCGCGAACACGGAGGCCTCCGCCACGAGCTCGCCGAGCTGCCGGTCGTCGAGGCCGTCGAGCTCGGAGCCGAGCACGGCGCGTCCATTCGCGGCGATGCCGACCTCGCGCGCGATCGCGAGGGCGGTGGCGGCGTGGTCGCCCGTGATCATGAGGACACGGATCCCCGCTTCCTGGCACCCGCGAACCGCGGCGATCGCCTCGTCGCGGGGCGGGTCGATCAGCGCGTAGAGGGAGAGGAACGTCAGACCTTCGAGGTGCTCGCCGGGCGTTGCCACGGAGGCCGCGACGCCGTCGAGCGGCCGGTAGGCGGACGCTAGGACGCGCATCCCCTCCGCGGCCATCCGCTCGGCCTCCGCGAGCACGAGACGCGGCTCGAGCGAGTCGTCCCCGGCGCCGCGGTCGCACATCGCGAGCACCTCCTCGGGGGCGCCCTTGACGAACAGGAACGCCCCGTCGTCGCCCCGGTTGAACGTCGCCATGTAGCGCAGGTCGGAGTCGAACGGGATCTCCGCGAATCGCTCGAAGCGGTCCTCGAGCTCGTCCTTGAACAGGCCCGCCTTTGCCGCCGCGACGAGCAGCGCCACCTCGGTCGGGTCGCCCGAGACGTCCAGCGCGCCGTCGGCCGGCACCGCGCGCGCCTCGTTGCAGAGTGCTCCCGCGAGCAGAGCGAGCCAGAGCGGCGTCCCCGCCTCCACCCGCCGGGGCCTTCCGTCGAGGACGAGCGCGCCTTTCGAGTCGAGCCCGGAGCCGGTCACCTCGTAGCGCTCGCCGCCGACCAGGAGCGTCCGCACGGTCATGCGGTTCCTGGTCAGGGTGCCCGTCTTGTCCGAGCCGATCACGGTGCAGCTCCCGAGCGTCTCGACCGCCGGCAACCGGCGGACGATCGCGCGTCGCGCCGCCATCCTGCGCATGCTGACCGCGAGTGCGATAGTCAAGACGATCGGCAGCCCTTCCGGGATCGCGGACACGGCGAGCGCGAGGAGCGCGAGCACGAGGTCCTCGAACGGCTGCCCCGTGGCGAGGCCGGCGGCAAAGCCGACGGCGCAGCTTGCCAGCACGGCGATCCCGATCAGGCGGGCGAAGCGAGCCATCCGCCGTTGCAACGGCGTCTCGCCCCGGCCGAGCTCGCGGACCGCGCCGGCGATCCGTCCGAGCTCGGTGCGGGGGCCCGTGGCGGAGACGACGGCCCGCCCACGGCCGCGCACGACGATCGTGCCCATGAACAGCATCCCGGTGCGGTCCGCCACCGGCGCGCCGGGCGCCACCGGATCGCTGCGCTTGCCGACCGTGACCGACTCCCCGGTCAAGAGGGACTCGTCCGCGTCGAGGGCGACCGCGTGCAGGACGCGGCAGTCCGCGGGCACCTTCATCCCGGCCTCGACGAGCACGACATCGCCCGGCACGAGCGCGCGCGCGTCGATCTCCAGCTCCCGACCGTCGCGCACGACCCGGGCCAGGTTCAGGGCGAGCTGCCGGAGCGCTTCCATCGAGCGCTTCGCCCGCAGTTCCTGGGTGAATCCGATCGTCGCGTTGATCACGAGCACGACGCCGATCACGGATGCGTCGACGAGCTCTCCGAACGCCAGCGCGACGATCGCGGCGAAGAGCAGGATGTAGATGAGCGGGCTCGCGAACTGGCGCAGCAGGATCCGGGCAAAGCCCGGCCCACGCACCGTCTCGAGCGCGTTCGGCCCGACGCGCTGGAGCCGCGCCTCCGCCTCCGCCTGGGAAAGCCCCGGCTCGTCGCTCTCGAGCGCGGCGAGCGCCTGCGGACAGGTGAGGCTCCAGACGGGCGGCTCCAGCTCGCCGCCGCTCGCGGTCGCGGGAGGCATGCGCTTGTCTCCGGCCTTTTCCATAGCGCTCCCGCTGTCGACGCCCCAATCATGACAGCGGCCGGCCCGCGCGCCAGGGCGAGGAGGTTGGGCCGAGCTTACGACCAGACGATCTCGAGCAGGTCGGCGCGCGTCGTGAACGCCCCGCCCGCCAGACGCGCGCAGGTCACCCTGACCCGGGCCTCGCCGTCTCGCACTCGTTCGTCCGCCTCGACCTCGAACTCGATGACGACCTCCCGTCCGCCGACCCGGCGCGCGCCGAGGACGTCCCAGGCGCGACGCTCGAAGCTCCAGAGCGCGATCTCCTGGCTGCACCGGGCCGAGCTCGAGCCGCGGTAGACGATCCGCAGCACCCCCGGCTCCTCGATCGGCGAGACGACGTCCGCAGACCAGGAAGTCCGCCTGGCGCGCGAGCGAAGCGCGAGGAGCCGCCCGTCGTCAGCAGCGAGGCTCTCGAGCGTGCCGTCGTTGACACGTCCGGCCTGCACGCGGAGGGCGGTCAGGCCGCTCGCCGGATCGGGATCGGGATCGGGGGAGGGCGGCTCGACATCGCTGCCCTCCGCCGGCCCTGGCCCGGGCTGGGGCTGGGGGGCGGGAGGCTCCGCCTCGGGCTCGGGCTGCGGCTCCGGCTCCGGCTCGGGCTCGGGCTCCGGCTCGGGCGGAGGCAGCGACGGCGGCGCGGGCGTGCTCGAGACGCCGAACTCCTGGGCCCAGTAGACGGCTCCGCCGGCGGAGACCGCCGCACCGACGCCGATCGCCGTGAAGCGCGGGTTCTCGATGTTCGCGCGATGGCCGGACGAGGCGAGCCAGGCCGCGACGACCGCCTCCGCGCTCGGGTAGCCGTACGCGATGTTCTCGCCCCACGTACCGCCCGTGTAGCCGCACGCGATCAGCCGCTCTCCGACGGAGCGGTCGACCGGGGGCGCCGGGTCCGCGTGGGCCATGTAGCCGTACATGGCCATGTGGCGCGCCTTCCAGGTCGCGGCCGAGCCGAGCGCCCCGAGCGTGGAGAGCGGCCCGAGGCCGAGCTCCGCGCGGTGAGCGTTGACGAGCGAGACGACCTGCGCCGCGTCCGAGCCGTTCGCGGCCGGCCAGTCCGCACCGGCGGCGCAGTCGCCGGTCGCCAGCGCACCGGGCGGCGCCGCGAGCGCGGCCATGACGGCGGCGATGGCGAGCAGGCGGTACACGGCGGCCTGTCGTAGAGGATCGACACTGAGCGCTCCGTTCCCATCCCCCCGCCGGGGGCTTGACGTTGTGCCAATTCGCGCTTACGCTCCGACTCCGACTCGGAGGTGCCTGATGACGGCTGCGAGGTCTGCCCCGGCGACGACGCTGACCGCAGTTGCGATGGCCGGAGCGGCGCTCTGGCTCGGGGTCGGCGCCGGCCAGGCCGCGTGGGTGGGCTGCACCCGAGTCGCCGCGACGGTCACGGCGATCACGGACGCGTCGTCGCCGGACACCCTGTCCGTCGGCGCCGGCGGCGCGATCCTCGCGAACGGCGTCGCGTGCGCCGACGCCACGACGGCCAACACCGACCTGATCCAGATCGTCGACGACGGCTTCGCTGCGTGGGTTGCGGCGCCCGACGTCACGATTGACCTCTCGGGAGGCCCGTTCGCGCCCGGCGCCACCGACGAGCTGGGATCGAGCTCGGACGAGATCGAGCTCCACCTCCAGTTCGACAAGGTCGCGCTTCCGCTTCTCACCGTCGCGGGCAGCTCCGGGGCCGACCACGTGGTCGCCGGCGCCGGCGGCCTCAACCTGAACGCGGGCGAGCCGGACGACGACGTGGATCTCACGTACTCCGTCACGAACGTCGACTACGGCAACACGATCCTCGACCGCCTCGTCGGCGGCGCGGGCGACGACGTGCTCTCGAACGCGGGCGGCGAGGGCACGGGCGGGCCCTGGCTCTTCTCCACACCGCTGATCGACGGCGGCGAGGGGAACGACACCCTGAGCGCGGGCGACGAGGACGCCCTCATCCTCGGCGGCGCCGGCAACGACACGCTCCGGGGCGGCCCGGACGACTACGACGAGCTACGGGGCGGCCCCGGCTACGACGCTCTCGAGGGAGGCGCCGGCGACGACATCCTCGACGGCGGCCCCCAGGATGACTGGGCCCTCTACGCGAACGCGCCCGGGCCGGTCAACGCAACCCTTCCGGGCGGCACGGCGCCAGGCGGCGACGGCCACGGTAACACCGATACCTACACGTCGATCGAGCGCCTCCAGGGCTCCGAGTTCGACGATCTCCTGATCGGAGGCGCGGGTCCCGACCACATCATGGCAGGCGACGGAAACGACATCGTGCGGGGAAACGGCGGCGACGACTCGATCGGCGGTGGTGACGGCGATGACACGATCGACGGCGGCCCCGGACACGACCGCGGGCTCTCGGGCGACGGCGGGAACGACACCGTGACCGGCGGCGCCGGGGACGACCAGCTCTCCGACGGCTCCGGCGACGACTCGGTCTTCGGAGGCCCGGGCAACGACTTCATCGAGGCCTCCGAATGGGATCCCGACCTCGGTCTCCAACCGATCGGCTCGGACCTCCTCAGCGGCGGGAACGGCTCGGACACGGTCGCCTACTGGTTCCGTGACGTCGGAGTGACGATCACGCTCGACGGTGCGTGGAACGACGGCCCGACGCCCGATCCCAACCGCGACAACGTCGGAGGCCCGACGAACGACGTCGAGAACCTCGGGGGGAGCCTGAACGGCAACGACACGCTGGTCGGCAACGGCGCCGCGAATCGCATCGAGGGCTACGGCGGCGGCGACACGCTCGACGGCGGCGCGGGCAAGGACGAGCTGCTCGGCGGCGCCGGCGCGGACACGCTCGGCGGTGGCGAGGGCAAGGACACGCTGGACGGCGGGAGCGGCGCGGACGCGCTCCTCGGCGGTGCCGGAAAGGACATGCTCCTGGCCGACGACGGCGCGTCCGACAGCGTCGACGGAGGCCCCGGCAGAGACACGGGCGACGTCGATGGCTCCGACGCCGTGAGCTCGGTCGAGGTCCTCGTCTGAGTCGTCGCTAGACGACGCCGGCGCTCAGGGGCTCCGCGTCCCGCGCGACGAGAGCCGCGTAGCGGCCGTCGAGGGCGAGCAGTTCCTCGTGGACGCCGCGCTCCGCGACGCGGCCACCGTCGAGGACGACGATCTGGTCGGCGTCGCGCACGGTCGAGAGGCGGTGGGCGATCGCGATCGTCGTGCGGCCCTCCTCGAGTCGCTCGAGCGCCTCCTGGACGAGCCTCTCGGTCTGGGTGTCGAGCGCGCTCGTCGCCTCGTCGAGCACGAGCACGGGCGGGTTGCGAAGGATCGTGCGCGCGATCGCGATCCGCTGCTTCTCGCCGCCGGAGAAGCGGTAGCCGCGCTCGCCGACGACGGTGTCGTAGCCGTCCGGAAGGGCCTCGATCACGTGGTGGATCTGGGCTGCGCTGGCCGCCTCCTCGATCTCCTCGTCCGTCGCGTCCGGCTTGGCGAAGCGGAGGTTCTCGCGTACGGGCGCGTGGAACAGGTAGGTCTCCTGCGACACCACCCCGACCAGGTCGGACACGGACGCGAGCGTCAGGTCGCGGACGTCGACGCCGTCGATCAGGACCGCGCCCCGCTCGACGTCGTAGAGGCGGGCGACGAGGTACCCGACCGTGGTCTTCCCCGTGCCGGTCTCGCCCACGATCGCGGTGCGTGTCCCGGGCCGCGCGGCGAACGACACGTCCTCGAGCGTCCAGCTCTCCGGCGAGTAGCGAAACCAGACGCCGCGCAGCTCGACGTCGCCGCGCAGCGTCGCGCGGGGGAGCACGCGAGCACCGGGCCGCTCCTCGATGTCAACGGGGAGGTCGAGGTACTCGAACACCCGGTCGAACAAGGCCAGCGAGGTCTGCACGTCGATGCCGACGTTCAGGAGCTGCCCGATCGGGAAGAACAGCCGGGTCTGGATCGTCGTGAACGCGACCACGGTGCCGATCGTGATCGAGCCGCCCGCGAACGGCATCCCGGCGAACCAGTAGACGGCGGCCGGCATCACGGCGAACGCAATCGAGATCGACGCCATCACCCAGCGCCCGGCCATCCGCTGGCGCACCTCGAGCTCGGCGAGTCGCTGCGACTCCGACTCGAAGCGGTCGGCGAGCTCGGCCGAGCGGCCCATCGTCTTGCCGAGCAGGATCCCCGAGACCGAGAGCGACTCCTGGACGAGGCTCGAGATGTCGGCGAGCGTCTCCTGGCGATCCGCCGTGATCCGCTTGCGCTCGGCCCCGACCCGCCGGGTCAGCCAGACGAACAGGGGCAGCAGGCCGAGCGCGAACACGGCGAGCCGCCAGTCGAGCAGGAACATCGCGACGGTCGCGCCCAGCACCGTGGTCACGTTCGAGACGACCGACATCGCCGTCGAGGTGACGACGTTCTGGACGCCGCCGATGTCGTTGGCGATCCGAGACTGCACCTCCCCGGTGCGCGTTCTCGTGAAGAACGCGAGCGAGAGCCGCTGGAGGTGGCGGTAGACGGCGGCGCGCAGGTCGTGCATCACGCGCTGGCCGACCTGGTTCGACAGGAACGTCTGCCAGACGCCGACGACGCCCGCCGCCACGGATAGCGCGATCATCCCTCCGACGAGCGCGGACAGGAGCCCGACCCGCTGCTTCGGGATCGCCACGTCGAGCACCTCTCGCAGGAGGAACGGCGCGACGATTCCCGCCCCCGCGGAGACGAGGATCAGCGCGGCGACCACGCCGAGCCGGCCGGCGTACGGGCGAAACAGACGGCCGATCCGGCGGAGGTTCGCCCGCCGTACCGCCGGGTCCGCGGGCCGCTCCGCGTCAGTCGGCTCGAACGTATCCAGGTGAGGGTTTCGCATCTAGTGCATTCTGTATAGTTGCTATCTCAACTCTACTTGAAAGGCTGCTTCCCATGAGCCCTACGCTGCTACTCGTTCCCCTGGACGACGTCGTCGTCTTCCCCAACATGACCGTCACGCTCCCCGTCGACGTCGGCGACGAGGAACGGGTGCTGCTCGTGCCCCGCCGGGAGGGCGAGTACGCGGTCGTCGGCACCGTCGCCGACGTCGTCGAGCGCGTCCGCCTCCCGGGCGGTGGGCGCGCCGTGACCCTGACCGGCCTGCACCGCGGTCTCGCGGGCGCCGCCCACGCCGACCCGGCCGGTCGGCTGCGCGTGGCCGTCGAGGAGCGGCCCGACCCGGCCGACGCCCGCGACGGCCTGGTGCGGAAGCTCGAGATCGAGTACCGCGCCGTCGTCGAGGAGATCCTCGAGCTCCGTGGAGACGACGGGCGCATCCAGGCGTTCGTCCGCTCGATCACCGAGCCGGGCACGCTCGCGGATACCACCGGCTACGCACCTGACGTTCCGTTTGCGCGCAAGGTGGAGCTACTCGAGACGGTCGACGTGCGCGAGCGGCTCGAGCTCGCCCTCACGATCCAGCGGGAGCGGCTCGCCGAGCTGCAGGTGCGACGCCGTATCCGCGAGGACGTGGAGTCGCACGCGCAGCAGCAGCAGCGCGAGTACATCCTGCGCCGGCAGCTCGAGTCGATCCGCAAGGAGCTCGGCGACGACGAGACGTCCGTGGTCGAGGAGTACCGCGCCAAGATCGCCGAGGCGGGGATGCCGGACGCGGTCAGCGAGCAGGCCGAGCGCGAGCTCGGGAGGCTCGAGCGGATCGGCGAGCAGTCCGCGGAGGCGTCCGTGATCCGCACCTACCTCGACTGGCTGATCGTGGTGCCCTGGGCGAAGCGCTCGGAGGAGCGGCTCGACCCCGTCCACGCCCGCGAGGTGCTCGACGCCGACCACCACGGCCTCGACGACGTCAAGGACCGGATCGTCGAGTACCTGGCCGTGCGCAAGCTCCGCCAGGAGCGCGGGATCGCGGAGGACCGCCGCTCCGGCGCGATCCTGACGCTGATCGGACCGCCCGGCACCGGGAAGACGTCGGTGGGGGAGTCGATCGCTCGCGCCCTCGGGCGAGAGTTCGTGCGCATGTCGCTCGGTGGCGTCCGCGACGAGGCGGAGATCCGCGGCCACCGGCGCACCTACATCGGGGCGCTGCCGGGCCGGCTCGTGCGGGCGCTTCGCGACGCGGGGACGCTGAACCCGGTGATCATGCTCGACGAGGTCGACAAGGTCGGCGCCGACTGGCGCGGCGATCCGTCATCGGCACTGCTCGAGGTGCTCGATCCCGCGCAGAACCACTCGTTCCGCGACCACTACCTGGACGTCGAGCTCGACCTCTCCGAGGTCGTGTTCATCGCCACCGCGAACATCCCGGACACGATCCCGGGGCCGCTGCTCGACCGGATGGAGATCATCCGCTTCGACGGCTACACGGTCGACGAGAAGGTCGCGATCGCGCGCGGCTACCTGTGGCCGCGCCAGCTCGAGCGCAACGGCCTGCTCGAGGGTGAAGTCACGATCTCGGACACGCTGCTCCAGGTTGTCGCGGCCGAGTACACGCGCGAGGCGGGCGTCCGCCAGCTCGAGCGTGAGCTCGGGAAGCTCCTGCGCAAGGCGGCGACCCGGGTGGCGTCGACCGCCCCGGAGGCGCCGATCGAGCTCGACCTCGCCGCGGTGCGCGAGGCGCTCGGCCGTCAGCGGCACTTCCAGGAGGCGACGGAGCGGACTGCCACCCCGGGTGTCGCAACGGGGCTCGCCGTCACCGGGACCGGCGGTGACGTCCTGTTCGTGGAGGCGACAGCGATGAAGGGCACGACCGGCGAGCTCGTTCTGACCGGCCAGCTCGGCGACGTGATGAAGGAGTCCGCCCGGATCGCGCTCTCGTACGTGCGCGCGCACGCCTCGGAGCTGGGAATCGACGAGGGCGCGTTCGACGAGCGGACGTTCCACGTGCATGTTCCGGCGGGCGCGATCCCCAAGGACGGCCCGAGCGCGGGCATCACGATGGCGACGGCGCTCGCCTCGCTGCTCAGCGCCCGGCCTGTCCGTCACACCGTGGGGCTGACGGGCGAGGTCACGCTCCAGGGGCGGGTGCTTCCGATCGGCGGTCTCAAGCAGAAGGCGATCGCGGCGCACGCCGCCGGCCTGACCGCGGTGATCCTCCCGGAGCGCAACCGTGCGGACCTCGACGACGTGCCAGAGAATGTGCGCTCGGAGATGACATTCCACCCCGTGATGAGCCTCGGAGAGGTGCTCGAGCTGGCGCTCGAGCCGGCGCGCGCCCATGTCCCGATGCCGTAGGTGCGCGCTGGTGCCCGTGGAGGTCCGCCAGGCGGCCGACCTCCTCGGGCGGCGGTGGTTGCTCGCGATCGTGTGGGCCGCCCACGATGGGGCAGGGCGTTTCAACGAGTTCCGCTACGCGCTCGGCGACGCGATCCCACCCCGCACCCTCGCGGCACGGCTGTCCGACCTCGAGCAGGCGGGGATCCTCGAGCGCCGCGTGATCGACGCGCGCCCGCCCCGGGTCGAGTACACGCTGACCGAGGACGGTAGGCGCCTGAGGGGAACGCTCGACGCACTTCACGCCTGGGCCGGGAGGCACGGGGCGTGAGCGGGATCGTGCGTGTGCCGTCGCCGCCCGAGCCGCCCGCGGAGGCGCTGCTCTTCGCGGTCAGTGGGCGCGACGTCTTGGTCGTCGAGGGCGGCGAGGGCATCGGGGTCCCCGTGGTCGGGGCCGTCCGCGAGCTGGCGGTCGAGGCGATCCACCACCTCGGCTCGCTCGGGGGGCGCCACTGCTACGCGGCGACGCTCGGGGTTGTGGCAAGCCCTCCGCCGGGGACGGGGCTGATGGGGCTGCGGCCCCTCATGCTCGGCCTCGACGAGGAGCTCGCCGGCGTTGCAGGGCTCGCCTTCCAGGTCGTCGACTGGGACCGGACGCACCGCTTCTGTGGCGCGTGCGGCACGCCCACAGAGCCCGCGACGGGGGAGCGCGCGAAGCGCTGTCCCGCCTGCGGCCTGCTCGCCTTCCCCCGTGTCGCCCCCGCGGTCATCGTCCGCGTCGCCCGCGGCGACGAGATCCTGCTGGCGCGCGGGCGGCGCTTCCCCGACCCCGTCTACTCGGTGCTCGCCGGTTTCGTCGATCCGGGCGAGTCACTCGAGGAGGCGGTCGCGCGGGAGCTGCACGAGGAGGTCGGCATCGAGGTCGCGGACATCGCCTACTTCGGCAGCCAGCCGTGGCCCTTCCCGCATTCGCTGATGGTCGGCTTCACCGCCCGCTGGGCGGGTGGGGAGCTGCGGATCCAGCCGGAGGAGCTCGTCGACGCCGGCTGGTACCCGCGAGACGGCCTGCCGCTGCTCCCCCCGCCGCTCTCGATCGCCCGCCGCCTGATCGACGACTGGGTGGCCGGGGGAGACATGCCTAGGGGCCAGGCGCCCTGACATGGCCCGAATAGCCGGTGGGGCGCCCCGCCGGGCAACCGGCGGGGGGGGGGGGCGGCCGGCGGGCCGCCCCCGGCGGGCGCGGGCGGGCGGACAGCAA
>CAYJLE010000043.1:0-21729 GCA_964370985.1 uncultured Gaiellales bacterium | reverse complement strand
TCGGGATCGGCGGGGCCGCCGACGAGGGCGTGCGCGGTGACACGCTCGCACGGTGGGCAGAAGTCAGCGCCTCTCACGCGGTTTGCTTCCTGGGCGCGAGGTCGGCCGGCTGGTAGTCGGCGAAGCGGGAGCGCATGAGTCGGAGGGCGGCGTCGAGGGCGTTCTCGAACTCGGCGAGAAGCTGCGGCCTGCGTTGCTCCAGCTCGTCGAGCAGCCTCGCGTCGTCGGCCGGGCAGAAGGCCCATATCTCCGGGCGGACTGCCTCCTCGAGGGTGACGACGAGGTGGAGGGCTGGGGCGGCGCGGCCGGTCATGGCGCGACCCTCCACGCGGCCCGGGCGGGCCGCTCGACGTCAGCCCAGACCGATGACTCGCGGGCGAGGGCGTCGAGGAGAAGCTGGAGCGTCGCTCCCCGGCGTCGTCGTGAGGGGCCCGGTGACGGGTCGCCGCGCGAAGGCGGCGTCTGCTCGGCGCCGTGCCGACGCGACTGCCGGCGTGCCGGCTGCCGTCGCGGGGGCGTCCGCGACGCGTCGGGCGGGACGATGAGGCCGGCCCGCTCGAGCGCGGCCCGGGTCGCAGCCTGGAGGCGCACGACGTCGGGCGCGAACGTCCGGTGCCGTCGGGCCGCCGGCTGGAGCGCGGGCCGATCGTAGACGACCAGCGTTCCGTCGCCGGCGACGGCGCACCGGTCGAGCGTCACGGCTGGGTCGTGGAGGCGTGCGATCTCGACGAGCGCCTGGCGTCGCGCCTCCCGAACGGGGGCCGGGGACAAGGCGGACGCCCCGCGCGGCGAGCCGCCGGCGCCACTCATCCTCGGTCCCGTCGGGGAGCGGGAGAAGGTCGATGTCGGCGGGCGGCTCGCCGAGGCCGTCGGGGGCGGCTGCTACGGTGATCGGCTGCGTCTGCGTGTGGGGCCCGTCCTCGTGGCGGGCCTCGCCGTTCATGGCGCCGCCTTCGTCGCCCGTCTGGCGCATCGACGGTCGAGGTATGCGCGCCAGTCGTCCGGGTGGATCAGAGTGCGCCGGCCGATCCTGATGACCGCGAGGTTTCCTCGCTTGATCTCCCGTAGGATCGTGAGCTCGGACACGCCTGCGGCCTCGGCGATCTCCCGGATCGACCGGAGCCGAGGCAGGGCGGGAGCGTCAGGTATCGCGTTCATACCCTAGATATCGGCACCGTCCGCGGTTTCGTGCCGCGGCGCGCCGCGAGTTCGGCTGGGCCGGCGGTGCGGGTCGAGGCGCTCTTCGACGTGGACGACTCCGTTGCTCGGCGAGAGGAGGCCCCCGGCAGTCATGATCTCGACGCTCTGCCGCAAGGCGAGCGCCGCGGCCGCTCGCTTCTCGGCCGTCTTGGCTCGGGTTCGGGCCGCCCGGGATCGACAGCTTTCCGTCGCGTAGTCGCGGCGCTGCGTGGCGTTGACGGGGATTGGACGGCCGCATCCGCACCGGCACGCCTCGGGCGACAGTAGCCGGCGCTTCTCGCGGTCGAGCTGCTCGAGACGCCGGTAGACGGCCTGCATTGAGATCCCATGGCGCCGCGCGAGCTCGGTGAAGGATGCGCCGGCGGCGAGAGGCTCTGCGATCTCACGGCGTGTCCAGTCGGACTCGGGGCTGAGGTAGGCAACCGGCATCGGCCGCCCATTCTCATCCGACGGGCGGACGACGCCGAGGGCCCCGCGGATGGGGCATCGGGTGCGGAAGTGCGGACAGCGCCGATACCCCAGGTGATGGGAGCCGCTGTCGAGGAGTGGGTGAGGACGGGAGAGGTGGCGCGCTCGCTCGGGGTGAGCCGCTGGACTGTGCGGCGGCTGATCCTGAGCGGTGTCCTCCCGGCGCGTCGCTTCGCTGAGAGGGGCACGTTCCTCGTCGACCGGGTCGATCTCGAAATGTTCCTCGAGCGCTCTCGTGTCCACGCGGAGGCGGCCTGATGCGCGACCTGGAGCGCCGTCTCGCGGCCGCCGGTGTCCGGGTACCGGCCGGGCAGCTACGCGACCCGGGCCTGATCGAGTGCCTGGAGTTCTTTGTAGGCGACGAGCCGAGCCTCGACCAGCTCATCTCCTGCTACGGCAGCGAAGGAGGACGTGGAATGGCAGCCGCTGGCTCTGTGTACGACCGTGCGTCCGGCGCAGGCGCCGGAACCTTCGTCCCTTCGCCGGCGGGGAAGGAGGAAGACCTCGGGCTGCTCGCCCAGCGGCTCGGCCTGGCCGTCGCGAACGGCGTGATGAGTCAGGAGGAGGCCAGGGAGCTCCTGCGGAAGCGCGGTGTCGAGCTCGAAGCGACCCCGCCGCCGCTCCCGGAGAAGAAGCCGGCCGCCAGCCGGGAGCTCGGCGAGGGCTGTCCGGTCGAGGCTGCCCTCCGTGACGGTCGGATCGGCCCCGACTCGGCCGCCGAGTGGCGGCGGCTCGCTGAGAGGCAGCCGGCGGAGGTCGCTCGGGCGCTCGCTTTCCTGCCGCCCGACCCGGCCCGGGCGTCGGCGTACTACTGGGGGCTCGAGGAGACCCAGGCCGCGTACACGGAGCTCGCCGCGCTGGTCGGGCTCGAGAGCCCGGAGTCCCAGCCCGACCCTGACCCGGAGCGCGAGGAGCTGTACCAGCGGCTCGTCCGCGCCCTCGAACTCTAGGAGGAGGACGTGATGATCGGACGCAAGCCCGGCGAGAAGATCGAGGTCGAGTTGAGGGAGATCGAGGAGCAGCGCACCCGGCTGGCCGGCGAGGTCGAGCGGGCCGATGCCCGCCTTGCCCGGGCGCGGGAGCGCCGCCCCGAGCTCGCGGAGATCGAGACACGGGCGTTTCTCGGCGAGGCAGGCCGGGCCGACGTTGACCGGCTTCGCGCCGAGCTCGACCGCGAGGAGCGGGACGCCGGCGAGGAGCTGGAGCGGCTGCGCCTCGTGGGGCCGGAGCTCGACCGTCGCCTCGACGCGTGCCAAGAGGCGCTTCGGCGTGCCCGCCTCGAGGAGGCGCGGCTGGCGCGGGACAAGGCGCTCGCCGCCCAGGCGAAGGCCTCCGAGGCGTTGAGGGACACGCTGCGCGAAGCGGAGAAGGCGGCCGTCCAGCTCGAGCGCCGCCGGCGCGGCGCCGACGAGGCGACCGAGGCGGCGAGGTTGCTTCTCGTCCCCGGCGAGACGCTCGAGGAGCCGCCGGACGAGGTCGACTTCGCGGACGGGCTCGAGCGGCTGCTCGCCCTGATCGAGGAGGGGCCGCGGCAGCCAAGCGTCGACGCCGCCCGCAGGGAGGCGACCCGGCACCGTCAAGACCTCGAGAAGCTGGATTGGGCGGAGGCCCAGTCGCGCAGCGGCCTTGTCCCGTGGTCGATGATCGGGCCGGTGCTTCCCGACCATCTCGTCGCCGAGGCGAAGGCGACGTTCGAGAGGCTGGCCGAGGAGCGGCGAGGGCTCCGCGCCGAGAACGACGCGATCCGGGAGCGGGAGCGCGGCTTCGTCCGGCTCAGGCGGGCCGTCTGAGCCGCTGTGAGCCAGCTCGGGCGGACGTGGTCGCTTGGCGATATCGCGGACGTGGAGGCGTTCGCCCTGAGTGCGCTCGATCGGGGGCTTCGCCGGCGGGGCGCGTACCTCACCGGCGAGGACAAGGCCGACGCGCTCGCCGAGCTGATCGCGAGATGCTGGGAGCTCCACGAACGTGAGTACGACCCGGGCCGCGGGCTGCCGTTCCGCTCGTTCGCAGCCTGGAAGCTCGAGCTCGAGGTTGTCGAGTTCCTCCGCCGCCGGTTCGGCCGCAACGGCCACCGGCTCCGCCTCGACGTCGCCAGCCTCGAAGAGCTCGCTGGCGGAGAAGATCAGTTGGAGTCGCCTCTCTCCGCGGGCGCAGGTGACGGCGGCCCTGATCGTCCCCCTGATCTGCGCCGGCTACTCGCTCGAGGAGATCGCCCGCCGGGTCGCGCAGCGGTCGCCGAGGTCCTCGATATCGCCCGCACCGCGAAAGGCGTCGCCCGGCTCCTCGCAGAGCTCCGGGCCGAGCTGACCGCCCAGGCCGAGCAGGCAGCCTGAGCTAGCAGGCGCACGAGCGCCGTCCGGTCGGGAGGCCGAGCCGGCGGAGGCCGGCCTGGACGACCGGGTGAGGCGTGTTCTCCTCGAGCCAGGCTTCTACCGCAGCCGCCTGTGCCGACAGGCCCGCGTCTGCGACGTCGAGGTGGCGCAGGAGGTCGGAGACGTGGCGGATCGGCAACGGCTGCCCAAGCGGGACGAGGCCGTCGAGGGTCAGCCACCCGAACCGCTCGAGCCGATCCGGAGGAAGCGGACTCACGGCGCCGTGAGGCCGCGGGCGCGGAGGTCTTCGAGAAGTTCGGGGCGCAGCGGCTTGCTGTAACGGCCCAGAAGCCGGGCGATGGCCGCTCGCTGCTCGTCCTGGGGCTTCCCGGCGACGCCGAGCCGCTCGAGCACTGCGTCAGCGCGCGTCTCCTCGCTGAACGGCGGCGGCGTGTAGACGCGAGTGATCGCCCGAGGGTCATCGGTGACGAACCGCGACGTCACGGCGGCCGCATGCTAGTGCGACGCTCGGACAGGCTGGGACGGCAGAAGCCAGTCGAGCTCGTTCCAGTCGACGGGGTGCCGGCCGGTGCTGAGGGCTGGATCGTGATCGAGTTCCCCGACCATCACCCGTTTCAGGTCGAGCAGGCGGACCCGGCGCTCGCCCTCGAGCGGACCACCTACCCGACCTGGGAGGCGATCAGCGCTGTCCTTCCGGGCGGCGGTCCGAACCCGCTGTGTTTCGGCGACGGTCGCTGCCGCTGCCGGCCCGTCCCGACCGGGGCCGCCCGGGCCGGTCAGAATCTGCCCGTGACCGGCGGGGGCGGGACGGGAGGCGGGGGCGGTAGCGGGACGCCGCCTGGGCCGCCCGGCTTCGACGATCTTCCCCCGGACGAGCAGGCCCGCCGGCTCACCGCCGAGTTCACCGACTGGCGACGAGAAATCTACGGCCGGCCCGAGCTGCTCGACGCCATCCGAGAGTGGAGCGCCCCGGGCTTCCGAGCCGTCAGCGACGCGCTCCTCACGCCCGGCGGGCTCGCACGTTCCGAGTACGCCCAGCGGGTCGTCGCCGGCCTCGACGAGGCGATCGCGCTCGGCCGCCTCTCCCGCAGCGTCGCCGTCTACCGTGGCGTCGGGCCGCGGGTGGCCCACCTCTTCACGAGCGCGGATCCCGTCGACCTCATCGGCGCGATCGATCGGCGGCCCACGTTCTTCGCCACCTCGGTCGATCCATCAGCCGCCGCGGTGCGCGCTCAGGGCGGCGGCGTCATCTTGCGCGTGCTCGTTCCCGCCGGGACTCGCGCAGCCTGGCTGGCCGAGCTCGCCGTCGAGCATCCCCTTGAGCGGGAACTCCTCCTCGGACACCAGACCCGCTACCGCATCCTGCGATTCGGGGAGTACCATGGGCGTGAGATGTTCGTGGTCGAGGTCCTCCCCGGATGAGCGCTTCCCGGTTCGTCGACGACGATCCTCGCGCGATCGTCCGTGAGCACACGCCGCCGCCGTTCAGCGAGGAGACGCGCGCTGACGCCGTTCTCGAGCGCCTAGGCGTGGCCGGTCGCCCGCTAGAGGAACAGCGGGCCGCTGTCGAGTGGCTCTTCAGCGTCTACACGAAGCCGCTGCGCCCCGAGCTTCTCGAAGACCTCCGCGCCCGCGGCCTCACGCCGCTCCGCGCCGCCTGACGTCGCGTTCGCGCCGCGCCGACACCTAAGACGTGGCCGACTGGTCCGTCGAGGTACGGGGAGACGAAGACGCGGAGCGCCGCCTCGGCCAGCTCGCCGTCCTCCTGCATGCTGCCTGCTGGCCTGTTTGGGGAGGCGCGCCGCGGGCAACACAGGCAAGCGCTTGCACTTCCGCTTGCAGTAGCCCCCGAGTGCGCACTGCTTCTGCAACGAAAAGCCCCGCCTGAGCGGGGCTTTTCCGAGGAGCGGATGAAGGGACTCGAACCCTCGACCTTCTGCATGGCAAGCAGACGCTCTAGCCAACTGAGCTACATCCGCCTGGAGCACCGAGTATAGCGACGGCGGGCAGGGGGCGCCCCGGCCGCGGCCTGGCCGCTCGCGGCGGGGAGGCGTATGGCAGGGAGAGTTAGTGCCGGCCGACGGTTGCCGTCAACCCCGGGACTGCGTTGAGACGCCGGCCGGCTGGGACGTGTTCGTCACGGTGTCTGCGACTCCTCCGCGCGGGCGTGACCGGTGCGCCTACCCGGCTGGCCGTAGAATTCGTGCTGCGGCGCGGTGGCCGAGTGGTTAGGCAGAGGCCTGCAAAGCCTCGTACAGCGGTTCGAATCCGCTCCGCGCCTTGATGAGGAAGGAGACCGGGCTGGTACTCGCGGGGCTGGCGGCCGTGCTCGCGGTCGCTGCGCCCGGCGCGCTTGCCGCGACGGTCGTTCGCGCGGCCACGCTCGCCGACACGTCGCCGCCGCTTCGCAGCCTGCACCTCGTTCCTCGCGTCGCAGCGATGCCCGAGCCGAGCGCGTCCTTCGACGGCATCGGCCAGGACCTCGGAGCATCCAGGCAGCCGATCCCGCCCGACCCGGTCGGGGCGGTCGGGCCGCGCCACTACGTCCAGGCCGTCAACAACCGCTTCGCCGTCTACGGGAAGGACGGGCGGTTGCTCTTCGGGCCCGTCCCGACGAACACCCTGTTCGCCGACTTCGGCGAGCTGTGCGAGGTCACGAACGTCGGCGACCCCGTCGTCCTCCACGACCAGCTCGCCGACCGCTGGATCGTCAGTCAGTTCGGCTTCCTCTTCGACCAGCGCACCATGCTGCCGACGGGCCCCTACTACCAGTGCGTCGCCGTCTCGGCCACGCCAGACCCGACCGGCGCGTACCACCGCTACGCGTTCGAGATCTCGAAGGTGAAGCTGAACGACTACCCGAAGCTCGGGGTCTGGCCGGACGCGTACTACATGTCCGTGAATCAGTTCGTCGCCGCTGGCAGCGGCTTTCGCTGGGCGGGCGTCGCCGTCGCCGCGCTCGAGCGCGAGCGCATGCTTGCCGGCGACCCGGGAGCGAGACTCGTGGTGATCGACATTCTGTCCACGAATCCGCTGCTGCACAGCTTGCTGCCGGCCGACCTCGATGGCGATCGGCCGCCGCCGGCGGGATCGCCCGGCTGGTTCGTTCAGGTTGCCGACGACGCTTGGCGCGTTCCGGCCGACCAGCTGACTCTGTCGGCATTCCGCGTCGATTGGGACGATCCGGATGCCGCGACGTTCACGACGCGAGCCGTCCTCCCAACCGAGCCGTTCGACTCGAACCTGTGCGGCTACGGCGACTGCGTGCCCCAGCCGGGCACGTTCCAGCGGCTCGACACGCTCTCCGATCGCCTGATGTTCCGCCTCGCCTACCGTAACCTCGGCACGCACGAGGCGCTCGTCGTGAACCACACCGTGGACGCGGACGGGACCGACCACGCCGGGATCCGCTGGTATGAGGTGCGAAACCCCCTGACGAGCCCCGTGATCTACCAGCAGGGGACGTTCGCACCCGACGCGGACCACCGCTGGATGGGCTCGATCGCCATGGACGGAAACGGAAACATCGCGCTCGGCTACTCCGCCTCCAGCGCGTCGGCGCCGCCCTCGATCCGCTACGCGGGGCGCCTCGCCGGCGACGCGCTCGGCGAGCTGTCGCAGGGCGAGGTCGTCCTCCACGCCGCCGGTGGCGTGCAAACCTACCGCTCGGGGCGGTGGGGCGACTACAGCGCGCTCACGGTCGACCCGGTCGACGACTGCACGTTCTGGTACACGCAGGAGTACTACGGCTCGACGAGCGAGCGTGGCTGGAAGACGCGGATCGGAGCGTTCGCGTTCCCGCTCTGCGACGCGACGGCGCCGTCCGCGACGATCGGGACCGCGAAGGCGAAGGCCGGGAGCCGCGTCGTCGTTCGCGTCCGGCTCGTCGACAACTCGGGCGAGGCGCGCGCGACGGTGCGCATCCGCCGACGCGACGGCCGGGCGGTGCGGACGGTCACGACGCCGCTTCTGGCTGCGACCGACGCGGTCGCCAGGGTCGCCGTCGTGGCTCCCGGGACACCGGGCGCGTACACGGTCTGTGTGGTCGCCACGGACGGGGCTGGCAACGAGAGCGCCGAGAGCTGCGCCCGCCTGACCGTCGGGCCGCGCTCCGCGTAGGTCGCCGCCGTCAGTGGGCGTGGGGCCCGGGATCGCGTTCCCCGTGGCCGTGCGCCGTGTCCATCACCATGATCCCGCTCTCGAGTGCCTGGATCGCCAGCCCGAACGTCTCGAGCAGCGTCTCCCGGGTGAGCACCGCCCGCGGCGGTCCGATCGCGACGACGCGCCGGGCGAGGAGCAGCACGAGGTCCGCGTGCATCGCCTCACCGATGTCGTGGGTGGCCGTCACCACGGCGGCGCCGCGGCGCCGCTCGACCTCGAGCGCGTCGTCGAGGAGGCGCTTGCCGGCCGCGTCGAGTCCAGCGGCGGGCTCGTCGAGCACGAGCAGATCGGCGTGTCGCGCGAGCGCCTGGGCGATGTAGACGCGCTGCCGCTGGCCGCCCGACAGGTCGCGCACCGGCTCGTGCGCGATGCTCTCGGCGCCCATGCGCCCGAGCGCCTCGTGCACGAGCTCGCGGTCCCCGGTGGTGAGGCGGCCGAGCAGCCCCTTGCCGGCGAAGCGCCCCATACGGACCACGTCAATCGCCCGGAGCGGCAGCACCGAGCCACCGGCGTGGAACTGGCCGAGGTAGCCGACGCGCTCCGGTGCCGCGCCGGGGCGCGCACCCAGCACCCGCACGACCCCCGCGCAGGGCGCGAGCAGGCCGACGAGCGTGCGCAAGAGCGTCGACTTGCCCGAGCCGTTCGTGCCGACGAGCGCCAGCGACGCACCCGGTGGCAGCTCGACGTCGATGCCCTCGACGAGAGCGCGTCCCCCGTAGCCGACGGCGGCCCTGGCGAGCGACAGCGCGTTCATGGGGTGGACCCGGCGAGACCGCGCGGGCGAAGCCCGCGGATCGCGAAGACGGTGAAGAAGACCGCGATCGCGACGGCGACGATCGCTGCACCCGCGGCGAGGTTGAAGTGGTACGAGAGCAGGAGGCCCGCGGCCACCGACAGCGCTCCGATCACCGCGGCGAGCGCCATCGCGACCCCCGCACGGTGGGCGAGCAGCGCGGCCGTCCCGGCCGGGGCGATCAGCATGCCGAACACGAGCAGCGTGCCCACGGTCTCGAACGAGACGACCACCGTCGCCGCGATCATCGCGAGCATCAGGGTGTGGTAGAGCCGCGGGTTGAACCCGGCGACGCGCGTCTGCTCCTCGTCGAAGCACAGGAGCAGGAACGGGCGGGCGCAGACCACGGCAGCCCCGATCACCGCCACCGTGGCCGCGAGCTGGATCCAGATGCCGGCCCAGGACGTCCCGAGCACGTCGCCGAACAGGATCCGCGTCAGGTCCCCGGCGAAGCTGGCGGAGCGCGACACGATCAGAACGCCGGCCGCCAGCATGCCGACGAAGAGCAGGCCGATCGCCGTGTCCGCGGACAGCCGCGACCTGGACGTGATGAGCCCCACTCCCCCGATCATCACCGCGGCGCCGACCGCCGCCCCGAGCAGCCCTGACCAGCCGAGGAGGACAGCCCCGGCGATGCCGGGGAGGACGCCGTGCGCGAGCGCGTCCCCTATGAACGCGAGCCCCCGGAGGATCACGTAGGTGCCGACGACGGCGCAGGCGACGGCGACGAGCACGCCCGCGACGAGCCCGCGCACCATGAAGGCGTTGTCGAGAAACGGGTCGACGAGCGCGCCCACGTGGCTCAGGTCGGTGCGAGCGCGGCCGCGACCTCGCGTGCGAGCTCGCGCATGAAGGTGAAGTAGGAGCCGTCGTCGGGGAGAGCGTGGGACGGCAGCTCGACGACCGATGCGCCCGTCTCGTCCGCGATCGCCTCCGCGACCTGCGGGGGAGTGCCCGTCTCCGTGAAGATCACCCGGGCGCCGGTCCGCTCGATCTGCTCCTTCAGCTCGGCGAGGTCCGCGGCCGAGGCCTCCGCCTGGGAGCTGAGACTCGGCACGATCGCACCGACGAGCGTGAAGCCGTAGCGGTCCGCGAAGTACCCCATCGACTCGTGGCCGGTGACGAGCTGCCGTCGCTCGACGGGCACGACGGCGAGCATCCGCTCGATCTCGGCATCGAGAGCCTTCAGTCTGGCGTCGAGGTCCGCCGCCCGGTCGGAGACGTAGACGTCACCCGGGAGCGACGTCGCGAGCGCCGCGATCACCGCGCCCGCCTCGGCCGGGCTCGTCCAGAGGTGCGGATCCTCGCTGCCGTCGCCGTGCTGCTCCTCACCCTCCCCGACTCTCCGCAGGTCGGCGTGGTCGGATGCGTAGAAGATCGGGACGCCGGCACGGCCGGCCTCGTCGAGCGCGCTCCCGAGGCTCTGCTCGAGGCCGAGGCCGTTCGCGACCACGAGATCCGCCTCCTGGATCGCTTCCACGTCCCTGGCGGACGGCTGCCAGTCGTGGGGGTCGACGCCGTCGGGAATGAGCACCTCGACCTCGGCGGCGTCCCCGACGAGCTCGGAGACGAGCGAGCCGAGGATCGAGTAGGTGACGACGATGCGCGGGCGCTCCGCCGCCGCGGAGGGGCCGGCCGCGTCGCCTCTTCCGCAGGCCGCCGCTGCGGCGAGCGCCGCGATCGGAGCGAAGGCGAGCAAGCGAGCCCGGCGCACGGCGCGAGTCTAGCAGCAAACGATAATCACTCTCGGTAAGCCCGACCGCCCGACGCGGTAGGAAGGACACGCCACAGGGGTGCCGCCCCAAAGGGGTGACTGTCCACCTAGCGGCGGTGCGGCTCCTCCGCGAGGTGCGGAACGAAGAAGCGGGCGGCCTGGTCGGCCACCTCCTCGAGCGCGCCGGGCTCCTCGAAGAGATGCGACGCTCCGGGCACGACGACCAACCCGTGCTCGCAGCGCAGCTGCGTCGCGGCCTCACGGTTCAGCTCGAGGACGACGTCGTCGCGCTCGCCCACGACGAGGAGGGTGGGCGCGCACACGAAGGGAAGCCTCGCCCAGGCGAGGTCCGGGCGGCCGCCGCGCGAGACGACAGCGCCCACGGCGTCACCGAGCTCGGCGGCTGCCCAGAGAGCGGCCGCGGCACCGGTGGAGGCTCCGAAGTAGCCGAGGCGTAGCCCGGCCGTCTCGGGGCGCGAGCGGAGGTGGCGGTCGGCGGCGATCAGCCTGGAGGCGAGGAGGGGGATGTCGAAGACGTTGGCGCGCTCAGCCGCTTCCGTGTCCGTCAGGAGGTCGAACAGGAACGTGGCGAGGCCGACGGCGGCGAGCCTCTCGGCGACGAGGCGGTTGCGCCGCGAGAGACGGCTCGAGCCGCTGCCGTGGGCGAACACGACGCCTCCGGTCGCTCCCGCGGGGAGCGTCAGGTCGCCGGGGAGCTCGACCGTCCCGGCCGGGATCGCAACGGTCCAGGCCCGGCTGCCGCTGCGCCCCTCAGCAGGCGTGCCGGTGCTGGCGAGGGCGCCGCCGGCGAGGACACCGCCGGCGAGGACACCGCCGGCGAGGACACGAAACGCGAGCTCCATGCGAGAAGTGTGCTACAGATTGCGCCCCCCGCGGCCGAGGCGGGCCGGGCCCGTCAACTCGGGCCCGCTCCCGTCGAACCTGGCGAGGTGCACATCCCGGGCGGCCGGCCGCTACCGTTCGCGGCCAGACGATGACCGTCGCGCGCGCGCCACTGACGGAGCTCCCGGCCTGGAGGGCGCTCGAGCGGCACCACCGGGAGATCGCGGGCCGCCACCTGCGCGAGCTGTTCGCGGCGGATCCCGGGCGGGGCGAGCGGCTCGCGCTCGAGGCGTGCGGGCTCTATCTCGACTACTCGAAGCACCGGATCGACGGCGTGACCGTGCGCCTGCTCTGCGAGCTCGCGGCCGAGTCGGGGGTGCGCGAGCGGGCGGAGGCGATGTTCACCGGCGAGCCGGTGAACGCCACGGAGGGTCGTCCCGCGCTCCACGCGGCGCTGCGGCTGCCTCGCGAGGCCTCGCTCCTCGTCGGCGGCCGCGACGTCGTGCGGGACGTGCACGAGGTGCTCGACCGGATGTCCGCCCTCGCGGAGCGCCTGCGCACGGGCGACTGGCGCGGCCACACCGGCAGGCGGATCACGGCCGTCGTCAACATCGGCATCGGCGGCTCCGACCTCGGCCCGGCGATGGCCTACCGGGCGCTGCGCCACTACGCCCGTGGCGATCTCACGGTGCGGTTCGTCTCGAACATCGATGCGACCGCCCTCACCGAGGCGATCCGGGACCTCGACCCCGAGGAGACGCTGTTCGTCGTCTCGTCCAAGACGTTCACGACGCAGGAGACTCTCGCGAACGCGCGCGTGGCGAGAGCCTGGGTGCTCGACGTTCTCGGAGACGAGGCGGCGCTCGCGAGCCACTTCGTCGCCGTAACCGCGAACGCAGCCGAAGCGGCCCGCTTCGGTGTCGACCCGGCAGGCACGTTCGCGTTCTGGGACTGGGTCGGCGGGCGCTACTCGCTCGGCTCCGCGATCGGCCTCACGACGATGCTCGCGATCGGGCCGGAGCGCTTCCGCGAGTTGCTCGCGGGCAGCCACGAGCTGGACGAGCACTTCCGCACCGCGCCGCTCGAGCGCAACGCGCCCGCGTTGCACGGCCTCCTCGCGGTCTGGTACGCGAGCTTCTTCGGCGTGCAGACCGCCGCCGTCGTCCCCTACAGCAGCTCGCTCGATCGCTTCCCCGCGTACCTCCAGCAGCTTGCGATGGAGTCGAACGGCAAGCGGGTCACGCGCGCCGGCGCCGCGGTCTCCTACGACACCGCGCCGATCGTCTGGGGCGAGCCGGGCACGAACGCCCAACACAGCTTCTTCCAGCTCCTCCACCAGGGGACGAGGCTCGTGCCCTGCGACCTGATCGCGTTCAGCCAGTCGCTCGACCCACCCGCCGAGCATCACGACGTCCTGCTCGCGAACGCCTTCGCCCAGGCCGAGGCACTCGCGTTCGGCCGCGCCCCCGAGGAGCTTCGCGCCGCGGGCGTGCCCGAGCGGCTCGTCCCGCACCGCGTCCTCCCGGGAAACCGACCCTCGACGTTCATCCTCGGGGAGCGGCTGGGGCCGCGCGCGCTGGGGGCGCTCGTCGCCCTCTACGAGCACAGCGTCTTCACGCAGGCGGCCGTCTGGGACATCGATCCGTTCGACCAGTGGGGCGTCGAGCTCGGCAAGGAGCTCGCCGACCGGATCGCGGCCGAGCTCGTCGCGCCGGACGAGCCCGCGCTCGAGCACGACTCCTCGACGAACGCGCTCGTCCGCCGCTACCGGGCGAGCCGGCGTCCGCGCTGATGCGCCACGAGCTCGAGGTCCTCGCCGGCGCGGAGGCGGTGGCTCAGCGTGGCGCGACGCTCGTCGCGGCGAGCGTGCGGGCGGCCGTCGAGCGCAGCGGACGCTGCTCGCTCGCCCTCAGCGGGGGTGCAACACCCTGGGCGATGCTCGCCCGGCTCCGCGACGAGGACGTACCGTGGGCGCGCGTGGCGCTCTACCAGGTGGACGAGCGGATCGCGCCCCCGGGCAGCGCGGAGCGCAACCTGACCCGGCTCGCCGGGTGCCTCGAAGGCGTCCAGGCGCAGCTCCTGCCGATGCCGGTCGAGGAGGCCGACCTCGATGCCGCTGCGGCGCGCTACGCCGCCGCGCTGCCCGCCCGTTTCGACCTCGTCCACCTCGGCCTCGGTGAGGACGGGCACACGGCATCGCTCGTCCCGGGGGACCCCGTGCTCGACGTGGCCGACCGCGCTGTCGCGCTCACCGCGCCGTACCGCGGGACCCGGCGGATGACCCTCACCTACCCGGCTCTCGCCCGGGCGGATCTCCTGCTCTGGCTCGTCACCGGCGCCGCCAAGACGGGCGCGCTGCAGCGCCTGCTCGCGGGCGACCCGTCGATCCCGGCCGGCCGCGTCGAGGCGGCCCGCTCGCTCGTCGTCGCCGACCGCGCCGCCGCCGGAATCTGACTCGTGCCGGGGAGGGGCCGCGGGTACCGTTTGCCGCAGCCACGATCGGAGGAGGGTTCGATGAGCACTGGCAGGTTCGTCTGGCACGAGTTGTCGACGCCCGACGTCGACGCTTCCGAGGCGTTCTACCGGGAGCTGCTCGGCTGGGAGACCGAGGTGTGGAAGGCCGGGGAGATGGATTACAGGATGATCAGTGTGGGCGGGAAGCCACACGGCGGCTTCGCGAAGCTCGACCCGGCGACGGGAGTGCCGCCGCACTGGCTCGGACACGTGCACGTCGAGGACGCCGACGCTGCCGCCGCGCGGGCCGAGGCGAATGGCGGCACGGTGCTCGCCGGCCCGTTCGACGTCCCCGAGGTGGGGCGCTTCATCGTCGTCGGCGACGCGAAGGGGGCTGCGCTCTCGCTGTACACGCCGGCCGGCGAAAGCCCCGAGCCCGAGGGCGTCTTCGTCTGGGACGAGCTGATGACCACCGATGTGGAGGGCGCGACGGCGTTCTACGGCGAGGTGATCGGCTGGAGTGCCCGCGCCTGGGACGGGGACGATCCCGGCGCGTACACGCTCTTCGGTGACGGCGGGACCGACCGGGCGGGCCTGATGCGGACGCCGGAGGGCGCCGGTGTCGAGGCTGCCTGGATGACCTACCTGGGCACCCCTGACGTGGACGCGGCGGCCGCGGTCGCGGAGCGCCTGGGCGCGACCGTGCTCGCCGCGCCGTTCGACGTCATGGGCGTCGGGCGTATCGCCGTGGTCGCCGACCCGGTCGGGGCGGTCGTCGGGCTGTTCGCGCCTTCCGGGCCGTGAGCCGGCCGAGGCTCAGCGGCGCAGGCTGATCCGGTCGACGCGGTCGCCCCGGGCGATCAGGACGTCGGAGACGAGCGCGGGGGGGAAGAGGCCGTGCTCGACGACGCCCGGGGTGGCCGCGAGCCACGCGGCCAGGCCCGCCGGGTCGTCGATCGGGCCGAGGTAGTCCGCGATCATGCCGCCGTCGGGGCTGCGCGGAGCGTCGCGCAGCTCGACCTGTCCGAGCGCCCGCAGCGTGGCGGCGAGGCCGAACTCGAGCAGCTCGAGCGGCACCGGCGGGCGCAGCGCGGGTACGGCCTTGCGGGAGTCGGCGATCACGACGAAGCGGTCGGCTGCGGCGGCGACCACCTTCTCGCGCGTGTGCGCCCCGCCGCCGCCCTTGACGACCCAGCCGTCGGGCGCGACCTGGTCGGCGCCGTCGATCGCGAGGTCGAGGCGGTCGAGCTTCGCGAACGGCTCGCAGCGGAGACCCAGCTCGGTCGCCCGGTGCTCGGTCGCGAGCGAGGTCGCGACGCAGCGCAGCTCGAGCCCCCGCGCGGCGAGCGCGGGCAGCAGCTGAGCGACGGTGGAGCCGGTGCCGAGCCCGACCGCCATCCCGTCCTCGACGAGCGCCGCGGCTGCCTCCGCGGCCAGCCGCTTCTCCCGCTCGGCGTCCACGCCGCTATTGTCGCGTGTCGTATGGCCGGACGCGCGTTCGCGAGCGACAACTGGGCCGGCGCACACCCGGACGTCCTCGCGGCGCTCGCCGCCGTCAACAACGGCCACGCGCCCGCCTACGGCGAAGGCGACCCGTACACGGCCCGCGCGGAGGAGCGCTTCCGCGAGGTTTTCGGCCCGGGCACGCGGACGTTCTTCGTGCTCACGGGCACGGGGGCGAACGTGCTCGCGCTCGGCTCGCTGCTCCGGCCCCACGAGGCGGCGATCTGCCCGGAAGCTGCGCACCTGAACGTCGACGAATGCGGCGCGCCGGAACGGTTCCTCGGCTCGAAGCTGCTGCCCGTGCCCGCCCCCGACGGCAAGCTGACGCCCGCGCTCCTCGAGAGCCGCGCGCGCGGCTTCGGCATCCAGCACCGGGTGCAGCCGCGCGCGATCTCGATCTCGCAGACGACCGAGCTCGGCACCGTCTACACGCTCGAGGAGACGCGGGCGCTCGCCGCCCGCGCGCACGAGCTCGGCCTGCGGGTGCACATGGACGGCGCCCGGATCGCCAACGCCGCGGCCGCGCTCGGCGTCGGGCTGCGCGAGGCGACCCGCGACGCCGGGATCGACGTGCTCTGCTTCGGCGGCACCAAGAACGGGGCGCTCGCCGCCGAGGCGGTCGTCTTCTTCGACCCCACGCTCGCAGACGGGTTCGAGTACGCGCGCAAGCAGGGCCTCCAGCTCGCCTCGAAGCAGCGTTTCGTGGCCGTCCAGCTCGAGGCGCTGCTCGAGGGCGAGCTCTGGCGGCGAAACGCCGAGCACGCGAACGCGATGGCGCAGCGCCTGGTCGCGGCGCTCCGCGACCTCCCCGGGATCGAGCTCGTGCAGCCCGTCGAGGCGAACGCCGTGTTCGCTCGCCTGCCGGCCCGGGCGCTTCCCGTGGCGGACAGCCCCTACCCGTTCTACGTCCTCGACGAGCGCACGCGCCTCGCCCGGCTGATGACGTCGTGGGACACGACCGAGAGCGACGTGGACGGGCTCGCCGCCGCGTTCGTTGCGGCCCTGGAGGCGTAGCGGGCAGGACTCGTCCGGCGACCGGCGAACCTCCCGGCATGGTCACGTACGTCGTGAGACGCTGGCGCCGGCGGGCAACGCTGCGCGCCTGGGCGAAGGGCGAACTCGAGTTCGCCGGCGCGCTCGGGCGCAGCCACCGCCGCCGGCTCCCCCTGCGCCCGGCCTGAGCCCCGTCGCGGGGAGGACGGCTCCCGGCGGCCGCTAGCCTTGGGGCATGGCCGTCGTGATCGCCTCCAGCCTGCGCAAGGAGATCGGCGGGAGCCTGCTCTTCGACGGGGTCTCGTTCAAGCTCGAGCGGCGCGACCGTCTTGCCCTTTCCGGCCCGAACGGGGCCGGCAAGACGACGCTGCTGCGGATCCTGGCCGGCCAGACGGAGCGGCATGGCGGCGAGCTCGCATTCGAGAAGGGGGCGCGGGTCGCCCTCCACGACCAGCGCCCACCGCTGGGCCGAGCACTCACGCTGCGCGAGTACGTGCTCTCCGGGGCCGCCGACCTGGTCGCGGTCGAACAGGAGCTCGCGCGGCTCGAGGCGGCGATGGCCGCCGGCGACCACGGTCCCGCCACGCTCGAGCGCTACGCTCGCGCGCAGGCTCGGCTCGAGCACGCGGGCGGCTGGGCCTGGCGCGAGCGCGCGACGGGCGTCGTACGCGGCCTCGGCTTCGGCGATTCTGACCTCGACCGGGCGCTCGAGACGTTCTCCGGTGGCGAGCTGACGCGCGCCTCCCTGGCGCGCACCCTCGCGGGCGACCCCGACGTGCTCCTGCTCGACGAGCCGACCAACCACCTCGACGTGGCGAGCCTCGAGTGGCTCGAGCGCGAGCTCGCGGCGCTCGACGCGGCCGTCGTCCTCGTCGCCCACGACCGCTGGTTCCTCGAGGCCGTGACGACGGCGGTGCTCGAGCTCGAGGCCGGCCGGGCCACCTACTTCGCGGGCCCCTGGCACGTCTGGCGCCGCGAGAAGGCCGAGCGCGCGCTCCATGCGCAGAAGACGGCCGAGCGCGTCGGCGCAGACATCGAGCGGCTCGAGCGTTTCGTCGAGCGCTTCCGCTACAAGAAGTCGAAGGCGCGGCAGGCGCAGGCGAAGGTGACCCAGATCGCCCGGCTCGAGCGAGAGCGAAAGGCCGCAGCCGGCGAGGCGGCGCTGCTCGCCCGCCGCACGCGGTCGCTCGGTTTCGAGTTCCTCGCGCCGCCGCGCAGCGGGCGCACCGTCGTCGAGGTCGAGGGCCTCTCGCTCGCCGCCGGCGAGAAGGACCTGCTCGCGGACGTCTCGTTCGTGCTCGAGCGCGGCGAGCACGTGGGCCTCGTCGGCCCGAACGGCTCCGGCAAGACCACGCTGCTCGAGACGCTGCTCGTGCGGCGCGAGCCCGTCTCGGGCGCGGCACGGCTCGGCTACGGCGTCGAGGTCGCCTACTTCGACCAGCAGGACGTCGAGCTCGACGGCCGCGGCACGCTGCTCCAGTGCGTCCAGGCCGCTACCGGGCTCGCCCGGCCGCAGGCCCAGAGCCTGCTCGGTCGGTTCCTCTTCTCCGGCTGGGAGGCGCACGAGAAGCGCGTCGCGGTGCTGTCGGGCGGGGAGCGGCGGCGGCTTGCGCTCGCGATCGTCGTCGCATCGGGCGCCAACTTCCTCGTCCTCGACGAGCCGACCAACCACCTCGACCTCGAGAGTCGGGAGGCGCTCGAGGCCGCGCTCGAGGCGTTCCCCGGCACGATCCTGCTCGTCTCCCACGACCGGGCGCTGCTCGACGCGGTCGCGACGCGGATCCTCGCGCTCGAGGATGGCGGCGTTCGCTCCTACGACGGCGGCTGGGCGGATTTCACGCGCGACTCCGCCGAGGCGACGGAGCCGGCACAACCCGAGGCGTCGACCCCGAAGGCGAAGCCGCAGCCGAAGTCCCGGCCCGCGAAGGCGAGACCGAGCGAGCTCGAGCTGATCGAGGGCCGTATCACCGCCTGCGAGGAGCGCGTCGCGGAGCTCGAGCACGCGCTCGCGGAGGACTGGGGCGACGTCGACCGGATCGCCGCGCACCGCGAGGCGCGGCGTGAGCTCGAGCAGTTGCTCGCTCGCTGGGAGGAGCTGTTCGACCAGGCGAGCGCGTGAGGCCCGGGCCGGGGTAGGGTTTTCCCGGCGAGCTGGAAACGACCAGGGGGGCAGGCATGGCAGATCGCGAGGAGATCAGGGTTCCGGAGCTCGGCGAGCCGATCAGCCACTACACGGACGCCGTTCGCGCCGGCGATCTGCTGTTCGTCTCCGGTGTCGTCCCGACCGACGCCGCCGGGAACGTCGTCGGCGGCGACGACGTCGCCGCCCAGGCGCGGCGGGTGTTCGAGAACATCCGGCTCGTGCTCGAGCGGGCCGGGACGGGCTTCGAGCACGTCGTCAAGGTCACCGTCTACCTCACTGACGTGAACGACCGGACGCTCATCAACCCGGTGCGCCAGGAGTTCTTCGGCGCCACCCGGCCCGCGAGCACGCTGATCGAGATCAGCCGCCTCGCGATCCCGGGCGCGAAGCTCGAGATCGACGCGGTCGCGCTCGTCCCCTGAAGACGTCCGGACGCACGGGCCGCGATCGCGCCTGCGCTGCACGCACGCTGGCTATCCTGGCCGGAAGCCGTGGCCGACGATCCGATCCCCCCGGAGCCCGACCGCCCCGACGAAGCGACGCGCCGGATCCCGCGTCCGCCGCCCCCGGTCGTCCAGCCGCCGCGCCCGGCTGCCTCGATGGCGCCGCCGGGGCCGCCGCGCCGCTCGGTCAACGGCTGGATGGTGGCGTTCTTCGCGCTCGTCCTGCTCGCCGCGGCCGCTGCGGCCGTCTGGCTGCTCGTCCTGCGCGACGATGACGGTGAGAGCGGGGTTGCGCTCTCGGCAGCCGCGATCGACTTCGGCGACCAGGATCTCGGCAAGCGCAGCGCGGCCCGGGAGATCACGCTCACGAACGGCAGCGGCGCGCCCGTGACGATCGTCTCGCTGGCGATCGACGGGCAGGACGCGATGGACTTCGAGCTCACGGACGGCACGACCTGCTCGACCCAGCGACCGGTCGAGGGCGGGGGCTCGTGCGTGCTCGGGCTCAGCTTCAAGCCGACCGCGCGCGGCGACCGTGTGGCCACGATCGTGATCCGGGTCGCCGGCGGTGAGGGGCCCCCGCCGGTCGCGCTACGGGGCAGCGGTGTCGGCGAGGCGGCCGTCGTCCTCGAGACGACCCGCCTCGACTTCGGCTCCGTCAGCCTGGGCAAGGGCAGGCGCACCCGCCAGGTCACGCTCACCAACGGGGGCAACGCGCCGCTGGCGATCTCGGAGCTCAGGATCGAGGGGAAGCACGCGGGCGACTTCCGGATCGCGAAGAAGACCGACTGCTCGATCGACGCAAGGGTCAAGGCGGGGGCCACCTGCACGATCGCGATCTCGTTCGCTCCCCGCGAGCCCGGCAAGCGCTCGGCGGTGCTCGTGATCGAGCACGACGGCGCCGGCGCCTCGGCGCAGGTCGCGCTCGCGGGGGAGGGAACCGGTCGGGCGGAGGTGGTGCTGGAGCCGGATACCGTCGACTTCGGCGAGGTCGGCGTCGGCGGCGAGAGCGACGCGGCCACGGTCACCCTGCGCAACGCGGGCACGATCGCGCTCACGGTCGCCGATATCGCGCTCTCCGGCGACGACGCCGACGACTACCGTCTCGAGGGCGGCGACTGCGCCCCCGGGGACCGGATCGAGCCGGCCGCGGCGTGCACGATCGAGGTCGTGTTCGCACCGGCCGACGGTGGCGAGCGTGAGGCTGCGATCGAGGTGACGAGCGGTGCGGGGCGGGTCAGCGAGGTCGGTCTGACCGGGGTCGGCCTGCTCGAGGAGACGGTTACGACCGAGTAGGCCGGGCCTCAGCGCCCCTCGAAGCGGGGCGGGCGACCCTCGACGAACGCCTCGACCCCCTCCCGGAAGTCGTGGGTCGACCGGAGCAGGCCGTAGGCGAGCCCCTCGAGCTCGAGCCCGACGTGCAGGGGGCCGTCGTAGGCGTGGTTGAGGACACGCTTGGCCATCGCGAGCGCGAGCGGGGAGAGCGCGAGCAGCTCGTCCACGACCCGGTCGGTTGCCGCGTCCAGCTCGTCCGGCGCCACGACCTCCGAGACGAGCCCCCACGCGAGCGCGTCGGCCGCCGGGATCCGCCTGCGGCGCATGACGACGTCCTTCGCCCGGCCGAGGCCGATCAGCCGGGCGAGGCGCTGCGTGCCCCCGGAGCCGGGGATCATGCCGAGCCCGACCTCGGGGAGGCCGAGCTGGACGTCGTCGGCGGCGATCCGGAAGTCGCAGGCGAGCGCGAGCTCGAGCCCGACTCCGAGGCAGAAGCCGCGCAGCTTCGCCACCACGGGCTTCGGGCAGCGCTCGGCCGCGGCCACGTTCCAGGCGAGGCGGGAGAGGTGCTCCGGGTCGCGTTCCATGAAGCCGGGGATGTCGCCTCCGGCGGTGAACGCCCGCTCGCCGGCGCCGGTCAGCACGATCGCGCGCACGGACGGGTCGGCGCCGAGCTCGCCGAACAGGGCGGCGAGCTGCTCGCGCGCCGGCATCGAGACGCGGTTCAGCTTCTCGGGAACGTCGAGCGTGATCGTCGTGACGCCACGCGCCCCGTGGCGCTCGACGCGGAAGCCGTCATAGGTCAAGCGGTGTCTCCTTCCCTCAGCATGCGGCGCAGGATCTTGCCCGACGGGCTCTTCGGCAGCGCCTCGACGAAACGGTACTCACGTGGCCGCTTGAAGCGGGCGAGATCAGCCGAGGCGAGGCAGAATCCGTCGAGCTGCTCGGCCGTCACGCCAGCCTCGCCGATGACGCAGGCGACCACCCGCTGGCCCCAGCGGTCGTCGGGAGCGCCGACCACCGCGACCTCGCGCACTCCGGGCGCGCGCGCCAGCACCTCCTCGACCTCGAGCGGATGGATGTTCTCGCCGCCCGAGATGATCATGTCGTCGACCCGCCCGACCAGCCACAGCTCGCCGTCGCCGTCGAGGCGGCCGAGGTCGCCCGTCAGGTACCAGCCGTCGCGAAGCGCCTTCGCATCGGCGTCGGGGCGGTTCCAGTAGCCGGCGAACGCCTCGTCCGAGGAGAGATGGCAGGCGACCTGGCCGTCCTCCCCGGGCTCGGCCTCGTCCGCGGGAGTCGCGTCCGGGTCGGGGCGGAGCAGGCGCAGGCGCGCGTTCAGGGCGGCCCGGCCGGCGCAGCCGGGCTTGGCCGCCTGGTCGGGGTGGATCGAGAACGTGTAGATC
>CAYJLE010000042.1:0-22500 GCA_964370985.1 uncultured Gaiellales bacterium | reverse complement strand
CTAGCCAGATGGTTTCTGATGACAGCTGGAGGTTGAGCCTCCAGTTTTCACATCAGACCTATCTGGCCGCCTACACGCTCTTTACGCCCAATAAATCCGGACAACGCTTGCCCCCTACGTATTACCGCGGCTGCTGGCACGTAGTTAGCCGGGGCTTCTTCTGGAGGTACCGTCACCCTCTGGGCTATTAACCCGAGTAGCTTCGTCCCTCCTGAAAGCGGTTTACAACCCGAAGGCCTTCTTCCCGCACGCGGCGTCGCTGCGTCAGGCTTTCGCCCATTGCGCAAGATTCCCCACTGCTGCCTCCCGTAGGAGTCTGGGCCGTGTCTCAGTCCCAGTGTGGCTGATCGTCCTCTCAGACCAGCTACCGATCGTCGCCTTGGTGGGCCGTTACCCCGCCAACAAGCTAATCGGCCGCGGGCCCGTCCTCGGTCGGAGGCCGAAGCTACCTTTTCTCACGAGCCCGAGAGCTCATGAGGCCATCCGGTATTAATCCGAGTTTCCCCGGGCTATCCCGGTACCGAGGGTGGGTTACCCACGTGTTACTCACCCGTTCGCCGCTTTCAGGGGCCCGAAGGCCCTTTCGTCGCTCGACTTGCATGTGTTAAGCGCGCCGCCAGCGTTCGTCCTGAGCCAGGATCAAACTCTCCGTGAAAAGCTGTCAGCCTCCGCCCCGAAGGGCGGGTCACTGTCAGTTCAGGGAGAGACCTGCCACGGGACACCGAACCTCCCGCGACAGGGCTCTGAGTGTGAGCCACGTGCGCCGAAGCACACGAGGCTTTCTCGAACGCGTTGCGCTGTTGAGTTTTCAAAGACCGCGCCGCCCGGCCCCGCCCAAGAGAAAGGCCTCCGACTCGCATCAGAGGCCCTCCGGTAGAAGCGATTCGAGTTCGAGGCTCCTAGCTGAAGGGCTCTCCGAGGTCGAAGGTTCCCAGACTCCAAGGTGCGGCCGCGAGGCAGCGAGCGAATGATAGCAGCGCGCCGCGACCTGTCAAGCGGAGGGCGACTCGACGACGATCCGTGCGAACCGGCGCTTCCCGGCCTGCACGAGCGCCCCGTCGAGGCTCGTCCACAGGACCTGCTCGTCCCTGACCACCTCGCCCGCGACCCGCACGCCGCCCTGCTCGAGCAGCCGGCGCCCCTCACTCGTCGAGGGCAGATCGAACCAGGTGCGCAGGAGCCCCGGTAGCCACGCCGACTCGCCCTCCGCGCGGACCCGCACCTCCGGCACCTCCTCCGGGGCCTCGTGGCGGCGCACAACGCGCGTGAAGTGCGCTTCCGCGGCGACCGCGGCCTCCTCGCCGTGGTAGCGGCTCACGATCCGCCGGGCCAGCTCGAGCTTCGCCTCCATCGGCTCGCCGGCAAGGGGCTCCTCGTCCAGGCACAGCCGCCAGTAGTCCGCGGTGGCCGTGTCCGGGATCGACATCAGCTTCCCGAACTGCTCCTCGGGCGGCTCGGCGACGCCGACGTAGTTCCCCTTCGACTTCGACATCCGCTCCCGCCCGTCCGTGCCGACGAGGATCGGGAGCGTCAGGGCGACCTGGGGCTCGAGCCCGTAGGCCTCCATCACGTCGCGGCCGCACAGCAGGTTGTAGAGCTGGTCGGTGCCGCCGAGCTCGACGTCCGCCTCGATCGCGACCGAGTCGTAGCCCTGCATCAGCGGGTACAGCAGCTCGGAGATCGAGATCGGCTCCTCGGCCGCCATCCGGCGCGCGAAGTCGTCCCGCTCGAGCAGCCGCGCCACGGTCGTCGTCCGCGTCAACCCGAGCACCCCGGCGAAGTCGAGCTGCCCCAACCACTCGCTGTTGTAGCGAACCTCGGTGCGCTCCCGGTCCAGGATCCGGAACGCCTGCTCCGCAAACGTCCGGGCGTTCGCGTCGAGCTCCTCGGGCGAGAGCACGGGGCGCTCCTTCGAGCGCCCGGAGGGATCGCCGATCCGGGCCGTGTAGTCGCCGATGATCAGCACGGCCGTGTGCCCGGCCCGCTGGAACGCGGCCAGCTTGCCGAGCGGGACCGTGTGCCCCAGATGGATGTCCGGCGCCGTGGGGTCGATCCCGAGCTTCACGCGCAGGGGACGGCCCCGCTCGAGCTTGCGGGCGAGCTCCCCGCGGGGAAGCACGTCCACGGCGTGACGGGTGAGAGCCTCGAGCGCGGCGGCGGTCATCGCCGCCCGATTCTAGAGGCCGGCCCCGGCCTGCCGACCGGCTAGAAGGCGTACGGGGCGAGGTCGAGCGCGCCGAGCCCGTACCAGATGCCGAACGCGAGGCTCCCGACCCCGAGCACCGGAGCGACTCGGTGCAGCGTCGCCCGGACCGGCCGCGAGGCGAGCGTGAGTCCGAGACCGGTCGACAGCACCGTCATCGAGACGGCCGTGAACAGTGCGAGCAGCACGAGCGACATGACGGCAAGGGCGGTCGACTCGACCGTGGCGAGCAGGAGGACGCCCACGCCGGCGCTACCGCCCATGCCGTGCACGAGCCCGATCGCGAACGCGCCGTGCGGCGTGCGGCCGCGGTGAGGATGATCGTGGTCGGGCCGGTCGGGATGCCCGTGAACGTGCACGTGGCTGACTCCCCGGTGCTCATGCGCGTGGATGTGGAAGCGACCGGTGCGCCAGCGGTGGAGCAGCCGGACGGCGAGGCCGATGATCACGAGCGCGATCGCGGTCTCGGCGCCGCGCCGCACCGGCTCCGGCAGGTACTCGCCGAGCACGACGACCGGAACCCCGAACGCAAACAGGGTCGCCGCGTGGCCGAGCCCCCAGAACAGGCCGAGCCTGCCGGCTCCCCTGCCCGCGCCTGCCTTCTCCCCGCCCGCCACGAGCGAGGTCACTGCGGCAAGGTGGTCCGGATCGGTCGCGTGGCGGAGGCCGAGCAGGACGGCGACCGCGATCACGACCCAGACGGAGACCCCGTCGGAGAGTGCGGCAATCCTGTCGTCGAGCCCGAGCATCGCCGCCGCGATCATCGCACGCCGTGCGGGCGGCGTCACGTCGAGCGCCGGGCCCCGGCGCGGTCACGGCTACAATTCTCGACCCGTGCTCCGGCGCAGACGCACGCAGGACGGGCCGCCCAAGCCGCGGCGCCGGATCCGCAAGCCCCGGTTTCTCCTCCTCCTCGCCGTTCTCGGCCTCGCCTGTATGGCCTCGTTCGCGTTCGGCTTCGTCACCGCGATCGCGAGCGACATCCCCTCGCTCGACCCCGCGAACAAGAAGCGGGTCGAGCGCAACGGCTACATCTACGCCGCCGACGGAACCGTCCTCGCGGTGCTGCGCGGCGACGAGGCGCGCGTGCTCGTCGAGCCCGACGAGATCGCGCCGGTGATGAAGCAGGCGATCGTCGCGGTCGAGGATCGTCGCTTCTGGGAGCACCGCGGGGTCGACCTGCGTGGAATCCTCCGCGCCATCTGGACCGACGTTCGCAACAAGGAGCTCGTGCAGGGCGGCTCGACGATCACGCAGCAGTTCGTGAAGAACACCTACATCGAGCCGGAGCGGACGGTCAGCCGCAAGCTGAAGGAGGCGGCGCTGGCCTGGCAGCTCGAGCGACGCTGGTCGAAGGACCGGATCCTGACCGCGTACCTGAACACGATCTACTTCGGCAACGGCGCCTACGGCGTCGAGATGGCGGCCCGCGTCTACTTCCAGAAGAGCGCGGTCGATCTCACCCTGCCCGAGGCGGCGCTGCTCGCGGGCATCAACCAGAACCCCTCCGCGTACGACCCGATCTCGAGCCCGACCCGCGCGCGCCTGCGCCGCAACACGGTGCTCGCGCTGATGTTCGGCCAGGGACTGATCACGCGCGCCGAGTACGACGCGGCGCGGGCGGCGCCGCTGCCGAGCCCCGACCAGGTGCGGCTGCCGGGAACCCGCGGCCCGGCCCAGTACTTCGCCGAGTACGTGAAGGCCGAGCTGATCCGCTACTACGGCTCCGGCAAGGTCTACGGCGGCGGCCTCGAGGTCTACACATCCCTCGACCTCGAGCTCCAGAAGCTCGCGCGCGACGCGGTCGACAAATGGCTACCCGACCCGGACGGGCCCCGGGCGGCGCTCGTCGCGATCGACCCGCGCGACGGGCGCGTGCTCGCGATGGTCGGCGGCGACGGCTACTCGAAGAGCCAGTTCAACCTGGCCGTCCAGGGCGAGCGGCAGCCCGGCTCGTCGTTCAAGCCGTTCGTGCTCGCCGCCGCGCTCGACCGGGGCGTCTCCCCGACCACGACCTACGAGTCGAAGCCGCAGGTGATCTCACTCGGCGACAAGCTGTGGGCCGTCCGCAACTACGAGAACGCCTACCTCGGGCGGATCGACCTGCGCGAGGCGACGATCTACTCCGACAACACGGTCTACGCGCAGCTCACCTCCCAGCTCGGCCCGCAGGCGGTCTCGCGGATGGCCCACCGGCTCGGGATCCTGAGCCCGCTCGACAACTTCCTCGCGATCGGCCTCGGCGCCGAGGCCGTCAACCCGCTCGAGATGGCGCGCGCGTTCGGCACCTTCGCGAACGAGGGCGCGCGCGTCGACGGATCGCTGCTCGGCGACCTCCCGCGCTCGGTGCTCGCGGTGCGCGACCGCGGCCGCCTGGACGCGAACGCGCCGGTCGACCGGCAGGTGCTCGATGCGGGCTCCTCGGCGATTCTGACCTCGATCCTCCAGGGCGTCGTCAGCGAGGGAACCGGCCGGCGCGCCCAGCTCGGCGACCGCCCGGCCGCCGGCAAGACCGGCACCACAGAGAACTACGGCGACGCCTGGTTCGTCGGCTACACGCCTCAGCTCTCGGTGGCGGTCTGGGTGGGCTACCCGGACCGGCTCCAGCCGATGCTGACCGAGTTCCGCGGCGACCCGGTCGCTGGCGGGACATACCCGGCCCTGATCTGGCGGACGTTCATGAAGTCGGCGCTCGAGCTCCTCGAGGAGGAGCCGGAGGCGTTCCCCGAGCCGTCCTACGGCTGGGCGGCGCCGATCCGGATCGCGGTGCGTGACGGCCAGTGGATGCGGGACAACGGCCAGTGCCGGGATACGTACACGCTCGTCTTCTTCGGCGGCTCGGAGCCGACGCAGATCGCGGACTGCAAGCCGAACGAGGTCGCGGTCCCGGTCGTCGTCGGCGCCAAGGTGGAGGTCGCGCAGGAGCGCCTCGCCGCCCAGCCGCTCCAGTGGGAGGTGATCGTGCGCCCGGCCAAGCCGCTCGAGCCCGTCGGGGTCGTGCTCGAGCAGGAGCCGAAGGGCGGCACGCTGGCCGCATTCGACACGGTCCGGTTGATCGTGGCCAAGTCGACCGCCGGGATCGTCGTCCCGCGCGTGGTCGGCCTGACGCTCGACGAGGCCCGCCGCCGTCTCGCCGATCGCGAGCTCACGCCGCAGGTCGAGTTCTCCCCGGAGGACGAGCCCGGCATCGTCGTCTCGCAGAGCCCGCGAGCCGGCGTCGCCGGTGCGCCGGAGATGGCCGTGCGGCTCGTCGTGGGCGGCGCGGGCTCCTGACCGCCACCGTCAGCGGGACGGGAGCGGCCGCGACAGGAAACGGCTGCCCCGCTCGCAGTAGCGCCACTCGAGCTCGACCGCGCGGCTGATCCCGATCCTGGGCGCGCCGCCGACCTCGACCGGGCGGTCGGGCGGGTAGAGGGCAAACGGGGCCTCGTCGAGCGGGAGCCCGTCGTGCTCGCCGGTCACCGCGAGTGCCTGACAGAGGCGTCCGGGGCCCGCGCAGAGGTGCCGCGGGTCGTCGGTGCCGCGCCGGGCGGCCATCTCGAGGAGCCCGGTCAGCGGCTCCAGCGCCCGCAGGAGCACCGCGCTCGCGTGACCCTCCCGGTCGCAGACGACGTTGAGACACCAGTGAAGGCCGTGCGAGCGGTACACGTACGCGTGGCCGGGAGGCCCGAACATCGAGCGGTTGCGGGCGGTCTCCCCCCGGTAGCCGTGGCTCGCAGGGTCGTCCGGGTCGTACGCCTCGACCTCGACAATGCGCCCGCCGGCGCCGTCGACGAGCAGCGTGCAGCCGACGAGCTGCGGGGCGACCTCGTGCACCGAGCGCTCGAAGAAGGCGCGCCCGAGCGGCTCGCCCATCCCACCCGGGGCCGCCGGCACCGTTCGGTCAGACCGCGCGCTCGAGCGCCGCGGCAAGCTCGGAGACGACGAGCTCCTGCTCCTCCGCCGCCAGCCCGGTGTGGAACGGGATCGCGAGATGCTCGCGGCTCGCAGCCTCCGACGCGGGCAGCATCCCCTCCCGGTAGCCGAAGCGCTCGCGCATGTACGGCTGGAGGTGGATCGAGGGCAGGTAGCGGGCGGTGCCGATGCCACGCTCGCCGAGGCGGGCGATCACGGCCTCCCGGTCGATCCCGGCGGCGAGCCGCACCGGGTAGACGAACCACGAGCGGCGATGCTCGGCGTCGTCGGGGCAGGGCGGCTCTGCCCCGTCCACTCCCCGCAGCAGCGCCTCGTAGCGGGCCGCCACGCGCGCCCGACGCTCCAGGATCTCGTCGAGCCGCTCGACCTGAGCGAGCCCGATCGCGGCGGCGACGTCGGCGAGCCGGTAGTTGTAGCCGAAGCGGGCGTGCTCGAGCCAGCCGCCCGAGTCGGCGCGGCCCTGGTTGGAGAGGCTCTTCAGGAGCCGCCACTCCTCCTCCGTGTGCACCGCAACGGCCCCGCCCTCCCCGGTCGTGATCTGCTTGTTCGGGTAGAACGCGAACACGGCCGGCTGCGGGAACGAGCCGATCGGCCGGCCCCGGTAGGAGGCCCCGAGCGCCTCGCACGCGTCCTCGACGAGGGCGAGGCCGTGGCGGTCGGCGAGGTCGCGCAGCGGGTCGAGCTCGCACGGGTAGCCGAAGATGTCGACAGCGACGATCGCCTTCGTGGCGGGCGTGATCGCGGCCTCGACCGCGGCCGGATCGAGGTTCAGCGTGCGCGGGTCGACGTCGGCGAACACGGGCGTCGCACCCTCGTAGAGGACGCAGTTGGCCGAGGCGACGAACGAGAACGGCGACGTGATCGCCTCGTCCCCGGGACCGAGGCCGGCGAGCCGGCAGCAGAGGTGCAGCCCGGCGGTGCCGCTCGAGACAGCGGCCACGTACGGCGCGCCGACCCGCTCGGCGAGAGCCTGCTCGAAGCGGTCGATCCAGGGGCCGAGCGACAGGCGGCCGGAACGCAGCACCTCGAGCACGAGCGCTTCCTCGCGCTCGCCGAGGAACGGCCGCGACAGCGGGACGCTCAGCTGCCCGGAACCGGCGACGACCTCGGGACGTGCTCGAGCCACTCCGCGTACCTCTCGACGCGCCCGCTGACCGTTTCGAGGTAGGTCGTCTGGATCGCCCTCGTGACCGGCCCCGGATCGCCGACCTCCCGGTCGTCGACGGCGCGGATCGGGGTCACCTCGGCGGCGGTGCCGGTCATGAACAGCTCGTCGGCCATGTACAGGTCGGTGCGGATCAGCGGCCGCTCCCGGGCCTCGTAGCCGAGGTCGCGGGCGATCGTGAGCACCGAGTCGCGAGTGATCCCGGGCAGGATCGACGCGGACAGGTCGGGCGTGAAGATGACGCCGTCCTTGACGGCGAAGACGTTCTCGCCGGAGCCGTCGCCGATACAGCCGTCCTCGGTCAGGAGGATCGCCTCGTCGTAGCCGCCGGCGCTCGCCTCGAGCACCGCCAGCATCGAGTTCAGGTAGACGCCGGTGGCCTTCGCCGCGTGCGGGATCGTGTTCGGCCCGACCCGGCGCCAGCTCGAGATCTTGCAGCGGATTCCCCGCTCGAGCGCCTCGGCGCCGAGGTAGGTTCCCCAGGGCCACGACATGATCGCGACGCACACGGGGTTGTGCCGCGGAGGCACGCCCAGCGTGCCGTAGCCGTAGAAGGCGATCGGCCGCACGTAGCAGGCGGGCAGCCCGTTTGCCGAGAGCAGCTCGTGGGTCGCCGAGACGAGCTCCTCGACGCTGTAGGGGAGCTCCATGTGGATCAGCCGCGCCGACGTTCGCAGCCGGCGCATGTGGTCGGTGAGCCGGAACACCGCCGGGCCGGAGGGCGTGTCGTAGCAGCGGATCCCCTCGAACACGCCCGAGCCGTAGTGGAGGCCGTGGGCACCGACGTGGACGGTCGCGTCGTCCCAGTCGACGAGCTCGCCGTTCATCCAGATGTACGGGGTCGGCTCCATGGGGCCGTAGCTTAGCGCTCCGCGTCCGGGCTCAGCGCTTCGGTGTCTCCTTGCGTGGGTCGACGAACGGCAGCGCAGCCACGCGGGCGGCGGTCGTCCCGTCCGGCGTGTCCACCTCGAGCGGTGTTCCGGGCTCGGCCAGGTCGATCGGCACCCACACGTAGCCGATGTTCCGGCCCAGACGCGGCGAGTGGACGGCGTCGGTGACGTGGCCGACGTGCTCTCCGCGGTGGCGCGCGGGCCAGTAGTGGGTGAGCCAGGAGGTGAGCGGCTCGCCCTCGAGCTCGACTCCGACGAGCTTGCGGCTGACGCCCTCCCGCGCGATCCGTTCGAGCGCATCCCTGCCGACGAAGGGCCCCGCCTTGCCGAGCTCGACGAGACGCTCGAGCCCCGACACCTCGAACGGGTTGTCGTCGAGCGTCATGTCAGAGCCGTAGTTGAAGATCCCGGCCTCGATCCGGCGCGCCTGACACGGCGGGATCGGACGGATCGAGAACGGCGCGCCCGCGTCGAGCACCCGCTCCCACAGCTCGTCGCCGCGGCTGCCGTCGCGCAGGTAGAGCTCGTACCCGACCTCGCCCGTCCAGCCGGTGCGGCCGACGACGAGCGGGATCCCGTCGAGCTCGGTCTCCGCGCAGTGGTAGTAGGGGAGCTCGAGCACCCACGGGCCGAGCAGCGCCTCGAGCACGTCCTTGGACATCGGGCCCTGCACCTGTACCGGCGACACGTCCGGCTCGCGAATGTCGACATCGAACCCGGAGTGCACGGCGACGCCCTTCGCCCACAGGAGCAGGTCGCTGTCGGCGGCCGCGAGCCAGAACCGATCCTCCTCGACGCGCAGGAGCACGGGGTCGTTGACGATCCCGCCGCGCTCGTCCGTGATCACGACGTACTTGCACTGGCCGACCGCGCAGGCGGAGAGGTCGCGGGGAGTCAGGAAGCTCGTGAACGCGGCGGCATCCGGGCCCGTGATCTCCGTGATCCGCTCGACGCCGACGTCCCAGAGCGTGACGTGCTCGAGCAGATGCCAGTACTCCTCGACCGGATCGCCGTACTCGGCTGGCAGCAGCATGTGGTTGTAGACGTCGTAGGCCCGGCAGCCGTGGCGACGTGTCGCCTCGAAGAAGGGCGACCGTCGGTACCACGGGCCGAAGTAGAGGGTGGTACGCGCCTCGTCCACGAGCATGGCAGCCTCCTTCGGGGGTGCCGCTCAGTCTGACGGACGGAGGCTCAGCCGTCGAGGCAGAGATCGGCGGTGCTGGCGTGCGCCAGCCGCACGAGCTCGGCCGGCGCGAGGCCGGCCATGTGGCGATCCGAGCCCGCCCCGACCCAGACCACGTTCCACGACAGCAGCGTCCGCTCGGCGACGACCCGGGAGACCCCGGGGGTCGGGAACGGGGCGACGCCGCCGACGTCGAACCCGGTCGCCTCCCGCACCACGTCCGCGGACGCGATCCGGGCCGAGCGGGCGCCGACGGCCGCCGCGACCTTCTTCGGATCGGCGCGGCGCGAGCCTGGGACGAGCGCCAGCACGGGGGCGCCGTCGCAGACGAAGACGAGCGACTTCACTATCTGGTCCGGCTGGCAGCCTTTGGCGTCCGCTGCGGCCAGGGGGGTCGGCGTCCCGGCCTCTAACTCCTCGAGGCGCGCCTCGGCGCGCGCGTCCGCGAGGAAGCCGGCGACGCGGGCGACGGGCTCGGGCGGCTGGCCCGGCACGGGTCAGTCCTCGAGCGAGATCAGCCGGACGTCGAGGAACCCGGGCTCGGCGCGGAGCGCGTCCGCGGTGGCGGCCGAGAGCGGCGTGTCCACGGTCAGCACCATCAGCGCGTTCCCGCCCGGGCGGTTGCGCGACACCGTCATGGTCGCGATGTTCACACCTCCGTCGCCGAGCAGCGTACCCACCCGGCCGATCCGGCCTGGCTGATCCGAGTTGACGATGAAGACCATCAGCGGCTCGAGGTCGACCTCGATCTCGTAGCCGACCGCGTGCACGAGCCGCGGGCGGTGATCCGCGCCGATCGTCGTGCCCGCCACGACGATCTCGCGGTCGCCAGAGAAGGCGGTGATCCGGATCAGGTTCGTGAAGTCCCGGGAGGCGCGGCGGCTCTCCTCGCGCACCTCGATCCCGCGCTCGCGCGCGACGAGCGGGGCGTTGACCAGGTTCACGTGCTCCTCGACGCGGCCGCGGAACGCGCCGTTCAGCGCGGTCACCGTCAGCAGCCGCGTGTCGTGCTCCGCGAGCTCGCCGGCGTGCAGGAAGTCGAGCCGCGTGACGGATCCGCCTGCCAGCTCGAACACGAGCTCTCCCAGCAGGCCCGCGAGCGGGAGGAACGGCCCGAGGAACTCCGCGTCCTCGGGGGCGATCGCCGGGACGTTGACGGCGTTCGTGGCAACGCGGCCCTGGAGCGCAGCTGCAACCTGCTCGGCGACGATCACGCCGGCGCGGTCCTGCGCCTCGCGCGTCGACGCACCCAGGTGCGGCGTGACGATCACGTTGTCGAGCTCGAGCAGCGGCCCCGTGTACGGCTCCCGCGAGAACACGTCGAGCGCGGCGGCCGCGACCTTGCCGGAGCGGAGCGCCTCGACGAGCGCGTCCTCGTCGATCAGCTCGCCGCGGGCGACGTTCACGATCGCGATCCCGTCCTTCGCGCGGGCGAGCTCCTCCCGGCCGATCAGCCCGCGCGTCTCCGCGGTCAGCGTCGAGTGGAGGGAGAGGAAGTCGGACTCGAAGAGCACGTGGTCGAGTGTCTCCGCGGGCTCGACGCCGAGCTCGCGCAGCCGCTCGGGCGCGACGAACGGGTCGTAGGCGAGCACGCGCATCGAGAGCCCGCGAGCGCGCCGCGCCACCTGCTGGCCGATCCGGCCGACACCGACGAGGCCGAGAGTCTTCTCGGCGAGCTCGACGCCCCCGAAGCGCGAGCGCTCCCAGCGGCCCTCCTTGAGCGCGCAGTGCGCCTGAGGGATCCGCCGGGCGAGCGCGAGCAGCAGCCCGATCGTGTGCTCGGCCGCCGACACGACCGTGGACTGGGGCGCGTTGACGACGAGGATTCCGCGCTTCGTCGCGGCCGAGACGTCGACGTTGTCGACGCCGACGCCGGCGCGGCCGATTACCTTCAGGCGCTGCGCGCGCTCGATCAGGTCCGCGGTGACGCGGGTGGCGCTGCGGACGATCAGCGCATCGTAGCCCCCGATCCGCTCCGCGAGCTCCGAGTCGAAGTCGACGTCCACGTCGAAGCTCTGGCGCAGAAGCTCCACGCCGGACTCCGCGATCCGCTCGCGGACGAGGACTCTGGGACGCTCGCCGCTCACAAGCCCGGTTTACCGGCGCGCACAGCGCCGTGGGCTGCGCGTGCGCTGTCCGCGGCGACGCCTCGCTCGACCGCGACGCCGGCCTCGGCGAACGCGAGCTCGAGCGCGTCGAGGCCGGCGGCGACGTCGTCGATGTCGACGTAGCCGATGTGGCCGATGCGCACGATCTTCCCCTTCAGCTCGCCCTGACCTCCGGCCGCCGTGACGCCGGAGCGCTCCCGCATCGAGCGGACGACCGCGGCGCCGTCGACGCCGTCCGGAACGCGGATCGCGGTCACGACCGCGGCGCTGTCGTCATCGGGCGAAAACAGCTCGAGACCTGCCGCCTTCACTCCGGCGCGGCACGCCCGACCGAGCAGGCGGGAGCGCTCCCAGGCTGCTTCGAGGCCGTCGGCGAGCAGCAGCTCGAGCGCGACGTCGAGCCCGCGCACGAGCGAGACGGCGGGCGTGAAGGGTGTGCGCGACTCGACCTGCGACCGGAGCGCGCGCTCCCAGTCGAGGTAGAAGCGAGGCGAGGTGGCGGCGGCTGCGGCCTCGCGCGCGGCCGTGGAGACGGACGCGAATGCGAGCCCGGGCGGTGTCATCAGAGCCTTCTGGGAGCCGGAGACGACGACGTCGATGCCCCAGGCGTCCGGCTCGAGCGGCACGGCGCCGAGGCAGGAGATCGCGTCGACGACGGTGAGAGCTCCGGCGGCGCGGGCGCGGGCCGCGATCGCCTCGACGTCCGCGACGACACCGGTCGAGGTCTCGCTGTGCGTGCAGTAGACGACCCGCGCGCCGCGCTCGGCGAGACGCTCGGCGACGGTGTCAGGATCGGGCGCCTCCCCCCACGGAACGCGCAGGTGGTCGACGTCGAGCCCGTAGCTCCTGGCGATCTGCACCCAGCGCTCGCCGAAGTTCCCGGCGGAGACCACCAGCACCGGGTCACCGGGCGAGCAGAGGTTCGCGACCGCGGACTCCATGGCGCCGCTGCCCGAAGCGGTGAAGAGGACGACGTCGCCGCTCGTGCGGAACACCTCGCCGAGGCGCGCGAGCACGCGCGCCAGAACCTCCTGGAACTCCGGGCCGCGGTGGTAGACGATCGGAAGAGCCATCGCCGCCTCGACCGCGGGCGGGATCGGCGTGGGGCCCGGCGTCATCAGGTAGCCCTTGCTGGGTGTCACGCCCGGAGCGTAACCCAAGCTCCGGCTTCGGCAGCACCCGAGGCGCTCGCTGTCCTCGTCAGCGGCGGAGCGGGCGAACGCGACGGCCGAGGGGCCCAAGCGGTCCGGTCGGCGCCGCCGTCACCTGCAGCTCGACGCGAAGGTCGCCGGGCTCGCCGCCCGGCCCGCCCGCGTGCCCGGCGCCGGGGATGGTGAGGACGTCGCCCTCGCGGGCGCCGGGGGGCACGCTCACGAGCAGCGCGCGCTCCTCGTCGAGCCGGCCGGCGCCGCCACAGTCGGAGCAGGGAATCGTCGCGATGCGGCCGGCGCCCCGGCACGTGCCGCACGGCTGGAAGCGCAGGACCGGCCCTGCCCTGCCCGCCCCGGCCTCTCGCACGTGCCCCGACCCGTGGCATGCGGGACACGTGCAGCGTACGCCACCGGGGCCGGTGCCGATCCCCGCGCAGCTGTCGCAGACGGCCTCGGCGGTGTAGCGAATGCCGCGCCGCACGCCGTGCTCGGCGTCCGAGGACGCGAGCTGGACGGGTACGCCGACGTCGGCTCCACGCTGTCCGGGCCGTGGGGGCGATCCGGGCGGGGCGCCACCGAAGAGGTCGTCGAAGAGCCCCTCGGCAGATCGCCGCCGGAGGCCGGTCGCGTCGCGCCGGTGGCCGAGGCGGTCGTAGCGGGCCCTCGACTCGGGCCGCGACAGCACCTCGTAGGCCTCGGCGATCTCGCGGAAGCACTCCTCGGCGCGCGGGTCGTCCGAGATGTCCGGGTGATGCTCGCTCGCGAGTGCGCGATATGCCTTCCTGAGCGCGTCGCGACCGGCGTCCCGGGGGACGCCGAGCACGGCGTAGTAGTCGCGTTTCGCGCGCGCGATCACCTGCCGCGACAGGGTACAGGCGGCATCTGCCGGCACCCCTCTACGCTTCGGCGCGTGGAGACCCTGCTCGCGTTCGCGGCGGCGCTGCTCGCGCTGAGGCTCGCCGGCAACCTCGCCGGGCGCTACCGGGCCCGCCGCGCGCCGGCGCTCGCCGCGTGGTCAGCGTCGCTGGCCGCGTACGCGGCGGCGTCGGGGGCGCTCGCCTGGGGAGCAGCGGCCGGCTGGGACGGGCGGGCCTTCCGCGTCTACTACCTGTTCGGCGGGCTCCTGACGGCCCCGCTGCTCGGGGTCGGCTCCCTGCTGCTCGCAGGGCGGAGGCTGGCGGCGCCGGCCGGGCTCCTCTACGCGGGGCTGGCGATCGGGGTGGCGCTCGCGACGCCGTTGACGAGCCCGGTCACGGGCTCCTCGATCCCCCGGGCGCAGGAGCACCTCGACCTCTTTCCCGCACGGATCCTCGCGATCGCCGGGAACACGGCGGGCACCGCGGCGGTCGTGGCTGTGGCGCTCGTGACGCTGCGACGGCGCCCGCTCGGCAACGCCCTCCTGCTCGCCGGCGTCGCCGTCGCGGCGGCGGGTAGCGCGGTCGCGGGCCTCGGCGAGGCCGAGACGTCCGCGTTCGTCGCCGCCGCCGCGCTGCTCCTCTACGGCGGCTTCGTGGCCTCGACGCGACCCTCGCGTTAACGCCGTGTTGAGAACCGTTGAGCCCCTGTAAAGGGGTCTGACCCCTTTACAGGGGGAGACTCAGATCTCGGGGAGGCTGCCCTACGCGCCCAGGCGCTCGCGGACGAGCTCGCTGACGACGCGCGCGTTCGCTTTGCCGCCGGTCGCCTTCATCACCTGGCCGACGAAGAAGCCGAGCAGACCTTCCTTGCCGCCGCGGTAGGCGGCCACCTGGTCGGGATGGGCGGCCAGCACCTCCGCGACCACCGGCTCGAGCTCGCCCGCGTCCGTCACCGCCTGCTGCTCGAGATACGGGGTGGCGGAGAAGCCCGGCTCCGCCGTCGTCCCGATCGCCTCGTCGAAGACGGCCCGCGGGATCCGCTCGCGCGCCTCGATCAGCCGTCCGAGCTCGGCCGCGTCCACCCGGTCCGGGTCGACGCCGGCGCCGGCGAGCTGGTTCATGATCACGTTCGCGACGGCGCGGCGGTCGCCCTCGACGCGCTCGTAGAGCCGGTCGCGGCCGCTCGTGACGAGGCCCTCCGCGAGGTCGAACCCGACCTCGAGCTCGAGCCGGCGCACCCGTGTTCCCGGCAGCTCGGGAAGCGCGGCCGCGAGGCTCTCGACGAGCTCGGCCGGCGGCTCGACCGGAACGAGGTCCGGCTCCGGAAAGTAGCGGTAGTCGTCCGCCTCCTCCTTCGAGCGAAGCGGCGTGATCGACCCGGTCTGCGGGTCGAAGTGGAGCGTCTCCTGCACGACCTCGCCCCCCGCCTCGTAGATCGCGACCTGGCGCTCCACCTCCGCCTCGATCCCCCGGGCGACGAACGTGAACGAGTTCATGTTCTTCAGCTCGGTCTTGGTGCGGTAGCCGGCCTCGCCGACACGCCGCACCGACACGTTGGCGTCGCAGCGCAGCGACCCCTTCTCCATCTCCGCGTCGGAGATGCCGAGCTCGACGACGGTCTGGCGCAGGAGCTGGAGGAACCGCTTGGCGTCTTCGGCCGAGCGCAGATCCGGCTCGGACACGATCTCGACGAGCGGCGTCCCGCCACGGTTGAAGTCGACGAGTGACGTCTCCGCGCCGTGGATCCGCCCGGCGGTGCCGCCGACGTGGATCGTCTTCGCCGCGTCCTCCTCGAGGTGGGCGCGCACGATCCCGATCTCGTGGTCGCCGCCCGGGCCGGGCACGACGAACTGCCCGCGCCCGCACAGCGGCTGCTCGTACTGGGAGATCTGGTACCCCTTCGGCAGGTCGGGGTAGAAGTAGTTCTTCCGCGCGAACACGGCGCGCGTGGCGACCGCGCAGCCGAGCGCGAGCCCGAGCTTGACCGTCCACTCGATCGCCCGGCGGTTCGGCACCGGCAGCACGCCCGGGTGGGCGAGGCAGATCGGGCAGGTGCGCGTGTTCGGCTCCTCTCCCCACACGTTCGCGCAGCGGCAGAACATCTTCGTCCGCGTCTTGAGCTGGACGTGGATCTCGAGCCCGATCACGGGCTCCCACGTCATCGCAGCCGCTCCGGCACGGAGTCGAAGCCGATCGCCCGCTCGAGCGCGTGGCCGGCGGCGAAGAGCAGGTTCTCGGAGAACTGCGGCCCGATCAGCTGGAGCCCGACCGGCAAACCCTCGGAGAGCCCGCACGGGATGTTGAGTCCGGGCAACCCGGCCATGTTCGGCGGGATCGTGAGCACGTCGGAGAGGTACATCGCGAGCGGGTTCTCGGCCTTCTCCCCGATCCGGAACGCCACGGTGGGCGACGTCGGGCTGACGAGCAGGTCGAAGCGCTCGAACGCGGCCGCGAACTCCTGCCCGATCAGCGTCCGCACCTTCTGCGCCTGCCCGTAGAACGCGTCGTAGTAGCCCGCGGAGAGCGCGTACGTGCCGAGCAGGATCCGCCGGCGCGGCTCGGGGCCGAACCCCTCCCAGCGGGTGCGCTCGTAGAGGTCGAGCAGGTCGGCCGGCGCCTCCGCCCGGTAGCCGAAGCGGACCCCGTCGAAGCGAGCGAGGTTCGAGCTCGCCTCGGCCGGCGCGATCAGGTAGTAGCACGCGAGCCCGTACTCGACCGAGCGCGGCAGGGACACCTCCCCCACCTCGGCGCCGAGCTCCTCCGCGAGCGCGATCGCGCGCTGGACGCACGCGGTCACGCCCGGCTCGATCCCCTCGGCCTCGTTGAGCTCCCTCGGGACGCCGACCCTGAGCCCCTTCAGGCTCTCGGCGGCCGGCACCCGCACCTGCTCGGGCAGGTCGACGGTCGTCGAGTCGAGCGGGTCACGGCCCGCAATGATCGAATACAGCCACGCGTTATCCCGGACGGTTCTCGTGATCGGGCCGACCTGGTCGAGGCTCGAGGCGAACGCGATGATCCCGTAGCGGGAGACCGTCCCGTAGGTTGGACGCAGCCCGACGAGGCCGCACAGAGCCGCCGGCTGCTTGATCGAGCCGCCGGTGTCCGAGCCGAGCGCCCAGGGGGCGAGCCCGCCGGCGACGGCGGCGGCCGACCCGCCCGAGGAGCCGCCGGGGACGCGCTCGGTGTCCCAGGGGTTGCGAGATGGCCCGTACGCCGAGTTCTCCGTCGAGGAGCCCATCGCGAACTCGTCCATGTTCGTCTTGCCGATCAGCGGCAGCCCCATCGCCCGGCAGCGCGCGAACACGGTCGCGTCGAATACGGGCACGTACCCCTGGAGGATGCGCGAGCCGGCGGTGGTGGGCACGCCGCTCGTGGTGATGCAGTCCTTGATCGCGATCGGCACGCCGGGGCCGACCTCGCCCGCGACGTGGAGGTAGGCGTGCAGCTCCCCGTCGCGCGCCTCGATCGCCCGCGCGTAGGCGCCGGTCAGCTCGCGCGGCGAGACCTCCCGCCGCTCGATCAGGCCCGCGGCCTCCTCGGCGGTGAGCCGAAGCGTGTCGAGCGTCATCCGGCGCTCGGGACGCGGAACGCGTTCTCCGCCGGGTCGGGCGCGTTCGCGAGCGCGTCCTCGAGGGTGAGCGACGGGCGGGCAATGTCGTCGTCCCACACGTTGACGAGGTCGAGCGGGTGGGAGGTCGGCTCGACGTCGGCGAGATCGAGCTCGGAGACCTTCGAGACCGCGTCGAGGATCGCGCCGATCTGCGCCTGCACCGCCTCGACCTCGCCCTCCGGGATCCGGAGGCGCGCGAGGCGGGCGACGTGCAGGACCTGCTCGCGGGTGATCGCCATCGGGGAGGCAGTCTAGTCGCCTCCGGGAAAGCGACGGGCCCCGTACGGGGCCCGTCGGAAACCCGTTGGGCGTCGTGTCAGACGCTCGCCTGGACGTTCGCGGCCTGGAGGCCCTTCGCGCCCTCGACGACTTCGAACTCGACGCGCTGGCCCTCGCGGAGAGACTTGTACCCGTCCATCGTGATCGCGGAGAAGTGGACGAAGACGTCTTCGCCGTCCTCCCGCTCGATGAACCCGTAGCCCTTCTCGTTCGAGAACCACTTCACCGTGCCCTGTGCCAAGGCTCCTCCTTCAGCGAACTGGGGCCCGGCACCGAGCCGTCCCCCGACATACGCCGCGGGCCGCGGCGGCTGGGACGATAACGTCAGAGCCGCGGGAAGGCAAGGGCGCCGGCCTGGTAGCGCGCCGCCTTGACGGTGTTGCGAAGCAACTCGGCGATCGTCATCGGCCCCACTCCACCCGGAACGGGAGTGAGGAGGCCGGCGACCTCGCGGACGTCCTCGGCCACATCCCCGACGAGTCGCCCGTCGACGCGGTTGATGCCGACGTCGATCACGGTCGCTCCCGGCTTGACCATGTCGGCGGTGACGGCGGCGGGCTTGCCGACGGCGGCGACGAGCACGTCCGCCCCCCGGCAGACCGCCGCGAGATCGCGCGTGCGGCTGTGACAGATCGTCACGGTTGCGTGCTGCATGAGGAGCAGGAGCGACACGGGCTTGCCGACGATGTTGGAGCGCCCGACGACGACCGCGCGGGCGCCCTGGAGCGGGACGTCGTGGGTCGCGAGCAGCTCCATGATCCCGGCGGGGGTGGCGGGCAGGAGCGTCGGCGTGCCCTGGAGGAGCAGGCCCGCGTTCACGGGGTGGAAGCCGTCGACGTCCTTGATCGGGGCGATCGCGCGGATCACGCGCTCCTCGTCGATCTGATCGGGGAGCGGGAGCTGGACGAGGATCCCGGTGACGCGCTCGTCCGCGTTGAGGTCAGCGACGAGCGCGAGCAGGTCGTCCTCGACCGTGGCGTCCGCGAGCTCGTGGTGGATCGACTCGATGCCCGCCTCCTCGCATGCGTTGCGCTTCGAGCGGACGTACACCTCGGAGGCGGGGTCGTCACCGACCAGGACGGTCGCGAGCCCGACGGGCCGGTCGAGGGCGGCCACCTCGACCGCGACCTCCTCGCGCACGCGCGCGGCGAGCGCCTTCCCGTCCATCAGGGTCGCGCTCACGGCTGGAGCCCGACCCGGTCGAGCATGATGGGCTCGAGCGGCCGGTCGCGCCCGTCCCGTTGCACCGCGGAGATGCCGTCGATGACGTCCATGCCGCCGGTGACGCGCCCGAACACGGTGTGCTTGCCGTCGAGCCAGGGGCAGGCGTCAGCGGTGACGATGAAGAACTGGCTGCCGTTGGTGTTCGGCCCGCGGTTCGCCATCGCGAGCGCCCCCCGGGCGACGGGGTGGCCGCTCTGCTCGTCCTCGAACTCGTACCCGGGCCCGCCGGTGCCGTCCCCGCGCGGGCACCCGCCCTGGATCATGAAGTCGGGGATCACGCGATGGAAGACGAGCCCGTCGTAGTAGCCCTTGCCGGTGAGCTCGAGGAAGTTGGCGACGGTCTTCGGCGCGTCCTCGTCGAAGAGCTCGAGCTCGATCGCGCCCATGCTGGTGTGGAGCGTTGCGTTGGTCATGCTCGCCACCCTATCCAAACCTCCTCCCCGCCCGGCCCGCCGGCGTCGCCGCGACCCGGCGGGCCCCGGTGGGGCGGATCCATGACCCGCCCCTGCGTCTCGTCAGCCCCCGCGGCAGACGAGGACGTCCTCGAAGAACTCGCCGGCGCGGCGGCCGGTGCGGCGGTTCACGTGGCGGGTCAGGCGCTCCTCGAGCTCGAGGCCGGCGCGGTCGAGGATCGCCGGGTAGAGGTCGAGGGAGTCGTTGACGACGATCACGACGGGCGCGCCCGGCGGCAGGAAGCGGGCGGCGTTGCGGAAGGCCGCGACCATGCCGTCGGCGTACCCGGCGAGCGCCTCCCTCCTGCGGCCGCGGACGGCCGGGCCGAGCTCCGCGTCGCGGCGATCCTCGAGACCGAGCAGCTCGTAGGCGTAGCGGTGCTGCTCGTGGTAGTCGATCAGGCCGGGATAGGGCGGCGAGGTGACGATCCCGCTCGCGAGTCCCGGTAGCTCGGCGGCGCGGGCGTCCGCGTGGAGCACCGCGACCGGCCGGTCGGTGCGCACGGCCGCGAACGCGCGGAGCCGCCGCAGCGTGTCGTCCGTGTAGCGGGAGAGGAACTTCGCGGCCTCCCCGACCGGGCGGCATTCCCGCTTGTGCTTGTGGCACCAGTAGGGCCCGGGCGCGGGCGCCCCCGGGAAGTCGAGGTCGAAGTGGGTGGTCAGCCGCGCCGAGCGAGCGGCGCGCGAGAGGACGACCCGGGCGACGTCGCGGGCCGGCTCCGGAAGCTTCTCCGCGGCGGCCCGGTAGGCGAGCAGCTCGGAGAGCGCCCGCGGCGCGTACCAGCGCCGGGTCCACTCCGACGCCTGCTCGCCCGCCCCGCCCTCGCGGCGGGCGAGCTCGAGCGCGCCACGAAGCGCCAGCTCGAGCGCCGCGAGCCCGTGGCGCCCCGTCTTCACGCGGGTGAGCAGGCAGTTGAACGCGCTGATGTCGCAGCCGACCGCGTCGCACCGAAACGCGTTCGCCTCGACGAGGGTCGTGCCCGACCCGCAGAACGGGTCGTAGACGCGATCGCCCGGCCGGAAGCAGCGGCGCAGGAACACCTCGACGAGCTGCGGAACGAACTTGCCGAGGTACGGGTGCAGCCCGTGGACGTGCTTCGTCCGCTCGATCTGCGGCAGAGCCTCCTCCGACCAGGAGAGCTCGAGGTCGAGCTCCCGGTAGAGCGCCTCCTGTGTCCGCCCGGCCACGATCGGAGTCTAGGAACGCACGCGGACGCCTCGTAGAGTGGCCCCGAGGCTCCGTAGATTCCCCGCCCCGGTTCCGTAGTTCCCACCGAGGCCGGCGGCCCGGCCGGCCGCGACCATCAGGGACGGTCCACCGAAACCGAAAGGAGCCGCGATGAGCGCGCGACCGCGAGTCGTCGTCGTCGGGGGCGGATTCGCAGGCCTCGAGGCCGCCTTCCTCCTCCGCATGCGCCTGCACGACGACGTCGACATGACCCTCGTGTCCGATCGGGACACCTGGGTGTTCAAGCCGAACTCGATCTACATCCCCTTCGGCGCGGAGCCGGAGTCGCTGCTCGTCCCCCTCGACGCCCCCCTGCGCAAGCGACGCATCTCCTTCCTCGAGAGCCGCGTGGGGGAGGTCGACCCGGACCGCCGCTACGTCGCCTTCGAGGACGGCACGTCTCTCCCGTACGACTTCCTCGTGCTGGCCACCGGCTCGGACATGCGGCCTGGGGAGATCCCCGGGCTCGGCGAGCACACCGAGTCGATCTGGACGCCCGCGGAGATGCTGTCGCTGCGCGCGGCGCTCCAGCGGCTCCGCGAAATGGCAGATCGCGGCGAGGAGCAGCGGGTGCTGTTCCTCGTCCCGCCGAACAACAAGTGCGCCGGGCCGCTCTACGAGATGGTGTTCATGCTCGAGACGTGGCTTCGGCGCGAGGGCGTGCGCGACCGGGTCGCGATCACCTACTCGACGTTCGAGCGGACGTTCATCCAGGCGTTCGGGCCCCGGCTGCACGAGGTCGTCACGACCGAGTTCGCCGAGCGCGGCATCGCGGGCCACACGGACGAGGTCGTCACGGAGGTCAGGGACGGCGAGGCGCGCTACGCGGACGGGTCGAGCCGCGGCTTCGACCTGTTGATCTCGTTCCCGCCGTACGTCTCAGCGGTCACGTACGACGGCCTTCCGAGCGACGATCGTGGCTTCCTCCAGACCGAGTTCGAGACACGCCAGGTCGCGGGGCACCCGGACGTCTACGCGCCCGGTGACGCCGGCGACTTCCCGGTCAAGCAGGCGTTCCTGGCGTTCCTCCAGGCCGACGCGGTCGCCGAGCACATCGCCGGGCGCGTCCAGGGGCGGGCGCCGCGGGTCTCGTTCGATCCGGTCAGCATGTGCATCATGGAGATGCTCGACAAGGCGGTGTTCGCCCAGGTGCCGCTGCGCCTTACGGGCGACCCGGCGCTGCCCGTCGAGGTGCGCCCGGGCGCGGACGACCTCTACAAGGTCGGGGTCTCCCCCGTGTGGCGCCTCGGCAAGAAGATGCTCGGCGCGGTCGTGCCGATGCGCTTCCATGCCGGCGAGCCGTTCCACGCCGGCACCGCGTGGCAGCTCATGGACGTCGGCCTCAAGGGCATGAAGGGGATCCTCGCCGACTGAGGGAGCACCCCACGCGGGCGGATCAGGCCCGGCCCCTCCATGGGGCCGGGCCGAAGCCGGCAACCGGCGCCAGCCCGCGTCCGCGGGCCACGGCGTCTACCCTGTGCGTCCCATGACCGAGCCGCAGAGAGGGCCCGCGCCGATCGACATTTCCGTCCCGCTGCACGCGGGTCTGGTCTCCTGGCAGGACAGCCCGATCCGGGTCGAGCAGACGCTCGCAATCGCCGCCGGCGACCCCGTCAACCTGACCGAGATCGCGTTCCCCGTTCACACGGGCACCCACGTCGACGCGCCGCGGCACTTCGTCGACGGCGCCGCCGCCCTCGACGAGGTGGGGCTCGATCCCTTCAACGGGCCCGCCGACGTCGTGGACGCCACCGCGGCCGAGCTGCGGATCGGCGCAGCCCTCGTCGAGGCCGTTGTCCCGGCCGACGCCGAGCGCGTTCTCTTCAAGACCCGCAGCGCCGCACTCTGGGACGAGCGGCGTTTCTCGCCCGAGCACGTCTGCCTCGATGCGACCGGCGCCGCCGCGCTCGCCCGCCTCGGGGTGCGACTCGCCGGGATCGACTACCTCTCGATCGGCGACGAGGAGGCCCACCGGACACTCTTCCGCGCCGGCATCCCCGCCCTCGAAGGACTCGACCTGAGAGGGGTACCGCCGGGGCGCTACCGGCTCGCCTGCCTGCCGCTCTCGATCCCCGGCGCCGACGGCGCGCCCGCGCGAGCCGTCCTGTACCCGCTCGCGTAGGGGCGGGTCCTGACCCGCCCGCCCCGCGTGCCGCCCCGACCTCTGTTAAGGGGTCGTTAAGGGGTCTGACTGTGAGAGTGGGGGTGGTTCCGTCTGGGACCGAGGTCAGGCTG
>CAYJLE010000041.1:0-27873 GCA_964370985.1 uncultured Gaiellales bacterium | reverse complement strand
GCGGGCGGAGCGGCAGGCGGAGACGCTTCGCCGGAATCGCCGGCCTCCTCGACTTCCACGGGCGCCGGGGCGGGCGGCTCCGGCGGCACACCGGACTCCGGCCCCGCGCTCCCGGCGGCTTGCGCGGGCGGGGGTTCGGCGGGGCCGGGGGCGGCATCCGTCTCGCCCGGCGATGCCCCTTCCTCCGGCGGAGTCGGCCCCGTGACCGGCGAGCCGGCGCCGGTGTCGGTATCGGGGGGCGTCCCGGCCGCCGCCGGGACGTCGTGGCGGCGGGCCGGGCCGGCCGCCACGACGCTGCCGGGCTCGCCGGGGTCGCCCGCGGCCTCCTGCCCGGGAGCCGGTCGACTCGCCGCCTCGGCGCCCAGCGGGGACCAGTGGATCACGGGGCCTGCGAGGGGCGCCGGGACCGGGGACTCGCCCTCGGCGGGCTCACGGGGAATGACGGGCACAGCGATCACTCCCACGGCCGCGGCGAGCGCGACACCCTTGGCGACGGTGGGCGCCGCACCGCCCTCGAGCAGGGACTTGAGTCCGGCTAGCAGCCCGAGGCCCCACGAGCCGACGCGGTCGCGCATGGAGCCCACGAGGGATCGATCGAGAGCGGCGGCGAGCGCGCGGCGACCGCGGAAGATGTGGGTCGCGACGGCGGGGTACGAAAGCCCGAGCTCGTCTCCGATCTCGTGGTAGGAGAGCCCGCGCCACTCCCGCATGACGAAGGCACGCCGCTGCATCTCCGGAAGCCCCGCGAGCGCGCGCGAGAGCCCGAAGAGCTCGTCGGTCAGGGGGTTCGGCCCGGCCGAGAGGAGCTCGCTCTCGTCGAGCGGCCAGGTCCGGACACGGGCGGCGGCCGACCGGCGGCGCGAGATGACGAGGTTTCGGGCGATCCGCTGGAGCCAGGCATCGGGCCGCTCGGGGCTGAACCCGCGCTCCAGGCTGCGCCAGGCGTTGAGGTAGGTGTCCTGGACGACGTCCTCGGCCTCCTCGTACGAGCCGAGCTCGCGCTGGCAGTAGGCGAGGAGCCGGGCCCGGTAGCGGCCGTATAGCGCCTCGACCTCGAGCCCCTGGCAGGAGGCTTGCTCCGGGGCGCTCGGCCGCGGAGGCGTGAGGCTGCGCGGCACCCGGCAGAGTGTAGACGAAGTTGATCGAATTGCGTCTTGACCGCGGGAGAAGGGGCGGCCCGGTCGAGCGCTGCGAACTTTCCGGCCGGCCCGCGTCTTTACCTTCTACAGCCCTCTCACCGGCGTTTCCCCCTCCCTCATGACCGAGCCTCCGCTCCCGCAACGTTCGCTGCCGCTCTCCGCGCCGGCTCGGCCTGCGGCGCGCGGCAAGTTCCTGCACGCCGGCGGGCGGAAGCTCTACGTCCGCGGCGTCACCTACGGCACGTTCCGGCCGAACGGCGACGGCGCCTACCCCGATCCCGACGTGGTCGAGCGCGACTTCGCCGAAATGGTCGCCGCCGGCATCAACTCCGTGCGCACGTACACCGTGCCGCCCCGCTGGCTCCTCGACGCGGCGGCGCGCAGCGGCCTGTACGTGATGGTGGGGCTGCCCTGGGAGCAGCACGTGACCTTCCTCGACGGCGCGAGACGCAGACGCTCGATCGAGGCGCGGGTGCGGGACGGCGTGCGCGCCTGCGCGGGGCACCCCGCGGTGCTCTGCTACGCGATCGGTAACGAGATCCCGTCTTCGATCGTGCGCTGGCACGGCCGCCCGCGCGTCGAGCGGTTCCTCGAGCGGCTGTGGCGGGCCGTGAAGAGCGAAGACCCGGGGAGCCTCGTCACCTACGTCAACTACCCGTCGACCGAGTACCTCCAGCTGCCCTTCCTCGACCTCGTCTGCTTCAACGTCTATCTCGAGTCGCGCGGGCGGCTCGACGCCTACCTGGCCCGTCTACAGAATCTCGCGGGCGACCGGCCCTTGCTCTTGACCGAGATCGGATTGGACTCCCGGCGAAACGGCGAGGACGTCCAGGCCGATCTCGTCTCCGGCCAGGTGCGGACAGCCTTCGCCGCTGGCTGCGCCGGCGCCTTCGTCTTCGCGTGGACAGACGAGTGGCACCGCGGCGGCTACGACGTCGAGGACTGGGACTTCGGGCTCACCGGCCGTACCAGGCGGCCGAAACCGGCCCTGGCCGCTGTCCGGGGCGCCTTCGCCGAGGTCCCGTTCCCGGCCAGCGAGCGCTGGCCGCGGGTCTCCGTCGTCGTCTGCACCCACAACGGTGAGCGGACGCTGCGCGACTGCCTCGAGGGCTGCCTCGAGCTCGACTACCCGAGCTTCGAGGTAATCGTCGTCGACGACGGCTCCACGGACGCGAGCGCCGCGATTGCGAGCGAGTACGGCTTCCGGGTCATCCGCACCGCGAACGAGGGTCTCGCCGCCGCTCGCAACCGCGGCCTCGAGGCCGCGACCGGGGAGATCATCGCGTACCTCGACGACGACGCACGGCCGGACCCGCACTGGCTCATGTACCTGGCCTGGGCCTTCGCCCACTCGCTGCACGCCGGGATCGGCGGCCCGAACGTCGCCCCGCCCGGCGACGGCACGATCGCCCGGTGCGTCGCGAACTCCCCCGGCGGGCCGATCCACGTCCTGCTCTCCGACGAGGTGGCCGAGCACATCCCCGGGTGCAACATGGCGTTCCGGCGCGACGAGCTCGAGGCGATCGGCGGCTTCGACCCCCAGTTCCGCGTGGCCGGCGACGACGTCGACGTGTGCTGGCGCCTCCAGCACCGCGGCCGGACGCTCGGCTTCAGCCCCGCCGCTATGGTCTGGCACCGCCGCCGCAGCTCGGTCCGAGCCTACTGGCGCCAGCAGCGCGGCTACGGGCGGGCCGAGGCGCTGCTCGAGCGCAAGTGGCCGGAGAAGTACAACGCAGCCGGCCACGTGAGCTGGGGCGGCCGCGTCTACCAGAACGGTCACGCGCGGCCCTGGCGGCGCCTGCGCGTCTACCACGGAACGTGGGGCAGCGGGCTTTTCCAGACGGCCCAGCCGCCGCGCGGATCGGCGCTGGGTGCCCTGGTGCAGATGCCGGAGTGGTACCTCGTCCTCGCCTCGTTCGGGGCGATCGCCGCGATCGGCGTGGTCTGGCGGCCGCTCCTCCTTGCCGGCCCGGCCTTTGGCATCGCCGCGGCAGCGGTGCTTGCTCGGGCGTGGCTGTCGACGAGGCAGCTTCGATACGTGTACGGGCGCGGTCGGCTCGGCCGCCTGAAGCTCCGCGCGCTGACCACCGTCCTCCACGTGATCCAGCCTGCCGCGCGGCTCTGGGGCCGCATCGGCTACGGCCTGACGCCATGGCGCCGCCGCGGGGAAGCTGGCTTCGCCTTCCCCTGGCCCCGCGTTCGCGCGCTGTGGAGCGAGCGGTGGCAGACCCCGGCGGAGCGGCTGGGCGCCCTCGAGGCGACCCTGCGCGATGGGGGGGCGATCGTCGTGGCAGGCGGGGACTACGACCGCTTGGACCTCGAGGTCCGGGGCGGCATGCTCGGCGCCGCGCGCCTTCGGCTTGCGGTGGAGGAGCACGGCTGGGGCAAGCAGCTCGCCCGTTTCCGCCTCTGGCCCAGGTTCGCCAGGGTCGGTGTCGCCGTCACCGCCGGCTTCGGCGGCCTCGCGCTCGCCGCCGGGCTCGACGGGGCGCTCATCGCGACCGCAAGCCTCGGCGCCGTCGCGCTCGCCCTCTGCCTCGGCGCCGTGAAGGAGAGCGGCAGTGCGGTCTCCACCTTCCTGAGCGGGCTCGCCGGCCAGGCGGCAGCGGAGGCGGACGAGCCCGCCGGGGACCTGGCAGGCGCCCTCGAGCGGCGGGTCCGCGAGGCCGAGCTGGCGGGCGAGCCGCGGTCGAAGCGCCCGGCGGCGGAGGAGGCCTGATGCTCGGGCGGCTCCGGCGACGCGACCCCGAGCGGAGGAGCCCGTGGTACTTCCTCCGCGACTACCGCCGCGCCCTGCCGTACCTGAAGCCGTACCGCCGCCTGGCAGGGGTCTCCTTCTCGCTGATCGGCGTCGGCGCGCTCGTCGGCATCATCTCTCCCTGGCCGTTCGCCATCCTCGTCGACACGGTGCTCGGCGACCAGCCGTTGCCGTCGGTCCTCGGCGAGGTGCTGGGCGGCTTCGGCGCGTACGAGCTCCTGGCCGTCGTCGTCGGCGCCGGCCTCGCGATCACCGCGCTCGAGAACGGTCTCGGCGTCGTGGACAACTACGTCAACACGAAGCTCGACCAGCGCATGGTCCTCGACCTGCGTAGCGACCTCTTCCGGAACGCGACCCGGCTCTCCTTGACGTTCCACGACAAGAGCAAGACCGGCCAGCTCATGTACCAGATCAACAACCAGGCGTCGGCGATGGGCGCGATCACCGTTGCCATCCCGCCGCTGCTCCAGAGCCTCGTGATGCTCGTGGGGATGCTGTTCGTCACCTGGCGGATCGACTGGCGGCTGGCGGCGCTCTCGCTCGCCGTCGTGCCGTTCATCTACTGGTCCTCCGGGTACTACGCGCGGCGGATCGAGCCCCGGATCGAAGAGGTCTCGAGCATGGAGGGGCAGTCGCTCTCGATCGTGCACGAGGCGATGGCGATGCTCCGCGTGATCGTCGCGTTCGGCCGCGAGGGCCACGAGTACCGCCGGTTTCGCAGGCAGAGCGAGGAGGCGGTCGACGCCCGCGTCCGCCTGACCGTGAGGCAGACGATGTTCTCGCTCGCGGTGAACACGATCACGGCCGCCGGAAACGCTCTCGTCCTCGGGCTCGGGGCGTACTTCGTGCTGAAGGGGCAGATGACGGTCGGCGAGCTCCTCGTCGTCATGGGCTACGTCGCCGCCATCTACCAGCCGCTCGAGCAGATCAGCCTGACGTTGAGCGCGCTCCAGCTCAACTTCGTGCGCCTGCGCAGTGCCCTCCGCCTCCTCGACACCGAGCCCGAGATCAAGGAGGCGCCGGACGCGATCGTCATCGGGCGCGCGAGCGGCGAGATCGCCTTCGAGGGGGTCAACTTCGCGTACCGGTCGCGGAAGGAGACCCTGAAGGACATCAGCTTCGTCGCTCCCGCGGGGAAGCGAGTTGCGATCGTCGGCCAGACGGGAGCGGGCAAGAGCACGCTCGTCAGCCTGATTCCGCGCTTCTACGACCCCGAGGCGGGGCGGGTGCTGCTGGACGGCACGGACCTCCGCCTGCTGTCGCTCGACTCGTTGCGCGAGCAGGTCTCGATCGTTCTCCAGGAGCCGCTTCTCTTCTCGGACACGATCGTCGAGAACATCCGCTACGGAAAGCTCGACGCAACCGACGAGGAGGTGGTGGCGGCCGCCGAGGCGGCCAACGCGCACGAGTTCGTCTCGAAGCTGCCGAAGGGGTACGAGACGGAGCTCGGCGAGCGCGGCGCCCAGCTCTCGGGCGGGGAGCGCCAGCGCATCGCGGTGGCGCGCGCGTTCCTCAAGGACGCGCCGGTGCTCATCCTCGACGAGCCGACCTCGTCGATCGACTCGAAGACCGAGGCCGTGATCCTCGACGCGCTTGACGACCTGATGGTCGGCCGGACGAGCTTCATGATCGCCCACCGCCTCTCGACGGTCCGCCACGCCGATCTCATCCTGGTCATGAGCCATGGCGAGATCGTCGAGCAGGGGAGTCACGACGAGCTCCTGGAGGCGGGCGGCGCCTACAGCCAGCTCTACGCCGCGCAGGTCGGCCGGAAGCGTCGCCGGGCGGTCACTCCCGGCCGGGAGGCGCTGCGCGAGCAGCTGCTCGCGGGCATGGCGCGGAATCTCAGGCAGCCCGACCGTGCCAGGCGGATGGCCCTCGATGCGCTCGACGGCGGCGGCAACGGTGGGGTGGTCGCCCGCGAGGCCTCCCACCCGGACGAGGTGCCGGAATGAGCCGCCAGATCGTCGTGCTCGGGATGATGACCCGGATGCCGGTGGCCGGGGCGGTCTGGCAGACCGTGCACTACCTCGTGGGCCTTCGGCGGCTCGGGTTCGACCCGTACTACGTCGAGGCTCACGCGCGCACGCCGACGATGTTCATGGAGCACGAGGAGGACGACGGGTCGGGAAAAGCCGCCGCCTTCATCGACGGGGTGCTGCGGGAGTTCGATCTCGGCGGCAACTGGGCGTACCACGCCCTCCACGACGGGAACGCATGCTACGGGCTGAGCGAGCAGAAGCTCCGCCGCCTCTACCGCTCGGCGGAGCTGATCGTCAACCTCCACGGAAGCCACGTGCCGCTCCCCGAGCACGCCGAGACCGGTCGCCTGATCTACGTCGAGACCGACCCGGTCGAGCTCGAGATCGAGCTCCACGACGGCAACGAGGAGGCGCTCGCGTTCGTCGCGCCGCACCAGGCGTTCTTCACTTGGGGCCTCAACTACGGGAACTCCGACTGCCGGGTGCCGGTCCCGGACGGGCTCGTCTTTCACCCGTCGCCGCCGCCCGTCGTCCTCGACCTGTGGCAGCCGAACGGCAAGACGCCTGGGCCGCTCTTCACGACGGTCGGCAACTGGCGCCAGTGGGGGCGCGTACGCTTCGAGGGCGACGACTACACCTGGAGCAAGCACCTCGAGTTCGAGAAGTTCCTCGAGCTTCCGCGCAAGACCGGGCAGGAGTTCGAGCTCGCGCTCGGCACCTACACGCCGGCCGATCGCCAACGGCTCGAGGAGCACGGCTGGCGGGTACGCGACGCGACCACCGTCTCGGAGAGCCTCGACGCCTACCGCGATTACCTCGCCGGCTCCCGCGGCGAGTTCACGGTCGCCAAGGACCAGAACGTCCGCCTGCGCAGCGGCTGGTTCAGCGAGCGCAGCGCCGCCTACCTCGCCTCCGGCCGTCCGGTGATCACGCAGGACACGGGCTTCGGGAGCTACCTCCCGACGGGCGAGGGGCTGTTCGCGTTCTCGACGCTCGACGAGGCCGTCGAGGCCGTGAGGCGCATCGACGCCGACTATGCGACGCACGCCCGGTCTGCGCGGGAGATCGCCCGCGAGTACTTCGACGCTGCGGTCGTTCTCGGTGACCTTCTCGAGGCAATCGGCGTTGATCGACCCCGTCGGTCGTCGTCCGGCGTCCGCGCCCGGTCAATCCCGATCGACCTCGACATCACGGTCGTCTCACGCCGTCCGACGCGGCTCACGGATACAAGCATCGAGGCGATCGCGGCGGCGCAGTCGCAAGCGTGCCCGGTCACCGTGGCCGAGAGCGATCCGAACGCGTCGATCGTCGTTGTCAGCTACGACACGTTGCCGTTCACCAAGCTCTGCCTCGAGAGCGTACTCGAGAATACCCGCCGCCCTCCCTACGAGCTGATCGTCGTCGACAATGGCTCGCGCGACGGGAGCATCGCCTACCTCCGCTCCTTGGCGTCCCGCTGCTCACACGTCCGGGTGATCGAGAACGGTCGGAATCGTGGCTTCGCCGCGGCCGTCAATCAGGGCCTGGCCGCTGCGCGCGGCGACGTCCTCGTGATCCTCAACAGCGACACCGTCGTTGCCGACGATTGGCTGGAGCGCCTCGCCGCCCAGGCCGGGGACGAGCGGATCGGTCTCGTGGGGCCCGCCACCAACAGGGCGGGAAACGAGGCGGACGTCTCGGTGCGGTACCGCACCTACGGCGAGTTCCTCGATTTCGCGCGGGCGTACACCCGCGCCCATAGCGGCAAGCTCGCCGACGTCCGGACGCCTGTGCTGTTCTGCGCGGCCATTCGGCGAGAGGTTTACGAGCGCGTCGGGCCCCTCGACGAGCGGTACGAGACGGGCCTGCTCGAGGACGACGACCTCGCGATGAGCGTTCGTGCCGCGGGGTACCGGACGGTCTGCACCGACGACGTCTTCGTCCACCACTTCGGCGAGGCCTCGTTCGGGAAGCTCTTCGAGGATGGCCGGTACATGGAACTCCTCAGGACGAACCAGCGTCGCTTCGAGGAGAAGTGGGGAGAGGCCTGGCAGCCGTATCCGAGAAGGCCGGATTGCGCCTACGACGAGCTGGTCGCGCGCATCCGCCGGAGGATCGACGATCTCCTGCCCGGTTCTGCGGCCGTCGGAGTCGTCAGCAAGGGCGATGCCCGTTTCCTCGAGCTCGGGGGGCGCCGCGCGTGCCACTTCCCTCCCGGCGAGGGCGGTGAGTGGGCCGGGTACCACCCCGCCGACTCGAACGAGGCGATCGCCCACGTCGAGAGCTTGCGGTCGATGGGGTTCGACTACCTCGTCTTCCCGAGCACCGGGCTCTGGTGGCTCGACCACTACGCCGGGCTGAGGGAGCATCTCCTGACGACGGGACGCGTGGTCTTCGAGGACGCGCCGATCTGCGTGATCGTCTCGCTGTGAGCCGGCGTCCTCTCACCCGTCCTTCCGAGCCGCGACGAGCACCCCCGCGCGCGCATCCGGAGATCGCGGTGGTCATCCCCGCCTACAAGCAACCCCAGTACCTGAAGGACGCTCTTCTCTCCTGCATCCGCCAGTCGTGTCGGAAGCGAATCAGGACGATCGTCGTCGACGACGGCTGCCCCTACCGGGAGACCGGGGCGCTCGGCCGCGTGTTCAGCGACAGGTTCGCCGGGGAGGTGTTCTACCTCAGGAAGGAGAACGGCGGCCTGTCGTCGGCGCGGAACCACGGTGTCCGCTTCGCGCTCACCGCCTGGCCGACGCTCCGTGCGGTGTTCCCCCTCGATGCGGACAACCGCCTCTCGCCGGGCACGCTCGAGCAACTGTGGCGCCGGCTCGACGAAGCGGACGGCAGCGTCGGCTGGGCATACCAGGATCTGACCTTCTTCGGCCAGGCGGAGGGAGTGTGGCGTACCGGCGTTCCCTTCTCCCTCTACCGACTCATGCACGAGAACTTCTGCGACGCGGGCAGCCTCATCCGCCGCGAGGTGTTCGAGGCGGGCGTGTGGTGGGACGAGAGCATGCGACGCGGCTACGAGGACTGGGAGTTCTTCATCCGCGCCGCGGCCGGCGGCTTCTTGGGGATCCACGTCCCCGACACGGACTTCCTCTACCGGAAGCACGGCCATTCGATGCTGAGCGACGCCCAGTCCGTGCACGAGAGCATCTCGGGCCACATCCGAGCCGCGCACCCCGAGCTCTACGCGCCCGTGAATGCCACCGAGCGCGAGCACGAGGAGCTCCCCCGGTTTGCACTCCTCGAGGTGGACCAGGATCGTGTGCTGGAAGCGACCGACCCGTGCCGGAAAGGGCGCGAGTCCGGACTCGCGGAGTTCGTTGGGCGATGCGCGCGCTGGGCTGCCGGGGCTCAGCCTCAGGTCGAGTACGTGCCGCCGATGCTCGTCCTCGGTCGCTCCGAGACCGTCTCCCTCCTGCGGCAATTGGGGCTTCTCACGGGACTCCTCTTTCACTGCCAGCAGCTTCTGGCAAGAACGCAGCTCGTCGAGGTCGGGTTCGAGCGTGGACACGATCCGTACGTCGTCGAGGTGCAGCCCGGCGACTCCCCTTCGCCGGCGCTCGCCATCGTCAGGACCCGCACGCTGGTCGACCGCGTGGTGGATCGTCCGGTGTCGGAAGCGCCGTCCTGGCCGCGGGACGGCCTCAGTCGCACGGGTCTCGTGCTCAGGATCGGCTCGGCGCACGACCGCCGGATCGGTGCGAGGCCGCCGCGACGGACGACCGCCGGCGCGCGCGAGGCGCTCGCGACGCTCGGGCGATCCCTGGCTCGCGAGCTCGGGCCCGCACGATCCGCGGACGGGCGACCCGAGGCCGGCGAGCGCGATCCGTTCGTGGCCTCTCACACCGACTTCGCCGCCGGGCGCCACGTCGAGTCGAGTCGGACGACCTTCCCCTGGATCCCGAACCGCGCCGCGGCGGCCAAGACCGTGCTCTTCGCGGTACCCATGCTCGGGTTCGGAGGGGTGGACCAGTGCGTTCTCCAGCTCGCCGGGAACCTCAGGAAGTCCAATCCGGAGTTCGCCGTCGGCCTCGTGGTGACGGAGAGCGGCAGGGTGCAGATTCCGCCACGCGCCCTGTCGGCCTTCGACTCGATCGCTTTCCTCCCCCGCGACGACGAGCGCGCAAGCCGGACCCTGATCCAGATCCTGTCCGCCGCGGACGTCGTCGTGAACGCGCACTCGGCCGCCGCATATGAGGCGCTCCCTCGTCTGCGCGAGACGGCGTCGACGAAGGTGATCAGCTACCTGCACGTGCTCGACATGGACGTCGACGGCCGGCCGGGGGGCTTCCCGCTCGTGGCGCGGGAGTACGACGGCCTGATCGATCGCGTCGCGGTGATCTCCGGCCATCTCCGCAGGCTCTGCCTCAACCTGGGGGTGGCGGACGACAAGCTCGTGGTCATCCCGAACGCGCCGACGGTCGCCCCGCGGTCACGCCGCGAAGGGGGGCGGCTGGCGGCGGCGAAGGCCACCGGCCGGTACTCGAAGCGCCGGCCGATCCGGCTGCTGTTCGCGGGTCGCTTCGACTACCAGAAGGGCGTCGATCGGCTGCACGTGGTGGTCGACCGTCTCGCGAGCCGCCGTGTGCCGTTTCACCTCGAGCTGGTCGGAGGTTCGGTTCTCGCCGGATCCCGCCCACCGGAGCCGGGTCCCCACGTCACGATCCGGCCGCCGGCGATCGAGCGACGTGCGATCGCCCGCCACTACGAGGCGGCGGACGTCTTCCTCCTCCCCTCCCGATGGGAGGGTCTGCCCCTCGCCCTGCTCGAGGCGATGGCCTTCGCGAACATCGCCGTCGCCGCCGACGTCGGGGCCGTGAGCGAAGTCGTCCGGGATACGGAGTCGGGGTTCCTGCTCGATCCGGCGCTGCCGGACGACGCGCTGTCCGATCGAGTCGTCGAGATCGTCAGCCGTCTCGCCGCCGGGCCGGACCAGTTCGCGGGGCTGAGGGAAGCCGCCGTCGAGGAGGCGATGGGACGTTCCTGGCGCACGTCCGCCTCGCAGCTTGCCGAGGTCGTTAGTGACCTGGCGGAGTCGGCCTGACATGGCGGCTGGGCGCGCAGCGACCCGTGGACGCGGCGGGATCCACTTCTTCCTGGCCGGGGACGCTCTCGAGGAGGTGTACGGCGCCGACCGGGTGTCGTACCTCGTCGGGAGCTACAACGGGGCGACGAACTACGGCGACATAGCCCAGCTCGCCGCCAACGTCGAGCGCTTCGCCGCTCGCGGCGCGAGTCCCGTACTGATCGCCGCGTCGCTCGCCCACCGCGACGCACACGAGCGGTTCCTCGCCCGCCACGGCTCGTTCCTCGGGCGGGCTCGTACGCTGTACTACGCGCTCCCCTCCCGTCGCGGTGAGGAGCCTGAGCTCGACGGTGCGGCCGGCGACGGACTGCTCGAGGTCCCGGAGCCGCCGACCGGCGACGCCGAGCTCGCACTTTACGGCGGGGGCTTCTTCCACGGCCGCTGGGGTTGGGGGGACGAGCGCCTCGACGTGCTCGACGCGCTCGAGCGCTGGCTCGAGCGCGGCGTGTCCGGGAGCGGGCCGCGCTTTCTCGGGGTGACCGGGCAGCAGGTCTGCGAGGACTTCGTACGCTCGCGGGCGTTCCCACGTCTCGCCGATCTCGTCGCGCGAAGCCCGGTGTTCGGAGTCCGCGACGACCTGTCGCTCGAGCTGCTGCGTGCTGGCGTCGGGAGGCAGCGCGCCCGGGCTGTGTTCGTCTCCGGCGACGACGCGACCTTGCTGATCGCCTCACTCGCATCCGCCCGCTCGACGGTGGCCGGCGGGGTTCGCGCCCGACGCAGGCCCTCGGTCAACGTGCACGTCAGTCTCGAGCCCTACGTGACGGACAGCGCCGACCGGCTGCTCGCAGCCGGAGCGTCGGCCGTCGACGCCATCCTCGAGCTGACGGACGGTGGGGTCAGCGTGAATCTCATGACCGGGTACGAGGACGACCGGATCTCCGAGACGCGACACTTGGAGCGCCTCATCGCCGCCCTGGATCGTCGCCTCGACGACGTGCGGCTCGTCGAGCTCCTCGACGAAGCCGAGCGGGGGTTCCCTGGGATCGCAGGCGCGAGTCTCACCGTCTCGTGCTCCTACCACGCGGCCTTGACGTCGCTCCTCCTCTCGGTGCCGACGTTGCTCCTGTACGACAACGACTACTACCGGCACAAGCACGAGCAGCTCGAGCGGTCGTTCGGCAGCCTTGCATGCCGGGCCGTCGATGTGGGTAAGGGCGACCTCGCGCCGGCCCGCAACTGGCTCGCCACCTTGCTCCGCAATCCGGAGGCGGCCCTGGCGGCGAGCCGTCAGGCCGCGGAGTCCTCGAAGCGCGCCGTGCTACGCGCCGCGCAGGTGGATGCTCTCGTCCGGCGGGAGATCGAGGCCGGTCGAGCAGACTCACTGCGGCGTCGTTACGACGAGACGCTCGTCTCTCACGCCGACGCCCTCGCCCGGCTGTCAGACCTCCAGCTCGAGTACGACCGAGCCTTGCTCGCGCTGGCGCGGGTCGAGCCGGCTCCGCAGGGGGAGCGACGGTCGCCGACCGGCCGCGGCTCCGCCAACTACCCTCGCCTCGTCGCCCGGCTGCGAGACCTGGTCGACCGGCTCCTGCCCGACGACGCCAGCGTCCTCGTCGTCAGCAGGGGCGACGACGAGCTGCTGAAGCTCCAGGTCGGATCGGCCTCGCACTTCCCGCGAACGCCGGACGGGCTCTATGCCGGACATCATCCAGAGTCTTCCGAGGAGGCGATCCCGCACCTCGAGGAGTTGCGGGCCGCCGGTGCGGAGTACATCGTCTTCCCAGCGACCTCTCAGTGGTGGCTCGAGCACTACGAAGGCTTCCGGGATCACCTGGAGCGCATCGGTGTGGCCGTGCTCCACGAGGATGGGCTGGGCGTCGTCTACGCGCTGACGCTCGAGGCCGCCGTGCGGGCGCTCCACCGCCGCGTGCTGGAAGGCGAGCAGTGGCTCGATGACGTTCGGAGCGAGCTGAGACGTCTCGAGAACGTCACGCAGGTTCGGGCAGCAGTCGCCGAGGTCATCCCTCGAGGCGCCCGCACGCTCGTCGTAAGTCGTGGAGACGAGCTCCTCCTTGACCTGGCTGGCCTACACGCCGAGCACTTCCCTCAGACCGGCGGCGTCTACGCAGGCCACCATCCTGCGGATGGTCAGGCGGCGGTCGCGCACTTGGAGGAGCTCCATGCGCAAGGCGCGGACTTCCTGATCGTTCCAGCCCCTTCGGCATGGTGGCTCGACCATTACCGAGAGTTCGCGGCGTATCTCGGGTCGTGCTGCGCCCTTGCCTGGGCCGACGCGTCATGCTCGATCTACTCGTTTCGTACACCTTGTGCCCGGAAACGGCCGGCACGGGATTTGCGGCGTCGTGCTCGGAAAGCGGCCGGCGGGTCGAAACATTGACGGATCCTCGGGATAGCACGCACGGCGACGTTCACAGTGAGAAAGTGATCTCGGACGCGTACAGCTTCATCTGGGTCGGAATCCCCAAGGCGGCTACGCGAACCTTCCTTACCGCACTTGCAAAGCCCGAACAGAGAATGAAGGAGGGACCGCCCTGGCTAGTGGACGAGCCTCCAATCGATGTGGGCGGCCGAATTGTTCGAGAAGCTCTGGAGGACATTCTGGTCCGAGAACCGAAGTATGACTCCTATTTCAAGTTCTCCTTCGTACGGAACCCGTGGGACCGTGTCGTCTCCTGCTACCGAGACAAGATCGCGACAGATTATGAAGAGAACCGGAGGCGTGCAAGCAGGTTCAGTGGAATAAGTGTAGGGATGTCATTTGTTGAGTTCGTCGAGTTCCTAACCGAAACCACAGAGGGGTCGGACGAGTCCGCCGACCGACACTGGCTGTCCCAGTATCGGTTTGTAACCGATCGCTCTGGCCGTCTTCTTGTTGATTTCGTCGGCAAACTCGAGAGCCTCGATGAGGACTGGCGTCAGGCCCGCGATCTGGCTGGTTTACCACCTATCGAGCTGCGGAAACTCAATACTCGCTTCGGTTGGGAGATCAGTGACGAAAGGCTTCGCATCGAAGCAGAGGGCTATCGTCACCAATACGACCAACGAACACGTAACATGATACAGAAGCGATATGCGAAGGACATTGAGCTTTTTGGGTACGACTTCTAGACTAGCCGAGCCTTTGATCCACCTCTAGCTCGGGGAATGCCACACATCGTATGAAACTGCGAACCATCGTAGTAGCAGGGTCGCTGGTGCAGATGCTCAGCCACGGTGGCCATGCGTGGGCATTGGCACAATACCTTCTCGGGCTTCGAGGCCTCGGTTGGAAAGTTCTCTTCATCGACTGGGTTAATCCGGCAGACTGCTCATCAATGGGGCCGGCGCAGGAGACACGCCTCAGGAACTTCTTCAGTACTTTGGATCGCTTCGGATTCGATGGAGACGTCGCAGTCGTCGAACGGGGAAGCACAGAGTCTCACGGCCTCCCAAGACAAGAACTGCTCGCACGATGTCGCCGGTCCGTCGCATTAATCAACATCATGGGATTTCTCGACGACGAGGAGCTGCTAGAGGCCTGTGATCTGCGGGTGCTTCTTGACATCGATCCAGGATTTGGTCAGATGTGGAAGGCGCTTGATCTCGCTGACGTGTACACGGGCCATGAGCGGTTCGTGACGATTGCTGAGAACATCGGCCGGCCGGAGTGCACAGTTCCGACGTGCGAGCTCGAGTGGATCACGACGCGGCAACCGATCGCACTCGATCTTTGGCCGGCAGTCGACGCAAGTGGCGATGCGTTCACGAGCATCGCGAGCTGGCGTGGGCCATATGCACCGATCGAGTACGACGGCCGCACGTACGGGTTACGCGTGCACGAGTTCCGCAAGTTCGTCGACCTCCCGCGGCTCGTGGGCGGCGACTTCGAGCTCGCCCTCGACATCCATCCCGACGAACGGTCGGATCTCGACCTGCTCGAGCGTGGCGGCTGGCGCCTCGTCCGGCCGCAGGACGTGGCCGGCGACCCGTGGCTCTACCAGCGCTACATCCAGGGGTCGAAGGCGGAGTTCATGGTTGCGAAGGGCATCTACGTCGACACGAGGAGCGGCTGGTTCAGCGATCGGAGCATCTGCTACCTCGCCAGCGGAAAGCCCGTCCTCGCCCAGGACACCGGTCTCCGGGACCTGCTGCCGACCGGCGAGGGGCTTCTCGTCTACTCGACGCTCGACGAAGCGGTCGAGGGCGTTCAGGCGATCCGCACCGACTACCACCGCCACTCTCGGGCGGCCCGCGAGATCGCCGAGGAGTTCTTCGACTCGCGCAAGGTGCTCGGCCGGCTCCTCGAGCGACTCGGGCTTCCTGCGCGGCCCTGAAGCGGAGGCAGCTCGTGTCGCAGATCCTCGTCCCCAAGCCGCGGCGGTCGATCGAGCGAGGCTTGCTCGTGACATCGGCCGACGTGGTGGTCGGCCAGGCTACCCGCGAGATCTGGTTCAGGGCGCAGCCCGGGCCGCTGGCTGACGGAGTCGAGAGCTTCCTGGCTGCGAGCCTGATTCCCGCCATGCGCTGTGGTGCCCGGAGGCTCTGTGTCGAGGGATCGGCGTCGCCGCGGCTGCTCGAAGGGGCGGATCGGATCCAGGACATCTTCGTTGCCTGGCACAAGGGCTACGAACGCGTCGAGATCGATGTGGGTAGCAGGGCCGATTCGTCGACGAAGGGCCGAGAGGTCGGCTGTTTCTTCTCGGCCGGCGTGGACTCGTTCTACACCGTCTTGAGGCACCTGGACGAGATCACGACGCTCGTCTTCGTCCACGGGTTCGATGTCCGGCTTGACGATCTCGAGCTTCGCGACACGGTGATCGGCGGGGTGCGCAGAGCTGCGAGAGCCCTTGGGAAGCCCTTGATCGAGGTCGAGACGAACGTGCGGGAGCTGGTGGAGGCAGTCCCTCGTGTGGACTGGGACCTCGAGGCCGTGGGTGCCGCGCTCGCCAGCGTCGCGCTCCTGCTCGCGCCGCGCTTCCGGCGGGTCTACATCGCGGCCGGGAACACGTACGACCGTCTCCCTCCCCGCGGCTCGCATCCGCTTCTCGATCCGCTTTGGAGCACCGAGGCGATGGAGATAGTCCACGACGGGTGCGAGGCATCGAGGCTCGGCAAGCTCGAGCTGGTGGTAGGATCGCGCGCTGCGACGAGCACGCTGCGCGTCTGCTGGGAGAATCGCGGAGGGGCGTACAACTGCGGTAACTGCGAGAAGTGCCTCCGCACGATGGCTTGTCTGCGTGCTCTGGGAAGTCTCGACCGGGCCACGACCTTCTCGGCGCCTCTCGATCTCGACGCGCTGGCTGCTCTGCGAAACATGAAGGAGGGAGCTCGAGCTGCCATGGAGGATGCTCTGGCTCATCTCGAGGCGGTGAGCCGGGACCGGGATCTGGCGGAGGCGCTCCGGTCGTCGCTGAGGCGAACCTGACGGTCTCACGTGGCGATCGTGGTTGTCAGCGGCGCCCTCGCCAACAAGCCGCTCAACGGGGGCGAAGCCTGGGTGCGGCTCAGCTGGGTACGGGGCTTCCAGAAGCTCGGATTCGACACCTACCTGGTCGAGGAGCTTGCCACGGAGACCTGTGTCGACGATCGCGGCCAACCAGCCGCGCTCGAGCGCTCCGCGAATCTCGTGCATTTCAATTGTGTCGTCAGGGAGTTCGGACTATCCGACTCGTCGGCCCTCGTCCTCGACCAGGGAGAGGAGATCCACGGTCTCGAGCGTGACGACTTGGTCGAGCTCGCGGAGGCCGCCGATCTGCTCGTGAACATCAGCGGCCATCTGAGCTGGGAGCATCTCTTCCAGCGATTCCGCAGAAGGGCGTACGTCGACATCGATCCAGGCTTCACGCAGTTCTGGCACGCTCAGGGCAGTCGGGGCGCCCGGCTCGAGGACCACGATCTCCACTTCACCATCGGCGAGAACATCGGCACGGCCGGATGCACGATCCCCACTTGCGGCATCCGCTGGATCCCCACTCGCCAGCCCGTCGTCCTCGACGACTGGCCCGAGACGCCGGGTAGGGAGCTCGACCGCTTCACGACGGTCGCAAGCTGGCGTGGGCCGTACGGGCGCGTCGACCACGACGGACGCTCCTACGGCCTGAAGGTTCACGAGTGGCGGAAGTACATCGAGCTCCCCACGCTCTCCGGAGAAGCCTTCGAGGCCGCGCTCCACATCGATCCCGCGGAGACGGCCGATCTCGAGCTGCTCGACCGGAACGGCTGGCGGCTCGTCGACCCGCGCGCTGCGGTCCCGGACGCCGACTCGTTCCGGCGCTACATCCAGGAGTCCGGGGCCGAGTTCTCCGTCGCCCAGGGGATCTACGTCGAGACGTGGGGCGGCTGGTTCAGCGACCGCACGACCCGCTATCTCGCCTCGGGCAAGCCCGCGCTCGTGCAGGACACCGGGTTCAGCCGCCATCTCCCGGTCGGCGAAGGCCTCGTGGCGTTCCGGACGCTGGACGAGGCCGTCGAGGGAGCACGCGCGATCGCCGCCGACTACGCGTCCCACGCGCGCGCTGCGCGTCGGATCGCCGAGGAGGAGTTCGACTCGGACAAGGTCCTTCTGCGGGTCCTGGCGGACGCCCTCCCGTAACGTGCCTCGTCCTCTGTCGCCGGCGACCGGGCGGAGCCGCTTCCTGCAAGCAGGGGTCTAGCCAGTTCCCGCCGCGTAGTGCTGGCCGATGGCGGAACCGGTGAGGGCAGTCAGGTAGATGGCGATTTCGTCGAGGCGGCCATCCCAGAGGTGGTTTGCTCCCCAGCTGCCGAGGAACAGTGGGTGGAGTGAGTCGTTGATCGTGAGGGTTCGTGGGGTCGATGCTTGTTCGGCTCCGTTGATGTACAGGCGGAGCTGGGAGCCGTCGTAGGTGCCGACGACGTGATACGTGGTGCCGGCGGCGATCGTGAGTGCGCCGGAGTGGACGAAGGGGCCGTAGCTTCCGTCGCCGTAGACGAAGAACGCGAACCGAACCTGGTCTGAGACTCGCTCCATGCGGAGCATGTAGGCCTGGCTCTTGATGGCGATGTATCGGATCGATCCGTTGGTGGTGGGGAGGCCGTCGGGATGTACCCAAGCCTCGACTGTGATCGCAGCGGTCGGGCTGAGGCTCGGCGAGTCGTCGACAGTGACGCGATCGTCGATGGCGTCGAAATCGACGGCCGTGTCAGCGCCGGCGACTAGGCCGGGGGCTCCCAGCCCGGGGCTTCCGACATAGGCTCCGTCGTTGCCGTTGCCGCTCGAATCGGCCGCGCCCGTCCCGCTCGACTCACCAAGACGCCAGTACCCGGCCGGCCCATCGGCCAGGACCGATTCCGGATATCCAGAGACCACCGAGGAGCCTGCCTGCTGGTGCTCCGAGACTTCGGTCGGGCTGAGCGCGCGGTTGTAGATGGCGATTTCGTCGAGGCGGCCATCCCAGAGGTGGTTTGCTCCCCAGCTGCCGAGGAACAGTGGGTGGAGTGAGTCGTTGATCGTGAGGGTTCGTGGGGTCGATGCTTGTTCGGCTCCGTTGATGTACAGGCGGAGCTGGGAGCCGTCGTAGGTGCCGACGACGTGATACGTGGTGCCGGCGGCGATCGTGAGTGCGCCGGAGTGGACGAAGGGGCCGTAGCTTCCGTCGCCGTAGACGAAGAACGCGAACCGAACCTGGTCTGAGACTCGCTCCATGCGGAGCATGTAGGCCTGGCTCTTGATGGCGATGTATCGGATCGATCCGTTGGTGGTGGGGAGGCCGTCGGGATGTACCCAAGCCTCGACTGTGATCGCAGCGGTCGGGCTGAGGCTCGGCGAGTCGTCGACAGTGACGCGATCGTCGATGGCGTCGAAATCGACGGCCGTGTCAGCGCCGGCGACTAGGCCGGGGGCTCCCAGCCCGGGGCTTCCGACATAGGCTCCGTCGTTGCCGTTGCCGCTCGAATCGGCCGCGCCCGTCCCGCTCGACTCACCAAGACGCCAGTACCCGGCCGGCGCATCGGCCAGGACGACCGAGGCGTAGTCCGTCCCCGACGCGGCATTCACGGTGACGGTCGCAGTCGCGACGTTGGAGTTGTCGGTGCCGTCGTTGACCCTGTACGTGAAGGTGTCGTCGCCGGTGAACCCCGGGTCGGGTGTGTAGGTGACCGTCGCCGTGTCCGTGTTCGGGCTGCCGGAGGTGCAGGCGGCGTCCGTGATCGCCCCGAGAGCGCCGTTCGCCGGCGGGTCGACGATCGAGAAGGTGAGCTCGCAGTCCTCGGGGTCCGACCCGCTCAGGTCGACGTCCATCGCGGCGTCCTCGTCGGTCGTCGCCGAGGTGTCGTCGGCGGTCGGCGGCGTGTTCGGCGGCGGGGCGAGGCCGCACTCGGCATCGGTGAGACCGACGGCGACCCAGGCGTCGCTCGTCGACGCCTTCTCCAGCGACGAGCTGCCGTAGAGCGCTGCCGCCGCCGCCTCGGCGGCGAGGCGGGCGTTGCACATGGTCGCGTTCTCGCTGAGGCCGGCGAACGCGAGGAAGGCGATCTGCTCGGCCTTGGCGACGCCGATCCCCGTCACGACGAGGCCGTTGTCCTGGGTGTCGGCGTCGGAGCAGTGGGCGGAGTTGCGCTGCGTCGGGTTCGCACAGCTCGCGTTCATCCCACCGTTCACGAGCAGGTAGTGGACGTGGTTCGGGATACCGGAGTTCGTGTGCACGCCGCCGTTGTCGCCACCGCCGACCTGGCGCTCCGTGTAGTGATCGGGGTCGCCGTCATCCTCCGGGTCCGCCATGTTGCGAAAGCCGGGCTTCTCGCTCGCGGGGAGGTAGATGTCCTCGCCGATCCACCAGTCGGCGCAGACGCTCTGCCCGGCGGCGCGGACGCAGTTCGTCGAGGTCGGCTCCGCGGCGAAGAACTCGGCGCTCGAGCCGAGGATGTCGGAGAACGACTCGTTCAGCGCCCCGGACTCGTTCTGGTAGACGAGGTCCGACGTGCAGTCGGTGATCCCGTGGGCGAGCTCGTGCGCCGCGACGTCGAGCCCGCCGCTGAGCTCGCGGAAGATCGAGCCGTCGCCGTCGCCGTAGACGACGTAGGCCCCGTCCCAGAAGGCGTTGTTGTAGTTCTTCGAATAGTGGACGACCGACTGCATGGCCGTGTAGCCGCAATCGCCGATCCAGTCGAGGCCGAAGGCGGACTGGAAGTAGTCGTCCGCGACGTTCGCGTAGAACTGGGCGTCCACCATGGCCGGCTGGCCGGGCGACTGCCGGTTCGCCGTCACGCTCGTCCAGTGGTCGTCGGCGTCGGTGATCCAGTAGATGGACGGGTCCTTGTTGCGGTAGTCGAAGGTGACCTGGCGGTTGTCCTTCGAGATCAGGTCCCAGTGGGAACCGCTCGCGCCGTGGCCGGACGCGCCGTGGAAGGTCGTCAGGTCGTCGGCGGCCGACGCATTGTCCGGCCCGTTCATGTCCTTCGTGTCGCCCTTGACCCCGGTGCCGTGGTCGTGGGTGATCGCGTCGTACTTCCGGATCACGCGGCCGTCCGCGGCGTTGATCCAGTGGACGACGCGGAACGCGAAGCGCCGCGTCTCGACCTGATAGAAGTACCGGCCGCTCTGCGGATCGATGCGCAGCTCGACCGTACGGGTGCCCTGCCGGCCGACATCCTGCGCCGCCACCTCACGCGCCGCGGCCGCCGTGATCTGGACGGAGTTGCTCGGCACGATGCCGTCGTAGTGGGAGCCGATCACGAGCCGCGCCTCGCCGCGGCCGTCCCGGTAGACCGTGATCTGGCCGCCAAGCACCTTCGCGCGAGCCTGTCCGAAGACCTGCTGGTAGCGCTCCTGCGTGAGCTCCGCGAGCCCGATCCGGCGGACGAGCTCGACGTCCTCGGGGAGGGCGAAGCCGGCCGCCTCGGGCCCGCCAAGGCTGATGCGCGCCTCCGGTGGAGCCGCGAGCGCAACCGGAGCGCCTCCGAGGACGAAGGCGAAGGCCGCGAGGATAAGGGTGCCGGACAAACTGCTCCGCATACGGCTCCCGGCGAGCATGAGTGAAGCTTAGGGCACGTGAGCGTTTGCGCCGGGGCACGGGGGTTCCGGGGCCCTCGGGGATGACTGCTCCCGCGGCCTCACAATTGGCTAACGCCGACGCGCAAGAATGCCGTCGTGGCGTTGAGGCTACTGTCGGCAGCGGGGCTAGGTCTGGTGATGCTGATCGGCTTGGCCGACGTTGCCGCCGGGGCTGAACGCCCACGTAGCCACGATCGACCCAACATCGTCGTCCTTATGACCGACGACCAGACGGTCGAGTCGCTACGAGTCATGGAGGTCGTCCAGCAGCGTCTCGTGGCACAGGGAACGACCTTCGAGTCGAGCTTTGTTGGGTTCGCGCTCTGCTGCCCGTCGCGTGCAACTTTCCTGACTGGGCAGTACGCGCACAACCACGGCGTAATGCACAACGTGCCGCCGCTAGGGGGCTATGCGCGGCTCGACCACACGTCGACCCTTCCCGTGTGGCTTCAGCGGGCCGGGTACTTCACTGCCCACGTCGGCAAGTACCTGAACGGCTACGGCACTGAGAAGCTCACCGAAGTACCGCCCGGCTGGTCGGAGTGGTACGGGTCACTCGATGTCCGGGGTGCGTATTCGTATCAAGGCTTCACGCTCAACGAGAACGGGGGGTTGGTCCGCTACCCGAGCCGGCCGGATCTCTACAGGACCGATGTCGAGGCGAAACTCGCAGCCGACCTGATTCGGAGACGGGCGAGGGACAAGACGCCGTTCTTCCTGTCCGTTGCCTTCCTCGCGCCACACGCCGGAACGCCGATCGAGCCCGACGATCCAGCCGAGCCTGTTGCGGGCACGCCCGCTGCTGCCGAACGGCACCGGGACCGCTTTGCCGGTGAGCCGCTGCCGATGCCCCCGTCGTTCAACGAGGCCGACATGTCAGACAAGCCGGCAGGAGCACGCGCCCGGCCGCTCATGAGCCCAGCCACGATTGCTGCTCTCAGGGAGAAGTACCAGCAGCGGCTCGAGTCGCTCCTGGCAGTCGACGAAGCAGTGGGACGGATTCTTGCGGCGCTCGCCGAGACGGGCGAGCTGGACAGCACCGTTGTTCTCTTCACGTCGGACAACGGGTACATCCTCGGTGAGCACAGAATCCCCTCGGACAAGGTCTGGCCGTACGAGCCCGCAATCCGGGTGCCGCTCGTCATTCGAGGCCCGGGTTTCCCTGCGGGACGGGTGGTGAAGCAGCTCGTGTCGAACGTCGATCTCGCGCCTACGATCTTGGGCCTCGCCGGCGTTCGTCCGGGCCGGCTCATGGATGGACGGTCACTCTTGCCGCTCGTCGTCGATCCCCGCCTCGAATGGGGCAGAGATCTGCTGGTGGAGACGTTCGCTCCCACTTGGGCGCTGCGCACGCCCTGGTTCCTCTACGTCGAGCACGGCAGCGGTGAGAGCGAGCTCTACGACCTTCGAACCGACCCGGATCAGCTCGCGAGCATCTCTGGCGATCCCGCCCATGCGGCCATCCGGGCACAGCTTGCTCACAGGCTCCGGCTCCTCCTTGCATGCGCGGGTCGGATGTGTCGGACGCCGCCAGACTTGCGGCTCGAGCTCGAGCGAAGAGGTTGCGGAGCTCCGGCTGTTCGAGCCAGCGTTCGGGGCAAGGACCTTGCCTGGGTTCGGCAGGTGACGTGGTACCTGAACGGCCGTCGCCTGTCGACAGACGCCAGTCGCCCCTTCCGGCGGCGCGTAGGTTCCGGCCCCGGGAGAGAGCTGAGAGCCTCTGTTCAGCTCGTCGACCGAGCTGTGACGCTCGACCGGCGAGTTCCGAACTGTCGCTAACGAGCACTCAGCGCAACGGGCGCGCGCTCGGCTGCTCGTCCTGGCCCGGGTCTGCCGTCAGGGGCCGCTGGTCCGTGCCGTCGGAGCGCATCGTCCAGACGTCGTAGCTCCCGCCGCGCGAGCTGCGGAAGAGGATCCGCTTGCCCTTGGGGCCCCACGCCGGCTGCTCGTCCTGCTCGGGGTCGCTGGTGAGCGCCGTCTGCCCGGAACCGTCGGCGTTCATGACCCAGACGTCGTAGTTGCCCGCCCGGAAGCTCGCGAACGCGATCCGCCGGCCGTCGGGCGACCAGGCGGGATGCTCGTCCTGCTCGGGGTCGGTGGCGAGCCGCCGCTCGCGGGTGCCGTCCGCGCGCATCGTCCAGATGTCGTAGCTCCCGGTCCGGAAGCTCCGGAACGCGATCCGCTTCCCGTCGGGCGACCAGGCCGGCTCCTCGTCCTGGTCGGGGTCGGAGGTGAGTTGCCGCTGGCCGCTGCCGCCGGCGTTCATCACCCAGACGTCCCAGCTTCCCGAGCGGAAGCTGGCGAAGGCGATCCGCTTGCCGTCGGGGGACCAGGCCGGGTCGACGTCCTGCTCGGGGTCGTCCGTGAGCCGGCGCTGCCCGCTCCCGTCGGCGTTCATCACCCAGACGTCGTAGTTGCCGTCGCGGAAGCTCGTGAAGGCGATCTGCTTCCCGTCGGGAGACCAGGCGGGGGCCCGGTCCTGCTCGGGGTCGGTCGTGAGCTGCCGCTGCCCGCTCCCATCGGCGTTCATCACCCAGACGTCGTAGTTGCCGGCGCGGAAGCTGGCGAAGGCGACGGGCGGGGGCCCGGAAGGAGCGCCCGCCGCGACGGCGGCTCCCGCCCCGGCCAGCGCGACCGCGACGAGCAGAGGGAGCACGGCTGGCACACGCCTCATGCCTCGGTCATCGGCGGGGGCCGTCCGGATCCTGAGCGTGGCGCTAGCGTTCGGCAGGGTGAGAGTACTCGTCAGCGGGATGATCGCCGGCGACCCGGGTCAGGGTGGCGCGACCTGGGCGGTGCTGCAGTACGTGCTCGGACTCGACCGGCTGGGGCACGATGTCCGCCTGGTCGAGCCCGTCCCCGACGCTCGGCGGGACGTCGAGGCCTACTTCCGGGACGTGGTGTCCGCGTTCGGGCTCGAGGGGCGGGCGGCGCTGCTCGTCGAGGGCACGAGCGACACGTCGGGGGCGCGCTACGAGGCGCTGCGCGGGGCCGACCTGCTGCTGAACGTCTCCGGGATGCTCCGGGACGAGCGCCTGCTCGGCGAGATACCCGTGCGCGTCTACCTCGACCTCGACCCGGCCTTCAACCAGCTCTGGCACGCCGTGCAGGGCATCGACATGCGCTTCGACGGCCACACGCACTTCGCGACCGTCGGCCTCGCGCTCGGGACGCCCGGGTGCGCCGTGCCGACCTGCGGGCGCGACTGGATCCCGACCCTGCCGCCCGTCGTCCTCGACCGGTGGCCCGTGGCCGAGGCCCTCGAGCGCGACGCGCTCACCACGGTCGCCAACTGGCGGGGCTACGGGTCGATCGAGCACGAGGGCGTCCTCTACGGGCAGAAGGCGCACTCCCTGCGCCGCCTGGTCGACCTCCCGAGACGGACGCCCCAGCGGCTCGAGCTCGCCCTCGCCATCCACGAGGGCGAGCAGCCCGACCTCGCGGCGCTCGCCGAGCACGGCTGGCGCCTCGTCGATCCCGTCGAGGCCGCGGGAACGCCCGAGCGCTACCGGCGCTTCGTCCAAGGGTCGAAGGCGGAGATCGGTATCGCCAAGTCCGGGTACGTCGCCTCGCGCTGCGGCTGGTTCTCTGACCGCAGCGCCTGCTACCTCGCCTCCGGGCGGCCCGTGATCGCGCAGGAGACCGGGTTCTCGGCGCACCTGCCGACCGGCGAGGGGCTCTTCGCGTTCGAGACGGCCGAGGACGTGCTCGCCGCGATCGACGCGCTGCGCTCCGGCTACGAGCGGCACCGGCGGGCGGCTCGAGCCCTGGCGGAGGAGCACCTCGACTCGGACGCGGTCCTGACCCGCCTCCTCGCCCGCCTGTGACGGCAGGGCCCGCCACCGCGGAAGTCCGGGCGGAGCTCGAGCGCTCGCTCGGCGTGGGCATCGTCCGCATCGAGCGCCGCCCGTCCCTCTACCGGACGAGCTTCGCGCTCGAGGAGCTCGACGTCACCACCGGCGACGGACGCGAGCTCTCGCTCGTGCTCAAGGACGTCAGCCCGGCCGGCCTGTCTCCCGGCGCGAGGGGTGCGAAGCCCCATTTCCTCTACGACCCGGAGCGCGAGATCGACGTCTACCGCGAGGTCGTCGGGCCGAACCGGCTCGGGCCGGTGTGCTACGCGGCCGTCGCCGAGCCGGAGCGGAGCCGGTACTGGCTCGTCCTCGAGCGAGTCCCCGGCGTCGAGCTCTACCAGGTGGGGGACCTGGGTGTCTGGGAGGACGTGGCGCGCTGGCTCGCGCGGATGCACGAGCGCTGCCGCGGCGCTCGGCCGCGCCGCCTGCTGCGCTACGACGCGGACCTGTACCGCCGCTGGCTGGCGCGCGCTCTCGGCTTCCGGCCGTCGGCGGAGCTCGAGCGCATCGCGGGCGGCTACGGAGCAGTCGTCGAGCGGCTCGCGGGCCTGCCTGTCACCTTCGTGCACGGCGAGCTCTACGCGTCGAACGTCCTCGTCGTGGCCGGCTCGGCCGGCCTGCGCGTCGCGCCGGTGGACTGGGAGATGGCGTCGCTCGCCCCGGGCCTCCTCGACCTCGCCGCCCTCACCTCCGGCGGCCTCGCGGAGACGCAGCGGGAAGGGATCGCTCGGGCCTACCACGAGGCTCTGCCCGAGGGTCGCGGTCCGTGGGAGACCCTTCTGACCGACCTCGACCGCTTCCGGCTCCACCTCGCCGTCCAGTGGCTCGGCTGGTCACGGGACTGGACGCCGCCGCCGGAGCACGCCCACGATTGGTTGAATGAGGCGCTCCGAGCGGCGGAACGCCTCGGTATCTGAGCGATGGTCGATCGGGAGGAGATCAGGCGGAAGGCGCGTGAGGCGTTCGAGGAGCGCTGGCGCCACGGCGACCCCTGGGGCGTCCAGGGCTCCGAGCTGGACAGCGCGAGCTACCGGTTCCAGCTCTCACTGCTCGCGGGCCGATGCTACGCGCGGGCGCTCGAGATCGGCTGCGGCGCCGGGGTCTTCACCCAATTGCTCGCCGGGATCGCAGACCGGGTCGTCGCCGTCGATGTCGCCCCCTCCGCCGTCGAGCGCGCCGCCGCGGCGACGCCGCCCGGCGCGGAGATCGAGTATCTGGCCGCCGACATAATGGAGCTCGACGTGCGCGCCGGGGGGCCGTGGGACCTCATCGTCATGAGCGAGACCATCTACTGCCTCGGCTGGCTCTATCCGCTCTTCGACGTCGGCGTGCTCGCCTCGGAGCTCCACGCCGCCGCGAGCCCGGGCGGGCGCTTCCTGATGGCGAACACCTACGGCGGGGAGCAGGACTGGCTGCTCAAGCCCTGGCTGATCGACACGTACCGGGATCTCTTCGCGAACGTCGGCTGGCGGCTCGAGCGCGAGGAGCTGCTGCGCGGCTCGAAGAACGGCGTCGACCTCGACATCCTCGTCTCGCTCTTCGAGAAGCCGTGAGCGGCCGCTACCTCATCGTCAACGCTGACGACTTCGGGCGGAGCGAGGGCGTGAACCGCGGCGTCGTCCGCGGGCACGAGGAGGGGATCGTGACCAGCGCGAGCCTGATGGTGCGCTGGCCGGCGGCGGAGGCGGGGGCGGCCTACGCCCGCGGGCGGCCCGGGCTCAGCCTCGGGCTCCACGTCGATCTCGGCGAGTGGGCGTTCGCGGAGGGGGCCTGGCGGGCGGTCTACGAGGTGGCGTCCCTCGACGACCCGGCGGCGGTCGAGCGCGAGGTCGAGCGGCAGCTCGAGCGGTTCCGCGCCCTCGCCGGGTGCGACCCGACCCACCTCGACTCGCACCAGCACGTCCACCGGGAGGGCCCGGCCCGCTCCGCACTGGTTGTCGCGGGCCGCCGGCTCGGCGTGCCCGTGCGCCACTTCAGCCCGGGGATCCGCTACGTCGGCGACTTCTTCGGGCAGACGGGCGAGGGAGAGCCGCTGCCCCACCTCGTCGAGGTCCCGGCCCTGCTCGAGCTTCTCGCCCGCCTTCCCACGGGGGTGACCGAGCTCGGCTGCCATCCCGCGACCGGGGACGACCACCGCTCCACGTACGGAGCGGAACGCGCCGTCGAGGTGGAGACGCTCTGCGACCCCGGCGTTCGCGAGACGCTTGCGGCCGAGGCCATCGAGCTCTGCTCCTTCCTCGCCCGGCCGGAGGCCCGCGAGGAGTGAGGTACGGTGCCTGAGGACATGGGCGATCCAGGCGACGCACGGCAGGGAAGGCGGTTCAGAAGACGCTTGCGCGGCTACGACCCGGGGGCGGTCGAACGGGAACTCGGGGAGCTCGCCGCCGACGCCCGCCGGCTGACGGCGGAGCGTGACGAGCTCGAGCGGGACCGGACCAGCCTGGCCGAGCAACTCGCCGGTGCCCGCGAGCGGGTCGCCGAGCTCGAGGCAGACCGGGACGGCGCTCTCCCAGACGCGCGGGCGCGCGCCGACGAGATCGTCGCGGCAGCGCGGGAGGAACGCGACCGCCTCCGGCAGGAGGCCCGCCACTTCGAGGAGCTGCGCGGCGAGCTCGACGCCGGGTACCGGGCATTCCTGCTCACCGCGCTGGAGCTGCTCGAGGCGCGCGACCGCGCCCCCGAGCAACCGGGAGCAACGGCAGGCGACCAGGCCGGCCCGGACGGGGCCTGAGGCCGATCCGCGTATCCTGGTCCTCCCCCGGTGCTGGCCATCGTCCCCGCCAATTCTCCCTGCTCGGCGAAGAGCCGGCTGGCGGGCCTGCTCACTCCCGACGAGCGGGCCAGGCTCGTCGAGGCGATGCTCGCGGACGTCGTCGACGCATGCGCACGGGCGCGCTCGGTCGATGAAGTGCTCGTCGTGACCCCGGACCCGGCGATCGCGCCCGCGGGCGTGCGCGTGCTTCGCGACCGGGGCCTCGGCCATGCCGCCGCGATCGCGCTCGCGCTCGAGCGCTGCACGGGCCGGGACGCGCTCGTCGTGATGGCCGACTGCCCGCTCGTCGCGCCGGCGACGATCGACGCGCTGGCCGCGGCGGCGCGGCCGGTCGCGCTCTGCCCGGC
>CAYJLE010000040.1:12275-29064 GCA_964370985.1 uncultured Gaiellales bacterium | reverse complement strand
CCGCGTCGTACACCTCGACGACGTCGTTGCCGTCGACCGCGGCCGCCCGCATCCCGTAGCCGGGAGCGCGATCGGCGACCCGCTCGGCCGCCAGCATGCTCGCGCTCGGGGTCATGTACGACCAGCCGTTGCGCTCGACGACGACGAGCAGCGGCGCCCGCCACACGCCGGCGAGGTTCATCGTCTCGTGCCACACGCCGCAGTTCACGGCCCCGTCGCCGCAGAACGCGACCGCGGCCGCCTGCTCGCCGCGCCAGGCGCGCCCGAGCGCCATCCCCATCGCCACGGGCATCGTCTCGCCGAGGTGGCTGACGAGGGGAACCGTGCCATGCTCGAGCGAGCCGAGGTGGACGTTGCCGTCACGCCCCTGAAGCGGAGCCCCGGCCTTGCCCAGGTAGTGGCGGAGTACCTGCTCGGCGGTCAGTCCCCGCACGAGATTCACGCCCAGGTCGCGGATCGCGGGGCACGCGACGTCCCGCTCCCCCATCGCGAGCGCGACCCCCACCGCCGTCGCCTCCTGACCGCGCCCGTCGTAGAACGAGCCGGGGACGCGGCCCTGGAGGTAGAGGCTGCGCCCCGCCTGCTCGACCGCACGAGTGAGGTGGAGCCAGTAGCCGGCCGCGCGCAGGAACGCGGCGCGCCCCGGGACGTCGCGCGCCGGCGCTGCCACGGCGCCGAAAGCAGGATCGACATTCATCGGATCCCAGATTCTTGGCTCTGTTGAACGCTTTGTCAAGAGAGCGATCGGATTCGGCAGAATTTCGGATCCTGAACTCGAGACGGGGGCGACCGCGGCCGGCAGCGCCCGCGCCCGTCAGGCCGGGCCGGTGCCGGGGCGCGCGTCGCGCTTCGCGCGGAGCGCGAGCAGGACGTCGAGCAGGCGGCCCGACGCGATCACGTGCTCGCGCATCAGCGTGCGGGCGCCTGCGGCGCTGCGCGCGACGATCGCCCCGCGGATCGCCGCGTGCTGGTTCAGGTTCTCCTCGTAGAGGCGGTCGACCTCGGGATCGGCTGACCACGAGCCCTGCCCGTGGAAGACGCGCCGCACGCTGCGGGCCATCTGCTCGAGCGCCGGCACTCCCGCCGCGCGCAGGATCACGTCGTGGAAGGCCTCGTTGGCGTGCACCCAGTCCGTGGCGATCCGGCTGAACTCCTCATCGCCGACGCCTCCGGCCCGCAGCGCGTGGGTCAGGTCGGCAAACGCCCTTTCCGCCGCCTCGAGCTCGGCCAGGTCGGCAACGGTCATCCCGGGCGTGGCAAGCTCGGCCGCGAGCGCCTCGAGCTCTGCCCGCACGAGGAAGGCACCGCGCAGGTCGTCCGGGGGCGGCACGGCGCGCACGCGCACCCCCCGGTTCGGCACGAACGCGACGAGCCCGAGGGCCGCGAGCTGGCGCAGGGCCTCGCGGATCGGCGTGCGGCTGACCGAGAAGCGCTCGGAGAGCTGGTCCTGACGCAGCACCGTGCCGGGCGCGAGCTCGCCCGAGAGGATCGCCTCCTCGAGCAGGAGGACGATGTGGTCGGCCTTGGTGGACGCGATGCCCACGGCGGCCAACTGTAGCCCGCCCGGCGGGGCTCCTACTCGATGTCCGGTCGCACCGCGAGCACGACCTTCCCGAACCGATCGGGAGCGTCGAGGCGCTCGTGCGCTCCGGCAGCGTCGGCGAGCGGGAAGACCGAGTCGACGACCGGGCGCCAGGAGGCGCCGGCGACATGAGCGAGGAGCGCGTCGAGCTCCCGCGGGCTCCCCATCGTCGTGCCCTGGATGCGCTGGTACTCGAAGTAGAGGCGCGTGATGTCGACCTCGCCCCGGTCGCCGGTCGTGTCGGCGAGGTTGACGAGCCTCCCGCCCCGCTTCAGGCACGAGAGGGCGCCGGGCCAGCAAGCGGCGCCGACCGAGTCGACGACCGCATCGACGGGGCCGATCCGCTCCGACCACTCGGGATCCGTGTAGAGCGCGCCGCCCTCGGCGCCGAGCGCGCGGGCGCGCTCGAGCTTCTCCTCGCTCGACGTCGTGACGACGACGCGCGCGCCCAGCTCGCGGGCGATCTGGATCACGAACGTGGCGACGCCGCCCCCCGCCCCGGGCACGAGGACCGTCCGGCCCGGCCCCGCCTGCGCGTGCGTCACGGTCGCCCGCCAGGCGGTGAGCCCCGCGAGCGGCAACGCCGCCGACTCGGCCCAGGTGAGCCCGCCGGGTCGGGGGCGCACCTGGTGGGAGGCGACGACGACCCGCTCGGCGTAGGTGCCCTGGTCGGGCACGCCGAGGATCCGGAAGGAAGGCCCCGGCGCCTCCTCGTCCTCGCCCCAGTCGAGGCCCGGGTTGATCACGACCTCGTCGCCGGCCGCGACGCCCTCGACCCCGGCGCCGACCGCGGAGACGATCCCGGCGCCGTCCGAGCCGAGCACCTGCGGCAGCGACACCTTGCCGCCGCGCCGGATCCACCAGTCGCGCCGGTTGAGGGCCGCCGCGACGAGGTCGACGCGCACCTCGCCAGGACCCGGCTCCGGGTCCGGCAGCTCGGCGGGCACGAGACCCGTAGGATCACCAAACGCTCGAAGCTCGACCGCGAGCATGCTGACTTGCTCCTTTCGTCGTCAGGAGGACTCGATGGGAAGGCTAGACGGGAAAGTCTGCGTCGTCACGGGCGCCGGCGGCGGGATCGGCCGGGCCTGCTCCCTGCGCTTCGCCGAGGAGGGCGGGCGGCTGGCGTGCGCCGACATCCTCGAGGATCCGGGCCGCGAGACGGTCGCGCTGATCGAGGCCGCGGGCGGCGAGGCCTCGTTCTTTGCGGCCGACGTCACGGACGAGGCCAGCGTCGCGGCCCTCTACGAAGCCGTCGAGAGCCGCTTCGGCGCCGTCCACGTGCTCGTCAACAACGCGGGCGTGCTCCTGCCCGGCGACGGCTCGGTGCTCGAGACCGAGCTCGAGGCGTGGCAGCGCGTGCTCGACATCAACCTGACCGGAGTGTTCCTCTGCTGCAAGCACGGGATCCCGAAGCTGCTCGCGGCCGGCGGCGGCTCCGTCGTCAACATGGGCTCGATCTCCGGCCTCGTCGGCTCGGCGACCTCCCAGATCGGCTACGCCGCCTCGAAGGGCGCGGTGATCGCGCTCACCCGCGACATCGCCGTCGAGCTCGCCCGCCGTGGCGTCCGCGCGAACACGCTCTGCCCGGGCCCGGTCGAGACGCCGCTCGCGCTCCAGCTCTACACGGACGAGGCCGCCTGGGCGCGCCGCCGCGTGCACATCCCCGCCGGGCGACTCGGCAAGCCGGCGGAGATCGCCGAGGCCGCTCTGTTCCTCGCGAGCGACGAGTCGAGCTGGGTCACCGGGACGTCGCTCGTCGTCGACGGCGGCATCGCGGTCGCCTACACGACGCCTGAATAGGCGCCGGCTCCGACCTGCGCGGGATCGCGAGGTGGCCGCATCGCGAGCGGATTGCCATTTAACCTCTGATCTCATATGCTTGAGTGCGGTATACCCCCTGCCCCGTGGAGAGAGGAGCCACCGATGACGATCACCGCCGGCTCGACCGCCGTTGCGAAGAAGGCCCTGATCGACGGCCGCTGGACCGACGGGGCCGCCGGAACGTTCGAGGTCAGGTCACCCCACACGCGCGAGGTGGTGAGCACGATCGCCCGCTGCGACGCGAGCGACGTCGATCGCGCCGTCGCCGCAGCCAGGGCCGCGCAGCCCGGCTGGGCCGCGACGCCGCTCATCGACCGGGCGAAGATCCTGCGGCGCATCCACGCGCTCTTCCTGGAGCGGGCGGAGGAAATCGCGCAGATGCTCGTCGCGGAGATCGGCAAGACGATCGTCGACTCGCGCGAAGAGGTGCGGGAGTACGCGGCCCCGGCGTGGAGCAAGGCCGCCGAGGAGGCGCTCCGCCATCGCGGCCTCTCGTTCCCGTCGACGCAGGAGCAGACGACCAACAAGCGTCTCGTGCTGACCCACCGTCCGCTCGGCGTCGTGGCCGCGATCACCCCGTACAACTTCCCGACCGACATCGGCTCGATCGCGGTCGCCCACATCGTCGCCGCGGGGAACACGGTGGTCTGGAAGCCGTCCGAGTACGCGGCCGCGTCGTGCTCGATGGTCGCGGAGACGTTCGCCGAGGCGGGCCTGCCCGACGGGGTGATCAACGTCGTACACGGCTTCGGCGACGTCGGGGGAGCCCTCGTCGACCACAAAGACGTCAAGGGGATCTTCTTCACCGGCTCGACCGCGACCGGTGAGAAGATCGCACGCCAGGCGGGGCTTCGCCCGCATCTGCTCGAGCTGGGCGGCGACGGGCCGTTCATCATCCTCGCGGACGCCGACATCGACGCGGCCGTCGCGGGCGCGATGAACGGCTGCTTCTACTACGGCGGCCAGGTCTGCACCTCGGCGGAGCGGATCCTCGTGCACGAGTCGATCCACGACGAGTTCGTCGGCAAGCTCAAGGCTCGGGCGGCGGAGCTCCAGATCGGCGACCCGGCCGACGAGCGCACCGGGATGGGGCCGCTGTGCAACACCGCGACCCTCGAGCGCGTCAGGGCGCACGTCGAGGACGCGCGCGCGAAGGGGGCCGAGATCGAGCAGTTCGGCCCCGAAGATGGCCTCTACTACCCGGCGACCGTGCTCACCGGCGTCACCCAGGACATGCTGATCGCGCAGGAGGAGACGTTCGGGCCGGTGGCGCCGATCATCACGTTCTCCAGCGTGGCCGAAGCGATCGAGATCGCCAACTCGAGCGAGCTCGGCCTCATCGCCTCCCTCTGGACTCGCGATCTCGCTTCGGCCTGGCGGGTCGGCGAGGCGCTCCAGCACGGCTCGGTCAACATCAACGAGACGAGCAACTACTGGGATCAGCTGGCTCCGTTCGGAGGCGCGGGCAAGAGCGGCGTGGGTCGGGAGCTGTCGCAGTGGTTCCTCGAGTCGTTCACGGAGCGCAAGCTGCTCGTCTTCGACCTGGGCGATGCGACGCGCCACGACCGGCGCGCCGAGGGCGGCTGGTAGAGGATCGAGAACGGATCGGGCCCCGGGTACGCCGGCGCCGGCCGGGCTACCCGGGGCTCGCCAGCTCGTCCACGTCGCTCCGCGCGACGGCGAGCACCCAGCCGAGGTCGCCGGCGACCGGCTCGACAGCCGCCCAGTCTTCGCCCGCGACGGGCATCTCCTTGAGCTTCGCCCCGATCGTCCAGCGGGCGCGGCTGGCGGCGACGACCCGGCGCTCCGGGTTCACCAGCACAGCGTCGGGCGCGAGGCGCCGCAGCGCCGGCACGAGCTCCGACTCGAAGAGCGCCATCGGGACGTCGGCACCCGCGATCCCGAGAAAGCTCCCGCCGGCCGCGACCGAGCGCGTGAAGGTCAGCACGTAGATGTCCGCGCAGCGGTAGTCGATGTAGGGGCCGGCAACCACGCGCCGGCCCTCGTCCCTCGGGCCGCGGTACCACTCCATGTCGGCGTAGTCGTAGAAGCCGTCCACCTGCGGGTCCACGTTCAGGATGAAGCGCTCGAACCCGTCCGGTCCCCGCCGCCACCATTCGAGGAAGCGCTCCCGGTCGACGAGCAGCCCCTCCGCGACGACGACGCCCGCACCGTGGATCGCGGGGAGCGCGTCGAGCTGCCGGGAGATCACCGGCTCCAGCCGGCCCAGGTCCGCAGCGCTCAACCCCGCGCCTCTCGACCGCGCCTCCCGCGCGAGGTCCTCGAACGCGCCGGCGATCTGGTCGAGCGAGAAGAACACCCGCTCGAGCGCCGTCGTCACGCGGCGAGCAGCCTCCTCGATCGTCGCGACCGTCATCAGTCGACCAGCTCCAGATGCGCATCCACCAGCACGCGGATGCTCTCGGCGACGTGCCGCTCTGCGAGCGACCGCGCCAGATCCTCGTCCTCGCTGGTGATCGCGTCCACGATTCCCCGGTGCTCGGCATCGACACGCGCCGGCATCTCCCCGGAGCCCAGCACGTACCACAGCAGGTCGCCGACCTCCGCCTGCAGGGCGGCCTCCGCTCGCGTCAGCCGCTCCGACTGGGACGCGATCGCGATCTCGATGTGGAGCCGGCTGTCGGCACTCGCCCGGGCTCCGAGCGAGCCGGCCGCGAACAGACGATCGCCGAGCGCCCGCATCCGGGCAATGTTGTCAGCCGAGGCGCGGGCGGCGGCCAGGAACGCCGCCGTCCCCGACACGGCGACGTGCTCGTCGCCCAGGTCGCGAAGCGCCGTCGCGCTGAGCGCACGCAGCCTGGCGCGCAGGAATGCTGACGGGGGCTCCCCGGGCCGCTTGACGAACGAGCCGCCCCCGCGACCACGGCGCGTCTCGACCAGCCCCTGCTGACGGAGAGTGGCCAGGGCCTCGCGGAGCGTCACCGTGGAGACGCCGAGCATCGCCGCGAGGTCGCTCTCGCTGGGCAGCTGCTCTCCCTCGGAGATCAACCCCAACCGGATGGCCTCCGTGATCCGCTGGATCACGGCGTCCGTCCGGCCCGCGCTGCTCAGCGGGGCGAAGACGGCCCGCCGCGCCATCGTCCATCCGTCCGCCGCGGGCAGGGCATCGGCGGGGACGCCCGGACGCTTTCGGTCGTCCCGGCCCACGGGTTCGGCAAGCGCCCGCCGCCCGGCCTCGCCGGGCCTAGGTGGTGTCATCTCGCAGGAGCCACACGGACAACGCGATCACCACCAGCGAGGCCAGGACGACCAGGGTAGCGATGGCGTTCAGATCCGGCGTGATGCCGCGGCGCATCGACGAGTAGATGTACATCGGCAGGGTGTTGTCGCGACCGGTGAGGAAGAAGGTGACGGGGATCTCGTCGAACGAGAGGGTGAACACGAGCAGCGCGCTCCCGATCATCGCCGAGCGGAGATTCGGAAGCGTCACGAACAGGAATGTCTGCCACCCACTGGCGCCGAGATCCGCGGACGCCGCCTGGTAGCTGCTCGAGAGCCGCTGGAGTCGCGCGAACACCTGGGTGATCACCACGGCCAGGAGCGCCGTGGCGTGGCCGAGGATCACCGTGCGCAGGCTGAGCGACATGCCGATCAGCCCGAAGAAGTTCAGCATCGCGACCCCGGTCACGATGCCGGGCAGCGCCAGCGGGAGCATGACGAGACGCCGGAAAAGGCCCTTGCCGGGGAACTCCACGCGGTGCAGGCCGATCGCGGCAAGGGTTCCGACCACGAGGGAGATGATCGTCGCCGAGAGGGCGACGGTGAGACTGTTCCTGAGCGCCTGCATCAACTCGCGATTGCCGAACGCGTCCTCGTACCAGCTCAGCGTGAAGCCACGAATCGGGAACGTGGTGCTGCTGCTGTCGGTGAAGCTGAACAGGGCGAGCAGCGCGATCGGCAGGTAGAGGAACGCGAACACCCCCGCGACGATCAGGGGCAGACCGACACCGCGCCGGCGCCGCTGCGCGGGGGCACGTGCCGCGCCGGCGGGCGGGACGTCGACCGAGTACTCCGGCTCCAGCATCGACGTCAATCGAGGTCCAGGTTTCCGAGCCGGTCGAGCCGATTGGCGAGCGTCAGCACCGCCACCACGACGAGCAGGATCATCATCGAGAGCGCCGCTCCGAGCGGCCAGTTGAGCGCGGCGCCGAACTGGGTCTGCACGAGGTTGGCGACCATCAGGTCGCCCGGGCCGCCGACCAGGAAGGCCGCGATGAAGTCGCCGAACGCCAGGCAGAACGCGATCGTCGCGCCGGCGAGCACGCCCGGGATCGAGAGCGGGAGCACGATCGTCAGGAACATGCGCCACGGCGACGCTCCGAGGTCGCGCGCCGCCTCGGGGAGGCTCCGGGGGAGCTTCTCGAGCTGGGCGAACACGGACAGCGCCACGAAGGGCACGAAGATGTACGTGAGCGTGATGATCATCGCGGTCCGGCTGAAGAGCAGGAACTCGACCGGCTCGTCGGTCAGGCCGATCCAGATCAGGAAGCTGTTGAGCGCTCCGTTCGACCCGAGGATCGTCTTCCAGGTGTACAGGCGCAGCAGGTACGAGACCCAGAGCGGGACGATCATCCCGAAGAAGAGCAGGGCCCGCACCCGGTTCGAGCGCACGCGGAACGCGAGGAAGTACGCGACGGGGTACGCGAGCAGGAGCGCGACGCACGCGACCGCGAGCGCGATCACCGTCGTGCGCAGGAGCGCCGTGCGGTACTGCGACTCCCCGAAGATCTGCGAGTAGTTGTCGAGGACGAAATCCCGCTCCCAGGTCGGGAACTCCCGCCGGTAGAAGCTGTACGCGAGCAGTAGCGCGTACGGGACGAGGAGGAGGAGGAAGGCCCAGAGCATCGGCCCGCTGAGGACGGCCACGCCCGCGAGCCGGCGTTGCTGGACGGCCTTCACGACGCTGACCTGATCGCGAGCCCCGGTGCGGCTCGACGGGGCGGACGCACGGCGCCGATAGTCACGGCTGCCGGGCGAAGATGCCGACGTTGTCGGGCGTCACCTCGATGCGGACCGCGTCGCCTGCCTTCGGCACGCTCAGGCCGTCGAGGCTGGTGGAGACCGGAAGGTCGACGGCCATCGGCACGTAGCCGAAGCTGACCTGCAGCCGCAGCGAGCCGCCGCTGAACATGGTGTCGAGCACGGTCGCCGCGATCTCCCCGTCCTCCGCGGGGCCGGGCTGGACTCGGATCCGCTCGGGCCGGATGGCCACGGTGACGGGATCGCCGGCGGCGATCCCGTCGGCGAGCAGCACGCCCTCGAGCCGGCGCTCGCCGATCGCGACCGTGCCCAGCCTGCCCGACGCCTCGACGAGGAGTCCGTCGAGCAGGTTGGCGCTCCCGATGAACGCCGCGACGTACGGCGAGACGGGCCAGTCGTAGACCTCCGCGGGAGTGCCGATCTGCTGGGCCCGGCCGTCCGCCATGACGAGCACCCGATCGGAGAGCGCGAGCGCCTCGCTCTGGTCGTGGGTGACCAGCACGAACGTGATCCCGATCTCTCGATGGAGCCGGCGCAGCTCCGTCTGCATCGATTTGCGGAGCTTCGCGTCGAGCGCCGAGAGCGGCTCGTCGAGGAGGAGAACCCGCGGCTGCTTCACGATCGCCCGCGCGAGAGCGACCCGCTGGCGCTGGCCGCCCGAGAGGTTCGCCGGCTTCTCGTCCGCCTTCTCGGGCAGCCCGACCAGCTCGAGCGCCTCGAGCGCTCGCCTGCGGCGCTCGCCGCGGGCGACGCCGTCGAAGCGAAGCCCGTACTCGACGTTGCGGCGCACCGACATGTGCGGAAAGACCGCGTAGTCCTGGAACACGGTGTTGACGGGCCGCTTGTTCGGCGGGCGGTCGGTCACGTCGAGATCGTCGATCCGCACCGAGCCCGAGTCCGGGAACTCGAAGCCGGCGAGCAGCCGCAGCGTCGTCGTCTTGCCGCACCCCGACGGCCCGAGCAGGGTCACGAACTCGCCGGCGTCCACGGTGAAGCTGAGGTCGTCGACCGCGACGACTCCACCGGGGAACGTCTTGGTGACGCTCCTCAGCTCCACCGAGTACGCCATGACTCTCCGATCCGGACGGATCGCCCGGGCAGGGCTCGCGCCCTCGCCCGCGCTAGCCCGTCTTGACCCCGTTCCAGACCTCGTTCATCTTGTCGAGCCGCTCCGGCGTCTCCCAGAGGATCAGCTGCTTGATGTAGTCGGGATCGTCCTGGTGCTTCGCGATGTACTCCTCCTCGCTCATGCAGTCCTTGACCGCCACGGGGTTCGACGCGGAGTAGCCGGTGACCGTCGAGACGCCGCACTGCCCCTCCGGGCTGGTCGCGAAGTTCAGCCACTCGTACGCGCAGTCCACGTTCGGCGAGTCCTTCACCAGCATCCAGTAGTCGGACCAGCCCTCCGCCCCTTCCTCGGGAATGAACTCCGCGACCGGGATGCCGAGCTCCTCGAGCTGGGAGGACTGGAAGCCGCCCCACGTGTTCGAGATCCAGACCTCGTCGGCGGAGAAGAGGTCGACGAGCTCGCCGGCGGTTGCCCAGTACTTGCGGATCAGGGGCTTCTGCTCCTCGAGGGCGGCCGCGGCCGCGGCGAGCTGCTCGTCGTCGAGCGAGTAGATGTTGTCGTAGCCGAGGTAGCGGGCCGCGACGTAGAGCGAGCTCTTGTCGTCCCACAGGCTGATCTTCCCCTTGTACTGCTCGTCCCAGAGCACGGCGAGCGAGGTGGGCGGCTCCTCGAGCTTGTCGGTCCGGTACATGAACGGGATCGAGCCCCACGTGAACGGGACGCCGTAGACCTTGCCGTCGGCGTTGACGCCGGGCGCCGTTCTGAACTGCTCGTACGTGTCCGTGTAGCCCTCGATCCGCTCGGTGTCGATCGGCTCCACGAACCCGGCCTCGATCATGATCGACGTCGTGTCGATCGAGGGGGTGATGAGGTCGAAGACGTCGCCGCCCGCGGCTAGCTTGGGCGCGAAGTCGTCGTTCGAGCCGACATACGTCGCCGACACGGTGCAGCCCGTGGCGGCGGTGAACGCGTCCGCGAAGCTGGGGTCGGCGTAGCCCTCCCAGGTGAGCACGTTCAGCGTGCCGCCGGCGCTCTCGCCGGGCTCCGCTGCCTCGCCGTCGTCTCCCCCACCGCAGGCAGCCAGGGTGCAGGCTGCCAGGACGAAGGCAGAGAGTGCCACGATCCGCCACTTCAGGCGTCGAGATTGCATTGCCAGGCCTCCTCGTCTCAGGATCGACCCACTCCATCCGGGGCCGCGCTCAAACCTATAAGGCCTGAGGTTAAGATGTCAAGCTGCGTGCCGAGCCGGCCGGGCTGCGGAGCCTCGACACCGTCCACCTCGCATCAGCGCCCGCGCCCGACGTCAGAACACCTCGACGTACTCGTCCCACTCCCAGTCGGTCACGTGGTCGTCGAAGCGCTGCACCTCGTGGCGGCGCATGACCGTGTAGGCCGAGACGAGATCCTCCCCGAGCAGCTCGCGCAGCTTCTCGTCCCGCTCGAGCGCCGCGAGCGACTCGCGCACGCCGGTCGGCAGCTGGGGCTTGGTCCCGTCCTCCTCGGCGGGCGGGAACGCGGGCGGCTCGAGCTCGAGCCGCTCCTCGATCCCGCGCAGGCCCGCGCCGAGGATCGCGGCGGCGGCGAGGTAGGGGTTCGCGAGCGCGGTCGGGGCGCGGTGCTCGACGTGGCGCGACTCGATCGACCCGCCCTTGATCCGCACGAGCGCGGAGCGATCCTCGAAGCCCCACGAGACGTTGGTCGGGCTGAACGTGTGCGTGCGCCGGCGCTTCATGCAGTTCACGGTCGGGGCGAGCAGCGCGTACGCCGAGGCCGCGTGACGGAGCTGGCCGGCGATGAAGTGGCGGCAGAGAGCCGAGATGCCCTCGGCGTCGTCCGCGTCCGCGAGCACGTTGCGGCCGCCCGCGTCGAGGAGGCTCACATGGGTGTGCATCCCCGACCCCGCCGACCCGGAGAACGGCTTGGACATGAACGTCGCCACGTAGCCGTTCACGTGCGCGAGCTCCTTGACCGCGTTCTTGAACGTGAACGTCTGGTCGGGCCCGTCGAGACCGCGGCCGGGCGCGTAGTTGATCTCCCACTGGGATCCCGCGTACTCGCAGTTCATCGTGATCACCGAGAGCCCGAACGCCTGCACCTGCTCGACCAGCTCCTGGATGAACGGGACGTACGTGTTCCGGACCGTGTTGAAGATGTGGCTGCCCTCGAACAGGAGCTCGTGGGTATCGCCGTCGAGGAGGTAGAACTCCGGCTCGAAGCCGAGCACGGGCTCGTAGCCGAGCGCGCGGCAGCGCTCGAGCACGCGGCGGAAGACGTGGCGGGGCAGCGCCTCGAGCGGCCGACCGTCGTCCCAGCGGGAGTCGCAGATGAAGCGCCCGGTCGCGTCCGCCCACGGCACGATCGCCGCGGTCGCCGGGTCGGGCACGAGCCGCTGGTCGCCGTAGGCGCGCTCCTCGTTGTAGAGCGTCCCGCCGACCACGTCGGAGCGCGTGTCGAGCACGCCCGCGCCCCCGTACATGTTCAGGCCCTCGTCTGCGTACCCGACCGCGTGATCGATCGGCACGAGCTTCGAGCGGCTCGTCCCGTGCAGGTCCGGGAGCTCGAAGCGGACGAAGCGCACGCCGTCGGCGCGCCACTCCTCGATGATCTCTCGAGCGGTCTTCCCGGCCATCGCCCCTCCCTCACCCTGTTCGGCGGTTGCGTTGGCGAGGAGCGTAGTCGAGCCGTCCCCGGCCCGGCGAGAGCCAGCCCGTTCACAGATCGCCTACTCTGATGTGCGGAGTGCACACCACCCAGCACGAGAGCGAGGCGCTGTTCGCGCTGATCGCGCGCGTCAACTCGAGCCTCGACGTCGACGAGGTGCTGAACCACGCGGCCGAGGTCTGCGCCGAGCTGGCCGGGTGCGAGGGCGCGCTCGTGTACCTCTGGGACGACGAGCAGGAGCGGCTCGTGATCCGCGGCGCCGTGGCGGGGTACGAGAACTGGGTCGGCGCCTACTCGCTCGAGCTCGGTGAAGGCCTGACGGGCTGGACCGCGCTGACCCGGCGATCGGGGATGATCGCCGACGAGCCGCTCGCGGATCCCCGCTACAAGCTCGTGCCGGAGCTCCACGACACGCGCTTCCAGTCGGTGCTGACGGTTCCGGTGATCGGTCGCGGCGACCGCCTGGTGGGCGTGCTGACGCTGCACACGCGGGCGCCGCACGAGTTCACGGGCGACGATCTCGCTCTGATGCAGGCGATCGCGAGCCTCGTCGCCGGAGCCGTCGAGAACGCGAAGCTCCACGAGCAGGCGCTGCGCAGCATGAAGGTGTTCCGCAGCCTCGCCGACCTCTCGCGGCGCATGGCGGTGGCCTCGCGCTCCCCCCAGACGCTGCAGCGCCTCGCCCTGACGGCACTCGAGCTCCTCGACGCTGCCCTCGTGCTCGTGCTGCGCCTCGACGAGCCGCGGGGAAGGCTACTCGTCGAGACGTGGGTGGGCGACGAAGGAGGCCCCGTCCGCGCCGACGCCGTAGCCGTCGACGGGCCGTGGGCTCGGCTCCTCGGCGGCGGCCCCACGAGCATCCAGGTTTCCCGCGACGACGCCCTCGTCAGCCAGCTCGGGGCCCGGACGGAGCCCCGCTCGCTGTTCGCGGCCCCGCTCGTCTTCGAAGGACGGCCGGTCGGCCTGCTCTGCTGCTACGCAAGAGAGCAGCGCTCGCTGGGCGAGGACAACCTCGCCCTGCTCGGCACGATCGCGAACCACGCCGCGATCGCGATCGAGGAGGGCCGCGTCCGCACCGCCGCCGACGAGCGCTCCCGCGCGCGGGAGCTCCTCGATGCCCTGCGAGCCGGCGACCCCGCGCCCCCGGCAGCCGGCGCCATCGGGGTGAGGCTCGGCGAGCCGCACGCGGTCCTCGTCGCGGAGCCTGAGCCGGGGGACGACCCGACCGCGCTCTGGACCGGAATCGCGTCCCGGCTCGAGCAGGTGTTCCCCGGGACGGTCGTCGATGCGCGCCGCGTCCTCGCGGCCCTTGTGCCCGTCCACAGCGAGCGCTGGAGCGCACTGCTCGAGCAGGCGCTCGCGGAGGCGTCCGCGAGCCGCACGCCGCAGGTTGCTGTGGGGTATTCGGACTCGACCGGGAGCGGCGGCGACTACGCGCTGGCGTTTCGCCAGGCGCGGCTCGCCTGCGCGATCGCGCGCGCGTCCGGGGCCGAGCGACCCGTGCGCGGCTACCCGGGCCTCGGCGCGCAGCGCTACCTCTGGGCGATCTCACAGGAGCGCGACCCCGACCCGCTCGAGCTCGCGGTGGGGCGCGTGCTCGAGCTCGACCGTCAACGGGGCAGCGACCTGTTCCGGACGCTCGAGGCCTACCTCGACCGCCAGGGCAACGCCCGGCAGGCGGCCGCCGCCCTCTACATCCACCGCAACACCCTGCGCCAGCGGCTGCGGCGAATCCACGAGACGATCGGTCTCGACCCGACCGACCCCTCGGTGGCGTTCGACCTCCTCCTGGCCGTCCGCCTGATCCGGTTTCGCGAGCTGGGCGGCTAGCGCTCCTGTGCAGGGTGCACACGCCGCGCGCTTCGACTGTGAGCGCGCTGGCGGTCCCCCTCCGGCTCGCCCGCGCATATCGTGGCGTCATGGCTCCCGTGGACTACCTGTGCCTGTCGCAGGAGGATGTGATCGCGGCCGGCGGCCTCGACATGGACGGCTGCCTCGAGGCGATCGACGAGACGCTCTCGCTCTACCAGCGCGGTGAGGCGATCTGCCCGCAGAAGGCGTCGCTCCACTGGTCGGAGGGGATCGACTCCGAGGAGCGGGACGGGCGGATCATGGCGATGCCCGCCTACGTCGGCGGCTCCCTGGCGATGGCCGGAATGAAGTGGATCCCGAGCGTGCCGGCGAACCCCTCGCGGGGCCTGCCGCGCGGGATCGGCGTGATCCTGCTCTCCGACCCCGAGACCGGGCTGCCGGTCGCGGTCATGGACGGCACCGTGGTCTCGGCGATGCGGACGGGCGCCGTCTCCGGGCTCGCCGCGCGCGAGCTCGCGAAGCCGGGCGCGCGCACGCTCGCGATGATCGGGCTCGGCGTGCAGGCGCGCACGCAACTGCTCGCGCTCGAGCGAACGCTGCCCGGGCTCGAGGAGATCCGGATCTACGACCCGAGCGAGGCACAGGTCGGGCGCTTCCTCGCCGAGCAGACGGAGGGTCGCCCCCCGCTCGTGCCCGTCGCGAGCCCGCGCGACGCCGTCCGGGGCTGCGACGTGCTCGTCGCCGCGACGATGGCGCCGGAGCCCTGGTTCGCCGAGGACTGGTGGGAGCCGGGCCTGCTCTTCCTCTGCGTCTCCGGACACGATCCGGAGCTCGCCGCGATCACCGCCGCCGACCTGCTCGTCACCGACGACGTCGCGCACGAGACGCACCACCCGACGAGGCCGCTCGCCCGGGTCGAGGGCGCCGGCCTGCTCGACCGGGAGGGGGTCGTGCCGCTCGGCGCGATCCTGACCGGCGACCACCCGGGCCGGACGGGCCCGGACGAGCGGATCTTCGTGACGCCCGTCGGCATGGGCATCGAGGACGTCGCCTGGGCCGCTCGCGTGTACCGCCGGGCCGTCGAGGCCGGCCTGGGACGCAGGGAACGGCTGTGGGACACCCCGATCTGGACCTGAGAAGGAGGACGCATGTGCGGAATCGCCGGCTTCCTGGCGAAGCGTGAGGGCGTCCCGGTCGCCGCGAGCATCGTCGAGATGCTCCAGGCGCTGTACGGGCGCGGGCCGGACTCGACCGGGCTGTCCCTGTACGGCGCGCCCCACGAGGGCGAGCTGCTCGCCTCCGTGTGGGCCGGCGACGACGGCGGCGCCAGCGCGCGCGACGGGATCCTCGAGGCGATCGACCGGCACGGCCGGGTCGCCTCGGTCGACTTCACCGAGGGCTATTTCCGCATCGGCCTGACGCCGGAGGACGCGAGCCCGCACGGGCTGCGCGAGCTCGCCGAGGCGGTCGAGGGCGCGAACCCGGGCGTGCGGGTGTTCTCGCTCGGGCACAGCCTCGAGGTCCTGAAGTACACGGCGGACGCCCGCACGCTCTACGAGCGCTGGCACCTGGGCGACCAGCCGTTCACGCACGCGATCGGACACGTGCGCATGGCAACCGAGTCGCGCGTCGACGTCAACCACTCGCACCCGTTCTGGGCCCGGCCGTTCCCGGACGTGACCGTCGTCCACAACGGCCACGTCACGAACTACTACAAGAACCGCCGCATCTACGAGATGCGCGGGTACACGTTCCAGACCGAGAACGACACGGAGTTCGTGGCCGTCTACCTCGCCGAGCAGCTCTCCCTCGGGCTGACCCTCGACGAGGCGGTGCGCCGGTCGATCGATGACCTCGACGGCTCCTTCACCTACCTCGTCTCGACCGCCGACGGCTTCGGCGTCGCCCGCGACCGCTTCTCCACGAAACCGTGCCTCGTCGCAGAGACCGACGCCTGGATCGCGGTCGTGTCCGAGGGGATTGCGCTCGCCGGCGCGTTCGGCGACCAGACCGAGATCCACACCTACGAGCTGCAGGGAGGGGAGGCGCGGGCATGGACGCGAGCGTGAAGCCCCCCGCAACCGGGGCCGCGGTCGTCGACGCTCACGGGAGGTCGACCCGGGAGATCAACGAGGAGATCCGGGCCCTGATCGCCGCGGGGCGGCGCGACATCGAGGTTCTCAACCCCGGCTCGCGCCACAACCTCGCGGTCGGGATCCTGGAGCCGGCGCGGCTTCGCTTCCGCGGCGACGTCGGCTACTTCTGCGGCGCCCTCTCGGACGGCCTCGACATCGAGGTCGACGGCGACGCGGGCTGGTCGCTCGGCGCCGACATGATGAGCGGCAGGATCGTCGTCCACGGCAACTCCGGCTCCTCGACCGCGCCCTCGATCCGCGGCGGCCTCGTCGTCGTCGAGGGCAGCGCGGGCGCGCGCAGCGCGATCGCGGGCAAGGGCGGGGTCGTCGTGATCGGCGGCTCGACCGGCTACATGTCCGGCTTCATGAACCAGCGGACGCGGCTCGTCGTCTGCGGCGACGCGGGCGAGGCGTTCGGCGACTCGATGTACGAGGGCGAGCTCTTCTGCGGCGGCGAGATCGCGAACCTGGGCTCCGACACGCTGCTCGAGGAGCCGACCGACGAGGAGTCGGCGTGGCTCGCGGAGACGCTCGAGCCGCTCGGCCTCGGCCCGAAGCTCACGTGGCGGAAGGTCCGCTCAGCCGGGAAGCTGTGGCGCTACGACAAGAAGGAGTTCGCGGTCTGGAAGGAGGCGCTGTAGCGGGGGGGGGGCGCGGGGTTGCCCCCCGGGCCCCCGTTCTCTGTTTCTCCTGTCAACTGCGACG
>CAYJLE010000040.1:0-12265 GCA_964370985.1 uncultured Gaiellales bacterium | reverse complement strand
GGTGGCGCTACCAAAATAATGCTTGCGCGGTCTGTAAGGTGGCGCTGTAGCGTGGGGCAAACCGGGTTTCCCCCACGGGCCCCCTCCTACCGCTCGCTTCGCTCGCGGAGGTACCGCGGCAGCCTGGCCGGCGAAGCCCGCCTGGCTGCCCTTCCCTTTGCAGGGGCCGGCCTCGACCGGCCCTCCAACTACGTGAAGGAGCCGATCTGATGTCTGATGCGAACGGTGGCCAGGAGACCTTCGCGACCGAGCACCGGACGCAGCGCGTCTCCCACGTCTGGTCGCCGGAGACGGTCGAAGAGATCCAGAAGAAAGCGCAGCTCGGGCGCTACGTGTTCGGGGCGTTCTCGACGACGCGCCGGCTGCCGAGCTTCGACGACCTGACGTTCATCCCGTGCACGCTCTCGCGGGTGCCGCTCGAGGGCTACCGGGAGCGGTGCGAGACGAAGACCGTGCTGGGGACCCGCTGCCCGAAGCCGGTCGAGCTCGACACGCCGGTGTGCATCACGGGCATGAGCTTCGGCGCGCTATCGGCGAACGCGAAGGAGGCGCTCGGCCGGGCCGCGTCGATGGTCGGCACGTCGACGACGACCGGCGACGGCGGCATGCACCACCGGGAGCGCGGCGCTTCGAAGACTCTCGTCTACCAGGTGACACCGAGCCACTACGGCAACAACCCACACCACATGCGCCAGGCGGATGCGATCGAGATCGTGGTCGGCCAGGGCGCGAAGCCGGGCACCGGCGGCGTGCTGCTCGGCTACAAGGTCTCGGACGAGGTCGCGAACATGCGTGACCTGCCGATCGGCGTCGACCAGCGCTCGCCGGTGCGCCACCCGGACTTCATCGGGGCGGACGACCTGCGCCTCAAGATCGAGGAGTTGCGGGAGGCGACCGGGCACCAGGTGCCGATCTACGTGAAGCTCGGCGCCTGCCGGGTCTTCGACGACGTGCGCCTGGCGGCGAAGGCGGGCGCGGACGTCGTGGTGATCGACGGGCTCGAAGGGGCGACCGCCGCGTCGCCGCTCCTCCTCCTCGACCACACGGGCGTGCCGACGCTCGCCGCGATCGTCGAGGCGCGTGAGGCGCTGATCGACATCGGCAAGTACGGCGAGATCCAGATCGTCGCGGCCGGCGGGATTCGCTCCGGCGTCGACGCCGCGAAGGCGCTCGCCCTCGGCGCGGATGCCGTCTACATTGGCACTGCCGCGATGATCGCCCTCAACTGCAACGCGCCGCTCTTCGTCGACGACTACGCGAAGCTCGGCGTGCAACCCGGGACGTGCCGGGAGTGCCACACGGGCCTCTGCCCGGTCGGCGTCACCACGCAGGATCCCGACCTGACCGCCCGCCTCGAGGTCGAGGCGGCGACCGAGCGGGTCGCGAACTTCTTGAACGCGACGACGATGGAGATCCAGATGCTCGCCCGCTGCTGCGGGAAGTCGGACGTCCACAACCTCGAGCCCGAGGATCTCCGCTCGCTGACGCTCGAGGCGGAGGCGATCACGGGCATCCCGCTCGTCGGCAGGATCCACCGGTGAAGCAGGTCGTCACGGCCGAGGACGTCCGGCTGCTCGCCGAGTCCGGCGAGCGCGAGCTGATGCTGCGGGAGCACACGCTCCTGACCGACGCCGCCCGCGACGCCGCCCGGGCCCTCGGCGTGCGGCTCGTCGAGGGCTCGACTCACTCGACCGCCGCCCCCGGGCCGGTCGCCCTGCCGGCGCGACCGGGCGTGGGCGGGCTACCGACACCGGCCATCGCAGGCATGTACCGGGACGTGAATCGGGGTCAGACCCCGGGGTCAGACCCCGCGGCGACATCCGGGGCGATTCGGGTCTCCGAGCCCCCGCAGACGGCCTGGTTGAACGGAATCGCGGGCGACCTGCCCGCGCCCGCGATCGCGGGGTTGAGTCGAGGGGACTCAAGGGGTCTGACCCCGGGGTCTGACCCCGGGGCTCCCTTGCCGGCCGCCGACGGACCGCCCGCCGCGGCCGGGCTCGAGACCCGCCTCCTGATCGGCGACGAGTGGCGCGAGGCGACTGGCGGGGCGACCGTGCCGACCGTCGACCCGGCCACGAACCGGACGATCGTGGACGTGTCGGCCGCGCAGGTCGAGGACGTCGATCGCGCCGTGCGCGCCGCGCGGGCCGCCTTCCCGATCTGGAGGGACATGGCCCCGGCCGAGCGGGCGCGCGTCCTGCTTCGCGTCGCCGAGCTGATCGAGGCCCAGAAGGACGGGCTCGCCCGGCTCGAAAGCCTCGACGTCGGCAAGCCGATCCGCGAGGCGGCCCTGATCGACCTGCCCGCCTGCTGGGACCCGTTCCGCTTCTACCAGGGTCTCGTGCGCGCGATCGACGGGCGCGTGCTCGCGCTCCCCAAGACCTCGCTCGACTACGTCCGCAAAGAGCCGATCGGCGTCGTCGGGATGATCATCCCGTGGAACTTCCCGCTCCACATCGCCTGCCGCAAGGGCTCGGCCGCGCTCGCGGCCGGCAACACGATCGTGCTCAAGGCGCCCGAGCTCGCGCCGCTCACCTGCCTGCAGCTCGGCCGGATCTGCCTCGAGGCGGGCATGCCGCCCGGGGTGTTCAACGTCGTCCCCGGCCTCGGTGAGGTCGCCGGCGCCGCGCTTGCCGAGCACCCGGACGTGAACAAGATCGCGTTCACCGGCTCGACCACCACGGGCCGCTCGGTGATGCGCGCCGGCGCCGGGTCGATCAAGCGCGTCTCGCTCGAGCTGGGCGGCAAGTCGCCGTCGATCGTGTTCGCGGACGCCGACCTCGACCGGGCCGTGATCGGATCCGTGTTCGGCATCTACATGACCCAGGGCGAGGTGTGCTCTGCGGGCTCGCGCGTGCTCGTCGAGCGCCCCGTGTACGACGAGTTCGTGCGGCGGTTCGCGGACAAGGCGAGCCGGATCCGCGTCGGCCTGCCGTCGCGCTGGGAGACGCAGCTCGGCGCGCTGATCTCGAAACAGCAGTGCGAGCGCGTCTACGAGTACGTCTCGCTCGGCACCGCCGAAGGCGCGACGCTCGTTCACGGCGGCAGGCGCCCCTCCGACCCGGAGCTCGCCGCCGGCAACTTCATCGAGCCAACAGTGTTCGCGAACGTGCGTAACGACATGCGCATCGCTCAGGAGGAGATCTTCGGCCCGGTCGTCGTGATCGTCCCCTTCGACGGCGAGGACGAGGCGGTCCGGCTCGCGAACGACGTCCGCTACGGCCTCGCCGCGGGCATCTGGACGCGCGACACGGGTCGCGCCCACAGGGTCGCCCACGCGCTCGAGGCCGGTTCGATCTGGGTCAACCACTACGGGGCGTACCCGAGCGAGGCGCCGTTCGGCGGCTACAAGGAGAGCGGCACCGGCCACGACCTCGGCCTCGAGTCGCTGAACGAGTATCTCGAGACGAAGAACGTGCACGTGAACATCGGCACCGAGCGGTTCGACTGGTACGAGTCGTGATCGCGCGACCGAATCCCGGTAGGGGCCGGATGCAACCGGCCCGCCGCGGACGAACGAGGAGGGAACGGAGATGAACGGAGCGCTGGGACTGATCGAGACCCGCGGACTCGTCGCCGCGATCGAGGCGGCGGACGCGATGGTCAAGGCCGCGAACGTCAACCTGGTCGGTCGCGAGTCCGTCGGCGGCGGCTACGTCACGGTGATCGTGACCGGGGACGTCGGGGCGGTCAAGGCCGCCATCGACGCCGGCGCGACTGCCGCCAAGAAGATCGGCGAGCTCGTGTCCGCGCACCTGATCGCGCGCCCGCACGACGAGGTCGCGAAGGTCTTCTCGGCCGCCGGTCAGTAGCGCCGTGGGGCTCCGGATCATCTGCGGGGGGGAGGTCGTCGAGGCCGACCTGTTCGAGGACCGGGCGCCGCGGATCTGCGCCTACCTGAAGTCGATCCTGCCGGTCGACAGCACGATGGTGCACGCGAAGTTCGCGGGCGAGGAGACGATCGCCATGGTTCCCTTCTTCACGGAGCAGGAGAACCCGAAGTTCGACGTCGTCGCCGGCGACATCGGCTACTACCCGGGCCGCCAGACCCTCTGCTTCTTCTACGGGCAGACCCAGCCGTTCGGCGAGGTCTCCTACTGCGCGAAGGTGCGCACGAACCTCGAGGGGCTGCAGCGGATCGGCCGGCGGGTGCTCGAGGCCGGCCACGCGCCCGTGCGCCTGGAGGCGTGCTGATGGCCAGCCGCCAGGTTGCCGGGCTCGTCGACGAGCTGCGGGAGTTCACCGGCCGCCGCTGGCTCGGCGAGCCGCCGGACGTGCAGCGCCTGCGCACGTTCTCGCTGCCGCCGATGGGCAATCTCCCGTGCGTCCTCTACTGCAACTTCGACCTGTTCTGGGCCGGCGAGCAGCTCCAGGTGTGCCGCCAGGCTGCGCTGGCCGGCGACCTGCGGCTGCCGGAGCTGACGGAGGTGTCGGCGCTCCTGCTCGAGCGGACGGCCGCCCGCACCGCGAAGTGGGAGATGACGGAGACGGTCGCGCTGCTCCGCCGCGCCGCCTCGGTGCTGCGCGAGTGGCGGCCGGACTCGGCGCAGGAGTTCGCGGTCGTGATCGAGCACCTGATGATGGCGATCGACCGGATCCAGGCGGCCGTCGACGCGATCATCCCCTGGAACGAGCTCGACAAGGCGGTTCGCTTGCGAGCGTCGACCTAAGGAGAAGAGATGCAGCTCTGTCGCGTCGTGGGAAGTACCGTCTCGACCGTGAAGGCACCCGGCCTGGCCGCGTTCAAGCTCCTGAACGTGATCCCGGAGAAGGGAGAGGGGCCGGAGTTCGTCGCCGTGGACGGCGTCGGCGCGGGCGAGGGCGATCTCGTGCTCGTCGCGACCGGCTCGGCCGCCCGGGAGCTCGAGGCGACGCGGGGCCTCGCCGTCGACGCCGCGGTGATCGCGATCGTCGACCCGGCCCGGCGCTCCTAGTGGCCGAGCTTCGCGCGTTCGTCGAGATCGACGCCATGCAGCCGCAGTGGGCGGCGTACGCGGCGCAGACCAGCCAGGGCGACCCGCCACACGCGGCCATGGCCCAGCTCTACGTCGAGGTGGCGCCCGCGAACGCGGTCTTCCCGCTGGTCGACGCGGCGGTCAAGAACGCCGACGTTCGCTCGGGTCAGCAGGTGGTGGAGCGCCAGTACGGCACGCTCGAGCTGCACGGGCACGACCCGTCGGCCGTCCGCCTCGCGGCGGACGTCATCCTCGAGCGCCTGGGCCTCACCCGCGCCGACCGCGTGCTACCGCAGGTGCTGGAGACCGAGACCGTGACGCGCGTCGACCCGAATCAGGCGCAGCTCGTCAACCGGATGCGAGTGGCGAACCTCCTGCTCGAGGGCGAGACGATGTTCCTGCTCGAGCTCGCCCCGGCCGCCTACGTCGCCGCGGCCGCGAACGAGGCGGAGAAGCATGCGGACGTGAAGCTCATCTACGCCGCGATCTTCGGCGCGGCGGGCCGCCTGATCATGTCGGGCCGCGACTCGGACGTGGCGGAGGGAAAGGCCGCGGCACTCGCGGCGCTCGGCGCCTGAGCGCTCCTCCTCGAACATGAGACGGCCGGCCGGTACCCTCTGGCGTATGGAGTTGCACGTCGTCTTCGAACCCGATGAGGGCAGCTGGGTCCGGGCGACCGTCGAGGAGCTGCCCGGGGTGATCACGTGCGCCCCAACACGCGACGAGGCGCGCGAACTCGTCCGCGACGCGCTCGACGAGTGGCTCCGGGCCCTGACCTCAGCAGAGAGCGCCACGATCGGGGCCGAGGCGACCCGCGAGACGCTCACGCTCAGCCTCGCCTGAGCGCGCCCGACAGAGCGGCGACGTGGCAAACCCGCTTCGCCGATGATCCTGCGCTGCACGGCGAAGATGCTCGCGCTCCTGGGCGCCCGAGCCACGGCTCTCCCCGACCCGCCGCCGTCCGACGACGACTGGTACCTGAACCTGCTCTGGATCGAGCGCAGGAAGTGCCTCCTGTTCACCCACGCCGGGACGCTGTTCCCCGTGTTCGTCGCCGGCGTTCGTAAGGCCGACCTCCGCCCGATCGGGCCATACGTCGTGAGCGTCGTCGAGGAGCACCTCCGCGATGAAGCCCTTGCGGCCGACACGCTGGGACGGCTCGCTCACGACGATGTCCACCTTGCGAAAACCGCCAGCCGCAGCATCCTCGGCGTCATGAACGACGCAGCTCTCCACGCCCGCTACCGGATCGAAGCGATGGGCGGAATCGATCGCTCTGACCCACTCTTCCTCAATCGCTACCTCCGCCGAGCGCTCCACAACCGAGCAGGCGACTACATCACCCCACTCGACCTCGTGGCGCAGCGACTCCGGTCTGAGCGAGCGAGGTTTGCTCTTCCGCACTGATCAGTGTGTCTTCACCTGATGTCTATACTGGCAACGTGCGGTGGTCAAGGGCGACGCGGATGGCCTTCGCGATGGGCGTCTTGAAGGCCCGCGCCGAACGGCGCGGCAAGAGGATCTCCAGCGGGCCGTCGGCATCAGGCGCAAGAATGGGAATGTGACGGTACGCGCAGAGGTGCGCCCCGAACTACTGGTCTGGGCGCGGCAGCGGTCTGGGCTCGAGTTCACCGCTCTCGCGCACCGGTTCCCGAAGCTTGAGGAATGGGAGCGGGGAGCCCTCTCGCCGACGTTGAAGCAACTGGACAGCTTCGCCAACGCGACGCACACGCCGGTCGGCTTCCTGTTCCTTCCGGAGCCGCCCGAGGAACAGGTGCCGATTCCTGACTACCGCACGATGGGCGATGTCAGCGTCGGCCGGCCGAGCCCCGACCTTCTCGACACGATCTTTCAGTGCCAGCAGCGGCAAGAGTGGTACCGCGACTTCGCCCAACTGAACCGTGAAGACCCCGTCACGTTCGTCGGCTCGCTGACGACCGGCACGCCAGTAGTCGAGGCGGCCACCGCGCTGAGAGAGACGCTCTCGTTCGCCGTCGATCAGCGCGGGGGAACCTGGACGGAGGCGCTGCGGATGCTCATCGACCGCGCCGAGGATGTCGGCGTATTGGTGATGATCAACGGCGTTGTTGGCAACAACACGCGCCGCAAGCTCGACCCCCGCGAGTTCCGTGGCTTCACGCTGGTTGACCCGCTTGCACCGCTGGTCTTCATCAATGGGGCCGACACGAAGGCGGCGCAAGTCTTCACCCTGGCCCACGAGTTGGCGCACCTCTGGCTCGGGCAGTCCGCGCTCTCGGACGCTGATCTCGTCCGGATGCCAGAGGTAGCCCTTGAGCGGTGGTGCAACCAAGTTGCTTCCGAGTTTCTGGTCCCGCTGGCGCTCATCATTGAGGATTTCAGCGATGAGCAGCCCCTCGAAGACGAGCTAGAGCGGCTCGCACGACGGTTCAAGGTCAGCACCCTGGTGGTCCTGCGCCGTCTCCACGACGCCGGTCACCTCGACCGAGACGCCTACGTAGCTGCCTACCGAGCCGAACTGGACCGCATCCTCGACATTCTCCACGAGCGCGGCAGCGCCGGTGGCGGTGACTTCTACAACACGCAACCCGGGCGAGTGAGCAGGAGGTTCGCGCGGGCGGTCATCACCAGCACCCTCGAAGGCCAGACCTTGCACCGTGATGCTTTCCAGATGCTGGGCTTCAAGAAGCTCTCGACGTTCTACGAGCTCGCCAACCGGCTGGGAATCGGCTGATGGCATACCTCCTGGATGCGAACGTCTTCATCCAGGCCAAGAACCTGCACTACGGGTTCGACTTCTGCCCAGGCTTCTGGGACTGGCTCGATCAAGCGCACGCTGCCGGCCGGGTGTTCAGCATCGAGAAGGTCGGAGACGAACTGGTCGGCGGGGCAGACGAGCTCGCGACCTGGGCTCAGCCGCGCTTCGGTTCCTTCTTCCTCGTGCCAGACGCGGGGGTGGTTCCAAGCCTCCAAGCCACCAGTATCTGGGCAAGTACCCGCGGATACGAACCAGCCGCGGTCGCGACGTTTCTTCAGGTGGCCGACTACTACCTCGTCGCTCACGCCCACGCCTACAACCACGTCGTCGTGACCCACGAAGTCGTCGCCCATTCCACCAAGAGGATCAAGATTCCAAACGCCTGCCTCGGCATGGCGGTGAGGTGCGTGACGCCATTCGAAATGCTGCGGGCCGAGCGGGCACGGTTCGTGAACGGAACCTAGGTCAGCGTCCGCATGCCCCAGAAGTCGTCGACTCGCCGGCGATGCACCGTTGGTTTGAGTAAGAGCGGTTTGCCTCAGCGAGCGGCCGGACATCAGAAGACACCCGTGAACAGGGAAATCGTTGTCTTGCTCGGCGCGCCGTGACGGCAAGGCGCTTCGGCCGAGCCGGCCTCACGCGAATGGATCTGCGTCGTCCAGCTTCAGCCTCCTGACGCGGATCCCGGCTGTCAGGGCCTTGAGCGAATCGCTGCCGGTGTAGTAACGGCCTCTCTTCTCGCCGTGCGCGACGAGGAGACCGAGCTCAGCCATGGCCCGCAGGTCCCTGCTTGCCATCGCCTCGGACAGCTCCTCGTCCGAAGCCGCACGGTACGTCACGTTGCGGACACGGAAGCCACTGGCGGCGTCGAAGAGCGCCGGAAGCACTCGCTCTGGCAACCGCGCTCTCTGCGCTTTCTGCGCGCAGAGATTCCACAGCTCCTCGGACTCCTTCACCCTGCGCAGGAGAGTCCGAGCCTGGCGGAAGTGCGCCGTCAGGCTGAACCGGAGCCAGGGGCGCGCATCGCGCTCGGGGTGCCAGGCGCCGCCGCCGACCTCGGCCAGGACGTCGTAGTACGCGAGCGTGTTGCGGCCGAGGTACTCCTCGATGCTCGCGAACGGCGGCTCGAGAATCGCCTCCCGGGCGAGAACGAGCGTCTGTAGGCAGCGCGCCATGCGGCCATTCCCGTCGCTGAACGGGTGGATCATCACCAGGTTCAGATGCGCCATGGCGGCTCGCACGATCACCGGGACGGACGCGTTGGCGGATGTGACCGCGGCCGTGAGCTCGGCGATGAGGTCAGGGACGAGCGGAGCGTCGGGCCCCTCGTAGACCACCTCTCCCGTCGCCTCGTTGCGGACGAAGATCGAGCCCGGCCTCCATCGGCCCGGATTCTTCGACAGGTTGTGGCGCAGCATCATGAAGTGCAGACTTCGGATCAGCGTCTCGTCGAACCGGAAATGCGGATCTTCGGCGAGTTGCAGCACGTACGTCATCGCGTCCCGGTAGCCCTCGAGCGCGAGCCTGGTCTCGGTATCCGCCTCGAGAGGCTCCGCTCCAGCGATGACGGCGGCCGTATCGTCCAGCGTCGCGACGTAGCCCTCGATCGTGTTCGATCCCTGCACCGCACGGGCGAACGTCATCCGGCGGAGTGAGCCGAGCCAGCGCCGAGGGAGCTGCGCGACGTACAGGCGCAGGCTTCGGCGGAGCTGCTCGATCTCGGCGAGCACCTCACCTTCGCGGTCGTCGAGCAGGGGAGTCAGGAAGATCATGTCGGTATGTCTGAAAGTATTCGATGTTTGTCGGATAATATCAGACAAATGAACGCAGGCTGTCCGCCTACGATTCGCCGTGCGATGACAAGGGTCGAAGAGAACGCCTACCTCACTGCCGAGGCGAAGGCGCGCGTCGAGATCGACCGGAAGCTGGCGGCGGCCGGCTGGGCGGTTCAGGACTACCTGAAGGTCAACCTCGGCGCCGCGCGCGGCGTTGCCGTCCGCGAGTTTCCGCTCGAAGCGGGGCACGGCCGGGCCGACTACCTGCTATTCGTCGATCGCAAGCCGCTCGGCGTGGTCGAGGCGAAGCCGGACGGGACGACGCTGACCGGCGTCGAGTGGCAGTCGGACAAGTACACGGAGGGCTTGCCGCAGGGACTCGGCGCGCCGACGCGCCCGCTTCCCTTCGCCTACGAGTCGACGGGTGTCGAGACGCGCTTCACGAACGGCTTCGACCCCGAGCCGCGGAGCCGCCTGGTCTTCTCGTTCCACCGGCCCGACACGCTCGCCGCCTGGGTCGAGGACTGGCGCCGGGACTTCGACCACCCGACCCTGCGCGCCCGCCTCCGCGCCCTGCCGCCGCTCGACGCGCGCGACCTCTGGCCGCCGCAGGAGCGCGCGATCCGGAACCTCGAAGCCTCGCTCGCGCACGACCGGCCGCGGGCGCTCATCCAGATGGCGACCGGATCCGGCAAGACCTACACGGCCGCCAACGTCGCCTACCGGCTGATCAAGCACGCCGACGCGCGGCGCGTGCTCTTCCTCGTCGACCGCTTCAACCTCGGGCGGCAGACGAAGGGCGAGTTCGACCGCTTCGTCGTGCCCGACCTGAACCGCAAGTTCACCGAGCTCTACACCGTCCAGCACCTGCGGACGAACTCGATCGACCCGGTGGCGCGCGTCGTCGTCACGACCATCCAGCGTCTCTACTCGATTCTCAAGGGAGAGCCCGAGCTCGACGAGGAGCTCGACGAGCGGTCGGGCTTCGAGCTCGAGCCGCCCGCGCCCGTCGAGGTCGCCTACAACCCGAAGGTTCCGATCGAGACTTTCGATGTGATCGTCGTCGACGAGTGCCACCGCTCGATCTACGGCGTCTGGCGGCAGGTGCTCGAGTACTTCGACGCGCACGTGATCGGCCTCACCGCGACCCCGGGGAAGCAGACGTTCGGCTTCTTCGACCAGAACCTCGTGATGGAGTACGGCCACGAGCAGGCCGTTGCCGACCGGGTGAACGTCGACTTCGACGTCTACCGCATTCGCACCGACATCTCGGAGCGCGGCTCGACGATCGAGGCGGGGCTGGTGACGAAGTTCCGAGACCGCGAGACGCGCGCCGTCCGGCTCGAGAAGATCGACGAGGACATCGTCTACGACGCGAAGGCGCTCGACCGGCAGGTCGTCGCGCGAGACCAGATCCGGACGATCGTCCGCACGTTCCGCGACAAGCTCCCCGAGATCTTCCCCGGCCGCGAGTGGGTGCCGAAGACCCTGATCTTCGCGAAGGACGACAGCCATGCCGACGACATCGTCCAGATCGTCCGGGAGGAGTTCGGGAAGGGCAACGACTTCGCCGTCAAGATCACCTACCGGTCGGGCTCGCAGGGGCAGCGACCGGAGCAGCTCCTCCAGTCGTTCCGAAACAGCCCGCTGCCGAGGATCGCGGTGACCGTCGACATGATCGCCACGGGCACCGACGTGAAGCCGCTCGAGTGCGTCTTCTTCATGCGCATGGTCAAGAGCCGCAACTTCTTCGAGCAGATGAAAGGCCGCGGGGTGCGCGTGATCGACCCGAGCGACCTGCGGATCGTCACCCCCGACGCGCCGGCCAAGGACCGCTTCGTGATCGTGGACGCCGTCGGCGTGACCGAGGCCGACCTCGCCGACACCGTGCCGCTCGAGCGCAGGCCGGGCGTCCCGCTCGAGAAGCTCCTCCACCAGCTCGCGCTGGGCATTACCGATCCCGAGCTCGTTTCCTCCGTCGCCTCGCGCCTCGCCCGACTCGACCAGCGGCTGACGAGCGATGACCGCGAGGAGCTCGAGCGGCTCGCGGGGATGCCGCTCGCCGAGCTGACGCGCGGCCTCGTCGAGTCGCTCGACCCCGACGCGGAGGGAGACCGCGACGCGCTCCTCGCAGCGGCCTGCCGGCCGATCGCCGACAACCCGGAGCTCCGCCAGAGGCTCGTCGACGTCCGCCGCTCCTACGAGCAGACGATCGACGAGACAAGCAAGGACCGCGTCGCCGGCGCGGGCTTCTCGGTCGACGCAGCCGACCGGGCCCGCAGGACCGTCACCTCGTTTCGCGCCTTCATCGAGGAGCACAAGGACGAGATCACCGCCCTCCAGGTGCTCTACTCGAGGCCCTACGCCCGTCGCCTCAGCTTCGGCGAGATCAAGGAGCTCGCGCACGCGATCGAGCGCCCACCCCACGGCTGGACGCCGGAGCAGCTCTGGGAGGCCTACGAGACCCTCGACCGCTCGAAGGTGCGCGGCTCCGCGAGCCGGGTGCTCGCGAACGTCGTCTCCCTCGTCCGCTTCGCTCTCGAGCAGGACGACGTGCTCGTCCCCTACCCGGAGCTCGTCATGGAGCGCTTCGAGCGCTGGCTCGCGGAGCAGGAGGCCGACGGCCGGCGCTTCACCAACGAGCAGCGCGAGTGGCTCCGCCTGATCGCCGAGCACGTCGGCTCGGCGCTCGCGGTCACGCCCGAGGCTTTCGACTTCACCCCCTTCGTCCAGCGTGGCGGCCTCGGCAAGGCGTACGAGCTCTTCGGCGACGAGCTCACGGCGCTCCTCGACGAGCT
>CAYJLE010000039.1:25584-31190 GCA_964370985.1 uncultured Gaiellales bacterium | reverse complement strand
GTCAGACCCCTTGATACGGCGCGACGCAGATCTGCCGCCGGCCCGCGCGGCGGCGCAGCCAGCCCCCGCGGGCTCGACGCCGCCCGCACCCGCGTAGGGGCGGGTCCTGACCCGCCCCGGACAGCCGGCGAGGCCGCGCGTGCTCCCTGCCGCGCGGCCGGCGGGCGCGTCCCTCGATCGGGGGAGCCGGCGGTTCACCCGAACGGGCGCTCAGCCGGGGCGCGCGGCTGCCGATGAGGGAGATGTCCCCTTCCCCGATCGGAGACACGATGCACCGAACCGCCCGAGCTCTCAGCGTCCTCCTGACCGCAGCCGCCGCCCTCGCGGCCGTTCCCGCTGCGGGCGCCGCCGACGGCAAGGGCGACAAGACCGTGACGTTCTCCCGCTCCCCCGCCACCGTCCAACCGGCGGTTGCCGGCACACCTTCCGAGCGGATCTGGGTGATCGTCAGCGGCTCCAGCTCGATCTTCGGTGACGAGGACGGCGACGAGGCCGGCGGCCCCCCCGACCTCCCGACCGATCTGCCGACCGGCGAGGGCGCGCAGCTCAGGCTGCTCCAGGCCGCGGGGATCGCCGACGGCGCCGGCAGCCTCGAGGAGGCGCTCGCCGCGCTCGAGCTCCCGTTCATGTTCGCCGGCCGCGAGCAGTGGGTGACGAACCTCGGAGGCGGCGACGGCGCCGCCGCTGACCCACGCCTTTGGAACGTGACGATGGAGAGCATCCTCCGCGACGGAAACGCGCAACGGCTGATCCTCGGCCGGGCCGCCTGGGCGCTCGAGGAGCGCACGACGATGGCTGCCGACGTCGCCTACTGGGAGTCGCTCGTACCCGAGTGGGCGCCCCGCGTGCGCGACGAGCTCGCGGCCGAGGGCATCCCCTTCTCCGTCGAGCTGCTCTCCTCGCCCGACGTCAACCTCCACGATCCGTCAGAGCCGCTGTTCGCCAGGGGCGCGCACCCCACGTCGCTGTTCAGCCTCGGGGTGCTCCAGGCCGGCGAGAACGCCTACCTGCGCGGGCTCTCCGCCGAGGAGCTAACCAGCGAGCTGTGGCCGCTCGTGTGGCGCTACCACCACCGCCCCGCGGGCGCGCCCGTCCCGGATGGCTTCGAGGCCGGCCTGACGCTGGGCGGCGCCGTCACCGTCTCCTGCACCGAGGTCGTCGCGAACGGCTGCATCAACGGCGTCAAGTACCGCTTCTCCCCGGTTCGGAGCACCGACAGCTACATCCGCTGGATCGCGTACGGCACCCCCGGCCTCGACGCGACCGGCAGTCACAACGGCTACATCGTCGACGAGGGCCTCGGCATGGGCTACAACCCGCTCACCGGAGCGTTCTTCGACACCGCCGGCAGCGCGGCCGTGCGCGACTCGCAGCGGCGCCGCTGGCTGTCGCTGATGCAGTCCGGCGCGCTCCAGCCGAGCCACTTCATCACCCCGTGGACGGAGGTCGTCCAGGCGTTCCTCGTCAACCGGATCGCCTCCGCCGGCTTCCTCGGCGACCCGTCGATCTACTTCACCGGCGTCTACGCACCGTTCGCCCCCGACAAGCTGTCGGCCGACACGCGGGCCCGCCTGGCTGCGGTGGTCGGTGACGACTAGCCGGTGACGCGCTCCCACGCAGCCGCGGCCGGCCTCGCCGCTGCGCTCCTTTTCGCCCTCCTGGCCCTGTGGACCGCCTCGGCGGCCAGGGCCGGGACGGGCGCGGCCTCCCTCGCCGCGTCGGCGGGCCGCGTGGACGCCGTCATCGTTCTCGAGCCCGGCCAGGGCGAGCGGGATGCCCGGCGGCTCGCGGAGGGGGTATCCGGGCGGATCGTCGGCGCGCTGCCCCGGCTGCACGCGTACCTGCTCGATCTGCCAGACGCCCCGGCCGCCGCACGCGCGGCGACAGCACGCGCCGGTACGCTGCGAACCCTGCGCGACCAGGCCGGCGTGCTGGCCGCCGAGGCACCCCGGCGACTCGGCCTGCTCGACGCGCAACCGGTCGCGACGCCGTTCGCCGCCGACCCGTACCTCGGCTCCCAGTGGCACCTCGACAGGATCGGGGCGCAGGCGGCGTGGGCGGTGACGCAGGGCAGCGCGGCCGTCACGATCGCGATCATCGATACCGGCATCGACTACACGCACCCCGACCTCGCCGGCAAGGTGAACCTCGGGCCCGACCTCGCCGACGGCGACTCCGACCCGAAGGACACGCACGGGCACGGAACCCACGTCGCGGGCATCGCGGCGGCGACCGCGGACAACGGGATCGGCGGCGCCGGCGTCTGCCCCGGCTGCACCCTCCTCGCGATCAAGGTCTTCCCGGACGGCTCCGACACGGCCTGGGACTACCTGGTCGCCCAGGGGATCGTCTGGGCGGTCGACAATGGCGCACAGGTCATCAACCTCAGCCTGGGCGGGCCCGACCAGTCGACGGTCACCCGCAGCGCGGTCGACTACGCCTGGTCGCACGGCGCGATCGTCGTCGGCGCCGCCGGCAACAGCGGCAGCTCGGCCCCGAACTACCCGGGCGCCTACGACAACGCGCTCGGCGTCGTCGCCACGACGTCCTCTGACGCGCGCGCGAGCTACTCGAACTACGGCTCCTGGGCCGACCTCGCGGCCCCCGGCTCCGGGATTCTCTCCACGGTGCCCGGCGGCGGCTACCAGTCCTGGAGCGGCACGTCGATGGCGACCCCGGTCGCGGCAGGAGCCGCCGGCCTCGCCTTCTCGGCGCTCGGCGGCAGCGCAGCGACCGTCCGGGCCGCGCTCGAGGCCGGCGTCGCCGACCTCGGCGCGCCGGGCCGAGACGACCAGTTCGGCTGGGGCCGCATCGACCTCGCGAGGCTGCTGGGCGCGCAGACGCCGCCGCAGCCCGAGCCTGAGCCGACCCCGCAGCCCGCGTTGGAACCCGAGCCGGAGCCCGAGCCGGAGCCCGAGCCGCCCGCGGTCTCCACCTCCTCGCTGCCCGCCGCGCAGGTCGGCACCGCCTACCAGGCGTCGCTGGCGGCGACGGGAGGGGCCGCCCCGTACATCTGGTCACTCTCCGCCGGCGTCCTTCCAGCGGGTCTCGCGCTCGACCCGGCCAGCGGCGCGATCGCCGGCACCCCCACGACAGCCGGAAGCTACGCCTTCACCGTCAGGGTCGCCGACGCCACCGGGGCCTCCGCGGCCCGCTCGCTCGCGCTCGCGGTCTCCCCCACCTCGTCGCTCGATCTCTCGGGATCGTGGACGCGCGTCACGACGAAGACGCGGCGCGGCGTCACGACCGTCACCGGACGCTTCGCCCTGCGCGCGACCGGCGCCGCCGCCGCCGGCATCACGGTGCGCTTCTCGATCGTCGACGCAGGCGGCAGGGCGATCGCGACCCGCACCGTCAAGAGCGTCTCTCCGGGCAGCCCGGTCAGCCTGACCGTGCGCTGGCGCGGCCCCTACCGCGGCCTGACCGCCCTCGCCGAGATCGACCCGTCGGACGCAATCGTCGAGCTCGACGAGACGAACAACCGGGCGACCGCGCTGATCCCCCTCCGCCGCCGCGGGTAGAGACGGGGCCCGACCCGCGCCGTGCGGTTGCGGCCGGGCCGGTCAGGGAAGGATCTCGATCTCGTACCACTCCGGCCAGGACGGGCTCTCGACGGTCGTCACCCGGAAGCCCGAAACGCCGCCGACCGGGGCCTGCGGAGACCACTCGAGCACGTCGCCCGTGGCGGTGCGACCGGCGAACCGCTCGGCTTCTGACCAGCGACCGCCGACCCGCAGCTCGAGCACGTGCACCGTCTTCCCCGGAGGGTTCTGGAACACGGTGAACCGCAGCCCGGCCAGCGTCCTCGGCTCGGCGAAGTCCACCTGGATCCAGCCGGGCGCGTCCGCACCGGACGACCAGTACGACTCGCCCCCGGCGACGCCGTCGAGCGCGAGCCCGGGGAGATGCACGTCGCGCGACGCGGAGGCCGTGGCGGTGAGCTCTCCGTCCGCGGGCCCAGCTCCGGCCCCGAGGTCGCCTTCCACGAGCGGCGTCAGCGTCGACGGGTCGAGCAGCCGCTCGGGGATCGGCTGGCCGAAGCTCCCGCACCAGCCGTCGAGGCCGAAGCCGCACCAGAGGAGCTCGCCGCCGACGACGGTGGCGTCGACCGTGATCGCCCTCAGGACGGCGGGGTCGTCCCGGGCCGCGCGCAGGTCGCCCGACATGACCACGAGGTCGGCCAGCATGCCCGCCGCCAGGGCGCCCCGGGTGTCCTCCTCGAAGGTCACCCAGGCGGCGCGCGCGGTGATCGTCTCGAGCGCCTCGTCGATCGTCATCAGCTGGTCCGCGCGGCCTCCCCACGGCTCGTTGCCCACCTCGCTGACGCCCGTGACGGCGCCGTGGAGCATCTGCATGACCGAGATCGTGAACGGCGAGCGCACCCCCTCGACCGGGTTCGCGGCCGTGCTGCCCACGACGGGCAGCCCGCCGTCCAGCATGTCCCGAAACGGCCAGACAGCCGCCGTCCCGTCGTCCGCGATCAGCTCCTGGAAGGCTGGGTCGGCCGCCAGGTCCGCCTCGATGCCGCCGAGCTGGACGACGGGCACCAGCCCGGCGGCGGCGACCCTCGGGATCTGGTCGGGACGCAGCTCGAGCGCGTGCTCCAGCCGGTGGCGGCGGTCGCTGCCCTCCCGGTGGAGCGGCTCGAACGCCGCCAGCGCCAGATCGAGGGACTCGTCGCTGATCTGCTTGGCGGCGATCTGCCAGCCTGCCTCGTGGTACCCGGCGACCGCGTCGACGAGCTCCTCCTCCGTCCATTTCGCGACGCGGTCCCAGTCGGAGCCGATGAAGATCTTCACGCCCAGGATCCGCAGCCGGTCGCCAACGGTCGAGCCCGGCTCGATCCCGTAGGCCGTGAACCAGTCCCCGTAGCGGTCCAGGTCGGTGCCGGGCGTATTGATGCTGAGGTAGGCGTTCATCCGGAGATCGATCCGCCCATCCCGGTGCCAGCCGAAGAGCAGCTCGGCGAAGTGGGGCTCGACGTTGGCGTCGTCGGTGCCGGTCCAGCCGCGGCTCAGCAGGACCTGGTTGATCTGCTCGGGCCCGTAGTCGCCGATGCGATCGGGCTGGTACCAGTGCGCGTGGGCGTCGATGAATCCGGGGAACACGACCCGCCCCTCGAGGTCGACGACAGACGTGTCCTCGGAGGCCATGGCAGCCACGGTCGCCTCGTCGCCGACGGCGACGATCCGGTCGCCGTCGATGGCAATCGCCTGCGCCTCGGCGGGCTCGGTCATGGTCACGATCAGGCCTCCCGTCAGGATCAGATCGACCCCGCTCCCGGCTGGCGCGGCCTCCGGGGCCTCAGAGGCCGCCGTCACGGGGGCGGTCTCCGGCGCGACGGCGGTTGCAGGCGGGCCGGGGTCCGCGACCGTGGCGGAGCAGCCGGCGCCGACCAGCACCGCGACCACGGAGCCGAGCCGCCCGCTCCTCGAGCCGACCCGCACGTCCGGCAGGCTAACGCCTGACCGGGGCCGGCGCAACGGCGGCTTTCCCGTCGAGGCGCTCGCGCGGGGCCCGGCCTCCCGGGGCCCGGCACGCCGTGGGGGGGGGGGGGGCCCCCCCCCCCGGAGCCCCCCACCCCCCCCCCCCACAAAACCCCCCAC
>CAYJLE010000039.1:9368-25574 GCA_964370985.1 uncultured Gaiellales bacterium | reverse complement strand
GGGGCGCGCGGGGGGCCGGGCCCCGGGGGGCCCGGCACGCGGGGGGGGGGGCGGGACCCGCCCCTGCGTCAGCCGCCCTGCCGCCCCCCACTCTTCGCGCCGAAGTCGGTGTGCTGCCTGCCGAGATCGAGCGCGACGGCGAGGATGAGAGTCCACGCCCACACGTTCACCGGGTCGAGGAGCGGCGGCTCCCGGTCTCCGACCGCGTTCGAGACGGCCGGGGGCGATCCTTACGCGCCGCCGGGAAGATCCCCCGATCGGGGGAGCGGGACTCAGGCCCGTGCGCAGACGCCCGGGCGGGGCAGGTCTCGCCCCAACCCGACCACGTCGGTAGGGGCCGGACCTGTCCCGCCCCTAGACCCGCCCAGCCCGCAGGCCCGCCCAGCTCGCGAACGCGACCCCCGCCCCAACCGGGCGGGACAGGTCCCGCCCCTACACCTCGACGGCCGGATCAGGCCCGAGCAGCGACGCGACTCGCCGGGGCGGGTTTCGGCCCGGGTGACCGCGCGTCAGGAGTCTTCGCGCAGGAACGACGGGACTTCGAGCACGTCGGCGGGCACGTCGAAGCCGCCGCCCGCGCTGCCGCGCTCGCGCTCGCCGGCGGCGACAGGCGCGCGCTCCTCGCCACGCTCGCGCTTCGTGCGGCGGTAGCGCCCGTCGAAGCCGGTTGCGATCACGGTGACGCGCACCTCGTCGTCCTGGGCGTCGTCGATGACGGCGCCGAAGATCACGTTTGCGTTGCGGTCGGCGGCGCCCGTGACGACCTCCGCGGCCTCGTTCACCTCGAACAGACCCAGGTTCGGCCCGCCCGTGATGTTCAGGAGAATGCCGGTCGCGCCCTCGACGGACGCCTCGAGCAAGGGCGACGACACGGCCGTCCTGGCCGCCTCCGCCGCGCGCCCCTCCCCGCTCGCGATCCCGATGCCCATCAGCGCCGAGCCGGCGTCGCTCATGATCGTGCGGACGTCCGCGAAGTCGAGATTGACGAGACCGGGGATCGTGATCAGGTCGGTGATGCCCTGCACGCCCTGGCGGAGGATGTCGTCGGCCATCCGGAACGCCTCGATGATCGACGTGCGCTTCTCGACCACGGACAGCAGCCGGTCGTTCGGGATCACGATCAGCGTGTCGACCTTGTCGCGGAGGCGCTTGATCCCCTCCTCCGCCTGATCGGAGCGCTTCTGACCCTCGAACGTGAACGGCCGGGTCACCACCCCCACGGTCAGGGAGCCGAGCTCGCGCGCGATCTCGGCGATCACGGGCGCACCACCGGTGCCGGTGCCGCCGCCCTCGCCCGCCGTGACGAACACCATGTCGGCGCCCTTCAGCGCCTCCTTCAGCTCGTCCCGGCTCTCCATCGCCGCCTGGAAGCCGACCTCCGGATTCGCGCCGGCGCCGAGCCCGCGCGTCACCTTCGCGCCGACATGGAGCTTCACGTCGGCCTCGCACATGAGCAGCGCCTGGGCGTCCGTGTTGACCGCCAGGAACTCGACGCCCTTGAGGCCGGCGTCGACCATCCGGCTGACGGCATTCGTGCCGCCGCCGCCGACGCCGACGACCTTGATCACCGCGAGGTAACTGCCTGTCTGATCTCTCACTCTCAACCGTTCTCTAGCTGAAGCTCAACTAAACCGTACGCCCAGGGTACGTGGTCGGTGCTCACTTGTCAATCGGCCATTTGCAGGGGAAACTTGAGCGCTTTCTCACCCTCGACCTTCGACTTGAGACTTTTGGGCGCCGACTGGCCTCGCGGGAATGCTGACGTCGAGGTACGCGAGCTCCGCCCGCTCGGCCCGGCTCAGCGACCGGAGCACCGTCGCGGCGACCTCCAGCTTCAGGCGGACATCGCTCTCGTCGCCCACTCGTAGCTGCATCCCGTTGGCGAGCACGAGCGTCACCTCGTCGGCCGTTCCGGCCGCGGACGCGACCCTGGCGGGGAAGTCCCCGGGGACGAGGACGAGCGTGCGCACGGCCGCGCCCAGGCCGTCGGGATGGAGGAGCTCGCCCGGGACCGGCGGCTCCGCCCCGCCGACCCAGATGCGCGGCAGCGCCGGCAGGTCGGCGACCTCCGCCGCCTGGAGCACCTTGCCGCCCGACGCGACGAGCCATGCTTCGTTGCCGCGCCGCAGGACGGCGACGGCTCGCTCCGGCGTGACCGAGACGTCGAGGGTATGCGGGAAGTCGCGCTCGACCGCGGCGGAGCGCACCGCGGGCAGCGCCCGCAGGGCGCGCTCGACGGAGGCCGTGTCGAGGGCGACGAGGCTCGTCCCGTGGAACCGCCGCAGGGTCGCCTCGACGCGGGCGGCGAGCTCGTCCGGGGCGCCTCGCACCTCGACCGACCGCAGCGCGAACAGCGATGTCTCCCGGGCCGCGACGTAGAGCAGCCCCGCGGCGCAGGCCGCCACCGCGAGCGCAGCGGCCGCCCGCCGCAGGGGCAGGGCGAGCCGCGCCGTCTGCGGACGCGCGAGCGCGAGCGAGGGCCGCCGGGTCGTGCCCATGGCGGCAGGTTCGCCGTCCCGGCCGCCACCCCTGCCGCGGCCGCCGGGGCGGCCCGCGGGCTACGCCTCGGCGAGCGGCGGGATCTCGATCGCCCCGAGCAGCTGCACCTCGGGCTCGAGGGTGACGCCGAACGACGCGCGCGCCCGCCGGCGTGCCTCCGCGATCAGCGCGAGCACGTCGGCCGTGCGCGCCCCGCCGACGTTCTCGATGAAGTTCGCGTGCTTGCGGGAGACCTCCGCCCCGCCGATCCGAAAGCCGCCGAGCCCGCACTCCTCGAGCATCCTGCCCGCCGTCAGGTCGTGCTCGGGGTTCTTGAAGACGCTGCCGAACGTGCGGCGGTCGGTTGGCTGCGCAGCCTTGCGCTGCGCCTGGAGCTTCGCGATCGCGGCGCGGACCTCCTCGACCGGGCGCTTGACGAGCTCGAGCTCGGCCGCCGCGACAACCTGGCCGGGCCGCAGGTCGCAGCCGCGGTAGCGCAGCCCGAGCTCGCCGGGGCTGAGCCAGCGGGCGCCGGCGGCGTCTACGACGTAGGCGCGCACGAGGATCCCCGCGAGCTCGCCGCTGTAGGCGCCCGCGTTCATCCAGACGGCGCCGCCGACGGTGCCGGGGATCGCGCAGGCGAACTCGAGCCCGCCCAGGCCGGCGTCGCGGGCTCGGTGGACGCACACGGCGAGCGGGGCGCCGCCGCCGGCGGTCATGCCCGTCCCGTCGATCTTGACGTAGGCGAGCGAGCCCGTGAGCCTGAGCGCGAGCCCGGCGAAGCCGTCGTCGGCGACGAGGAGGTTCGAGCCCAGGCCGAGTACGGCGACCGGCTCGCCGCGCTCGGCCGCCCAGGCGAGCAGGTCGGCGAGCTCCTGCACGGTCTCGGGCTTCGCGAACCAGCGGGCCGGGCCCCCGGTCCCGACCGTGGTGTGCCGGTGGAGGCCAACGTCCCGCTTCAGCGTCTTCGGCTGCTCGTTCATGGCGACAGTGTCGCCAGTATCGCCGGGCCGGCGCGGTCGACGTCGCCCGCCCCGACCGTCAGGACGAGGTCTCCGGGTCGCGCCTGCCCCGCCAGGAGCGCCGCGGCGGTGTCGACGCCTGGCGCCCAGGCGACGGGCATGCCGGGGCGCAGCTCGCAGAGCCGCTCGACGATCAGCTTCCCCGTGACGCCGGGGAGCGGCCGCTCGCGCGCCGGGTAGACGTCGGTGACGCAGACCGCGTCGGCGGTGGCGAGCGCGGCGGCGAGCTCGCGGGCGAGGTGGAGGGTGCGCGAGTAGAGGTGGGGCTGGAAGAGGACGAGCACGCGTCCCCCCCCGGCGACGGCCCGGGCCGCCTCGATCGTCGCCGCCACCTCCGCCGGGTGGTGGCCGTAGTCGTCGACGACGCGGACGCCGCCCGCCTCGCCCCGGGGCTCGAAGCGGCGCCCGGCGCCGCGGGCGGCGGCGAGCGCCGCCGCCGCCGCGGTCGCGTCGGCCCCGACGGCGGCGAGCGCCGCGAGCGCGCAGGCGGCGTTGCGGCGGTTGTGCTCGCCGGGGATCGCGAGAGCCAGGTCGGGGGGCGCCTCGACCTGCTCGCCCCGGATCACGGTCGCGCCGTCCGGAAGCGACGAGAGCCAGTCCGCGAACAGGGCCTCCACCTCGGCCCGGGAGGCGAACGTGGCGTGGTGGTCGAGGTCGACGTTGGTGACGACGGCGATCCGGGGGCGCAGGAGCAGCAGCGAGCGGTCTGACTCGTCGCCCTCCGCGACGAGCCACCCCTCCCCCGCCCCGGCGTTGCCCCCGAGCTGCGGCACGTCGCCGCCGATCAGGTAGGCGGGGTCGTGCCCGAGCTCGTGCAGGCAGTAGGCGATCATCGACGCGGTCGTCGTCTTGCCGTGCGCGCCGGCGACGACGATCGAGGGTCGCAGCGCGACGAGCTCCGCGAGCAGCTCGCCGCGGCGCCGGTAGCCGCCGGCAAGCTCGGGGTTGTCGGGGGCGATCGCGGAGGAGGCGACGACCTCGAACCCGGCGGGGACGTTCGCGGCGGCGTGCCCGACGACGACGGGGATCCCGTCGCGCTCGAGCCGCTCGGCGTACGGGGAGCGGGCGCGATCGGAGCCGGCGACCTCGGCGCCCCAGGCGCGGCAGACGAGGGCGAGCGCGCTCATGCCGGCGCCGCCGACGCCGACGAGCCAGATCCGTCTACCCGCGAGCGGCTGCAAGGGCGATCAGCTCCTCGGCGACGGCGTCGGCCGCTCCGGGACGGGCGAGCGCGAGCATCGCGTCGGCCATCGCGGCGAGCCGCGCCGGGTCGGCGAGCAGGGCCCCCACGCGGTGGCGCAGGTCGAGCTGCGCGTCCGGGACGAGGATCGCGCCGCCGCCTCGCTCGAAGTGGCGGGCGTTCTTCGTCTGGTGGTCGGCGGTGGCGTCCGGGTAGGGGACGAGCAGCGCGGGCTTTCCGGCGGCTGCGATCTCCCACACGGCGCCGCCGGCGCGGGAGACGACGAGGTCGCAGGCGGCGAGCGCGGCCCCGAACTCGTCGGTGAAGGCGACGAGCCGGTAGCCGGGGCGGGTCACGCGCGGCGCGAGGGCGGCGTGGTCGCGCTTGCCGGAGAGGTGGAGTACGGCGGGCCCGGCGGCGCCGAACGCGTCGAGGGCGGCCTCGTTGAGCCGCCGGGCGCCGAGGCTGCCGCCGCAGACGAGGACGACGGGGCCCTCCTGGGGGAGCCCGAAGCGCCGCCGCGCCTCCGCGCGTCCGCCGGCGGGTGCGAGCGACCGGACCGGGATCGGGCGGCCGACGACACGGTACCTGCCGCCGTCCCGGCCGGCGATCGGGTAGGCGAGGAAGACGCGCGCGGCGAAGGGCGCGGCGAGGCGGTTGGCGAGGCCGAGGTGGGCGTCGGCCTCGGTGACGGCGGCGGGGATCCGCAGCGACGCGGCGGCGAGAACGGCGGGTCCGCCGGTGTAGCCGCCTGCGGAGAGCACCACGTGGGGGCGCCTGCGGGCGAGCAGCCGGCGGGCGGCGAGCGGGGCACAGGCGTCGGTGGCGAGCGCGCGCAGGAGCCGCGAGCCGAGGGCACGCGGGAGGCCATCGACGCTCAGGGCGTCGAGCTCGTAGCCGGCTGCGGGTACGAGCGTCGCTTCGATCCGCTCAGGCGAGCCGGCGAAGCTGACGCTCGCGCCGCGGGCTTTCAGCGCGTCCGCCACGGCGAGCGCGGGCAGGACGTGCCCCGCGGTCCCGCCGGCCGCGATCACGCACCTGATCCTGCTCGCTGGCTGCTGCATCGTTGACCGCGATGTTAAGGAGGATGCCGACGGCGGCGAGGCCGGCGACGAGGCTCGAGCCACCGTAGCTGACGAACGGGAGCGGGATGCCGGTGAGCGGCGCGATGCCCATGACGGCGCCGAGGTTGACGGCGGCCTGGCCGCACACGAGGGCCGTCAGGCCGGCCGCGAGCCGCTTCCCGAACGGGTTTCGGCAGCGCAGCGCGATCCGGAAGCCGGCGTACCCGAAGGCCGTGTAGGCGAGGATCACGGCGGCGGCGCCGAGCAGGCCGAGCTCCTCGCCGACGATCGCGAAGATCATGTCGGTCGACGCCTCGGGCAGGTAGTAGACCTTCTGGACGCTCTCGCCGAGACCGACGCCGAAGATCCCGCCGGAGCCGAGCGCGATCAGCGCCTGGACGGACTGGAAGCCGGCGCCTTCCGGGTCCTGCCACGGGTCGATGAACGCGACCAGGCGGGCGCGACGGTACGGCTCGAGCCAGGAGGCGGCGAGGACGAGCGCGGTCATCACGGAGCCCGCGGCGAGCAGCACGCGCATCGGTGTCCCCGTCACGAGCAGGATCGCGCCGACCGCGCCGAGGAGGGCGATCGCGGTGCCGAGGTCGGGCTCGAGCAGAACGAGCAGAAGCGCGGCGCCGGTGACGACGCCGATCGGGCGCAGGAGCTCGCCGAGCGACGCGGGCGGCTGGCGGCGCGAGAGCCAGGCGGCGACCCAGATCACGATCGCGATCTTCGCGAGCTCGGAGGGCTGCACGGAGACGGGCCCGACGTCGAGCCAGCGGCGGGCGCCGTTGACGCTGACACCGAGGATGAGCACGGCGGCGAGCAGGACGAAGCTGGTGGCGAGCAGCGGCCCGGCGGCGCGCCGCAGCCCGCGGAAGTCGGTGCGGGCGAGGACGGCGAAGAGGGCGAGTCCGGCGAGCGCGTAGAGGGCCTGGCGCTTCAGGTAGTAGCCGGGGTCGCCGGCGGAGACGGCCGCCCGGGCGGAGCTCGCGCTGTAGACCATGACGAGCCCGAAGGCGGTGAGGGCAAGCGTGACGAGCACGAGCAGGCCGTGCTCGAGCTGCGCGTGCGCGCGGACGCGGCTGCGGCTGGCGCCGCGGCTGCGGTGCCCGGTCGTGGCGGGGGCACTCACAGGCCCGCCACGATCGCCCGGAAGCGCTCGCCGCGCTGCTCGTAGCCGGTGAACTGGTCGAAGCTCGCGCACGCGGGCGAGAGCAGGATGGTCTCGCCGGGTTGCGCGTCGGCGAACGCACGGGCGACGGCGGTCTCGAGCTCGCCGCAGCGCACGGTGGGGACGCCTTCGGCGTCGAGCACGGCGGCGAGCTCGTCTGCGGTCTCGCCGATCAGGTAGGCGCACGCGACGGCACGGTCGCGTGCCGTGCGGGCGAGCGCGTCGAACGGCGTGCCCTTGCGGCTGCCGCCGAGGATCACCCGCAGGCCCGGCGGGTAGGCGAGCAGGCCCCGCTGCGCCGACTCGGGGTTCGTCGCCTTGGAGTCGTTGACGAAGTCGACGCCGCGGACATCTCGGACCGGCTCGAGCCGGTGCGGGACACCCGGGAACGTGCGCAGCGCGTCGGCGATGGCCGTGTCGGGGACGCCGAGCGCGCGGGCGGCGGCGGCGGCGGCGGCCGCGTTCTCGCGGTTGTGCCCGCCGGGGATCCGCGGCTCCGCCGGGAGCGGGTCCGAGGCCGCGAACTCGACGCGCCGGCCACGGCCGGGCACCGGCCCGAAGCCGTGCGGGAGGACGGCGACGTCGTCGGGCTCCTGGTTCTCGAAGATCCTGAGCTTCGCGGCCCGGTAGCGCTCGAGGCTGCCGTGCCGGTCGAGGTGGTCGGGGGTGAGGTTGAGCAGGACGGCGACGTGCGGACGCAGCGTCTCGATGTCCTCGAGCTGGAAGCTCGACAGCTCGCAGACGACCGCGGCGCCGTCCTCGAGCGCCCCGTCGAGGGCGCAGAGGGGGCACCCGACGTTGCCGGCGAGCACGGCGCGGCGACCGGCCGCGTCGAGGATCGCCCCGGCGAGCGCGGTCGTGGTCGTCTTCCCGTTCGTGCCGGTGATCCCGACGGTGGGCTGGGCGACGAGGCGGGCGCCGAGCTCGACCTCGCCCCAGACGGGGATGGCACGTGCCCGTGCGGCGGCGACGAGGGCTGCCTCGCTCGGGACCCCGGGGCTTTTCACGAGGAGCTGCACGTGATCGAGCGGCGCGCGGTCGGTCGCGGCGCCAAGCAGCACTTCGACGCCCGCCGCGCGAAGCCTCCCGGTCTCGAGCGCGACGTTCGCGTCGGCGCCGATCACCCGGACGCCGCGGCGGGCGAGCGCGAGCGCAGCCGCCTCGCCGGAGCGGGCGAGGCCGACGACGAGGACGGTCGCGCCGGCGCTCGGCAGCGGCGTGCGCCCGCCGCTCACGCGCCCGTCGGGCGGGCCGGGTGCCGGTGCGGCGTCAGGAGACGAAATGCTCCTGGTAGCGGTAGTAGAGGACGAACGCGCAGGCGCAGAGGATTAGCGCGACGATCCAGAAGCGGACCATGATCCGCGCCTCCGACCACGCCTTCATCTCGAAGTGGTGGTGGATCGGGGCCATCAGGAACACCCGCTTCCCGAAGCGCTTGTAGCTCACGACCTGGACGATCACGGAGAGCGCCTCGATCAGGAAGACCCCGCCGATCAGGAGCAGCAGGATCTCCGTCTTGGTCATGATCGCGAACGCCGCGAGGGCGCCGCCGAGGCCCATCGAGCCGGTGTCGCCCATGAACACCTGGGCGGGGAACGCGTTGTACCAGAGAAACCCGATCGACCCGCCGATCAGGCAGGCGCCGAGGATCGCGAGGTCGAGCTGCCCGACGTTCTCGGGGCCGAGGCGCTTGGAGACGATCCAGGCGATGACGCCGATCGCGGTGTAGGTGAACAGCGAGATCGTGACGGTGCCGGAGGCGAGGCCGTCGAGGCCGTCGGTGAGGTTCACGCCGTTGGCGGCGCCGGCGATCATGAGGAACAGGAGGCCGTACCACGCCCAGGACAGACCGACGTCGGTGTCGAGCAGCGGCAGGTACACGGAGGTCGCGAAGCCGCGGTCGTAGACGACGAGCGCAACGAACGCGGTGATGAGCGCGAGCAGCACGAGCTTCCAGCGCCCGGCGAGGCCGAGCGAACGCCGCCGGGTGAGCTTCGTCCAGTCGTCGACGAAGCCGATCGCGGCGCAGGCGAGCGTGACGGCGAACACGGTGAGCGCCTCGATCGTGCGGTAGGAGAAGATCAGGAACGGGATCGCCATCGAGACCATGATCAGGAGCCCGCCCATCGTGGGGGTGCCCTGCTTGGCGCTGTGCCCCTGGGGCCCGTCCTCCCGGATGTGCTGGCCGAACTCGTTGCGGCGCAGAAACGCGATGAACTTCGGCCCGGCCGCGATCGCGATCACCATCGCGAGGATGCCTGCGACGAGCACGCGGACCACGGCAGCCTCCTAGGCGGGCGCCGCGGCCACAGTGCCGGCGACGGCTTCGAGCCCCATCGACCGCGAGCCCTTGACGAGCACGCAGTCGCCGGGACGAATGAGGGCTGGGTACACGGCGAGCGCCTGCTCGACGGTCGGGGCCCACAGGCGCGCGGGCACGGCCTCGGCGCCTTCGAGGTAGCCGCGGGCGAGCGGGCCGATCGCAACGAGGACGGAGACGCCGGCGCGACTGGCGACGGTGCCGACCTCGCCGTGGTAGGCGGGCGCGTCAGGGCCGAGCTCGGCCATGTCGCCGAGCACGGCAACGCGGCGGCGACCGCGGGCGCGCTGCGCGAGGTGGTCGAGTGCCGCCGCCATCGAGACCGGGTTGGCGTTGTAGCAGTCGTTGATGAGGACGCCCCCGCCGGGGAGCGGGAGCTCCTCCTCCCGCCAGCGCGACAGGGAGATCTCGAGGGCGCCGACCTGCGCGTCGGCGAGCGGCAGCCCGAGCGCGCCGTAGGCGGCGAGCGCGGCGAGCGCGTTGGTCGCGTTGTGGCGGGAGCGGAAGTTGAACGCGAGCTCGAGCCGCTCGTCGAGGACGTCGACGACGAGGCGGGCGTGCTCGTCGGCGGCGAACGAGAGCAGGCGCACGTCGCCGCCGTCGCCGTACCGGATCACGTCGATGTCCGTCCGCGTCAGGTACGGGTCGAGCAGCGGCTCGCCGGCGGGGACGACGACGACGCCGCCGGGCGGGAGCGCCGCCACGATCTCGGCCTCGGCGCGGGCCACGTTCTCGACCGTCCCGAACACCTCGAGGTGGGCGGGGCCGAGCGTCGTGATCACCCCGAGCTGGGGTCTGGCGACGGCGCACAGCTCGGCCACCTGGCCGAGCCCGCGCGTGCCCATCTCGGCGATCACGATCTCGGTGTCGGACTCGATCCGGGTCAGGGTGAGCGGCAGTCCGATCTCGTTGTTGTGGCTTTGCTCGGCCGCGACGGTGCGCGCGTGGGGGCGGCAGAGGGCCGCGAGGATGTCCTTCGTCGACGTCTTCCCGGTGGCGCCGGTGATGCCGACGACGGTGGCGGCGGACCGGTCGCGGACGGCGGCGCCGAGCGCGGCCATGGCGCGGTGGGCGTCGTCGGGAACGAGCGCGCCCGCGGCGCCGCGGGCGAGCGCGTCGGCAACGTGCTCGGCGCCGGCGCCGACGGCGACGAACAGGTCGCCGGGCCGGATGCGGCGCGAGTCGATCTCGAGACCGGTGACGCGCTCGGCACCGGCCGCCGCCTCGAGGCGTCCGGGGCAGAGGCGGGCGACCTCGGTGAGCGCGAGCGGGATCACGCGGGCGCCCCGGCGCCGAGCCGGCGCACCGCGTCGGCGGCCTCGTCTCGGTCCGAGAACGGGACGGTGCGGTCGGCGAACGTCTGCCCCCGCTCGTGGCCCTTGCCGGCGATCACGACGACGTCGCCGGCGCCGACGAGCCCGCCCGCGCGGCGGCTAGCCGCGCGCCGGGCGGGCTCGCCCTCGACCGTGGCGCGGGCGGCCGCGGCGCCCGCGCCGACCTCGGCGATGATAGCGAGCGGGTCCTCGGAACGCGGATTGTCGGACGTCACGATCACGTGGTCTGCGAGCTCGGCGGCGGCCGCGCCCATCAGCGGGCGCTTGCCACGGTCGCGGTCGCCGCCGCAGCCGAACACGCAGACCAGGCGCCGGTCGGCGAGCTCGCGCGCGGCGCCGAGGACGTTGCGCAGCGCATCGGGCGTGTGGGCGTAGTCGACGAGCAGCGTGAACGGCTGCCCCCCGTCGATCGCCTCGAACCGGCCGGGGACGCCGGTCACGTGCTCGACGCCGCGGACGATCGAGCCGTCGTCGATCCCGAGCAGCCGCCCGGCCGCAACCGCGCCGAGCACGTTCGCGACGTTGAAGCGTCCGCGCAGCCTGGTCGCGACGGGCAGGCCCGCGGCGACGAACGACGCCCCCCCGGCGGTCAGCTCCAGCCCCTCGGGCCCAACGGCGGCGTCCGGCGCAAGCCCGAACGTCAGCAGCGGGGCGCCGAGCCCGGCCAGCTCCTCGGCAAGGCGCCGGCCGTAGGGGTCGTCGACGCCGACAGCGGCCGGGGGCCGCCGCCCGTCCGGGCCCGGCTCCACGAACAGGCGACGCTTCGCCTGGAAGTAGTCCTCCATGGTGCCGTGGAAGTCGAGGTGGTCCTGCGTCAGGTTCGTGAACACGAGGCACGCGAAGCGGACGGCGTCGAGGCGGTGCAGGGCCGAGGCGTGCGACGACGCCTCCATGGCGCAGCTGCGATCCCCCGCGTCGAGCATCTCCCGGAACGTCTGCTGGAGGTCGATCGCCTCCGGCGTCGTGTGGCTCACCGCCCGCCGCTCCCCGCCCACACGGCACTCGACTGTGCCGAGCAGGCCGGGCCGCCGGTCGGCGGCGGCGAGCAGCGCGAACAGGAGAAACGCGGTGGTCGTCTTCCCGTTCGTGCCGGTCACGGCAGCGACCTCGAGCTCCCGCGTCGGCTCGCCGAAGAACACGTTCGCGGCCGGCGCCATCGCGGCCCGCGCGTCCGAGACGACGAGCTGCGGCACCGGCAGCGGCAGCGGCCGCTCGACCACGAGCGCGGCCGCGCCACGCTCGACCGCCACCGCAGCGAACCCGTGACCGTCCGCGGCGAGACCCGGCACGCAGAAGAACAGCGACCCCGACACCACCTTGCCGTCGTCGAACGCGAGGTCGGTGACCTCCGCCGACGCCTCGCTCCCCGCCCGCGTCGCTCCGATCGCCTGCCTCAGAGTCTCCAGCTCGATGGGGCGGGATTCTACCATCGCAACCGCCCGGGCCCGCGCGGCCAGCAGCGGGAAAAGAAGCCGATTTGCTCGGGTTTCGTCACCTTCCGACACACACGCGCGCGCATTGCCCCGATATGCTGAAAGCGGGTGGTGGGTTAGGGGTGCCCCGACTCAGCCGCCCTCTGAAGCGGCTGCGGCGCCGCCCGAACCGCCCTCCGCCAGCAGCGCGTCGGGGGGCACGTCGAGGTAGCGCAGCGCGAAGCCTGCGATCTCCGCGAACGCGGGCGCGGCGACGGTGCCGCCGAGGATCCCGCCCTCCGGCTCGTCGACGAGGACGAGGATCGCGACCCGCGGGGCGCTGGCCGGGGCGAAACCGACGAACGACGCGACGTAGCGGGAATCGGAGTAGCCGCCGGCCGCGTCCGGCTTGGCGGCGGTGCCGGTCTTGCCGGCGACCGTGTACCCGGGCACCTGCGCCTCAGCGCCCGTGCCCTCGGAGACGACGCTGGCCAGCATCTGCGTGAGCTGCCGGGCGGTGCCGCGCGCGACGAGCTGGCGCCGCTCGGGCTCGGAGCGCGTGCTTCCCTCGACCCGTTCCACGAGCTGCGGCTCGATCCAGGTACCGCCGTTCGCGATCGCCGCGTAGACGCTCGCGAGCTGGAGCGGCGTGACGGCGATACCCTGACCGAGCGGGACGTTCCCGATCGTGGCACCCGTCCAGCGCTCGCGCGGCAGCACGATCCCGTCCGCCTCGCCGGGAAAGTCGATCCCGGTGGGTCGCCCGAATCCGAAGCGCTCGATCCACCACGAGAGCCTGTCCTCCCCGAGCGCCAGCGCCAGCGTGATCGCGCCGACGTTCGAGGACCGAAACAGGATCTCGGACACGGTCATGCGCTCCCACTCCCGATCCTCGAGCTCGTGGATCACCCGATCGGCGACCTGGATCTCCGGCGCCAGCGAGAACGAGCTGCCCGGCTGCACGATCCGGTCGTCGAGCACGGCCGCGACGGTCACGACCTTGAACGTCGAACCCGGCTCGAACACATCGGTGATCGCGCGGTTGCGCACGCGCCCGGAAGGCAGATCGGGGAAGCGGTTCGCGTCGAATCCCGGAGCGACAGCCATCGCGAGCACCGCGCCCGTCCGGATGTCGAGCACGATCGCAGTCGCGGACTCCGCCGACCAGGCGGTGCGAGTACGGCCGAGCACGTCCTCGACCTGCGCCTGCAGCCGATGGTCGATCGTGAGCGTCACATCGCGCCCCTGCCGCGCCGGACTGGCATCGGCGACGTCGAGCAGGCGCCCGAACGGGTCGCGCACCACGGTCTCCTCGCCGGGGAGCCCGGCAAGCTGCTCCTCGTACTCGAGCTCGACCCCGGCGAGCCCCTCGTTGTCGGTGCCGACGTAGCCGAGCACCGTCGCCGCGATTCGCCCCTGGGGATAGGCGCGCCGCTCCTCAGGGACGAAGCCGAGCCCGGCGATCCCGCGCGCGGCGAGCCTCTCCGCCGCCTGCGGGTCGGCCTTCCGGGCGACGTACACGAACCCGCGCGAGCGATCGGAGAGCGCCTCGTACACCGCGTCGGGGTCGAGCCCGAGATCGTGCGCGACGACCGCTGCCACCGCACGCGGGTCGCGTACCTGACGCGGATTCGCGTAGACGGTGGTCGCGTCCTCGCCCACGGCGAGCTCAACCCCCTGGCGGTCGTAGATCGTGCCGCGCCGGGCCGGCACCGCCACGGTCTCCCGCTGCTGGCTCGCGGCGATCCGGTCGAGCCCCGGCGCACGCACCGCTTGCAGCCAGGCCGCGCGCGCCAGCGTCGCTACGAACAGGAGCCCGAACACGGCGACGAGGAGGCGGATGCGCCGGTTCGAGAGGCGCGCGCTCACGAGTTCACCGCCCCGCGCGCTCGAGCCCCAGGTAGACCGTCTCCCCGGGCTCGACCAGGCCGAGCCGCCCGCGCGCCGCCGCCTCGACCGGCGACACCGCCGCGGCGCCGGAGAGCTGCGCCTCGAGCCGCTCGATGCCCGCGCGCAGATCCGCGTTCTGCGACTGCACCTTGCCGCGCTCGACGCGAAGCTCGAGCGCGGCGACGTTCAGCGCCACGATGCCGGCGAGCAGGGCAGCGACGATCGCGATCCAGACGGCCCAGCGCGCGAGCGCCGGGGACGCGGCGGCACGCCTCGGGGCGGAGCGCGATCGGGAGGCCGTGGCCGGACGCGCTACGCGGGGGGCGGCAACCGGGCCCGGCGCGGGTCGCGCACGTGGAGCGGCGACGGCCATCAGCCTGCCGCGTCGGTCTTGAGCGCGGCACGCAGCCGCGCCGACGCCGAACGGGGGTTGTCGGCGAGCTCCCCCGGCGACGGCCGCACGGCCTTCTTCGTCAGGAGCCGAAGCGTCGGCTCCTTCCCGCACGCGCAGATGGGCAGATCGGGCGGGCACGTGCAGCCCCGCGCCTCCGCGGCCAGGAAACGCTTGACGATCCGATCCTCGAGCGAGTGGAAGCTGATCACGCACAGGCGGCCGCCCGGACGCAGCATCGAGAGCGCCGCCGGCAACCCCCGCTCGAGCGAACCGAGCTCGTCGTTGACGGCAATCCGCAACGCCTGGAACACCCGTTTCGCCGGATGCCCGTCGCCGAAGCGTCTCGGGGCCGGAACGGCCGCGCGGATCGCATCGACGAGCTCCCCGGTCCGCTCGATCGGCCGCTCGCGCCTGCGCCGCACGATCTCCCGTGCGATCTGGCGGGCGAACCGCTCCTCACCGAAGCGCCGGAACGTGTCCGCGAGCTCGCGCTCACCCGCCTCGTTGACGATCTCGAGGGCGGACTCGGGCTCGGAGGGATCCATGCGCATGTCGAGCGGCGCGTCGGCCGCGTACGAGAACCCGCGCTCGGGACGGTCGACCTGCATGCTCGAGATGCCGAGGTCGAGCAGGATCGCGTCCGCCCTCACGCCGTTCCCGGCAAGCTGAGCGAGCACCGTGTCGAAGCTCCCGCGCAGGAACCGGCACGGGACGCCGGCCCGCTTGGCGAAGCGCTCGAAGTAGACGCGGGCGTCCGGGTCGCGATCGATCGCGATCACGCGGCCGCGGCCACGCAGGGCGGCTGCTAGCAGCGCGGCGTGCCCCCCGGCGCCGAACGTGGCGTCGACGAGGGTCTCCCCCGGCTTCGGCGCGAGGAGGTCGAGCACCTCCTCGGCCAGCACCGGGACGTGGTCAGTCACCCTGTGCGGCAAGGCGTTCGGCAACAAGTTCAGCACTCCCTTCCACGTCCTCGAGGTGTGCGCGCCAGGTGGCGCGATCCCAGATCTCGACGTGATCGCGGACGCCGGCAACCACGACCTCGCGGTCGAGCTTCGCGCGGTTGACGAGCACGGGCGGGATCATCACCCTGCCCTGACGATCCGGCTCTGCCTCCGTCGCTCCCGAGAACAGGAAGCGAGCCATCTGGCGCGCCTCCCGGGAGAAGGGGTCGAGGCCCTCGAGCCGAACCGACACGAACCGCTCCCAGGCTTCCCGCGTGTAGACGACGAGGCAGCCGTCCATGCCCCTCGTGACCACGCAGCCGCTCGCGAACGCATCCCGGAACTTCGCCGGGAGGGTCAGCCGGCTCTTGTCGTCGAGGGTGTGCTCGTACTCGCCGAGAAACATGATTCAGCGCTCCGCTCCATCCACAGGGCCCCACTTTACCCCACTTTCCCCCATTTGACAACCCCCGGCAGCGCCCACCGGTCGCGAGCCCGAACGCGACGCCGACGGCGAAGCTGTCCCCCGCACCCGTAGGTGCCGACGAGAGGTCCCGACAGGGACACCGCCTGGTGTCGCTCCCGGAAGCCACCCGCATGCCCGACCTCCACGCCGTCGGCGCCGGGGGAGCGCACCACGAGCCGGGGCGGCGCGGCGATGTCGCCACCCGAGGGGCCACCCCGCGCCTCCTCCCGCTTCCAGCGTAGCGTCGCGGGGCGCACGGGTGTGTGCCGGAAAGCGCCGGCTTGGCCACAAGGCGGTGACGGATCTCACACGGACGCGCGCCGGCGCGTTTCAGCTCATGATGGACGTCGTGCCCGTGCCGCCGTTCGAGACGCTGTACGAGACGCACCGAGACGGCGTGTACCGCTACCTGCGCCGCCTCTCCGGCGCCGGAGAGGCGGACGATGCGTTTCAGGACACGTTCCTGCGAGCCCTGCGCGCCTACCCGCGTCTGCGCTCCGGCGAGCACCTGCGGGCGTGGCTGTACACGAT
>CAYJLE010000039.1:0-9358 GCA_964370985.1 uncultured Gaiellales bacterium | reverse complement strand
GGTGCGCGCGGGCTCCACCGTGGGGGGGTGGTTCAACACCACCGCCCCCGGGGCCGCTTTCGACGGTAAGCGCCGGCCGGCGCCGCGGCCGGTCGCGCAGCCGCCGGAGCTCGCCGTCCTCACCGGCCGCCCGCCGCACGCGGAGCTCGAGCACCTGACAGACGGGCTGCCGCCGACCGAGCGCGCTGCCGTCGTCCTGCGCTACGGGTACGACCTCTCCTACGCCGACATCGCCAGCGCGCTCGGATCGACCGAGGCCGCCGCCCGCCAGGCCGCGTCCTCGGGTGTCCGGCGCCTGCGTGAGAGGAGCGTCCAGCCGTGACCTTCCCCGCCGAGCTCGACCGCCAGCTGCGCGAGCGCGCCGCCGCCGAGGGCCTCCTCGACGTCGCCTACGACGTCGTCGAGTCGCCGATCGGCGCCCTGCTCGTCGCCGTGACGCCCGCCGGCGTCTGCCGGATCTCGTTCGACCCCGACCCGGAACGCCAGCTCGAGTCGCTGGCCCGCGCGTTCGGCGCCCGCGTTCTGCGCGCCGTCCGCCCCGTCGAGCGCGCCCGCCGGGAGCTCGACGAGTACTTCGCCGGCCGCCGGGCTACGTTCGATCTCCCCGTCGACCTCGGCCCGCTGCCCGCGTTCCAGCGGCTTGTCCTCGCCGAGCTCGCCCGCGTCCCCTACGGCGCAACCGAGACGTACGGCGGCCTGGCGGCCCGGGTCGGCAGGCCGCGCGCGGCGCGTGCCGTCGGCGGCGCGCTCAACCGCAACCCGGTCCCGATCGTGCTGCCGTGCCACCGCGTCGTCGGCTCGACCGGGCGGCTCGTCGGCTACGCGGGCGGCCGCGAGCTGAAGGCCCGGCTGCTCGCGCTCGAGAGCGCCGTCGCGTAGCCGCTCAGGCGGCGCCGAAGCCGCCGCCGCCGGGCGTCTCGATCCGCACCAGGTCGCCCGGCTCGAGCGAGCGCGTCACCTTGGACGGCAGCTCCTCCCCGTTCAGGAGGTTGCGCCCCCGCTGCCCCGGCTCGCCGCCGCGGGCGCCGCTCGGCGCGTGCAGCCGCCGCTCGCTGAGCACGGAGAGCCGACAGGCCTCGAGGACGCGCACCTCCCGCACGACCCCGTCGCCGCCCCGGTGGCGGCCCGCACCTCCCGACCCCGCGCGCAGCCCGTAGCGCTCCACCCGCAGCGGGTAGGCGAGCTCGAGCGCCTCGACGGGCGTGTTGAGCGCGTTCGACATCGCGACGTGCACCGCGGACGGGCCGTCAGCGCCGGGGCAGGCGCCCTGGCCGCCGCCGATCGTCTCGTAGTACGTGAAGCGGTGGTTGCCGAACGTGACGTTGTTCATCGTCCCCTGCCCCTGCGCCGGCACCTCGAGCGCGCCCGCGAACGCCGAGAACAGCACGTCCGTGATCCGGCTCGACGTCTCCGTGTTGCCGGCGACCACGGCCGCCGGCGGCCGCGCGTTCACGAGCGTCCCCTCGGGGGCCCGCACGGACACCGGGGCGTAGGCTCCGCCGGAGGCAGGCAGGTCGGGCTCGGTCAGGCAGCGCACGACGTAGAAGCAGGCGGAGCGGGTCACGGCGAGCGGGCAGTTCAGATTGCCGTCGTGCTGCGGCGACGTCCCGGCGAAGTCGATGTCGAGCTCGTCGCCCGAGACCGTGACGGCCACCCGGAGCTCGAGCCGCTGGGACGGGTCGTACGGCTCGAGCACGTCCGCGGCCTCGTAGCGCCCGTCGGGGAGCCGGGCGATGCCGGCCCGCACGAGCCGCTCCGAGTACGCGTACAGCTCGTCCATCGCGGCCTCGACCCGCTCGCGCCCGTGCCGCGCGCACAGCTCGGCGACGCGCCGGTCCGCGAGCAGCTGGGCTGCGACCTGGGCCCGCAGGTCGCCGCGGCGCTCCTCCGGGTTGCGCATGTTCGCGACCAGAACCCGCAGGACGTGCTCGTCGAGCCTGACCGGCGGGATGATCAAGCCCTCCTGGTACAGCTCGCGCGACGCGGCAGGGAGGCTCGCCGGCTCCATCCCGCCCACGTCCGCGTGGTGGGCGCGCGAGACCGCGAAGCCTACCTCCGTGCGCGACACGAGCGTGATGTCGGGCAGGTGCGTGCCGCCGGTGAACGGGTCGTTGACCGCGTAGATCTCGCCTGCCGCGGGCTCGTGGGCCGCCACCGCCGCGACCGCCTCCGGCATCGCGCCGAGATGCACGGGGATGTGCTCGGCCTGCGCGACCATCCGCCCCCGGGCATCGAAGAGCGCGGTCGAGCAGTCCCGTCGCTCCTTGATGTTGGACGAGAACGCCGAGCGGATCAGCACGGCCCCCATCTCCTCGGCAACCGCCCGCAGTGCACTCCCGAGTACCTGAAGCTGGATGTTCACGCTCCCGTCACGCCCTCGCCACAGCCCGTCACGCCCTCGTGAGCACGAGGGTGCTATACCCGTCCCTAACCCCCACCCACCCGGGGGGAACCCAGCACGTGGCGCCGGCGAGCTCGACGACCGCCGGCCCGGCCACGTCGAGCGGCTCGCCCGGCGGCAGCTCGATCTGCGGGCCCGGAGTGACGTCGGCGGTGCGGAGCGCGACGAGCTCGACCCGCCGGGCGCGGTCGGCGTACCCGTAGCGCTCCTCGTGGGCGCGGTGGAACGCCTCGGCGACGTCGCCGTCGCCGCCGAGCGGCACGGTCAGCTCGAACGACTGGCCGAGGTAGCGCAGGTCGGCTTCGCCGCTCTCCGGCAGCTCCCCCGCCTCCTCGAGGGGCACGACGTAGGTCCTGACGTGGTCGCGCCGCTCGTCGCTCGCGACCAGCCCGAGCGCCGACAGGACGCCGGCCGCGGCCGGGACGAGCACGGTCTCGCACCCCAGCTGCTCCGCGAGCGAGCACGCGTGGAGCGGCCCGGCACCGCCGAACGCGACCAGCGCGAACTCGCGCGGGTCGTGGCCGCGCTCGACCGACACGAGGCGAAGCGCCCGCAGCATCTCCGCGTCGACGACCTCGACGACCGCGGCTGGATCGACACCGCCGAGCGCCCGTTCGGCGGCCCCGCGGTCGAGCTCGATCCCTCCTGGCAGCCGCTGCGGCAGCCGGCCGAGCAGCAGGTTCGCGTCCGTGACGGTGGCCCGCTCGCCGCCGCGCCCGTAGCAGGCGGGTCCCGGGTGCGCGCCCGCGCTCTCGGGTCCGACACGCAGCGCCCCGCCGGCGTCGCGCCACACGAGCGACCCGCCCCCCGCGCCGACCGTTTGCACGTCCACGCTCGGCAGCCGGATCGGCAGGCCGCCGACGAGCCGCTCGGCCGTGCGCTCGGCCCGCCCGTCCACGACCAGGCAGACGTCGGTCGAGGTTCCGCCCATGTCGAACGAGATCGCGCGCCCGAAGCCGGCGAGCCCCGCGACGAGCGCGGCCCCGACGACGCCGCCGGCAGGCCCGGAGACGAGAATCGTCGCGGGGTGCGCCGAGGCCTCCTCGATCGTCGCGACGCCACCCGACGAGCGCAGCACGAGCGGCTCGGGCAGGCCCGCGGCCGCGCAGCTGCCACGCAGAGCGCGCAGGTAGCGGCCCACCGCCGGCCCCAGATACGCGTCCGCAGCGGCCGTCGACGCCCGCTCGTACTCCCGGAACTCGGGCGCCAGCTCGTGCGACGCGACCACGTGCGCGTGCGGCAGCCGGCGGCGCACCTCCGCCGCCACCGCGCGCTCGTGGGCCGGTTCGCGAAACGAGAACAGGAGGCAGATCGCGACCGCCTCCGCGTCGAAGTCCGGCAGCGTCGAGAGGTCGAGCGGCACGAGCACCCCGCCGGGGCCGACCCGCTCGCGCACGCCGGCGCAGCGCTCGAGCGGCACGAGCGGCTCGGGATGATCCTGGCAGGGGCGATACAGATGCGGTCGCGACTGGCGGCGCAGGTGCAGAAGGTGCTCGAACCCCTCGGTGGCGACGAACGCGGTCTTCGCGCCCTTCCGCTCGAGCAGCGCGTTGGTAGCCACGGTCGAGCCGTGCGTGAACCGGTCGATCGCCGCGGCACCGACCGCCCGCGCCGCCGCCACCACCGACCCCTCCTGCTCCCGCGCCGTCGGCACCTTCGCGGTCACGATCCGGCCGCCGTCGAACAGCACGGCGTCCGTGAACGTGCCGCCGACATCGATGCCGAGGATCGCCACGGCCACACTGTACGGGCGCCGGTCTGCCCGCCCCGACAGCGGGTGCCGCTACCGCGAGGCGCGCGCCCGGTACGCCCGCGACTTCGCCCGGTTGCCGCACACGGCCATCGAGCACCACGCCCGCGAGCGGTTGCGAGCGTGATCGTAGAACGCCCAGCGGCAGCCCTCGGCGCGGCACGCCTTCAGGCGCGGCCACGTCCCGGCCGCCATCGCGTTCGCGACGATCGCGAGCAGCCGCCCCAGCGCCCCGTCCACGCCGCCGGCTGCGGGCTCGAGCGCGGCCGACCCTCCCGGGCCGAACCGCAGCGCGAGCCGGGCACGCCGCGCAGCCTCGTCGAGCACGCGAGCGGCGCCCGCGTCGAGAGCCCCGCCGTTGTTCGCGGCCAGCAGCGAGCGCAGAGCCTCGCGCACCGCGAGCAGCCGGCGCGCCCCGGCCGCCCCCACGGGCACGCCGGCCGCGAGCAGGCCCCCCGCCACGAGCCACCCCGCGAGCGCGCCCGGCGGCGCCAGGGCGTCCTCCCCGCTCTCGACGTCGAGCGTGTTCACGAACGCCCGCACGAGCTCGAGCTGCCCGGGCGCAGCCGCATCGCTTGACACCATCCACCTCGCTTGACTGGTTACGTAACCTCCCGTAGTGTATCACCGGTTACCCAACGAGAGGAGCGCGCGATGCCGGACCCCGCCTTCAAGGCCGCCCACGTCACCGAGATCCCCTCGCCCGCGGAGGCCGAGCCCGGCTCCTACGACTGGAAGCCGGTTCGCCATCACTTCGGCATCGGCTCCTTCGGCGTCAACGCGACCGTCGCCCGGGCCGGAGATACGCTGCTCGAGGAGCACGACGAGACGGACACCCGCCACGAGGAGCTGTTCGCCGTCCTCCGCGGCCACGCCGTGTTCACGGTCGCCGGGGAGGAGGTCGACGCGCCCGCGGGCACGCTCGTCTACGTCCCCGACCCGGCGACGGTGCGCTCGGCCCGGGCGCTCGAGGACGGAACGTCCGTGCTCGCGCTCGGCGGCGAGCCGGGCGTCGCCTTCACGGTCTCCCCGTGGGAGCGCAAGTACTTCGGTGAGTAGCTGGCCCGCGGAGCTTCCGCTGACCGGCCCGGGCGGCGAGCGGGTCGACCTCTGGCGGACGATCGTCTCCCACGGCCTCTCCGAGCTGCCGCCGATGCGGGTGGACGCGGACGCGCGCACGCTCGAGATCACGCTGCCCCTGCGGGGCGGCCGGCCCCGCACCGTCACGATCGGGCCCGGCCGCCCCGGCCTGGCCCGCGTCGCCCTGGTCGGACGCCCGCCCGGCCCCCGGCAGGCCGCGGCTCTCCTCGAGACCGTCCGCCACGTGCTGCGCCTCGACGAGGACCTGTCCCGGTTCTACGCGCTCGCGGCGGCCGACCCCGACCTCGCCTGGGCGACCGCGGGCGCCGGACGGATGCTGCGCAGCCCGACCGTGTTCGAGGACGTCGTCAAGACGATCTGCACGACGAACTGCTCCTGGGCCGCCACGGAGCGGATGGTCGGCGCGCTCGTCGAGCACCTCGGCGAGCCGGCCCCCGGGGCACCCGCCACCGGCGCCGCCGGGCGTGCGTTCCCGACCGCCGCCGCGATGGCCGCGGAGGACGAGGACTTCTACCGGGAGACTGTCAGGGCCGGTTACCGGGGCCGGTACCTCCGCGCGCTCGCCGGTGCCGTCGCGGCGGGCGAGCTCGACCTCGAGGCGCTGGCCTCGACGGGGCTCCCGGACGGCGAGGTCGAGGCGCGGCTGCTCGCGCTCCCGGGCGTCGGCCCGTACGCCGCGGCCCACGTGATGACGATGCTCGGGCGCTACGGGAAGCCGGTGCTCGACTCCTGGACACGCCCGACCTACGCCCGGCTGACCGGCCGCAAGGCAGTGAGCGACGCGGCGATCGCCCGTCGCTTCCGCCGCTACGGCCCCTGGGCCGGGCTCGCCTTCTGGCTGACCGTCACCCGGGACTGGGCGTAGCCGCCCGCACGCAGGAGCTCGTCCAGGCTGACGGGCCGCAGGCCCTTGCGGGCGAGCCCGTCGAGGATCGCGGGCAGCGCGGCGGCCGTCTGCGCCTGCACGTGCAGCACGACGATGCTGCCCCGTCTCGCCGGCCCGACCGACCGCGCGGCGATCGTGGCCGCTCCCGGCCGACGCCAGTCCTGCGGGTCGACATCCCAGAGCACGGTCAGCCGGTACCCTGCGGCGCCGGCGCCGGCGAGCACGCTCGAGCCGAGCGCCCCGTACGGCGGGCGGAACAGCGGCAGCGGCGACGTCCGCGCGAGGTTCCACCAGGGCTCCCCCGCACGCACGAGCTCGGAGCGCACCGCCGCTTCCGAGAGCGAGGGCATGTAGGCGTGGCTCCAGCTGTGATTGCCGACCGAGTGGCCGGCACGAACGGTGCGCCGGGCCTGTGCGGGATGGGCGGAGACGAGCGGGCCCAGGCAGAAGAACGTGGCGCGCACGTCCCGCGCGGCGAGAACGTCGAGGATGCGGGCCCATGCCGCGCCGTCGTTGCAGTCGTCGAAGGTGAGCGCGACGCGCCGCCCGGCCCCCTCGACGCGGCGGATCACCCTGGTCGAGACCGGGTAGGAGACGATGACCGGCCGCGCCCGCGACGTGGCGGCGTTGCCGACGTCGTCGACGGCGCGCAGCGACACCCGGTAGGCGCCGGGGAGCAGCTTGCCGCCGCCCCGCCCGCGGAGCGACCAGGCGGCCTGCGCCGTCCCGGGGCCTGCCGCTCGGGTGCCCGACTGCCAGGGCTGGCCGTCGCGCCCCGACACGAGCAGCGTGACGCGGGTCGCCCCCCGGTCCGTGACCCGGAAGCGCGTGCGCAGCTGCCCGCCGCCAGGGCGCTCGGTCACGCTCGCCCAGGTCACCCGCGGCGGCGTCGTGTCGAGGCGCAGGCCGGCCTCGGCGGTCGCCGAGCCGCCGGCCGCGTCGAGCAGTCGCGCGGCGATCGTGTACGTCCCATCGGCCAGGCGCTGCCCGGAGCCGCCGCGCCCGTCCCAGCGAAACGCGGTCTCGCCGACCTCCGCGAACCGGGTCGACAGGATCGTCTCGACGCCGCCGGGCCCGCGCGCTTCGACCGTCAGGAGCCCCGACCGCCCGAGCACGACCGAGATCGCGGCCGCGTCGTCGATCCCGTCGCCGTTCGGGCTGAACGCGGCGGGCGCGCCCACCGAGACGACCGGCACCTCCGCGGCGGGGGGGGGGGCGGGCCCCCCCCCCCGCCCGCCCCCGGGCGGGGGGGGGCGGGGCGCCCCCCCCCCCCCGCCCGCGACCGGAAGAGCTGCGGCGACGGCAAGCAGCACGGCCTGGAGCAGCCGGCGGCGGAGCATCGGGGTAGCGTATCCGGCCGCGCGTGCTACCCTGGGTGCACGGACGACCGCCCGGTCGCCCGGTGAGGTTTTCTTCTCGGTTCCTCCTCCGGTGGTTTCGAGCAAGCGAATCTCGAGACCACGGGCCGCACGACGCGGTCCCGAAGCCAAGGAGTCGAACCATAGTCACCACCCCATCCTTCCAGGAGCTCGGCGTGAGCGCGCGTATCGTGGACGTGCTCGCCAGCCGCTCGATCACAGCCCCCTTCCAGGTACAGACGCGCGTCCTCCCGGACGCGTTCGCCGGCCGCGACATCCTCGCGAAGTCGCCGACCGGGTCGGGCAAGACCCTCGCGTTCGCCCTACCCATCGTCGAGCGCCTGCGCCCCGAGGACGGCCCGGTCTCCGCGCTCGTCCTCGTGCCGACCCGCGAGCTGTGCGTCCAGGTCGCCGACGAGTTCGCGGCCCTCGGCCCGGTCCGCGGGCTGCGCACCGCCAGCGTCTACGGCGGCGTCCCGATCAAGGGGCAGGCCGAGCGGGCGCGCAAGGCGCACGTGCTCGTCGCGACGCCCGGGCGCCTCGAGGATCTCGTCGCCCGTCGCGCAGTCTCCCTCGACCGCGTGTCGGTGCTCGTCCTCGACGAGGCCGACCGGATGCTCGACATGGGCTTCAAGCCCCAGGTCGACCGAATCGTCGCCCGCCTCCCCCGCGACCGCCAGACGATGATGTTCTCGGCGACGCTCGACGGGGAAGTCGGCTCGATGGCCCGTGACTACACGCAGGACGCGGCAAGCCACGAGGCCGATCTGCCGAGCTCCCGCGAGCGCGGCGACGTCGAGCACCTGTTCGTGGCCGTCACTCCCGACACCAAGGTCGAGAAGCTCGTGGAGCTGCTCAGCGCCGAACGGGGCCTCGCGCTGGTGTTCGTACGCACGAAGCACGGCGCCGATCGCCTGGTGCGCAAGCTCGACCGTCACGGTGTCCGCGCCGTCGCGATGCACGGCGACAAGACGCAGGCCGCCCGCGAGAAGGCGCTCGCGAACTTCGAGTCGGGCAAGGTGTCGACGCTCGTCGCCACCGACGTCGCCGCGCGCGGCCTCGACCTGGACGAGATCACGCACGTGATCAACTTCGACCCGCCCGCGGAGGGCAAGGACTACGTCCACCGCGTCGGGCGCACCGGCCGCGCCGGCCGGGACGGCACCGGCATCACGCTCGTGCTCCCCGACCAGCAGGCCGACGTCAGCCGCGTCGCGGCCCGGCTCGGGCACACCGAGCAGTTCGCACGCGAGGGCATGACGATCGCGCCCGCCCGGGTCGTCTACTCGTCACGCCGGGGCGGCTCCAAGTGGGGCCCGACCCGCCCGCGCCGCAAGATCTGATCCAGCCGGCCGCGGCGGCGCACCACACGTGGGGGCGGGTCCCGGGGCCCGCCCCCGCACACGCCCGCCGACCTGTGCGCGGCGGCCGTCACAGCCCCGGCTCGAGCAGCCGGTACCCGACGCCCCACACGTTGACGACGTACGTGCGCTCGCCGTGGCCGTTCAGCTTGCGGCGAAGCCGGCTGGCGTGCGAGTCGAGCGTGCGCGTGCGCCCGAGCGAGCGGAATCCCCACACGTCACGCAAGAGCTCGTCCTTGCGAAACACACGGTCGGGCTCCGAGGCGAGCGCGACGAGCAGCTCGTACTCCTTGGCCGCCAGCGAGACCGCGTTGCCGGCAAGCCGGACGGTGCGGGCGCGCCGGTCGATCTCGAGCTCCCCCACCCCGAGCCGGTCGCCATGTCCCGGCGAGCCTGCCCGCCGCAGCACCGCCCGCATCCGCGCCAGCAGCTCCTCGTACACGAACGGCTTCACGACGTAGTCGTCGCAGCCGCGGGCGAAGCCGCGCAGGCGGTCGACGG
>CAYJLE010000038.1:0-32031 GCA_964370985.1 uncultured Gaiellales bacterium | reverse complement strand
GACGAGCAGCGCCGCATCGTCGCCGAGGTCGAGCGGCAGCTCTCGATCCTCGACGCGACGAAGGCGGCGATCGACCGGGCGCTCGGGCGGTCGAAGGCGCTGCGCCGGGCGATCCTCGAACGGGCGTTCACGGGCAGGCTCGTCCCCCAGGACCCGGCCGACGAGCCTGCGTCCGTCCTCCTCGAGCGCATCCGCGCCGAGCGCGCGACGGCCGCCCCGCGCCGCCGAGCGCCGTCCCGCCGGCGTGCGACGATGGCCGAAGAGCCGTCTCTTCCGGGCATCGTCAGCGAGCCGAACGCAAACTAGGATGGAGTTGTGAAGACCAACGGGCGCGACATCCGCTTCACCGAGCCGCTCTACACCATCGCGGAGGCGTCGGCGTTCCTCGGTGTGCATCCATCGACGCTCGCGACCTGGATCAAGGGGTATGAGCGGCGGCCTCCCGGCCGCAAGATCGATCGCGGGAAAGCCATCATGCACGCCCTGCAGGCCCCGCCGAAGTTCCCCTCTATCCCTTTCGTCGGTCTGACGGAGGGCCTCGTCGTTCAGGCGTTTCGCCGCTCGGGTGTGAGCATGCAGCACATCCGCAAGGCGATCTACCACCTCAAGCGAGAGATGGAGCTCGAATACGCGCTGGCGTCGAAGCGGCTGTACGCGGACGGCGTGCGCGTCCTCTTCGACTACGCGCGAGAAACGAGTGACGAGGAGCTCGCCGGCCTCACGGTCGTCGTCTCTCAGCAGCACGTCTTCGCGCCGGTCGTGCGGGAGTATCTGGAGTGCATCACGTACGGCGACGACGACTGGCCGACTCTCCTGTTCTCACCAGCGACCCGGGCGGTCGCGGCGGATCCGAAGCGCTCTTTCGGCCAGCCCATCTTCAGCCACGGCGCCGCGCCCGTTGAGGCCGTGGTCGACCGCTGGGAGGCGGGAGATACGATCGCCGAGCTCTCCGCGGACTTCTGCGTCCCGGAGCGGGATATCGAGGACGCCCTCCGTGCTCGGCTCCGCGTCGCCGCCTGAGCTCCTCGCCGACCGAGGCCTCGGGCGGCATGTGGTCGCAGGTGCCCTCCGCTCCGCCGGCGCAGTGGTCCGCACGCTTGCCGACGTCTACGGCGACGACGAGGAGAGAAGCCGCGCGCGATCCCTGGGGACGATCCGGCTATCCAACGAGCGCAACTACGCGCTCGTCGATATGTTGCTCCATCCTTGGAACGCGAAGCACGATCTGCTCGTGCTGCTCCCAGCGGAGCTTGTAGTCCACGATCATGACGCCCACGAACTCTCGGGTCTCCGGATCAAGTTGAATCAGGTGGCCGTCAGAATCCTCGAAGGTCACGGCCGGGCGCGGCCCGGGCTCAGTCCAGAGGTAGAGGATGTCGGCGTCTTCGTCCAGAGCGTCGATCAGCGGGACGCCATCGAACTCAAAGGTCACGGCCAGATCATCCCCTCAGCGGCCAATGTGAAGAAGTTTGCCCAAGTTGGCCTCGATGTTGAAGGGGAAGTACACGGTGCGGACCGAGGCGGGCACACTGTCGTATCGGACGATAACAGCGACATAGCACCCTCGGTAGAGGGAGCCGGACGAGAGAAGGTCTCGCCCGTAGAAGACCTTGCTATCCGCGTACCGGCCTTCATAAACCACGCTCGGCGCCTGCAGCGTCGCTCGGATCTCGCTCAGGTAGGCCGCGATGTCGTCACCACGTTTCGCCCTGATGCGGTCGACGTCCTTCCGAGTCAGGACGATCTCAGCGCCCCAGGGGTCAGTCACTCGCAACAACTCGGACAAGAAGCGCAGCATAACTTGGCACACCAAATAGACCCATGACCGACCCCGCGGGACTCGTCCAGAAGCTCTGGGGCTACTGCAACGTCCTGAAAGACGACGGGCTCTCCTACGGCGACTACGTCGAGCAGCTCACGCTCCTCCTCTTCCTGAAGATGGCGGACGAGCAGACGAGACCGCCGTTCGCGCGCCCGCCCGTCGTCCCCGCGGGGCTCGACTGGCCCTCGCTGCTCGCCCTCGACGGCGACGAGCTCGAGGTGCACTACCGCCACGTCCTCACGGAGCTCGGGAAGCACCCGGGCATGCTCGGCGTCGTCTTCCGCAAAGCCCAGAACCGGATCCAGGATCCGGCGAAGCTCCGCCGGCTGATCGTCGACCTGATCGACTCCGAGCGCTGGATGACCCTCGATGCTGACGTCAAAGGGACGGCCTACGAGGGCCTGCTCCAGAAGAACGCCGAGGACACGAAGTCGGGCGCCGGCCAGTACTTCACGCCGCGGCCGCTGATCCAGGCAATCGTCGACGTGATGCAGCCGGCGGCCGGGGACACGATCTGCGATCCCGCTTGCGGCACGGGCGGCTTCCTGCTCGCCGCCTACGAGCACGTCTCGCGCGATCCGCACCTCGATCCGGATCAGAAACGGCGCCTGCGCTCCGGCGCCCTCCACGGCTGGGAGATCGTTGACGCGACCGCCCCGTCTGTGCGTGATGAACCTCCTCCTCCACGGCATCGGCACACCCGATGCGGAGAGCCCAATCCGGGTCGAGGACGCCCTCGCGGCGGATCCGGGCGACCGCTTCACGATGGTGCTGACGAATCCGCCGTTCGGGAAGAAGTCGTCGGTCACCTTCGTGAACGCCGGGGGCGACGTCGAGCGGACGAGCCTCACCGTCGTACGCGACGACTTCTGGGCCTCGACCTCGAACAAGCAGCTCAGCTTCGTCCAGCACGTCAAGACGCTCCTCCAGGCTGGCGGGCGGGCGGCGATCGTCGTTCCCGACAACGTCCTCTTCGAGGGAGGCGCCGGCGAGACGGTCCGCCGGAAGCTCCTCACCGAGTGCGACGTCCACACGCTGCTGCGGCTCCCAACCGGGATCTTCTACGCGCAGGGTGTCAAGGTGAACGTCCTCTTCTTCGACCGCAAGCCCGGCTCCGAGACGCCCTGGACGCGGGAGCTCTGGGTTTACGACCTGCGCACGAACCGGCACTTCACGCGCAAGGAGAACCCGCTCCGCCGCGAGCACCTCGACGACTTCGTCGCCTGCTACCGCCCCGGCGCCCGCCACGAGCGGGACGAGACCGAGCGCTTCCGGCGGTTCGGCTACGACGAGCTCGTCGCCCGCGACAAGGTCAGCCTCGACATCTTCTGGCTCAGCGACGACTCGCTCGAGGACGCGGACGGGCTTCAGGCGCCGGAGGTGCTGGCGGCCGAGATCGCCGAGGATCTCGAGGCGGCGCTCGACGAGTTCTCGGCGATCGCCGCCAGCCTGGGCGGCGAGGTGCCTGCCCCGTAGCGAGCCCGGGCGGGACGCCGCTACGATCCCGCGGGTGAGCGAGGCCGCCTACGACCCGGACGCGTTCGTCGCCTTCGAGACCGAGGGCTGGAACTCGGTCGCGGAGGGCTACACGGGCTTCTTCGGGCGGTTCACGGCCCGCTGCGCCGGGCCGCTCCTCGACGCGGCCGGCGTCGGCCCCGGCATGCGCGTCCTCGACGTGGCGACGGGGCCCGGCTACGTCGCGGCTGCCGCTGCCGCTCGCGGCGCTCGGGCGACCGGGCTCGACATGGCGGCGAGGATGGTCGCGCTCGCGTCGCGCCTGCACCCGGAAGCGGCGTTCGTCCAGGGCGACGCCGAGCGGCTACCGTTTGCGGACGCGAGCTTCGACGCGGTCGTCGGGGGCTTCTGCATCCTCCACTTCGGCCGCCCCGAGCGCGCCCTTGCCGACTGGGCCCGCGTCGTGCGGCCCGGGGGCAGGATCGCGGTCTCGATGTGGGCGTCGCCGGCGCGCAACCGCGTCCTCGGCGTTGCCTTCGACGCCGTGCTCGAGTGCGCCACCGAGACCCCCGCCGGTATGCCGGTCGGGCCGCCCCTGTTTCGCTTCTCCGACGAGCGCGAGCTGGCCGGGTTGCTCGAGGGGGCCGGACTCGCGGAGGTGAGCGTGCAGCCCGTCTCGTTCGTGGAGCGCTTCGACGGCCCGGACGAGGTGTGGGAGGGCATCCTCGCGAGCACCGTGCGCACGCGCGCCCTGCTCGTCGCCCAGGACGAGGCGACGCAGGCGAGGATCCGGGCGTGCTTCGAGCGGCTGTGTGCCGAGCATCGCTGCGACGGAGGGATCGAGCTCCCAGTGGAGATGCTCGTCGCATCGGGTCGCCGGCCGTGAGGTACGCGCGCACCGTCGAGATCGCCGCCCCGGTCGGGCACGTGTTCGCCCTGCTCGACGATCTCGACCGCCACCGGCTGTGGCTGGACGGGCTCGAGGAGGTCGTCTCCCGGTCGCGGCGAGACCCGGGGAACCCGGTCGGCTGGCGCTTCACGATGAGGATGGGCGGGCCGCGACACGTGGAGTTCGACGGAGAGGTGATCGCCCGCGAGAAGCCGAGCCACGTGGGCCTGCGGATCGGCAACCCGGCGTTCACGATGGACACCCACTACCGGCTCACCGCCGCCGGGCCCGGCACGAGGCTCGACTACGAGGTCGAGGTCGCAAACCACACCCGGGCGACGCGCGTCAGCTCGCTCCTGCTCGGCTCGGAGACGCGGCGCCTGATCCGCAAGCAGCTCCGGAAGCTGAAGAAGGTGGCCGAGGCAGGCTAGGCGCGCGCGAGCCCGACCGGGCAGGCGACGCCGGTGCCGCCGAGCCCGCAGTAGCCGCCCGGGTTCTTCGCCAGGTACTGCTGGTGGTAGGGCTCCGCGTAGAAGAACGGGCCGGCCGGGCCGATCTCCGTCGTGATCGCCCCGTAGCCCGACCGCGCCAGCTCGCGCTGGTACGCGTCGCGCGAGGCTTCCGCGGCCGCGCCCTGCTCGGGCGAGAACGTCCAGATCGCCGAGCGGTACTGGGTGCCGACGTCGTTGCCCTGGCGCATCCCCTGCGTCGGGTCGTGCGCCTCCCAGAATGCCCGCAGTAGCTGCTCGTACGTGGCGGCCCGCGGATCGAAGACCGCGAGGACGGCCTCGGCGTGACCGGTGCGGCCGGAGCAGACCTCCTCGTAGGTCGGGTTCGGCGTCACGCCCCCCGCGTAGCCGACCGCGGTCGTGTGCACGCCCGGGAGCTGCCAGAAGCAGCGCTCCGCGCCCCAGAAGCAGCCGAGCGCGAGCAGCGCCTGCTCGAAGCCTGCCGGGAACGGCTCCTCGAGCGGCGTCCCGAGCACCTCGTGGCGAGCGGGCACGAGCGTCGGCTCGGAGCGCCCGGCCAGGGCCTCACCCGTGCCCGGCAGCTCGAGCGCCCTGGAAAGAAGCCGGCGCACGTTCACAACGTCAGGATAGCCTCCGCCCCCCGCCCTCCCGCCGCCTGGCCGGCAGCTCGACCCCGGTAGGATGCTTCGACGATGACGATCGCGCAGGCGACCTCCGACACGTGACGCGGCTGGCCGGGTCCGGGTAGCTGGCGATGGAGCGCATCGAGGCGTTCGGCAACCACCTGCCCGTGCGAATCCGCTTCGGGGAGGGAGCGATCGGCTCGCTCGCGGAAGTGCTGCGCGACGAGGGCGCGTCGCACCCGTTCGTCGTGATCGACGAGCACGTGCAGGGGCTCCCGCCGGTCGCGGCGGCGCTCGCGGCCGCGGGGAGCGAGGCCGGCCGGTTCGTCAAGGGTGCCGGCGAGCCGACGGTGGACGAGGTCGATGCGGCCGCCGCGGCGCTGGCCGCCTCCGGCGCCGACTCCGTGGTCGCGATCGGCGGCGGCTCGGTGCTGGACACCGCGAAGGCCGCCAGGGTCGTCGCGGCGCAGGGCGGGCCGTACCGGCGTTTCGCTGCAGGCGGCGTCACGTACCAGCCGCCGCGGATCCCGCTGGTCACGATCCCGACGACTGCCGGCACCGGCTCGGAGGTCTCCGGCGGTGCCGTGATCACGGACGAGCGAACGGGCACGAAGGCCGGGATCGCGGGCCCGCTCCTGCGCGCCCAGCATGCGCTGGTCGACCCCGAGCTGACGTACGGCCTGCCGCCCGGGCCGACCGCCCACTCAGGGGTTGACGCCCTGGCGCAGCTGATCTCTGCCACGGTCGTGACCGTGCGCACGCCGATCGGAGACGGGATCGCCCTCGAGGGGGTCCGCCTCGCCGCGGAGGCCCTGCCGGCCGTGGTCGCCGACGGCTCGAATCGCGCGGCACGGATCCAGATGGCTTGCGCGAGCCTGATGGGCGGCCTCGCCATGAACATCTCCGACTGCGGTTCGGAGCACTCGATCGCCCAGGCACTCGGCGGTCGTTTCCACATCCCGCACGGGCTGACCATCGGTCTCGTGCTGGCCGAGACGATGGAGCACGACCGCCGGGCCGTGCCGGCAGCCTTCGAACGGGTCGCCAACGCGCTCGGGGAGCCCGACGATGGCTCCCGGGACGGCTCCCGCGCCGTGCGTGGCGTCCAGCGGATCCTCCGCGAGCTCGACTTCCCGACGCTCTCCTCCGTCGGCGTCGCCGAGGACCACCTGGACGATCTCGCCGAGACCGCGCTCGCCGACTACTTCATCTCCCTCGCACCGGTGCCGTGGTCGAAGGCCGACGTCGTCGCCTGCTACCGCGCCGCGCTCGCGATCGAATCGCGCTGACGCCCCCGCCCGCCCGTGCGGGTTACGCGCGGCCACATTGTGGACAAGCCGCAGCCGAGGTACGCGCTTCCCCCGATTCGGCGTTAGCTGGCGCTAACTAGGCTCGGTTCGACCCCGCGCCCGGCAGCAGCCGAAGGCAAGCGGGAACACCAGGCTAGGGGGGAACAGCGATGAAGAAGTTCCTAGCAGGAAGAACCGTCTGGGAGCTGGGAGGCCTGATCGCGGGCGTCGTCTTGCTCGCCTTCGGCGCGGCGGCCATCTACATGGGCGCGAGCGGGCTCGGCACGGTCAAGACCAACGTCCAACAGGAGAAGATCACGGCCAGCGACGACATGACGCCCGCCCTGATCAAGGAAGGCTGGGCGGAGACCGGGATCGCGACGCCGGTCACCTTCCCGAGCTGCAGCCTCACCGAGGGCGAGTCGATCGACAACGGCACGGAGGCGCGCTGCTTCGCCGAGTACATGCGAATCCACGCGCTCGAGTCGAGCGGCGGCCTCACCTACTCGGAGATGGGCCGCTTCCTCGCCGCGGACGACCCGACCAACCCCGCCGGCACCAGCAACCCCGAGGCGGCCCTCACCGACGACAACGGCAAGCCGGTCGCCAACGCCGCACGCAACACCTGGGTGACCGCGACGGCGCTCTCCAGCGCGCTCAACATGGCCTTCTTCGCCGAGAACGTGGCCAAGTTCGGCATCATCGTCGGCATCGCGCTCGTCCTCGCTGGCGTCGGCTTCTTCGTCCTCTCCGAGGTCGCGCTGCGCAAGCGGATCACGGCGGCGGCACCCGCCGGGGCGCCTGCCAGAACGGCGGTGGCCGCAAGCTGACGGGGACCGCAACACACGCGACCGCACCCGACCCGGCGAGGCCGGGGCCGGTCTTCACGGAGGGGACGGGTTTCGACCCGCCCCCTCCGTCGTCGTGTCAGGAGCTTCGCTCGCGCGAGGCGGCCCTCGTGAGCGTGGTCGCGCACCCCACGACGGCCAGCAGTGCCGAGGCGACCACGAGCGCGGCACCCGCGCGAGCAAGCGCTGCGCCCCCGGTCAGGATCCCGACCCCGACCAGCTCGACGCCGGCGGCGAACAGGGGTGCCTCGAGTTTCCAGGGCAGCCGGGGGTAGAGGGCAGCCTGCCTCGGGCGCGGGCCCGGCGGCCACGTGCTCCAGGCCGACAGCGACAGCAGCTTGCCGAGGTGACCGAGCGTGACCCCGGCCGCCCAGCCGACGACGAGGAACAACGCGAACACGGCCGCGCCACGCCAGGCGTCGAGCGCGCCCGCGAGCGTCGCGAACCCGAACGCGGCCGCCTGGACGAGGAACGCGGCGCCGGCGAGGACGTGCGCGAGCGGCCCCTCCACGGCGTCCAGGCGGCGCCTCAGCGCGACGCCAGCCACCTGCGCGCCGAACCGCCCGAGCGCGAGCACGACCACCGCTCCGCCCGCCCCGGCGAGCGCGTCCACACCGGCAGCGATCCCGGCCAGCGCGAGCCACAGCCCGCCCGTGAAGACGAGCTCGACCACCGGCAGCCGGCGCGGCGGCGCCGCCGGCGCGAGCGCGAGCATGGGAACGAGCGTCCGCCCGACGGCGAGGATCAGAAGCGTCAGCCAGCCCAGCCCCGCAAGCGTCAGGTGGACGAGCACCAGGCGCTGGACCGGGACACCCAGCACGTCCGGCCCACCCGCGCCGAACGCGACCGCGCCGAGGACGAAGGCGGCGACGAGATGAAACGCCGAGAGCGCCACGCCCGTCCGGCTCGCGACGAGGAGCTTCTCGCCCGGCGCGCGGACGACCAGCCCGGCCAGCTCCCGGACGACGAGCACGAGACCGACCGAGAGCAGCCCCGCCGCCACCCAGGTCAGCACTTCCAGGTCGGCCGCGATCCCGGCCGCGAGCGGCGCTCCCGCCCCGAGCAGCGGCAGCGCGAGCCAGAGCCGCCGCTCCGACGGCAACTCGTTGCGCAGCATCACGGGCAGCGTGTGCCAGGCGGCCCCCGTGACCGCGAACGGGAGGAAGACGAGCCCGGCAAGGTGGATCGCAAGGAGCGGCTCCCCCGCTCCCAGCCAGCCGTCGACGAGTTTCGGGACCGCGGGCACGAGCGCGCAGGCCGCGGCCAGCCAGCCGAGCACGGCCACCGCAAACGACGTGGCTACGAGCGGCCAGGAGGCCGGTCTGCCGACGCCGTGGATTCTGAGCGGACGCTGCACCACCGGCCGGAAAGCCTCGCAGATCGCGCCCCTGGCGCGACGCGTACACTGCCTGGAGTGGGTCCGGGAGGCCCGCGTAGGGGATGGGTACGCAGGTCCGGCCGATCATCGGGATTACTTCGTATGCCCAGGAGGCAGCATGGGGCGCCTGGAAGCTCCCGGCTGCCGTCCTCCCGTTCTCCTACGTGCGCTCCGTCGAGCTGGCGGGCGGACGGCCGATCCTGATCCCGCCGGTCGAGCACGCCACCGAGGAGACGCTCGACCTGCTCGACGGGCTGATCCTCTCCGGCGGCGCCGACATCGATCCGGAGCACTACGGGGCGGAGCGCCACCCCGAGACCACGATCACGCAGCCCCAGCGCGACCGCGCCGAGCTCGCGCTCCTCGAGGCCGCGCTCGAGCGGGAGCTCCCCGTGCTCGCGATCTGCCGCGGCATGCAGATGCTGAACGTCGTCCACGGCGGCGGCCTCCACCAGCACCTGCCTGAGCTGGTCGGGCACGAAGGCCACCGAGAGGTGCCCGGCACGTTCTCGCTCCACAATGTCCGCCTCGATCCCGAGAGCCGCACCGGCAGCCTGCTCGGCGACCACGCGGTCGTGCACTCCTCCCACCACCAGGGTCTCGACCGGGTGGGTGAGGCGATCCGGGCCGTCGGCTGGGCCGACGACGGCTCGATCGAGGCGATCGAGGATCCCGCCCACCGCTTCGCGCTCGGAGTCCTCTGGCACCCGGAGGAGGACGAGGACAAGCGGCTGTTCCGTGCGCTCGTCGATGAGGCGCGAGCCTACCGCCGGGAACGTGCCGTGGAGCCCGCACGACCCGCGATGAAGCCGGCGCCGGCCGCAAGCGAGCGCTAGCCGGCCGTGTTCTACCGCCCGTCCGAGGGCCACGGCCTCCGCCTCGACCCGTTCAACGCGATCGTCGTGCCGCGGCCGATCGGCTGGATCTCGAGCGTCGATCGCGACGGTCTCGTCAACCTGGCGCCGTTCTCGTTCTTCAACGCGGTCGCCTACCGCCCGCCGCAGGTCGCCTTCTCCACCACCGGGCCGCACGCGCTCGGCGGCGCGAAGGACTCGCTGCGCAACATCGAGGAGACCGGGGAGTTCGCGGTCAACCTGGCGAGCTGGCCGCTGCGCGAGGCCGTCAACGCGACGAGCGCGCCCGCACCGCACGGGATCGACGAGTTCGAGGTGGCCGGGCTGACGAAGGCTCCGGCCCGGATCGTCCGCGTGCCACTCGTCGCCGAGAGCCCGGCGCAGCTCGAGTGCACGCTCGTCGAGGTCGTCCGGCTTCGCGCCACCGACCCGGCACGGCCGAACACGCTCGTCGTCGGCGAGGTCGTCGGCGTGCACATCCGCGACGATGCGATCGTCGACGGCGTCCTCGACACGCGGCGGCTCGAGCCGATCGCCCGGCTCGGGTACGACGAGTACGCGCGCCTCGGCGAGGTCTTCTCGATGATCCGCCCCGGCTGGCCGTGAGGCCTACGGTGTCGCGAGCACGACGAGCCGCTCCTCGGTCATCTCGCGGATCGTGTAGGCCGGGCCTTCCTTCGTGTTCCCGGACGCTTTGGTGCCGCCGTACGGCATCTGGTCGACCCGCCACTCCGGCGCCTCGTTGATCATCACGCTGCCGAACTCGAGCGCTCCGGTCGCCCTGATCGCGGGCTCGATCGAGCGGGTGAAGATCGCCGCCTGGAGGCCGTACTCGGTCGAGTTGGCCAGCTCGAAGCCCTCTTCGAGCGAGTCGTAGGGGATCACCGAGCAGACCGGGCCGAAGATCTCCTGCCGGCAGACCTTCATCTCCGGCGCCACGTCGGCGAGCAGGGTCGGGCGGATGACGCCGTTCTCCTCGACCCCGCCCGCGAGCACGCGGGCGCCGCCCGCCTTCGCCTCCTCGACCCAGTCGAGGATCCGCTCGCGGTTCGACGCGTCGATGACGGGGCCGACGTCCGTCGAGTCGTCCGCCGGGTCGCCGGCGCGCAGCGCCTCGACCTTCGGAACGAGCCGTGCGACGAAGTCGTCGAGCACCTCGCGGCGCACGTACACGCGCTGCACGGAGACGCAGGTCTGGCCCGCGTAGGCGAACGCGTGCGTGGCGACCTTCTGCGCGGCCAGATCGAGGTCGGCATCGACCTCGACCAGAACCGGGGAAGCGTTGCCGAGCTCGAGCGCGACCTTCTTCTGCGGGGCGCGCGATCGCAGGCTCCAGCCGACCTCGGACGAGCCCGTGAACGTGATCATCCGGACGCGCTCGTCCTCGACGAGCACCTCGGCAACCTCGGACGCGGGCCCGGGCAGAACGTTCAGCCAGCCCGCAGGCAGACCCGCCTCCTCGCAGATCGCGGCGAGCCGAAGCGCGCTCACCGGGGTCTGGCTCGCGGGCTTGAGCACGACCGCGCAGCCGGCGGCGAGCGCCGGGGCGAGCTTGTGGGCGACGAGGTTGAGCGGGAAGTTGAACGGGGTGATGGCGCCGATCACGCCGACCGGTACGCGCACCGTCCACGCGATGTGGCCGTGACCCGCCTGCGTGCCGGTGATCGGCACGGACTCGCCGGCGAGCCGGCGGGCCTCGCCGGCCGAGAGGTTGTACGTGTTGACGCAGCGGGAGGCCTCGACGCGGGCGCTCTTGATCGGCTTGCCCGCCTCGGCGGAGATCATCCGGCCGAGCTCCTCGACCCGTCCCTGCACGATGGCGGCGACACGATCGAGGATGTCGGCCCGCTGCCAGGCCGGGAGCGGCTGCCGCATCGCCCTAGCCGCCGCATCGACGGCTCGGCGTGCCTCCTCCTTGCCGGCGCGGGCGACGGTGGCCACGACCTCGCCCGAGTAGGGCGAGCGGACCTCGAGCACCGAGCCGGTCTCGACCCACTCGCCGTCGACGTAGAGACGTTCCAGTGTCGTGCTCGCTGTCGCCATGCTCCCTCCCCGTGTCGGTCTCGGAGGAAGGGTACGCGGACCACGCTGCCCGCAGTGGCGATGCTCAGCCGATCCGCTTGTCCAGCCCGGCCCACTCCCGCTCGCGAAGCACGTACTTCTGGATCTTCCCGGTCGAGGTCTTCGGCAGCTCGCCGAACTCGATCGCGGCCGGGCACTTGAAGTGCGCGATCCGCTCCCGGCAGAAGTCGATCAGCTCGCGCTCGCCGACGCTCTGCCCCGGCTTCAGGGTCACGAACGCCTTCGGGCGCTCCCCCCACTGCTCGTCCGGGATCGCGACGACGGCGCATTCGAGCACCGCCGGGTGCTTGACGACGGCCTGCTCGACCTCGATCGTCGAGATGTTCTCGCCGCCCGAGATGATGATGTCCTTCGCCCGGTCGCGCAGCTCCACGTACCCGTCCGGGTGCCAGACGGCGAGGTCGCCCGAGTGAAACCAGCCGCCGCGGAACGCCGCCTCGGTCGCCTGCTCGTCCTCGAAGTAGCCCTTCATGACGGTGTTGCCGCGCATCACGACCTCGCCGAGCGTCTCCCCGTCACGCGGGACGTCCTCCCCGTGCTCGTCGACGATCCGCACCTGGCCACCCGTGGTGACGTGCCCCACGCCCTGGCGGGCCAGCAGGCGTGCCCGCTCCGGCGGCGCCAGCGCATCCCACTCCGGATGCCACTCGCAGACCGTGCTCGGCCCGTACGTCTCCGTCAGCCCGTACAGGTGACGGGGCCGGAAGTTGAGCTCCGCCATCCGCTCGAGCAGGGTCGGCGACGGCGGCGCGCCCCCCATCGTCACGGTGACGGGCCGCTCGAGCCGGCGCGCGGCCGGGTCGTGAGCCAGCGAGATCGCAACGGTTGGGGCGCAGCAGAAATGCGTCACCCGCTCGGTCTCGAGCAGCTCCCAGACCCGCGGCGGGTCGATCCGGCGCAGACAGACGTGCGTGCCGCCGATCGCGGTCACCGCCCAGGTGAAGCACCAGCCGTTGCAGTGGAACATCGGCAGCGTCCAGAGGCAGACCGAGCCGAACCCGAGCCCGTTCGTGATCGCCTGCCCGAGCGCGTTCAGGTACGCGCCGCGATGCGTGTACATGACGCCCTTCGGGCGCCCGGTCGTCCCGGACGTGTAGTTGATCGAGATCGTGTCTTCCTCGTCTTCCGGCCCGCGGAGGGGTCGGGCCTGCCCGGCCCGATCGCCCGACGCCAGGAACTGCTCGTACGGGTCGCTCGGCTCACCCGTGTCGTCGCTGACGACCGTCCGGATCCCGGCCGGGGCGAGGTGCTCGAGCTCGCGATCGACGAGGAGCAGGCGCGCGCCGGAGTGCTCGAGGATCCCCGCGATCTCGGCCGCGCCGAGCCGGACGTTGAGCGCGACCAGCACCGCCCCGGCGTCCGGGATCCCGTAGTGGGCCTCGAGCAGCGCGGGCGAGTTCGGGGCGAGCACGGCGACGCGGTCGCCCCGCTCGATCCCCGCGGCGACGAGCGCCCCTGCGAGCGCGCCGGTGCGCCTTTCGAGCTCCCGGTACGTGAGCCGCCGGTCGCCCTGGACGACAGCGGTGCGATCGGGGAAGGCGGTCGCGCTGCGGCGCAGGAAGGAAAGCGGCGTCAGCTCGCTGCGATAGACCGTCATCCGCCGATCCTCCTCTTCTCGCCCGCCCACGCCCGCTCTCGCAGCACGTACTTCTGGATCTTCCCGGTCGAGGTCTTCGGCAGCTCCCCGAGCTCGACCGCCGCCGGGCACTTGAAGTGCGCGAGGCGCTCCCGGCAGAAGTCGATGATCTCACGCTCGCTCGCCCCGGCGCCCGGCTTCAACGTCACGAACGCCTTCGGACGTTCCCCCCACCGCTCGTCCGGCATCGAAACGACCGCGCACTCGAGCACGGCGGGGTGGCCGGCGATCGCCTGCTCGACCTCGATCGTCGAGATGTTCTCGCCGCCCGAGATGATGATGTCCTTCGCGCGGTCGCGAAGCTCCACGTATCCGTCCGGATGTCGCACGGCCAGGTCGCCCGAGTGGAACCAGCCGCCGCGGAACGCCGCCGCGGTCGCAGGCCCGTCCTCGAAGTAGCCCTTCATCACGTTGTTCCCCCGCATCACGACCTCCCCGAGCGTCGCGGCGTCGGCGGGGACGTCGACGAGCTCGGCATCGACGACGCGGACGTCGACGGCGTTCACGTACGCGACACCCTGGCGGGCGAGCAGGCGCGCCTGCTCGTGCGCCGGCAGCTCGTCCCACCCGGGATGCCACTCGCAGATCGTGTGCGGCCCGTACGTCTCGGTCAACCCGTAGACGTGGATCGGGCGCAGGTTCAGCTCCCGCATCCGGGCGAGCAGGGCGGGCGAAGGGGGCGCGGCAGCGACCGTGACGGTGACGGGCCGCTCGAGCCGCCGCGCGTCCGGGTGGTTGACGAGCGAGAGCTGCACCGTCGGAGCGCTGCAGCAATGGGTCACCCCCTCTCGCTCGAAGAGCTCCCAGATCGCGCCCGGGTCGACCGAGCGCACGCAGACGTGCGTGCCCGCGGCGGCGGTGACCGCCCAGGTGAAGCACCAGCCGTTGCAGTGGAACATCGGCAGCGTCCAGAGGTAGACGGTGTCCGGACCGAGGCCGGTCTCGAGCACCTCCCCGAGCGCGTTCAGGTACGCGCCCCGGTACGTGTACATGACGCCCTTCGGCTGCCCGGTCGTGCCGGAGGTGTAGTCGATCGCAATCGTGTCCTCCTCGTTCGCGGGGCCGTGGAGGGGCCCGGCCCGATCGCCCGACGCGAGAAACTGCTCGTAGGGGTCGTCCGCGGCGCCGGTGTCGTCGATCCACACCGTGTCGACGCCGGTGGGCGCCAGGTGCTCGAGCTCGCGGTCGACGAGGAGCAGACGCGAGCCGGAATGTCGGACGATCGCGGCGACGTCGGCTGCGGTCAGGCGGGTGTTGATCGCGACGATGACTGCCCCGGCTCCGGGCACGCCGTAGTGGGCCTCGAGCAGCGCGGGCGAGTTCGGAGCGAGCACGGCAACCCGGTCGCCGCGCTCGACGCCGCGGCGGCGCAGGGCCCCGGCCAGGGCGCCCGCTCGCCGCTCGAGCTCCCGGTAGGTGAGGCGACGCTCTCCGTGGACGACCGCGACCCGCTCGGGGAAGACGTCGGCGCTCCGGCGCAGGAAGGCGCCGGGGTCGAGCTCGCTGCGGTGGACCCTTGCGACCATCGATGGCGAGAGTATCGTGACGCCATGGTCGACCCGCTCGAACGGTGGCGCAAGCGCGGCCTCCCCGACAAGCCGGACTACGCCGGGCTGCTCACGTACGCCGGCCTGCCCGCCACCCAGGATGCCGCGGAGCTCGCGGGCATCGACGCCGCGATCGTCGGCGCGCCGTTCGACGACCTCGTCTCCGACCGGCCGGGCACGCGTTTCGGCCCGCGCGCGATCCGCGCGGCGAGCTGCCCGCCCGGGCCGCACCTCGAGGCGCGCATCGACTGGTCGGCCGTGCTGTCCGTGGTCGACTACGGGGACGCGCCGGTCGTCCCCGCCGACCCGGCCGGCTCGCACCGGGCGATCGAGGACACGGTCGGCGAGGTCGTACGAGCCGGCGCAGTCCCGATCGTGCTCGGCGGCGACCACTCGATCACCGAGCCCGACGTACGCGCCTGCGCCGCGGTACACGGACCGGTCGGGCTCGTCCACTTCGACACCCACACGGACACCGGGACCGAGGTCTTCGGCGTCGAGGTGTCGCACGGGACGCCGATGTACCGCCTGGTCGAGGAGGGGGCGGTCGATCCGACACGGTACGTCCAGATCGGCCTGCGCGGCTACTGGCCCGGGGAGCGCGAGTTCGCCTGGCAGGCCGAGCGCGGGATCACGAGCTTCTTCATGCACGACGTCCGCGAGCTCGGAATCCGCGAGGTGATCGGGCGGACGCTGGAGCTCGCCGGCCCCGGACCGGTGTTCGTGACGGTGGACGTGGACGTGCTGGACCCCGCCTTCGCCCCGGGCACCGGCACCCCCGAGCCGGGCGGGATGACGACGGCCGACCTGCTGTGGGCATGCCGCACGATTGCCGCGGGCACCGAGGTCGTGGGGGCGGACGTGGTCGAGGTGATCCCGACCGGAGTGGGCTCGGCCGACGTCACGGCGCTCGCCGCGGACAGGATCGTGCGAGAGCTCCTGACCGGGCTGGCGCTCAGACGGCGGGAGTCGGCACCGCGCTGAGCTCGGGCGGGAAACGCTGGAGCACCCACGCGTCGTCGAACCAGCGGCGCGAGACTACCCTGCGAGCGCCTTCCGGAGCGCCTCGGGATCCGTGATCGGCGCCAGGCAGGCGAAGCGCTCGCAGACGTAGGCGGCCGGCTGCCCGTCCACGAGCCCCCTGCCCGCGAGCAGGGGCACGCGCGCGGCGGCCGGGTCGTCCGGGCCCGCGAAGGCATGCACAGTGGCCGGGGAGAACCGCTCGAGCGCGGCGCGGCGAAGTGCGAGGGTCGCCGGCCCCGTCGCCGGCCCCACGATCGCGACCTCGCGCGGCGGGGCGAAGTGGAGGTCGAGCGCGCAGAGGAGCTGGCCGACCGCGCCGGGGGCGTGCTCGAGCAGCCGGTGAGCGGTCCGGAAGCAGCCCACGGCCAGCCGTTCGAGCTCGTCGTCGCCGTAGATCCGAGCCAGGCGAACGAGGACAGTCGCGAGCATCGAGCTGCCCGAGGGCGCCGGGTTGTCGTCGAGCTCCTTGGTGCGGGCGACGAGCGGCTCGCCGTCGGCGGGCGTGAAGAAGAAGCCTCCTCGGTCGACGTCGGCGAACAGCTCGATGGCGAGACAGGCGAGGCGGTGCGCCTCCTCGAGGAAGCGCAGCTCGCCGGTCGCCACGTGCAGCTCGAGCAGCCCGTGGGCCACGTGGGCATAGTCCTCGAGGTAGCCGGGGATCTTGGCCTCGCCGGCCCGGTAGGTGCGAAGCAGGCGGCCGCGTCCGTCCGTCATCGCGCCGAGCAGGAAGCCGGCGAGCGCGCTGGCGGCATCCGTGTAGTCGGGGCGCTCGAGACGCGAGCCGGCTTCGGCCAGCGCGGCCAGCGCGAGCCCGTTCCAGGCGGTGAGCGCCTTGTCGTCGAGCCCGGGCTGCGGCCGGCGGTCGCGCGCGTCGAGCAGCGTTCGCCGCACGTCGGCGAGCCGCCCGTCCGGGTCAGGCACGCCCGCGGCGAGCTGGAGGACGTTCGCGCCCTCGAAGTTGCCGTGGCGCGTGAGCCCGAAGCGTGCGATCGCCAACTCCGCGTCGCCGGGCCCGAGCAGGTCGACGACCTCGTCGAGCGTCCAGACGTACGTGAGCCCTTCGTGCCCGAGCGTGTCCGCGTCCTGGGATGAGGCGAAGCCGCCCTCGGGCAGGCGCAGCTCCCGGAGCATGTAGTCGAGCGTCTCGCAGACGACCTCGCGGTAGCGGGGCGTGGCGGTCACCTGCCAGGCATGGAGGTAGGCGGAGGCGAGCAGCGCGTTGTCGTAGAGCATCTTCTCGAAGTGGGGGACGAGCCAGATCGCGTCCACGGCGTAGCGGTGGAAGCCCCCTCCGAGCTGGTCGTAGATGCCGCCGGCGGCCATCCGGTCGAGCGTCGTCGTCGCCATCTCGAGCGCCCGCTCGTCCCCCGTCCGCTGCCAGGCGCGCAGGAGGAACTCGAGGCCCGAGGAAGGCGGGAACTTGGGCGCGCCGCCGAACCCGCCGTGCTCGCCGTCGTGGAGCCGCCCGAGCGTGGTGACCGCGTTCGGAAGCAGCGCGGTCGTCAACGGCTCGCCCGACGGCTCGGCCGCGGCCGAGCGGCGGATCGCCTCCACCAGCTGGGCGGCCTGGGCGGCGACGTCGCCGCGTCGTTCCGCGTAGGTCCGGGCCATCGCGTCGAGCACCTGCTGGAACGCCGGCATCCCGTGTCTCGGCTCCGGCGGGAAGTAGGTGCCGCCCCAGTAGGGCTCACCCCCGGGGGTGAGGAAGACCGTCATCGGCCAGCCCCCCTGACCGGTCAACGCGACGACGGCGCTCATGTAGATCGCGTCGACGTCCGGGCGCTCCTCGCGGTCGACCTTGACATTGACGAACCGCTCGTTCATGAGCGCCGCCGTGTCCGGGTCCTCGAACGACTCGTGCGCCATGACGTGGCACCAGTGGCAGGCGGAGTAGCCGACGGAGAGGAGCACGGGCCGATCCTCGGCGCGGGCGCGGGCAAACGCCTCCATCCCCCACGGGTACCAGTCGACGGGATTGTCCGCGTGCTGGAGCAGGTAGGGGCTCGTCTCCCCGGCGAGACGGTTCACGCGGCCAGTATCGCAGCCGCCCGGGGAGCCGCCCGCAGCCGCCGCGTGCAACCATGGCGGAGAGAGTGCTGTAGACGACAAGGAGGGGGAGATGGCGGACATCACGGTCAAGCGCTTCGACGAGCTCGAGGATCCCTACGGCGGTGGCAGGTTCCTGCTCGCCCGCAAGAGCCTGGGCGTCAGCGCGTGGGGCATGAACGTGGAGCGCTACCCGGCCGGCTACGAGGACTACCCCGAGCACGACCACGCCGGAGACGGCCAGGAGGAGGTCTACGTGCCACTCTCCGGCTCGGGCGTGCTGATTGCCGACGGCGAGGAGCACGTGCTCGAGCCGGGCATGCTCGCGCGGGTCGGGCCGGGGCAGAAGCGGAAGATCGTCACGCGCGACCAGCCGATCGAGATGCTGTGCCTCGGCGGAACGCCCGGGGCACCGTACGTGCCGGGGAGCTGAGCCCCGACCGGGGTAACCCGTTTCGTTCAAGTCCCGCGCGGTCGGGGCCGATAGCGGAGACGGCATGCGAAACCGTCTCCTCGCGCTCGCACGCGTGCGCTCCTCCGGGCCGGCAAAGCCGGACGCGGCTGCCGCGCGTGCCCCGGTGCCGGTAGCCGGTCGGCCGGAGAGCCCGGAGCGGCTCTCGGCTCCCCTGCTCCCGAGCGTGCCCGGTGTGTTCGCGGGCGGCCCCGGCCGCGTCGAGACCAGGTTCTAGACTGCGCCCCCGTCGGTAGGACACGTAGGGGCAGGTCATGACCCGCACCCACGCGCTCGAGACACGCCCCCCTCAAGCCTCGCCGCCCCGCAGGAGCTGCGCCCGGAGCGCCGAGCGCCGGGTGCCGTGGCGGAACGCCGCGACGTAGAGCTCGAAGTCCCAGCTGTCGAGGAAGTCCTCGGCGGCCCGGCGACCGGCCTCGTAGAGCGCGGCGGCGCGAGGCGGCGGCAGGTCGAACTCGGTGGTACGCACGCCCAGGGTGGGAACGGGGATCGTGCGCACGAAGTCGGCCTGCTCGAGGTAGAGGCGGTCGTGCGCCTCGAGCATCGTCCCGACGAGGGCCTTGACGAAGCCGACCACCCCTCCGTCCCCGGGGCCGGCGCGCTCGCCGAGCGGGGCGCGCGGCTCGGGCTCGACGAGCTTGAGCCCGAACGTGGGCCAGTCGGGCTCCCCGTCGACGTCGAAGATCCAGACGGGGAAGCTCGACAGCACGCCGCCGTCGACCACCAGGTGCTCGCGGCCGGTCTGTCGATGCTCGAGGCGAACCGGCTCGAAGTAGAACGGGACGCCCGCGCTCATGCGAACCGCGAGCGCGACGTCGAGGTCGTCCGGCTCGACCCCGAACGTCCGCGCGTCGCGCGGCAGGACGAGCAGGCGCCTGGCCGTCAGATCGGAGGCGACCACCTGGGCGCGCCAGCGGTAGCGCTCGTCGTCGGCGTAGAGCGGGTGGACGAGGTCGCGGAACGTGCGCACGCCCCGCGCCGCGAGCCGCTCGCGCAGCCACGCCTCGAGCGCCCGCCCCTCGTAGAGCCCCCTGTCCTTCAGGATCGACAGGGGCGCGCCGACGAGCGGCACCTCGTCCTCCCAGGCGCGATCCTGGAAAGCTCGGAAGTCCAGCGAGAGGATCTCGTCGCTCAGCTCCCGGGCGCCGTAGCCGGCCGCGTGCAGCACCGCCGCGATCGCCCCCGCGGACGTGCCGGCCAGATTCTGCGGACGGAAGCCGCGTTCCTCCAGCACGCAGAGCGCCCCGGCGAGCCCGATCCCCTTGACGCCGCCGCCCTCGAAGACGAGATCGACGCGCAGCTCCGGCTCGCCCATCGCGCTTCCCTCCGTCCGGGGTCGAGGGGCCGCAGGACCTCCACCGTCCGCCGTCCGTGCCGGCGACGTTCTAGCATGTGCTGCCCGGACCCACTGAGAACGATCCCACACGGAGCCCGCATGACGACCCAGACGACCGGCGCGCCCGCTCTCGCCGCCGACCGGCTCGAGAGCCTGTACGAGCGGATGCTGCGCATCCGGCTGGTGGAGGACGCCGTCCACCGGCTGTTTCTGAACAACGAGATCGAGGGGACGACGCACCTCTATCAGGGCCAGGAGGCGGTCTCGGTCGGTGTCTGCGACGTCCTGCGCCCCGGCGACAGCGTGTCCGCGACCTACCGCGGCCACGGCGCCGCGCTCGCACTCGGCGTCAGCCCGGCCGCACTGCTCGCGGAGCTCCTCGGCCGCACGACCGGCACGAACGGCGGCCGCGGCGGCTCGATGAACGTGATCTCGCTCGAGCACGGGCTGATCGGCTGCTTCGGCATCGTCGGCGGCTCGATTGCCTCGGCGACCGGAACCGCGCTGGCGGGCAAGCTGTCGCGCGACGGCTCCGTGTCGGTCGCGTTCTTCGGCGACGGCGCCACGAACCAGGCCTACTTCCACGAGTGTCTCAACTTCGCGGCGGTCAAGAGCCTCCCGGCCGTCTACGTGTGCGAGAACAATCTCTACGGCGAGTGGTCGCCGCTCGCCCACACGACCGGCGGCGCCAGCGTCGCCGGGCGTGCCGCCGGGTACGGCATCCCCGGCGTCGAGGTCGACGGCAACGACGTGCTGGCCGTGCGCGAGGTCGCGCTCGCGGCGAGCGCGCGCGCCCGCGCGGGCGAGGGACCGACGCTCGTCGAGGCGAGGACGTACCGCCACAAGGGTCACTCGCGCGTCGATCCGGGCACGTACCGGCCGAAAGAGGAGGTCGAGGAGTGGCTCCGCCGCGACCCGATCCCGAACCTCGCGGCACGGCTCGAGACCGGCCGCGCGGAGGCGATCCAGGAACGACTCGAGGCCGAGCTCGAGCGCGCGCTCGCCGAGGCCCGCTCGGCCCCGCTCCCCGCCCCCGACCGCGCCGCGCGCGCGACCAAGGAGTCCTGAGATGCGCGAGGTGACGTTCCGGGAGGCGATCCGCGACGCGCTCGTCGAGGAGCTGGAGCGCGACGGGCGGGTGTTCGTGATGGGCGAGGACGTCGAGCCCGGCGGGGTCTTCAACTGCACGCCCGGGATCGTCGAGCGCTTCGGGCAAGACCGGATCATGGACACGCCGATCTCCGAGATGGCGTTCGCCGGCGCCGCGTTCGGCGCCGCCGTCAAGGGCATGCGCCCCGTGATCGAGATCATGTTCGGGGACTTCCTCGGCATCGTGATCGACACGCTCGTGAACCAGTCCTCCAAGTACTGGTACCTCTCGAACGAGCAGGGCTCGGTCCCCCTCGTCGTTCGCAGCGCAGTCGGCGCCGGCGCCCGCTTCGGCGCCTGTCACTCCCAGACCCCGACCGGCTGGTTCCTGGGCGAGCCGGGTCTCAGCCTCGTCGCCGCCTCGACCCCCGCGGACGCGAAGGGCCTCCTGAAGACGGCGATCCGCGACGACAACCCGGTGATCGTGTTCGAGCACAAGCTCCTGTACGGGAAGAAGGGCGAGGCAGCCGACGGCGACGCCGCGCTCGTCCCTCTGGGCAGCGCCGCCGTCCGGCGGGAGGGCTCCCACGTCACGATCGTCGCCGCGCTCGCGATGGTCGACGTCGCGCTCGAGGCCGCCGATCAACTGGCGGCCGAGGGAATCGAGGCCGAGGTGATCGATCTGCGCAGCCTGCGCCCGCTCGACGCCGACACGATCGGCGAGTCGGTCGAGAAGACGCGGCGCCTCGTCGTGGTCGAGGAGGGGCCGCCGACCGGCGGCTACGCCTCGGACGTGGTCGCGCTCGCCGTCGAGGAGGTGGGCCCGATCCACGCCCGCCGCGTCTCGATGCCGGACCTGCCGATCCCGTTCTCGGCGCCGCTCGAGGACTGGGCCCGGCCGGACGCGCAGCGCGTCACCGAGGCGGCCGGAGCGCTCGCGCGCGCCTAGCGGGGGTGCGAGGTACCGCGCCCCCCGCAGCGCTGATCGAGGACGTCGTCGCGGTCGCGCTCGTCCCGGCGCCGACGTTCGCCGAGGAGGCGCGCGTCGAGTGGCTCGAGCGGCGGCTCGCTGCCGCGGCGGGCGAACGGCATCGCGACGCGGCCGGGAACCTGCTCTGGACGTGGGGGGGCGGGCGGCCGCGGCTGCTCCTCGCCGTGCACGTCGACACCGTGTTCGGAGCGGAGACCGCGCTGGCGGTGCGCCGCGAGCGCAACCGGCTGATCGGGCCCGGCATCGGCGACAACGCCGCGGCGGTGGCGGTGGCCGTCCACGTCGTCGAGGGCCTGCTCGCGAGCGGCCAGGCGCTCGCGCCCGGCGCCGTCGCGTTCACGGTCGGCGAGGAGGGGCTCGGCAACCTGCGCGGCGCGCGGAGCGCCTGCGAGGAGCTCCGCCCGGACGCGGTGATCGCCGTCGAGGGGCACATGCTCGGGAGCGTGCTCGTCGACGCGGTCGGGAGCCTGCGAGCGCGTGTCACCGTGCGCGGCCCCGGCGGGCACTCCTGGGCCGACCGAGGCCGCCCGAGCGCGATCCACGCGCTCGTCGGGCTGGCGGCGGAGATCGCCCGTGCCGGGACGGAAGAGGCGCCGGTGAACATCGGGATGATCTCGGGCGGCCGCTCGGTCAACTCGATCGCCGACGAGGCCGAGCTCGTGGTCGAGCGCCGCTCGCTCGACGAGGCCGACCTCGAGGCGTTCTCGACGTCGCTCGCGGCGCTGACCGTGAAGCCGCCGCTCGAGCTGGCCGCCGAGACGGTCGGCCGCCGTCCCGCCGGCCGCCTCGACCGGGGCTCCGGCCTGCTCGAGGCCGTGCTCGGCGTGCGCCGCCAGCTCGGGCTCCCCGTGACGCTGACCGCGGGCTCGACCGACGCGAACGCGGCGCTGGCGCTCGGCATCCCGGCGCTCACGCTCGGCGTCTCCCACGGCGGCGGCATGCACTCCCTCGGCGAGTGGATCGAGCCGGACAGCCTCGCGCTGGGCGCGCGCCAGCTCCGGCTCGTGCTGGAGCGGCTGCTGCGGCGGTAGCGGCGGGCGGTGCGACCCGACCGTCGACCCCCGACGTCGGACACGGCCCCGGGCCGCGGAATCGCGCAACGGCACGTTGACGCGGGCGAATCGCAAGCGTAGGGTGATTGCGCGCCTCACGGGCAGGTGGAAGCGTGGACGCCCGGTGGGGAAGCGTGGACGCCCGGTGGGGAAGGAAACGGCGCGCGCAGGCCGGCAGCGAGAAGGGGGAGAACGTGCGGCGGCTCCTGACGGTTCTGGCGACGATGACGGCGGCGCTGCTCGCGGTTCCAGGCGCGCTGGCGACGCACAACCCGAACAACGACGTCGACCTCGACGCCGAGCACTTCGCTCCGCTCATCTGGAGCGACCCGATCCCGGTGCTGAACCTCTACTGGGAGACGGACTGGAATGGTCGCGCCGGGCACGGGGACGTCTCACGGGCAGCGATCGACGGTGCGCTCGAGGACGTCATCGACTCCGGCTACCTCGACCCGCTCGACGAGTACGGGGTCCCGTCGTTCGACTTCGCCGGCAGCACCCAGACGCGCACGGATGACAACTTCTGCGCCGACGAGCCGGCCGCGCAGGTCTCGACAGCGGAGCTCTTGCTCTTCGTCGAGTGCGAGCTCCTGTTCCACCCCCTGATCGACGACGCGCCTGCGCCGCGGATCGTCAACCTGTTCGTCCCCGCCGGGACGACGATCGTCGACGAGATCGGGTTCGAGCTCGACGGCGACGAGTTCCGGATCGGGCGCGTCTCCTGCGTGGACTACCTCGCCTACCACGCGTTCACGCCCTCTCACTTCCTGACGATCATCCCGGTCGGCTGCGACCCGACTCTCGACGCGGTCACGGCGTTCCTTACGCACGAGCTGATCGAGGCGGCAACCGACCCGGTCCCGCTCGGCTTCTGGATCGACATCGGCAGCGTCCCGGCCGACATCTGGGACTTCCTCGTTCGCGTGCCCGGGCTCGCGGCCGCGATCCCGCAGCTCCTCGTCGCCGGCGAGGTCGCCGACATCTGCGAGATCAGCTTCGACACGGGGGCCGCGGGCGTGATCGGTTTCGGCAGCGTTCCGCTCGGGTCCGACCCGACGTCCACGATCGTCGCCTCCTACTGGTCGAACGAGCTGAACGCGTGCGTGCTCGGCGAGGACCGGGTCGTGGCGACCGTTTTCACGGCCCAGGACGTACCCGAGGGCGCCGGGGCCGTCGAGATCGGCGGCATCGAGCATGCCCTGCCCTACGCGCAGATGCTCCGCGAGGGCACCGAGTACGAGTTCCTCCGGGAGCTGGACGGGAGCGGACACCGGTTCGAGCCGGCCGGCTGCTCGGGCACGGTCGAGTTCCCGGCCGGGAACGTGACGGCGGACGCGCAGCGCACGATCTCCTGCGCCTACACGGAGCAGTACCGCCTGACGGTGGGCACCTCGCCGGCCGGCGCCGTCTCCGGCAACGCCAGCCTGACCGAGACCGGCTGGCGGACCGCGGGCACGACGGTGAACCTGACCGCGGACGCGCACGTCGCCGCGCCCTCGGCCGGAAGTCGGTTCACGTTCGACCGCTGGATCGGGGACGGGGTGTCGGGATCCTCCGTCGTCATGAGCGTGCCGCGGTCGGTCACGGCCGAGTACGACCTGGAGCACGAGGTCACGTTCGACCACGCCGGCATCGCGACCGGCACGGGCTGGTCGCTCACGGTGGCCGGGGTGAACGAGAACGGGCCGCACTCGACCTGGGTAGCGGACGGCGCGCAGCTCACCTTCGCCTACCCGGCCATCATCGACCCCGGCTCCGGCACGCGCTACGTGCGCGACAGCGTGAGCCACACGTCCCCGTTCTCCGTCACCGGACCGGTCGAGGTCACGGCGAGCTACGACACCGAGTACCTCCTCGAGCTCGACCAGGCCGGCATCCCCGCCGGCGTCCCCTGGTCGGTCACCGTCGACGGGACTTCGGCCGGGGGCCCGTTCGCGGCCTGGTACGCACCGGGCACCATCGTCGACTTCGCCTACGCTGGGATCGTCGCCGATCCCGGTGACACGGAGACCCGGTACGTGCTCGCGGGCGCAAGCGAGGACTCGCCGCTGACGCTGACCGGTCCCGTGTCCGTCGCCGCCACGTACGGCACGGAGCATCGGCTCACGATCCTGGCATCGGGGCTCGGCGGCAACAGCGCGGGGGTCACGAACGGGGGCGTCCCGCTCGGGTCGGTCTCGGACGCCGCGCCGCTCGCGGTCTGGCTGCCCGCAGGCACTGTCGTCGACCTCGCCGCGACCGACCCGCTCGACGGCGCCGGCGGCGTCCAGTACTTCCTCGACGGCTTCGCTCCCGATCCGTCTGGCCCACTCGCGGGCGGTGTGACGACGACGGCGAGCTACCGGACGATGGCCGAGGTGATCGGGGACGCACTGACGAGCGGCGGAATCAAGGGCGACGGGCTCGCAAACGCCCTCACCGTGAAGTTCACGAACGCCCAGGCGGCAATCGACAGGGGCGAGTACTCTGCAGCCCTCAGCCCGCTCGCGTCGTTCATCGACCAGGTCGCGGCCCAGTCCGGCAAGAAGATCACGCGAGCGCTCGCGAAGGAGCTCACGCTGGACGTCGCGGCGGTCTTCCACGCGACCCTGTGCAAGGCCGCGGACGCGGGCCAGCTCGACGCCGCTTCGGAGGCCGCCTGGTATGCCTACTACGCGGCCCTGGTGACGGGGGCGGGGGGCGTGCCGAAACCCCCCTGCTGAGCGAGCCCGCCTGTCAGAGCACGACGCCGTCGACGTCGCGGTAGAGGCCCTTGCGCCAGGTCCCGTCGAGCATGTCGCCCATGCAGCCGTTGATGAGATCCGCGAAGGGTTCGTCGAGGATGTGCATGTCACAGGCGATCAGGTCGAGGTGGTCGTTGCCCGCGTCGAGCCGCTCGCACAGGACGGCCAGCATTCGCGTGGCCCGGTGCGACCAGGTCGGGCGGTCGGGGTCGGGCAGCCAGACCGGCCCGTCGCCGTTTCCCTTCGCCCAGCCCCGCTCGGTGCTCGCCAGCTCCTCGCTCTGGTCGTAGGCCGACCAGCCGCGCATCGGCACGATCATCGCGGTCGGGCCGACCGCCGGGCTCAGGCGCTCGGCGATCACGGCGGCGATCTCCTCGGTCTCCTCGAGCGTCGGCGGCAGGATGGTGACGCCGGCGTTGTGGCAGTAGGGGCGGCCGGTGCCGTGAAACGAGAGGCGCCGCCCGGACGCGAACTCGTCGAGGTAGCGCTGCGGCATCGTCTCGAGCGCCCCGTACGCGCACTGGTCGAGCCCGCCGGGGCAGACGACCTGCGGGATCCCGACCTCGCTCGCGGCCGTGAGCCGAGCGCCCTCCCACGTCTTCGGCGTGCCGTAGACGCTGCCGAACTTGTCGTTCGTCAGCTCACCGGTCGTGACGTCCATGATCGCGGTGATCTGGCCCGAGCGGATCAGGTCCTCCATGGTCGCGCCAACGCCGACCTGGTGGATGATGATCGTGTCCCAGCCTCTCGCCTGGAAGAAGTCGGTGCACCGGCGCACCGTCGGCGTGGTCGTCCCGTAGGCGGTGATCGCGGCGAGCGGCCGGGCCTCCGAGGGTGTGTCCGGAACGTTCGCCATCGCCACGATCGCGGCTGCCGCGTTCGCGACCGCCTTGCGCGTGACGAGGTTGAGCCCCTGCTCCGCGGTCGGATTGACGATGTAGATGTCCTTGTTGCCAAGCCACATACTGACGTCGCTCGACGCCATGTCTGTGAGCATGATCTTCGGGACGCCGAACGGGAGCGCCCGCATCACCCGCGTCACGGTGGTCGTGCCGACCGATCCGGCCCAGGAGATGATCCCGTCCACCTCGCCCCGCTCGTGGAGCTCCACGATCTTGACGGCGCCGGCGCGGCCGACCAGCTCGATCGCCTCGGCCCGCGGAGAGGCAAGCACGAGCTCGGGGTCTACGCCGTCCGCGGCCAGCACCTCGGCCAGAGTCACGTCCGCCCAGTCGACCGCGCCGCCGAGGCTCAGGTCCATGATCACGGGCTCGCCGCCGGAAGCTTCGACACGCTCTGCCAGGAACCTGATCTCGTCCGCCTTCGTGTTGCACATGCCGGCGCAGACGATCCGCGGCCTTCGCTCCATGCTCGACTCACCTCCGCTTCCGGGCTCGACGGCCGGCAACGCTCAGCCAGGCGATAGGCTCTTGTACTCGCGAGTGGCCGCCACGACGGCCTGCTCGATCGGTATCCGCTCCGCCGCCGAACCGCCGATGAAGCCCTGGGCTGACGTGTGCTCGAGCACGTAGGCAACCTCGGCGGGGCCCTCGATGGGGCCTCCATGGGCGAGCAGGAAGACGTCCGGGTCGACCTCGCGAGCGGCGGCGAAGATCTCTTCGCTTCGCGCAGCAGCGTCCTCCAGGGTGAGCCCGCTCGCCGCGCCTCGCTGGCCCCCCACTGTCGCGCCGACGTGCGAGGCGACCGCGTGGGCGCCAGCTTCCGCGAGCGTGCGCGCCTGCCCCGAGGTGAAGGCGTATGCGAGCACGAACATCTCTCGCCGGACGGCCTCCGCCACGAACTCGACCTCGCGGCGCCAGCCGACTCCGATCGCGTCGAGCTGGGCGCCCAGCTCTTCCCCGTACATGCCCACGGGGAGCGGATTCACCCCGGAGATGCCGAGCTCCCAGAGCCGGTCCAGGTGCTCGCCGTGCGGGAGCAGCGGGTTGAACGCCCCCGCCAGCGAGAGCACCGGCGCCTCCTGGACGGTCGCCAGCACCTCGGGTGCGAGCGCGAGGACGATCGCGTTGACGTCGGAGCTCGGCAGTAGCGCAGCAAGCGAGCCCTGCCCGCGCAGCCGCCACCAGCTCGTCGCCGAGATGCAGATCAGATCCGCGCCCCCCTGCTCCTGGAGCCGGGCGGTCAGCCCCGAGCCACAGTTCGGCACGAACAGGGGCCTGCCCGCCTCCACCTCGCGGCGGAGCCGCGCGACCACCTCCCCCGCTGTGTGGCGCTTCGCCATCGCGAAGGGTCCTATACCGGCGGGCGCTGGCGCGCAAGACCCGACCAAATCAGCCGCGCGCCGGCCCGTGCGGCCCCCGGCGCGACCGAGCGGGGCAATTACGGCCCGGGAGCTCTACTTCACGGTCAACGTTCCCTCCATGCCGCCCTCCCGGTGGCCGAGCACGCTGCAGTAGAACGTGTACGTCCCCGGCTCGAGCGTCGCGACCGTCGTCCTCGTTCCGCCCGTGAACGTCTCGCCGGCCACGGCGACGCCGTTGCCCTCGATCGAGACGTCGTGGGGAAGCGGCGAGTCGTTGGTGAGCACGAGCGCTACCTCCCCGGCGGGCGCCTCGAGCTCGGCGGCGTCGAACGCGAGCGCGCCGCCCGGGTCGGCAGCGAGCTCGAGTGTCGTGGCTTCCGCCGCGGCGGCGGTCGTGGCGGCGCCTTCACCGTAACCCTGGTCGGCCGTCGTGGCCGGCGCGGCCTCCTCGCCGCCGTCGCCGCCGCAGCCCGCCGCGAGACCGATCGCGGCAAGTGCGACTGCCGCAAGCGCGAGCACATGCTTCCGAGACACGGTTCCTCCCTCCTCGTAGACCCTGGCTGGTGCCTACGGTAGCGAAGTCCGCGCCGGGCATGCCGGCAGGCCGCCGCGGCATCGTCCCGCTCGCCGGCCGGGCTACCCGGCGGCGCGAAGAGCGTCGATCGTCCGCTGCCAGCGCTCGACCACCGCGGCCGGGTCGCCGAGCCGGAAGCGGATCCCGCCTATTAGCTCCGCATAGCCGACCGTGTCGACCTCGACCGCCTCGACCCGACAGGCGTAGAACGCGAGCGCATCGGCCGGGGAAGGTAGGCGGTCGACGCCCCCGAGGCGAACCGTGTAAGCAGCCGGAGGCAGCACGCAGGCGAGCGTGGCGCGGCCGCTGCGCTCGAGGCTCCCTGCCGTCCGCGTCCCGCACCAGAGGGCGAGACGGATCTCGGTTCCCGAGACGGCCAGCACCTCGCCCACGCTCAGGAGCGCCACGTTCGGCCACCCTTCATCGGAGATCGTGATCAGCTCGAAAGTCTCGCCGACCCGGCGGGTAAGCTCACGCCCGTCGAGCAGCTCGACGAGCTCCGCGGGTGCCGCCGCGAGCGCCCGCTTCGACATCGCGCCTAGAGAAACGGCTTGGCGGCCATCACGAAGACGGTGCCGACCAGGATCGTCACGTCGACGCGGGAGGCGACGAGGATGCGCCGGGCTCTCCTCAGCGCCTCGGGGTCGTCGGGCGGCCGCTCGGCGAGCAGCTTGGCGAGCCTCCCGGACTCGGGGCCGAGGAAGCCGCCGCCGATGACGGTCGAGAGCGCGAACGCGACGAGCCCCCAGACGACGACGAAGTCGCCGTACGACCAGAGGCCCCCGCTCTCGACGAGCGCGATGCCGAACCCGAGCGCAACGAACGATGTCGGCCCGAACACCTTGCCTCCGATCGCCCCCACCCGCGCGACCGTCCTCGTGACGTCGGCCGGCTCGCTCGCCCGCTCCGCCGCGAGCAGGTAAATGACGAGCATGAGACCGCCGCCGACCCACAGGACAGCCGCGAGCGTGTGGAAGCCGGCGAACCACTGGTACGAGGACATTGCGAGCATGCGCATGCCTTGGTATCAAGCGGCGGCCGCCGAAGTCAAGCGGGAAGCGCGCCGGCCTCAGCCGTGACCGTCGCGGCGACCGTGCGGGTCGCCGCCGAGCGCTCGCCAGTAGAGCGCCGCCCGCGCACGTGGACCGGGTTCGCGAACAGCGGGGGGAGTACGCCGACAGGTTCGTCGGAGCCCGCGACCGGGGGTGGATCCGGTCAGCGGCGGCGCTTCGGCTGCTTCGGCGGCAGCGAGCGCGCGTGCGCGATCGCCTGGTCGAGCCAGCGACGGAGAGCGGCCCCGCGCAGTCCGGCGGGGGCGACGTAGACCATCCCGCGCATCGGTCTGCCCGTGAAGTCCATCGGGCGGACGTGCGGGCGCTCGAGCGCGTCGTCGGCTCGCTGGGCGCCGAGCCTGAGCATCAGCTCGTCCCCGACGATGCCGCAGCACATGTGACCGTCGAGCATGAACGCGAGGCCGCCGAACATCTTGCGCTCGCTCAGCCCCGTCTCGGCGGCAAGAATCTCGCGGATTCGCTCGGCAAGCCCCTCGTCGTACGCCATGCGGTCAGGGTAGACCGGGGCGCCCGGGAGCGCCAGGGTCTGGCTCCACCAGCGCTCCGTAGAGCTCCGGGCGGCGGTGGCGAAACAGGTGCATCTCGTACTCCCCGGACCGCGGGACGAGGCTCTTCTCCCGCGCCTCCGCGAGGTCGACCTCGGCGACGAGGAGGCTCTCCCCGATCGCGTCCGCCTCCGCGATCCGGTTACCGCGGACGTCGCAGATCTGGCTCCAGCCGCAGAACTCGGCGTTTCCCTCCCGACCGACCCGGTTTGCGGTCAGGAGGAAGACGCGGTTCTCGTTCGCCCGCGCCCGGGTCAGGAGCTCCGCGTTCGAGCGCGCCTCGACCGGCCAGTTCGTCGGGTGCGCGACGAGCTCCGCGCCCCCGAGCGCGAGGGCTCGCGTTAGCTCGGGGAAGCGCAGGTCGTAGCAGATCTCGAGCCCGATCCGGCCGACAGGCGTGTCGAACAGCGCGAGCTCGTCCCCCGCCTCGACGAAGCGGTCGACACCGAGGAACGGCAGATGCGACTTGCGATAGCGGCCGACGACGCCGGCCGGTCCGACGAGCAGGGCCGTGTTCCTGAGCGTGTCGCCCTGGCGCTCGAGCAGGCCCGCGACGCAGTGGAGCCCGAGCCGCCCGCAGGCCCCGACGAGCGCGTCGCTGAACGGCCCCGGGATCTCCTCGGCGTGCGGCAGCGCGTCCTCTGCGCTGTCGAACATGTAGCCGGCGCTCGCACACTCCGGCAGGACGACGAGCGAGCAGCCCGCCCGCGCGGCTTCCTCGAGGCTCGCAAGGCAGCGCTCGCGATTGCGCTCGAGCTCTCTCAGCCGCGGCTCGATCTGGGCGACGCCGACGAGCATCCCGCAGCCGAGTCTATCCCGCACCGAACGGACGCAGTACAGTCGCAGGGCGAGTGCCCGGGACGGCGGGGACATGAATCCGGTACTGGTCGAGGCGCGCCGGGGCGGCGCCGTCGAGTCGGTGCATCGCGGTGCCCTGGCGGTGGTCTCCGCCGGTGGCGAGCACGTGCTTGCGCTCGGCGACGTCAGCCGGCCAGTGCTGCCACGATCGGCGGTGAAACTGCTCCAGGCGCTGCCGCTCGTGGAGAGCGGCGCCGCGGCGGCGCTCGGCCTGGGCGACGAGGAGCTCGCGCTCGCCTGCTCCTCCCACGGCGGCGAGCCCGTCCACGTGGCCACTGCAGCCGGCATGCTCGCCCGGGCGGGGGTGGGCGCGGAGGTGCTCGAATGCGGCGCGCACTGGCCCCTGGACGAGGCTGCCGGGCGCGAGCTCGCCGCGCGGAGCGAAGCGCCGGGCGCGCTCCACAACAATTGCTCGGGCAAGCACGCGGGCTTCGTCTGCCTGGCCCACCACCTGGCCGGCGGGCAGGAGCTACGGGCGTACGTGCGGGGCTACGTGGAGGCCGAGCACCCGGTGATGCGCGAGGTCACGGCGGCGCTCGAGGCCGCCACCGGCTGGGAGCTCTCGACCGCGGTGCGCGGCATCGACGGCTGCTCGATCCCGACGTTTGCGATCCCGCTCGAGCGGCTGGCCCTCGCCTTCGCGCGCGTCGCCACCGGCCACGGGCTTCGTGACGGCCAGGCGGAAGCGGCGAGGCGCCTGCTCTCGGCGGCCGCGGGCGCGCCGTTCATGACCGCCGGTAGCGGCCGCTTCGACACGCGGGTGCTCGAGCTGCTCGGCGAGCGCGTCTACTGCAAGGTCGGCGCCGAGGGCATGTACTGCGCGGCCCTCCCGGAGAGCGGGCTCGGCGTGGCGCTCAAGATCGACGACGGCGCGACCCGCGCCGCCGAGGTGGTGCTGGCGGCTCTGATCGAGGCCTTCGTCCCGCTCGAGGAGCGCGAGGCGGAGGTCGTGCGCGGCCTCACGGACGTGCCGCTGCGGAACTGGAACGGCCGCGAGGTCGGCGCGCTGCGCCAGAGCGCAGGCTTCAGAGAGGCGATCGAGTATCGACGCCGGCCTAATACTGACCCTGTGTCGCCGGTTGAATGCTGACCC
>CAYJLE010000037.1:0-32047 GCA_964370985.1 uncultured Gaiellales bacterium | reverse complement strand
TTCCGGTGCGGATCAGGCCGCGAGATCTGAGTCCGCTCGTATCAAGGGGTCTGACCCCAGACCTGGCCTTCGCGGGCACGTCCACCCAGGCCGCGTGGCCCGGCCGCTCTCAGCCCGGTGCCGGCCCGAAGAGATCCGCCCCGGTACGACCGATCGCCGCGGCGAACGCGTCCTCGAGCATCGTGAAGTGCTCGTCGAGGACGGCGGCTAGCTCGGCCGCGTCACCGCGTCGCATCGCCTCGAGCTGGCGCACGTGCACGGCGAGCGTCCGCTCGTCCTGCCCGAGGCCACCCGAGTAGGAGTCGCGGATCGAGGCGAGGTCGCGTACGACGCCGCGCATCGCTGCCTGGAGGGTCTGGTTGTGCGAGGCCCTGACGACGGCGCGATGGAACATCGCGTCCGCCCGCATCACCATGGCCCGGTTGCCGAGATGGGCGCGGAGCAGGCCGATCGAGCGCTCGATCTCGTCGAAGTCGTCCCGGGTCGCGACCGCGGCGGCGAACTCCGTGATCGCCGTCTCGAGCACGCGGCGGCCGCGCAGGACGTCCACGATGAACCCCTCCTCGAGCGCGACCGCGCCGAGGATCGCGTCGGACGGGATCAGGTCGGAGGCGACGAAGATCCCGCCGCCCTTCCCCTGCCGAACCGTAAGCAGGCCCGCCCGCTCGAGCACCCTCAGAGCCTGGCGAAGCGTCGGCTTGGAGATGCCGAGCTGGGTGGCCAGGTCGCTCTCGCTCGGAAGCTGGTCGCCGCTGCCGAGCCGTGCCCGCTCGATCGCCTCGACGACGTTCTCGATCGCCGCCTCGAACGTCCGAGTCGTGCGGATCGGCTGCGTGAACGTCGAGTCGGCGCGCATGGCCGACCACTCTAGGAGACCGCTGGCGGCGAGCGCGGCTATGCCGTCGCGCCCGACGCGAGGATGCCCATGACCTCGCGCTCGCCGAGGACGTGGTCGGACGCTTTCGCCGCAGCGAGGATGCGCTCGAGGGTCGTTCCGTCGTGCGGGAGCCCGCGGGCGTCGAGCCAGGCGATGACGTTGGCCTGGCCGCTCATCGGGCCGATCGTGATCGTCTGCTCGCGACCGCAGTCCGCCGCGGGCACGCTCGAGTAGACGCGGTCGGCGAGCCAGGAGTCGCCGCGGCGCATCGCCTTGAGGATCGCGGCGGCGTGCACGCCGGTCGAGGTCTGGAACGCGTCCTCGCCGATCACGGGGTAGTTGCAGGGGATCGGGACGCCGACCGCCTCGGCCACGGCGCGGCAGTACGCGGGCAGCGTCCGGAGGTCGCGGTCGATCCAGCCGAGCAACTTCAGGTTGACGAGCAGGACGTCGAGCGGCGTGTTGCCGACCCGCTCGCCGATCCCGAGGGCACAGGCGTGGACGCGATCGACGCCCTCGGCGAGCGCGACAATCGAGTTGATCACGTCGAGGCCGCGATCGCGGTGGCCGTGCCAGTCGATCCCGACGTCCACCCCGGTGTCCGCGACGACCCCGTGGATGAAGCGCACGAGGTTGCGCACGCCCCACGGTGTCGCGTGCCCGACGGTGTCGGCGAGACAGATGCGGGTCGCGCCGGCCTCGACGGCGGTGGTGTAGAGGGCGCGCAGGTGGTCGGCGCGCGCGCGGGTCGTGTCCTCGGTGACGAACATGACATCCAGGTCGAGCCGGCGCGCGAGTCCGATCGCCTCGCTGGTCGTCCTCAGCAGGAAGTCGAGGTCCCAGCCCTCGGCGTACTGCCGGATCGGGCTCGAGCCCAGGAAGAGGTGGGCTGCGATGCGCACGCCGGAGCGCTGCTGCGCCTCGGCGATCGGCTCGATGTCGGCCGGTGCGGTGCGCCCGGCGCAGTTCGGCCAGATCCGGAGCCTGCAGCGGCCGATCTCCTCGGCCAGCGCGACCGCGTCGCCGAGCGCCTGGGCGCCGGCGCCGGCGTAGCCGATGTTGGCGGCGTCGATCCCGAGCGCCGCCATGTGGTGCACGATCGCGATCTTGCTCTCGAGCGGCGGGTGGCGGGCGGAGGGGCTCTGCAGCCCGTCTCGCAGCGTCTCGTCGTTGAGCTCGACCGGCCGCGGCGGCGCGGGCACCTCGGCCACGAGGTTCCAGTCGTAGAGGAGCGCCTGCTCCCGGCCGTGTCCGTTCGCCTCGCTCACAGAGCCTCTCGTGTTTGACCAACCAGTCAAGAAACAGGATCGCGGAGGATCCGCCCGAGTTCAATCCGGCGTGCGCATCACTTCGCTGGTACGGCTGCATCATCGACCAGGCCCGTTGGAGAGAAAAAGAGTTTCTCTTTTGGTACAGTGCGTCAGGATCCCGCGCCAAGCCCAACGGAGGCCCGCGATGGCAGCGCTCGAAGAGCTTGCACGTGAACCCGTCGATGTCCTCGACCTGCTGGGTCGGACCGCGGACGGGATGGTTGCCGTGGGGCCGGGCGGGTCGATCCTGGCCTGGAACGCTGCCGCTGTCGAGCTGCTCGAACACGAGGAAGCCGATGTGCTCGGCCGTCCCTGCCACGAGGTGCTCGCCTTCGTCGATCGCTGCGGCAATTCCGTCTGCAGCGCGTTCTGCGCCGGCTGCCGCCCGGCCGACCAGGACGAGCTCGTGGGCAGCCGGGACGTCGTCGCCAGGGCGAGGTCGGGGAGAGCGGTCTGGCTGTCCGTGTCGACGCTCGTGCCGCCGCCGGAGGTGCGCCGTTACTGCGGTCTCGTGCATTTCTTCCGCGAGGTCGCGCTGCCGCCGGAGCTCGAGCGGCTCATCGCGGACCGGATCCGGCCAGCGGAGGCGCCGGCCGAGCCCGCGGACCCCGCCGGTGCCGCCGCGCTCGCGACCCTGACTCCGCGGGAGCGGGAGATCCTCGGGCTGCTCGCCGACGGCCTCGACACCCGCGAGATCGCCGCCGAGCTCGTCGTCTCGCAGGCGACGGTGCGAAACCACGTCCAGAACATCCTCGCGAAGCTCGGCGTGCACAGCCGCCTCGAGGCGGTCGTCCTGTACGTCCGCCACGCTGCCTGAGCGCGGCCGGGACGGGTCAGGACTCGCCCCTCCATGGGATTGCGGGGGCCGGGCGGTCAGTCGCTCCAGGCGCTTCGGCGCACGTAGGCCGTGCCCTCGGCGAGGCGGCGGGCGGTGCGGGCGTAGGCGGCCTGCTCGACCTCCCAGCCGCCCGCCGTCTCGCGCACGCGCGTCCAGATCGGGAGGACGCCGCTCGGGTGGCCGATCGCGATCGGCGCGCCGGCCGCCGGCAGCGCGGCCGCCGCAGCGACGACCGTCCCGGGGAGGAGCGCGGCGACCGCGGTCGTGACTCCGACCGTGCCGGGGTAGGCCTTGTGGGGCGAAGGGGGGCGGCCGCCGACGACGCGGGCGACCAGGCTCACGTTCGCTGCGGCGACGGGCGAGCCGTCGAGCGCCGCGTAGCGCGCGGGCGGAGCGACCGCGACCGGCACCGGCACGAGCGAGCCCTCCGGGAGCCCGATCCGCCGCGCGGCGGCGTCCTTGACCGCATCGAACGCCCTGAGCGTCTCCGGCGCGAGCTCGGCCGGCAGCTCCGTGCCGCGTAGCCCGAGCGCGCCCGAGTCGAAGAAGACCGAGAGGTTGCCGATGTCGACGATGCTCGCCGTGATCTGTCCGATGCCGGGCACGTCGAGCGTGTCCGTCGCCGAGCCGGACGGGAGGAGCGACCCGGTCGCGCCGCCGACGGTCGGGGCGTAGTCGAGCAGGATCGGCGCGCCCGTCCCCGGGACGCCGTCGATGGCGAGGTCGCCCTCGACCGCCGGCTCGCCCTCCTCGAGCGGCACCTCGGCCACGAACACCGAGTGCGTGTTCGTGTTGTGGATCCTGACCGAGACGCTGTCGCCGTCCGGGCGCACGAAGCCCTCCTCGACCGCGAACACGCCCACCGCCGCCGAGCAGTTACCGCAGTTGATGGCGTAGCTCACGTGCGGCTCGGAGATCGAGACCTGGACGAACGTGTAGTCGACGTCGGCGTCCCCGCGCGTGGGCGGCCCGATGATCGCGAGCTTGCTCGTCAGGATGTCGGCGCCGCCGAGCCCGTCGATCTGCCGCGGGTCCGGGCTACCGAAGAGGGCGAGGATCACCCGGTCACGCGCCTCCCGCTCCGCCGGCAGGTCGCTCTCGCGCAGGAACACCGCCTTGCTCGTCCCGCCGCGCATGAGCACGAAGCGGATCGGGACCTGCCGTGTCACGCCCGCCCCTACCGGACGAGGATCTGCACGGTGCAGGCCGCGCCCTCGACCCCCGCGGCCTTGCCGCCGCGGCAGTGAGCGAGCCCGACCTTCGCGCCCTCGATCTGGCGGTCGCCCGCCTCGCCGCGGAGCTGGCGCACGATCTCGACCACCTGCGCCACGCCGGTCGCGCCGAGCGGGTGACCCTTCCCGAGCAGCCCGCCGCTCGGGTTCACCGGCAGCCGGCCGCCGAGCGACGCCTCGCCGCGCTCGACCGCGTGCAGATAGCCGCCGCGCGGAAACAGCTCGCAGCCCTCGACCCGGAGCGCCTCCGCGATCGAGAAGCAGTCGTGCACCTCGGCGAGGCTCACGTCCCCCGGGCCGACCCCCGCCCGCTCGTAGGCGTCGCGGGCGGCCGCGTTCGTGAGCGGCTCGAACGTCATCGAGACCGGCTCCGGGTCGACGGTGCCGGTGCGAAGCGAGGAGGCGGCGAGCCGCACCCCGCGCCCGTTCAGCCGCCGTGCCGCCGCCGCGCTGCAGAGGATCGCCGCCGCGCCGCCGTCCGTGACGGGAGAGCAGTCGAGCTTGCCGAGCGGCTCGGCGATCGGGCGGGCCTCGAGCACCTGCTCGACGGTGACGGCCTCCTGGAACTGCGCCATCGGGTTGCGGGCCGCGTTGGCCTTGTTCTTGACGGGGATCAGCGCGAGTTGCCGGCGCGTCACCCCGTAGTCCTCGAAGTAGCGGGTCGCGCGCATCGCGTAGATCCCCGGCATCGTCAGCCCGACCGTGGCCTCGACGTCGTCCGGGTCGGGCGTGAGCGCACCCTGGAAGCGGGAGGTGAGGTGCTCGACGCCGAGCGCGAGCACGACATCGTGCTCGCCGGCGCGGATCGAGAGGGCCGCTTCCCGGATCGAGACCGCGCCGCTCGAGCAGACGTTCTCGACGTTCGTGAGCGGGATCCCGGCGAGGCCGATGTGCGCGAGCACCCGCTGGCCCATAGCCATCCCCTGGAAGACGTGGCCGCAGTAGGCACCCTCGATCTGCCTGGGGTCGATCCCGGCGTCGCGGATCGCCTCGAGCGCCGCCTCCGCGCCGAGGTCGGTCGCGTCGCGGTCCGGGTGCTTGCCGAACCGCGTCATCCCGACGCCGATCACGTGGACGTCGCTCACGAGCCCTCCCCTACCGGGCGGAAGCGGAAGCCGAGCCGCTCGTCGGGCTCGAGCTCGACCTCCATCCCGATCCGGGCCTCGCCCGCAAGCTGGCCGAGCACGCGCACGCCCTCGGGCAGGTCGACGTAGACGAGCGTGTACGGCGTCTCGAACGCCGGCGCCGACTGGTGCACGACGGTGTGGGTGTAGACCGTCCCGCGCGCCGACAGGGGCGCCTCCTCGAGCTCGCCGAGGCAGCGGGAGCAGACCTGGCGGGGCGGGAAGAACGCCGCTCCGCAGGCCGGGCAGCGGCTGCCCGCGAGCAGCGCCGCGCCGTCTGCGGCGACGGTAGGCTTCCCCGCGGCGGTCACCCCGTAAGGCTCGCCCAGGCTGACCGGCGGGTCAATCCGTTCGCTTCATCATTCTCCGTGATGCATTCGCGCCAGGGCGAATGATGCGGGCGCCGGGTTGTGTCGCGCGAGGGGCCGGGCGAGACTATTGACCGGATGGTCAAACAGCCCGGATCGGCACTCGAGGGCGTTCGCGTGCTCGACCTCTCACAGGGGGCGGCCGGCCCGACCTGCGCGATGCTGCTCGGCGACCTCGGGGCGGAGGTCGTCAAGGTCGAGCCGCCCGGCGGCGAATGGGGGCGAGGGCTGGGGCCCCCATTCGTCGACGGGGTCGCCGCCGCGTTCCTCGGTATGAACCGCAACAAGCGCAGCGTCGTCGTCGACCTCAAGCACGAGGCCGGCCGCGACGTCGTGCTGCGCCTCGCCGACCGCAGCGACGTCTGCCTCGAGAGCTTCCGCCCGGGCGTCGCCGATCGGCTCGGGATCGGCTACGAGGCCCTGGCGGAGCGCAATCCGCGGCTCGTCTACTCGGCCGTATCGGCGTTCGGTCAGCACGGCCCCTGGCGCGACCTCCCGGGCGTCGACGGGGTCGTCCAGGCTGTCAGCGGGATCATGAGCGTCACCGGCTCGGAGGCCGGGCCGCCCGTCAAGGTAGGAGTCCCCGCGGCGGACATGACCGGCGCGTTCTTCGCGGCGCAGGCGATCCTGGCCGCCCTCTACGCTCGCGAGCGCACCGGCCTCGGCCAGCGCGCCGACGTCTCGCTCCTGCGCTCGCTGCTCGCGTTCCAGATCGTGCCGCTCTCGATGTTCATGGCGAGCGGCGAGCCGCCCGGGCGCCAGGGGAGCGCGGCCCCGTATGCCGCCCCCAACGAGGCCTACCCGACCGCCGACGGGCACGTGATGGTCGCCGCCTACACGCCGGAGCGCTGGCCGCGCCTCTGCGAGGCGCTCGGCCGCCCGGCGCTCGCGGACGACCCGCGCTTCGACACGAACGAGAAGCGCGTCACCGGGCGGGCCGCCCTGCGCGCCGAGCTCGAGCCGCTCTTCGCGGCACGCACGAGCGCCGCCTGGGTCGAGACGCTGCGGGCCGCGGACGTCCTCTGCGCGCCCCTGCTCGCCTACCCGGGCGTGCTCTCCGAGGAGCAGGTTGCCACGACCGGCGCGCTCTGCACCACCACCCACCCCGAGCTCGGGCTGCTGCCCGGGGTCGCGAGTCCGCTCGAGCTGTCGGCCACGCCCGCCCGGCCTCACCGCCCGCCGCCGCACCGGCCGGGCGAGCACACGGCCGAGCTGCTCGCGGAGCTCGGCTACGGAAGCGACGAGATCGACGCCCTGCTCGCCGCCGGCGCCGTCCAGGACGCCGGGCGCGCGGTGGCGGTGGCCTGAAGGAGGCAGGCGAGACCATGGAGCAACCGATCCTGTGGACGAGTGAGGGTGCCGTCGGTGTCGCGACGTTGAACCGGCCCGACGCGCTGAACGCGATGACGGTCGAGCTGCTCGAGGAGCTCGAGCACGCCCTCGACGCAGCAGCGTCCGACGCCGGCATCCGCGCGGTCGTGCTCGCCGCCAGCGGCGAGAAGGCCTTCTGCGTCGGCGCCGACCTCAAGGCCCGCGCGAAGGAGTACGACGACGGGTCGGGGATCGACCCGCTCGCGGCGGCTGTGCACCGCGTCTTTCGGCGTCTCGAGCGCCTCGAGCGCCCCACGATTGCGGCGATTCACGGCTACTGCCTCGGCGGCGGGCTCGAGCTCGCGCTCACCTGTGACCTGCGCGTCAGCGCGGACACGGCGCAGTTCGGACTGCCGGAGGCACGGGTCGGGAGCATGCCCGGGGCGGGCGGGACGCAGCGCCTGACGCGCCTCGTCGGCCCGTCGCGGGCGAAGGAGCTGATGTTCACGTGCGAGCGGATCGACGCGGCCGAGGCGCTGCGGCTCGGGCTTATAAACAGGGTCGTCCCGGCCGCCTCGCTGCTCGCGGAGGCGACGGCGCTCGCCGGCTCGATCGCCGAGAAGGCCCCGCTCTCGCTGCGCAAGATCAAGGAGTCGGTCGACCGCGCCCTCGACAGCCCGCTCGACGAGGGGCTCGAGTTCGAGCGCTCCTGCCACGCGTTCCTCCGCGACACCGAGGATCGCCAGGAGGGAATCAGGGCGTTCGTGGAGAAGCGCGCGCCCGTCTTCGTCGGGCGCTGAGAAAGGAGCGGAGCGGATGCAGGTGCAAGACCGGGTTGCCGTCGTCACGGGCTCGGGGCAGGGGATCGGCGCGGCGATCGCGGCGCTCCTCGCTGCCCGTGGCGCGAAGGTCGTCGTCAACGACGTGGCCGCGGAGCGCGCGGACGCGGTCGCCGCCGAGCTCGCCGCGGCGGGTGGGACGGCGATCGGCGTCGCCGCGGACGTCGGCACCGCCGCCGGCGCCGAGGCCCTCGTCGGCCGGGCGGCCGCGGAGTGGGGCCGGGTCGACATCCTCGTCAACAACGCGGGCATCGCCCGCGACGCGTGGCTGACGAAGATGAGCGAGGAGGACTGGGACGAGACGCTGCGCGTGAACCTGAAGTCGCAGTTTCTCTGCTGCCGCGAGGCGGCCCGGCACATGCAGGAGCAGCGCTCGGGCCGGATCGTCAACATCGCCTCGCGGGCGTGGCTCGGCAACCCCGGCCAGGTCAGCTACTCGGCCTCCAAGGGCGGCGTCGTCAGCCTCACCCGCACGCTCGCGCTCGAGCTCGCTCGCTTCGAGATCACGGTCAACTGCGTCGCGCCCGCGCTCGTCGACACGCCGCTCTTCCGACAGCTCAAGGACGAGATCCAGGAGCGCCTGATCAAGACCGTGCCGCTGAAGCGAATCGGCACGCCCGAGGACATCGCCCAGGCCGTGCTCTCGTTCGCCTGCGACGAGGCCTCCTACGTGACCGGTCAGGTGCTCTACGTCTGCGGCGGGCGCAGCCTCCAGAGCCCGGCGATGTAGCGATGGGCCTGACGCTCGCGGAGAAGGTGCTTGCGCGCGCCTCCGGGCGCGACGAGGTGCGGCCGGGCGAGTTCGTCGTCGCCTCGATCGACCTCGCGCTCGTGCACGACATCTTCGCCGTGGACGTGTTCCGCCACCTCGTCGAGCTCGGCGTCGAGCAGCTGTTCGACCCGGATCGCGTCGTCGTCGTGCTCGACCACCTCGTCCCGGCTCCGTCCGAGGCCGCGGCGGCCGCGCACCGCACGATCCGCGAGCACGTCGAGCGCTTCGGGATCTCCTCCTTCTACGACGCGGGCGCCGGGATCTGCCACCAGCTCCTGCCCGAGCGCGGCCACATCACCCCGGGCGCGCTCGTCGTCGGCACCGACTCGCACACGACCACGCACGGAGCGCTCGCGGCGGCCGGCACCGGGATCGGTACCTCCGAGATGGTGTACGCGCTCGCGACCGGGAAGCTCTGGTTCCGGGTGCCCCCGACGATCCGCTTCGAGCTGACGGGGGCGCTCGAACCGATGGTGGCCTGGAAGGACGTGATCCTCGCGCTCGCCGGGCGCCACGGCGACGACGTCGCCCAGTACAAGGCGATCGAGCTCGGCGGGCCGGCTGCGAGCTCGGCGAGCATCGCGAGCCGCCTCACCGTCTGCAACATGGCGGTCGAGATCGGCGCCAAGTTCGGCTTCTTCGCCGCGGACGGGGCGGCCCTCGCCTACCTGGCCGAGCGGGGCCACGAGGGGCTCGAGCCGTTCGGCCCCGACCCGGACGCCGAGTACGAGGCCGTGCACGGGCTCGACCTCTCGTCGCTCGACCCGCAGGTCGCGCTCCCCTCCGCGGTCGATCACGTCGAGCCGGTCGGGCAGGTCGAGGGCACGCGGATCGACCAGGCCTTCATCGGCTCCTGCACGAACGGCCGCCTCGAGGACCTCGAGGCGGCGGCCGCGATCCTGCGCGGGCGGCAGGTTCACCCGGGCGTGCGGCTGCTCGTCGCCCCCGCCTCCCGCGCGGTCTTCCAGGCCGCCGTGCGCTCGGGGGCGATCCAGGCGCTCGCCGACGCGGGCGCCTCGCTGCTCCCGCCCGGGTGCGGGCCCTGCTTCGGCGGCCACGGCGGCCTGCTCGGCCCCGGGGAGCGCTGCATCGGCACCCACAACCGCAACTTCGTCGGCCGGATGGGGAGCTCCCGGGCGGAGATCTTCCTCGCCTCCCCGCAGACGGTCGCGGCCTCCGCGCTCGCGGGCGCGATCGCCGACCCGAGGAAGGTGGCGGACACCGATGGCTAACGGGACGATCCGCGGTCGCGTCTGGCGCTTCGGCGACGACGTCTCGACCGACCTGCTCTCCCCCGGCGAGTACGCGATCGCGCCGGTCGAGGTGCGAAAGCAGCACTGCCTCGAGTCGCTCAACCCGGAGTTCCCGCATCGGGCGGGCGCCGGCGACCTCGTCGTCGCGGGCAGCAACTTCGGCTGCGGCTCGAGCCGCGAGACCGCCCCGGAGAACCTGAAGGCGCTCGGGATCGCGTGCGTCGTCGCCGATTCGTTCGCGCGGATCTTCCTGCGCAACGCCGTCGCGATCGGGCTGCCCGTGCTCTCGTGCCGGGGAGCGTCCGCAGCATTCGCGGACGGGGACGCGGCCGAGATCGACCTCGGCGAGGGCACGCTTCGCCACGCCGGGACGGGCGCCGTCCTGCGCGGCGAGCCGCTGCCGCCCGAGATGCGCGAGATCCTCGCCGCCGGCGGGATCCTCGCCGTTCTGCGCGCGGGCCGCTGACACGGCGCGCGTGACGTGATTCGATACGCGCGTGGCGCGTGACCCGAGGCACGACATCCTCTTCGAGCCGGTGCCGATCGGCGCGAGGACGCTGCGCAACCGCTTCTACAAGACTCCGCACTGCTCGAGCTTCGGCTCCGACTGGCCGGGCACCCAGGCGCACTTCCGGGCAATGGCGGCGGAGGGCGGCTGGGCGGCCGTCTCGACCGAGTACTGCTCGATTCACCCCTCGAGCGACGGCCACCCGAGCGTCGGCGCGCGCCTCTGGGACGCCACCGACGTCGCCAACCTGGGCCTGATGTGCGACCTCGTGCACGAGCACGGCTCGCTCGCCGGGGTGCAGCTCTGGTACGGGGCCGCGCACGCGCGCAACTACGAGAGCCGCATGCCCGCGGCCGGCGTGTCGCAGATCCCGAGCGACTACCTGTTCGTCCAGTCCTGCTACGAGCTCGATCTCGACGGGATCCGGGAGCTCCAGCGCTGGTACGTCGAGGCTGCGCGCAGGGCCCGCTCGGCCGGGTTCGACATCGTCAACGTCTACGGCGGCCACGGCTACCCGATCACCTACCAGTTCCTCGACCCGTACTACAACCGGCGCAGCGACGCCTACGGCGGCTCGTTCGAGAACCGCGCCCGCTTCTGGCTCGAGACGATCGAGCTGGTGCGGGAGGCCGTCGGCAACGACTGCTCGATCGCGGTGCGCACCTGCATCGCGCCGCTGCGCGACGGCGGTCTCGCCGAGGAGGAGGCGCTCGCGTTCATCGAGCTGGCCGACCACCTGGTCGATCTCTGGGACCTCCAGATCGGCGGCGTGATCGGCGAGTGGGGCGAGGACTCGCTCTCCTCTCGCTTCGGCGCCGAGAACTACCAGCGCCCGTGGATCGAGAAGGCGCGCGCCCGCACGGCGAAGCCGCTCGTCGGTGTCGGGCGCTTCACGAGCCCGGACACGATGGTCGCGATGGTGCGAAGCGGGCTCCTCGACGTGATCGGCTCGGCGCGCGGCTCGATCGCCGACCCCTTCTTGCCCAGGAAGATCGAGGAGGGGCGCCTCGACGACGTCCGCGAGTGCGTCGGCAACAACGTGTGCGCCGCCCGCTACATGCAGCGGGCCCTGCTCGTCTGCACCCAGAACGCGACCGCGGGCGAGGAGTACCGCCGCGGCTGGCACCCCGAGCGCTTCACGCGCGCCGCCAACGCGGACTCGGACGTGCTCGTCGTCGGCGCCGGCCCGGCCGGGATGGAGTGCGCGCGCGTGCTCGGCGAGCGGGGGCTACGCCGCGTCCACCTCGTCGACGCCGAGGGCGAGCTCGGCGGCGCGCTGCGCTGGGTGACCAGGCTCCCGGGCCTCGGCGAGTGGGCGCGGATCGTCAACTACCGCCGGATCCAGCTCGACAAGCGCCCGAACGTGGAGGTCGTCCCCGGCACCGTCCTCGACGCCCGCGCCGTGCTCGACTACGGCGCCGACCTCGTCGTCGTCGCGACCGGCTCGCGCTGGGCGTCCGACGGCCTCAGCGGCACGACCCACCGGCCGATCCCGGGCGCCGCCCCGGGGCTCGCGCACGTTCTCACCCCCGAGGACGTGATGGTGCGGGGGCTCGAGCCACCGGGCGAGCGGGTGCTCGTCTACGACACGGACGGCTACTACATGGGCGTCTCGCTCGCGGAGAAGCTCGCCCGCGAGGGCAGGCGGGTCACGTTCGTGACGCCGTTCGCCCAGATCTCCCCCTACAGCACCTTCACGCTCGAGGCGCCGCGGCTGAACCGGCTCCTGCGCTCGCTCGGCGTCGAGCTGCTCGCCGAGCACCTGGTCGAGCGGATCGAGCCGGGGCGAGTCGCCGGCTGCCACGTCTACGCCCCCGACCGGCCGCTTTCGTGGGAGGCCGACGCGGTCGTGCTGGCGACGCAGCGCGTGTCCGAGGACGCGCTCTGGCGCGAGCTGCGCGCCGCCGGCGACGCTGTCCGTGACGCCGGGGTCCGCGGCCTCTACCGGATCGGCGACTGCGTCGCGCCCCGTCTCGTCGGCGATGCCGTCTTCGACGGCCACCGGCTGGCGCGCGAGATCGACACGGACGACCCGGCGACGCCGCTCCCGTTCATCCGCGAGAACCGCGTCCTCGGCGCGAGCTCCGAGGACTACGACGCGACGCTTCGCACGCGCCCCTCCGGGGACTACGTGCCGAGCTCCCGCCGCCACAGGTAGGGGCGGGTCATGACCCGCCCCTACAGCCAACGCGCTGGTTTCCGTGCGGGTGGCGCGCCGTTCTACGCGAATTGCTCCTGCTCGGTCGAGCCCTGGAGGGCGAGCGTCGAGCCGGTGCCGCCGGTGACGGTCTCGAGCACCGCGTCGAAGTAGCCGGCGCCGACCTCGCGCTGGTGCTTCGTGGCGGTGTAGCCGAGCTCCTCGAGGGCGAACTCGCGCTCCTGGAGGCGGACGTAGGCGGCCATGCCCTCGTCCTGGTAGGCGTGGGCGAGCTCGAACATCGAGGCGTTGTTCGCGTGGAAGCCGGCGAGCGTGATGAACTGGAACCGGTAGCCGAGCTCGCCGAGCTCGTCCTGGAACGCGGCGATCTCCGCGTCCGTGAGGTGCCGGCGCCAGTTGAACGAAGGCGAGCAGTTGTACGCGAGCGGCTTGCCGGGGAACCGCTCGTGGATCGCCGCCGCGAACTCGCGGGCCTCGCCGAGGTCGGGCGTGGACGTCTCGCACCAGACGAGGTCGGCGTACGGGGCGTAGGCGAGGCCGCGGGCGATCGCGGAGTCGAGCCCGCAGCGGATGCGGTAGAAGCCCTCGGGCGTCCGCTCGCCGGTCGTGAACTCCTCGTCGGCGGCGTCGACGTCGCTCGTGAGCAGCTTCGCCGCGAGCGCGTCCGTGCGGGCGACGATCACCGTCGGCACGTCCAGGACGTCGGCCGCGAGCCTGGCGGCGACGAGCGTGCGCACGAACTGGCTCGTCGGGACGAGCACCTTCCCGCCGAGATGCCCGCACTTCTTCTCCGAGGCGAGCTGATCCTCGAAGTGCACGCCGGCCGCGCCTGCCTCGATCATCGACTTCATCAGCTCGAACGCGTGCAGCGGCCCGCCGAAGCCGGCCTCCGCGTCCGCGAGGATGGGGGCGAGCCAGCGCGAGCTGGCCGGGCCGTTCCCGTTCTGGGAGCCGCCGAGGCCCTCCGCGTGCTCGATCTGGTCGGCCCGCAGGAGCGCGTTGTTGATGCGCTTCACGAGCGCGGGCACGCTGTTGACCGGGTAGAGGCTCTGGTCGGGATAGGTCTGCCCGGAGAGATTCGCGTCGGCCGCGACCTGCCAGCCCGAGAGATAGATCGCCTTCGCGCCCGCCTGGACCATCTGGACGGCCTGCGCGCCGGTCTGCGCGCCGAGCGCCCGCACGAGCGGCCCCTCGGCGATCAGGCGCCGCAGTCGGGTCGCGCCGAGCCGGGCGATCGTATGCTCGACGAGGACCGACCCGCGCAGCCGCTCGACATCTTCGTCCGTGTACGGCCGTACGACCTCGTCCCGCTCGCGCATCTCCCTCGACCTCCCGTTTCGATTGGCGTGTACCGGTCTCGATCTCCGTCTGGATCCCGACCTCTCCCTATCTGGATCCGAGAGAGAGGCTTATCGGCGATCTGAGGGGCAGTATTACATATTCTGGATCCGAAATGGGGAGAACATGCATCCAGTGAGCGTGCCCCCGCCGGGGAGGGGGTCAGTAAACTCGCGGGAAGCGTGCCGACCGAGAGCACCAAGGCCGACGAAGTCGCGCTGATCCTCGAGGACGAGATCGTCTCGGGTGCGCTCGAGCCGGGCATCGTGCTGCGCCAGGAGCAGCTGTCGGAGCGCTTCGGCGTCAGCCGGACGCCGATCCGCGAGGCCCTGCGCCGGCTTGCGGCCCTCGGGCTCGTCACCTTCGTTCCCAACCGCGGCGTGCGCGTCCAGGCGCTCTCGCGCGAGGAGCTGCGCGAGGCTTTCATGGTGCGGGCCGAGCTCGAGGGTCTCGCCACGGAGATCGCGGCGTCCCGCATCACCGCCGAGGATCTCGCCGCGCTCGACGAGGCGGAGCGGAGGTTCTCGACGCTCACGGCCGAGCTGCGCCGGCGAGCGCTCGATGGCGGCCAGCAGGATCCGGCGCTGTTCGGCGAGTGGATGCGCGCGAACCACGCCTTCCACGACGTGATCTACGGTGTAGCCCAGGTGCCGCTGATCGAGCGCGTGGCGAAGAGCGCCCGCCGCACGTTCATGGGGCAGACGGTCTGGGCCGGGCGGGCCGAGCTCGACGAGCTGTACGCGAAGAACGAGCTCCAGCACCGCGCGATCCGCGAGGCGCTGGCCGCGGGGAGCGGCGCCGGCGCGAGGGCGCTCGCGCGCGAGCACGTGCTTGCCTCGGGCCGCCTGATCGAGGCGGTGCTCGAGCAGGTCGGCGGCTCTCCCGACGCCCGCGAGCGGCGCCTGCGCGAGCCCGCCTGAGGCTGGCTACGAGCGGGCGAGCGCGTAGGCGGCGCCCGCGGCGATCAGGTTCGCCCAGGCCGCCCCGGGGCCCCGCAGCGGGCGCCCCTCGAGTGAGAGCAGCACCCGTCGGCGCACGGCGATCCCCTCGCCGGCAAAGAGCCTCTCGAGGTCCGAGATCGTGGCCAGGTGGATGTTCGGGGTGTCGTACCAGGCGTGCGGGAGCGCCGGTGAGGACGGCATCCGCCCGCGGAGGACGAGGTCGGCGCGCAGGCGCCAGTGGCCGAAGTTCGGGATCGAGACGATCCCCTCCCGCCCGACCCGCATCACCTCGCGCAGCACCTGCAGCGGGTGCCGCGTCGCCTGAAGCGTCTGGGACAGCACGACGAGGTCGAACGAGCCGTCGCCGAAGTCCGCGAGGCCCTCGTCGATGTCGGACTCGATCACCGGCACTCCCCGCTCGATGCACGCGAGCACCTCGTCCGCGCGGATCTCGACCCCCATCCCGCCGCAGCCCCGGTCGCGCATCAGGTGCTCGAGCAGCGTCCCGTCGCCGCAGCCGAGGTCGAGCACCCGGCTGCCGGGTGGAATGAGACCCGCGACGACGTCGAGATCCGGGCGCATCAGCTGCCGGTCGCGTCCCGGTAGGCGCGCTGGAGGAACGCGGCGACCGTGCGGTGGTACTCCGGGACGGCGAGCAGGAACGAGTCGTGGCCGTGCGGCGAGGCGATCTCGCGGAAGGTGGCCGGCACGTCGTTCGCGATCAGCGTGCGCACGAGCTCGCGCGAGTGCGCCGTGTCGAACCGCCAGTCCGAGTCGAACGAGAGCACGAGGAAGCGTGTGCGGACGTCCGCGAGCAGCCGCGCCGCCGCCGCCGGGTCGGGGAAGGGGTCGAAGTAGTCCATCACCCGGCTCAGGTAGAGGTAGGAGTTCGCGTCGAAGCGCTTGAGGAAGCTCTCGCCCTGGTACTGGAGGTAGCTCTCGACCTGGAAGTCGACCTCGAGCCCGAACCGCGGCTCGTCGGCGTCCTGGATCCGCCGGCCGAACCGCTCGCCCATGCCCTGCTCCGAGAGGTAGGTGATGTGCGCCATCATCCGGGCGACCGAGAGGCCGACGTCGGGCCGCCGCCCCGTGTCGTAGTAGTTCCCGTCCGCGAAGTCCGGGTCGCGCATGATCGCCTCGCGGGCGACGGCGGAGAACGCGATGTTCTGGGCGCTCAGCCGCGTGGAGGCGCACACGGGGATCGCGGCGCGCAGCTCCCCGGGGGCGTCGATCGCCCACTGGAGGGCCTGCATGCCGCCGAGCGAGCCGCCGATCGCGGCGAGCAGCCTCTCGATCCCCAGGTGCCGGATCAGAGCGCGGTGCACCCGTACGAGGTCGGAGACGGTGAACAGCGGGAAGCTCAGGCCGTAGGGCCGCCCGGTCGTCGGGTCGAGCGAGGACGGGCCAGTCGTTCCCTGGCAGCCGCCGAGCAGGTTCGCGCAGACGACGAAGTAGCGGTCGGTGTCGAGCGGCCTGCCCGGCCCGATCAGGTTGTCCCACCAGCCGGTGCGGGTCGGGTCGCCCCGGTGTCCGGCCGCGTGCGCGTCGCCGGTCAGCGCGTGGCAGACGAAGACGGCGTTGGCGCCGCGGTCGTCGAGCTCCCCGTAGGTCTCGTACGCGACCTCGACCGGCGCGAGCGTGGCGCCCGAGTCGAGCACGAGCCGGCGCGTCTCGTCGAAGAGGACGACCCGCTTCGTCTCGACCAGCCCGACCGAGCCGGTCGCTGCCTCCGTGGCCGTTGCCATGGCGCCAGCCTAGACGGAGACCTCCGCGCGCGCCTTCGCGAGAGCGCCGTCCAGGTCGGCGAGGATGTCGTCGACGTGCTCGATCCCGACCGAGAGCCGGATCGTGTCCTGGGTGACGCCGGCCGCCTCGAGCTCCTCGCCGTCGAGCTGGGAGTGCGTGGTCGTCGCGGGGTGGATCGCGAGCGACTTGGCGTCGCCGATGTTCGCGAGGTGGGAGAACAGCTCGAGGCCGTCGATGAAGCGTGTTCCGGCCTCGCGGCCGCCGTCGATCCCGAACGTGACGAGCGCGCCGTAGCCGCCGTCGAGGAGCCGGCTCGCGAGCTCGTGGTGGTCGCTCGACTCGAGGCCCGGGTAGGTGACCCAGCGAACCTGGGGGTGCTCCTCGAGGTGGCGGGCGACGGCGAGCGCGTTCGCGCAGTGGCGCTCCATCCTGAGTGGCAGCGTCTCGAGCCCCTGGAGCAGCAGGAACGCGTTGAAGGGCGAGAGCGCGGCGCCCGTGTTGCGCAGGAGCACCGTGCGGACGCGGCCGATGTAGGCGGCGGGGCCGAGCGCCTCCGCCCAGACGACGCCGTGGTAGGAGGGGTCGGGCTGCGTCAGCCCGGGGAAGCGCTCCGCGTGCGCCGTCCAGTCGAAGCGGCCGGAGTCGACGACGACGCCGCCGATCGAGGTGCCGTGGCCGCCGATGAACTTCGTCGCCGAATGGATCGCGACGTCGGCGCCGTGGTCGAAGACGCGGCAGAGGATCGGCGTCGCAACGGTGTTGTCGACGACGAGCGGCAGGCCGGCCGCGTGGGCGGCGGCCGCCCAGGCGGGGATGTCGACGACGTTCAGGCGGGGGTTCCCGATCGTTTCGGCGAAGACGAGCCGCGTCTTCTCGTCGGCGAGCCGGGCGACCTCGCCGGGCTGCTCGGGGTCGGCGAAGCGAACCTCGATCCCGAACTGGGGCAGCGTGTGCGCGAACAGGTTGTACGTGCCGCCGTAGAGGGTCGAGACGGAGACGATGTTGTCGCCGGCACGGCAGACGTTCAGGATCGAGTAGGTGACGGCTGCCTGGCCTGACGCGAGCGCGACCGCGGCGATCCCGCCCTCGAGCGCGGTCACGCGCTGCTCGAGCACGTCCCAGGTCGGGTTCATGATCCGCGTGTAGATGTTGCCCGGCACCGCGAGGGCGAACAGGTCGGCCGCGTGCTGGCTGTCGTCGAAGACGTAGGACGTGGTCTGGTAGATCGGCACCGCCCGCGCGTTCGTCGTCGGGTCAGGCGCCTGCCCCCCGTGCAGGGCAATCGTCTCGGGGCGTGGGTCGCTCACTCGCGTCCTCCCAACACTTCTTTTTGTAAAGTGACTTCGGTATTTGTAGCGGATCCGGCGAGCGGGCGCTAGTGAGGCCTCCCATGACGCTCGACCGGAAACCGCTGGCCGGGATTGGTCGCGACGACCCGAGGTGGGCGTAGGGGCCGGACATGTCCGGCCCGCAACCCGTCCCGTTTCCCGGATGACGCTCGACCGGAAACCGCTGGCCGGGATCCGTCGCGACGACCCGGGTTGGGCGTAGGGGCCGGACCTGTCCGGCCCGCAACCCGTCCCGTTTCCCGGTGCTCGCATCGTCTCGGGCGGGACAGGTCCCGCCCCTACACCGCCCCTGCGTTACCAGTGCAACGTCGTGAGACGCCGCGCTAGCTCGGGAGGCAGCAGCCGGGCGGGCAGACGTCGTAGAACGGGCCGTCCCGTCCGAGCGCGCGGCGCGGCAGGCCCGGTTGGAGCCGCTCCTCCGCGAGCTCCCGCACCATCGCGACGAACGCGGGGTGCGTCCCGGCCGTGCCGGCGCGCACGAACCCGAGCCCGAGCTCCGCGGCGAGCTCGCGGGCCTCGACGTCGAGGTCGTAGATCACCTCCATGTGGTCGGAGACGAAGCCGGCGGGCGCCACGACCACATCCTCGACGCCGCGCGAGGCGAGCTCGCGCAGGCGGTCGAGGATGTCCGGCTCGAGCCACGGAACCTGTGGCGGGCCGCTGCGGCTCTGGTAGGAAACCCCGTAGTCAGTCGCTCCGACGCTTTCGGCGACGAGCCGCGCGGTCTCGGCGAGCTGGCGCTCGTAGCGGGAGCGCCGGGCCATCGCGAGCGGGATCGAGTGGGCCGTGAACGCGACGTGGGCGCGCGCCCGGCGCTCCGCGGGCAGCCCGGCGAGCGCCTCCCGCACGCGGTCGGCGTTCGCCTCGACGAAGCCGGGGTGGTTGTAGAAGACGCGGGCCTTCAGCACTTCCGGGGCGGCGGGGCCGACGTCGGCCTGCGCGGCGCAGATCGCCTCGCGGTAGAGGCGGCAGCCGGGGTAGCTCGAGTACGCGGAGGTGACGAACCCGAGCGCTCGCTCGACCCCGTCCGTCACCATCGCCCGCAGGGTGTCCGCGAGGAACGGGTGCCAGTTGCGGTTGCCGAGGTAGACGGGGAGCCCGAGCCCGTGGGTGGCGAGCTCGCCCCGGAGGGCCTCGACGAGCGCGCGGTTCTGGCAATTGAGCGGGCTGATCCCGCCGAACAGCTCGTAGTGGTGGGCGACCTCCTCGAGCCGCTCGCGCGGGACGCCCCGGCCGCCCGTCACCCGCTCGAGGAACGGCATCACCTCGTCCGGGCCCTCGGGACCGCCGAACGAGACCACGAGGAGCGCATCGAAGTCCCCGTCCGGGTAGCGCGTCCCGAAGCCGTCCGCGGGCGGCTTCGGGTGTTCGAGGCTCCCCGTCACTCCTCGGCCACGGTAGCAACCGTCCCCGGTGCCGTCGCGGCCGCGCGCTCGGGTGGGAGCCACACCGCGAGCAGCCAGCCGAGGGCGGTCACCCCGACGAGCACCCACAGCACAGCCGTCAGCCCGGTCGCGTCGGCGAGCACGCCGAGCAGGGCGACCGTGCCCGCGCCGATCCCGATCGCGAGCCCGAGCACGACGCCCGCGGCGAGGCCGAGGTAGCCGGGCAGCGCGTTCTGGGCGATCACGACGAGCGGGTAGAAGTTCATCCCCTCGACGAAGCCGATCGCGCCCATGACGAGGAACATGCCCGTGACGCCGACGAACGGGAGTGCCAGCGCGAGCGGCACACCGAGTGCGAGCGACCACACGACGACCGGGCGGAACCCGTAGCGGTCGGCGAGCCGCCCACCGACCAGCGTGCCGGCGGCGCCGGTGACGAGCATCGTCGCGACCGCGGCGTTGCCGACCGCCTCCGTGGAGGCGAGCTCGGCGATCACGTAGAGCGGCACGAACGCCTGGAGCCCGAAGCCGACGATGGCCCTCGTCGTCGCCGCACCTGAGGCGAGCGCGAACGGGCGCCACTCGTTGCGCTCGGCCTGCCCGGGCATCACGGCGGCGGTCCCCTTCGCCGGGCGGAAGCGGTCGAGGTAGCGCATGCTCGCAGCCACGGCGAGCCCGGAGCCGAGAACGACCGCGGCCACGATCGGGGTGCCGCGCAGGCCGAACGTGAGCACAACGGGCGTCATCAGGATCGGCCCGAGCGCGAACCCGACCGTCCCGCCGACCGCGAACACGCTCATCCCCGAGCCGCGACGCGTCGCCGAGACGTGGCTCGCGAAGCGCACGGCCTCGGGGTGGAATGCAGCGACCCCGAAGCCGCCCGCGAGCAGCAGCGCCGCGGTGCCGGCGTAGCTCTCGACGAGTCCCGATCCGGCCAGCCCGATGCCGGCGACGAGCAGCCCGACCGGCATCAGCCAGCCCGCCCGCACCCGATCGGCGAAGATCCCGAGCACGGGCTGGAGCAGCGAGGAGCCCAGGCTCGCCATCAGGAAGAGCGCGCCAGCGGCCGCGTACGAGTAGCCGCGATCGCGGATCAGGAACGGCAGGAGCGCCGGCACGCTGCCCTGGAACAGGTCGGCCGCGAGGTGCCCCGTCGAGAGCACGGCGATGCCGCGCCGGTCGACCCCGGCGGGGAACAGCGCCCGGAGCGCCCGCTCGCGCACCGCCCCGGCCTAGGAGCCCTGAAGCTCGGCGCGGCGGCGGGCGGCGAAGGCCTCGAGCTGCTCGCGCAGGGCGCCGTCGAGCGGAGGCTGCTCGTAGCGCTCGACCGCCGAGCGCCACAGGGCGGCCGCGCGGTCGGCGGCGTCCTGCCCGCCGCCCTGTTCCCAGCGCTCGTAGTTCTCGGTCGAGGAGAGCAGCGGGCGGTAGAAGCAGTCGCGGAAGCGCTCGAGCGTGTGCTCGGCCTCGAGGAAGTGGCCGCCATGGCGCACTTCGGCGTGGGCGCCGAAGGCGAGGCTGGCCTCGTCGATCTGAAGCGGCGAGAACTGCGCGCGCAGCATCCGCACGAGCTCGATGTCGAGGACGAACTTCTCGTAGCAGGCGACGAGCCCCGACTCGAGCCAGCCGGCGGTATGGAAGACGAAGTTCGCGCCGGCGAGGAACGCCGCCGTCATCGTGTTCAGCCCCTCATAGGCGGCCTGCGCGTCGCAGGTCTGGCTCGAGGTCAGCGAGCCGCCGCCCGACCGCCACGGCAGGCCGAGCCGCCGCGCGATCTGGCCGGAGCAGAGCAGCCCGAGCGCCGACTCGGGCCCGCCGAAGCCGGGAGAGCCGGACTTCAGGTCGGTGTGGGAGAGAAACGAGCCGAGCACGACCGGAGCACCCGGACGGACGAGCTGGGCGAGCGCGACGCCCACGAGCTGCTCCGCCGTCTGCTGGGCGAGCGCGGCCGGGATCGACACGGGGGACATCGCGCCCATGAGCAGGAACGGCGTGATCACGACCGGCTGGCCCCAGGCGGCGTACTCGAGCAGCGCCGCGAGCATGCGCTCGTCGTAGCGAAGCGGCGAGTTGACGTTGATCGTCGAGAACAGCACGGGCTCGCGCTCGAGCTCCTCGCGCCCGCCGAACAGGATCGCGGCCAGCTCGAGCGAGTCCCGGGCCGCGATCCCGGAGATCTGGGAGCCCATGTAGGGCTTGTCCGTGAGGGCCTGGAGCGCAAGCTGCATGTCCAGATGGCCGGACTCGACCGGGAGCTCCCTTGGCTCGCAAGGGATGCCGCCGGCCGTGTCGATCTCGTCGAACGCCTGGCTGAGCCGGCAAAAGCGCTCGAAGTCGGCGAGTGTCGCCGCCCGGCGCACGTCCCCCTCCCGCACGAACGGCGGGCCCTGGACGCAGCAGAAGGCCATGTGGTCGCCCCCGATCCGAACGCTCCGGGCGGGGTTGCGGCCCCGCAGCCCGAACTCGGCCGGTGCCCTGGCGACCTGCTCGAGTACGAACTCGGGGTCGAGCCGCACGACGCGCCCCTCGACGGTCTGGCCAGCCCGGCGGAAGTGCTCGAGCGCTTCCGGGTGGAGTAGCTCGACGCCGAGCTTCGAGACGATCCGCCGCCAGCCGCCGTCGAGCACGTCGAGCGCCTCCTCGGAGAGGATCTCGTAGCGGGGCATGCGGTTGACGAACACGGGTCGGCGCTCCTGACGTCGGGGCGGGCGCCTACGCTACCAGTGCGTGCGAGCCGAACCGTGGCGGGAGCGGGGCGTCCGGACCCGGGACGGGCTCGAGCTGTGCGTGCGCGAATGGGGTGGCGACGCGGCCGGTCCGGCGCTGATCGTTCACCACGGCTCGCCGAGCTCCCGGCTCTGGTGCCCCGGCACGGAGGACGACCGCCGCGCGCTCGGGCAGCGGGTCGTCACGTTCGACCGGCCGGGGTTCGGGCGGTCGGCTCCACGTCCCGGGCGCACGATCGCCGACGGGGCAGCGAACGCGCTCGCGATCGCCGACGCGCTCGGGCTGGAGCGCTTCGCCGTGTGCGGCTGGTCGGGCGGCGGCCCGCACGCGCTCGGGTGCGCGGCGATCCTGCCGGAGCGGGTGACCCGCGCGCTCACGCTCGGCGCAGTCGCGCCGGCCGACGACCCGGCGTTCGACTTCGTGGCCGGCATGCCCGAGCCGAGCGTTGTCGAGTTCCGCGCCGCGATGGAGGGGCGCCAGGCGCTCGCGCGCCTCGTCGAACCGCACCTGGAGCACGAGTTCGCCCTCGACGAGTGGCTCGACGCGCTGCCCTCGAGCGATCGGGCGATCCTGCGGCGGCCGGGGATGGCCGACTTCGAGGCCCAGAACGTGCGCGAGGCCTGCCGGCAGGGCGCAGCCGGCTGGCTCGACGACGACCTCGCGGTGGTCTCGCCCTGGGGTTTTGCGCTCGAGGCGGTCGCCGTGCCCGTGCGGATCTGGCAAGGACAGGACGACGTGCTCGTCCCGGCCGCACACGCGCGCTACCTGGCAGACCGGATCCCGGGCGCCCGGCTCGAGCTCGTGCCCGGCGCCGGCCACTGGCTCGACGACCACCACCGAGCGATGCTCGCCTGGCTCGCCGGCGAAAGCTGAAGCGGGCCCGCTACGGCGCGCTGTCGCGAAGGCGGAGCCAGAGGTGGCATGCCACGACGTGTCCCGCGCCCGTGTCCTCCTGAACAGGCGCCTCCTCGCGGCAGCGCGGCTCCGCGTGCGCGCAGCGGGTGTGGAAGCGGCAGCCGGGCGGCGGACTCGCCGGGCTCGGGATCTCGCCCGGGAGCAGCAGGCGGCGCCCGCCCTGCCGGGCCCGCGGATCGGGCTCGGAGATCGCGGCGAGCAGCCCGCGCGTGTAGGGGTGTGCGGGCCGCTCGAAGACGTCGTCGGTCGGGCCGATCTCGACGAGTTGGCCGAGGTACATGACCGCGATCCGGTCGGCGACGTAGCCGACGAGGCTCAGGTTGTGCGTCACGATCACGTACGTGAGGCGGAGCTGGTCGCGCAGGCGGCTCATCAGGTTGAGCACGCTCGCGGCGGCCGACACGTCGAGCCCGGCGGTCGGCTCGTCGGCGACGAGCAACTCCGGGTGGAGCGCCAGCGCGCGGGCGATCCCGACGCGTCGTGCCTGGCCGCCGGACAGCTCGTGGGGGTACCTGGCCGCCTGTTCCGGCGAGAGGCCCACCATCCCGAGCAGCTCGGGAACCGTGTGCCGCTCGGCGGGCGGCGTCCCGTGGATCGTGTACGGCTCGGTCAGGAGGTACGAGACGCGCAGCCGGGGGCTGAGGCTCGAGTGCGGATCCTGGAAGACCATCTGCATCCGCCGGCGCAGTCCCCGCAGCTCGCGCTGCCCTGCGGCCGCGATGTCGATGCCGTCGAACTCGACCGTCCCGGCGGTGGGCCGGACGAGGCCGAGGATCGTGCGGCCGAGCGTGGTCTTGCCGGAACCGGACTCGCCCACGAGACCGATCACCTCCCCGCGCCGTGCGACGAGATCGACGCCGTCGACGGCGCGTACGACCCGGGGCGGGCGGCCGCCGAGACGGGCGAGCACGCCGCGCGGCTGCGCGAAGTGCGTGCGCACGCCCTCGAGCCGCAGGATCGCGTCGCCGGTGGTCACGCCGGCGCCTCGGGGCGTGCGGGCGCCGGCGGCGAGCTCTCGTAGCCGGAGCCGGGGTCGTGGGCGTGGCATTCGACGAGGGCCCCCCCGACGGGCGAGCGCCCGGGCTGCTCCCGGCGGCAGACCGCGCGTGCGTCCGGGCAGCGGTCCGCGAACGCGCAGCCGGCGGGCAGGTCGGACAGGCTCGGGACCCGGCCGGGGATCGCCGCGAGCGGCTCGCCGCGGCGGCGGTGGGAGGGGATCGCCGCGAGCAGCGCGCGCGTGTACGGGTGCAGGGGCCGCTCGAACAGCGAGAGCGCGTCCGCCTGCTCGACGGCGCGGCCGGCGTACATGACGATGACGCGCTCGCAGAGCCCGGCGACGACGCCGAGGTCGTGGGAGATGAAGAGGATGGCGGTGCCGTGTGACTCGCGCAGGCGGCGCAGCAGCTCGAGGATCTGCGCCTCCAGCGTGACGTCGAGCGCCGAGGTGGGCTCGTCGGCTACGAGCAGCTTCGGCTCGAGCATCAGCGCCATCGCGATCATCACCCGCTGGCGCATCCCACCCGAGAGCTGGTGCGGGTAGTCGCGAAGCCGTGCCGGCGCATCCGGGATCCCGACCTGCTCGAGCAGCTCGACCGCACGCGCCCGCAGCTCGCCCGCGCCCGCCCGGCGGCGGCCGTGGGCGCGCAGCACGTCCAGCATCTGCGTCTCGATCGTGAACGTCGGGTTCAGGCTCGTGAGCGGATCCTGGAAGACCATCGCGATCCCCGCGCCGCGTAACTCGCGCAGCTCGCCGGGGCGAAGCGCGAGCACGTCTCGCCCGTCGAAGGAGATCCGCCCCCCGGTCACGGCCCCGTTGGGGGGGAGCAGGCGCAGCAGCGCCGCGCTCAGCGTCGACTTGCCGCAGCCTGACTCCCCGACCACCCCGACGATCTCCCCCGGGCGCACGGCGAGCGTGAGCCCACGCAGCGCCGGCAGCGTCGAGCCACGGACTCGGTAGGCGACGTCGAGCCCCTCCACCTCGAGCAGGGCCGTCTCCGCGCTCACGACCGCCGCCACCGCCTCAGGCCGGCCAGCCTCGGGTCGGCGACGTCGCGCAGCGTCTCGCCGAGGAACGTGCAGCCGAGCGTTACGAGCACGAGCATCAGGCTGGCGAACACGATCGGCCAGGGCGTGTCGCGCACGCGCTCGAACCCGTCCTGGAGGATCACGCCCCAGGACGGTGTCGGCGGCGGGACGCCGAGGTTGAGGAAGGAGAGGCCGGCCTCGATCGCGATCGCCGTCGGCAGGTCCATCGCGACCAGGACGAGCAAGGGGGCGATCACGTTCGGGAGCAGGTGGATGCCCAGGATGCGGGGCGTGGTCGCGCCGAGCGAGCGCTCGGCCTCGACGAACGGCTCCTGCTTCGTCGACGCGACGAGCGCCCGGGTCACGCGCGCGTAGCTGGGTGCGAGCGCGACGGCGATCACGGCGATCACGCTGCCGCGCGACGCGCCGAGCAGGGCGAGCAGGAGCAGCGCCAGCACGACCGCCGGGAACGCCTGGAGCGTGTCCATGACGACGATCAGCGCGTTGTCGACGCGCCGGCCGAGGTAGCCGGCCGAGAGCCCGAGCGCGAGGCCGGCGACGAGCGCGAGCAGGACGCCCGGGACGGCGATCGCGAGCGCGACCCGGGCTCCGAGCAGGAGGCGGGAGAGGACGTCCCGTCCGAGCTGATCGGTGCCGAGCACGTGATCCCACGACGGCGGCTCGAGCCTGCGGGCGACGTCCTGGTCGAGCGAGCCGTAGGGGGTGACGAGCTCGCCGAAGGCCGCGAGGAAGACGAGCCCGCCGAGGACGACGAGTCCGAACAGGCCTGCCGGCCGCCGTGCCACCTCGGCGAGCAGCGCGAGCGGCCGGGCGAGCCGGGCGGGGCTCATGTTCCGGTCCCGCGTCGCTCGGCCCGAATGCGCGGGTCGAGCAGGCTGTAGGAGAGATCGGCGAGCAGGTTCGCGGCCACGAACAGAACGGCGATCACGAGCACCGAGGCCCGCACGATCGGGAAGTTGCGCGTCTCGATCGAGTCGAGGATCAGGCTCCCGAGCCCGGGCCGGGTGAAGATGATCTCGATGAAGACCGCGCCGCCCATCAGCGTGCCCAGCCCGACGCCGAGCACCGCCACGGTCGGGATCAGCGCGTTCTTGAGCGCGTACTTGTAGTGGACGGCACGCGCGCCGAGCCCGTAGGCGTGCGCGGTGCGGATGTAGCTCGTCCCCAGCACCTCGACCATGCTCGCGCGCACGAGCCGTGCGAGGTACCCGATCCAGCCGAGCGCGAGCGCCGCGGCCGGCAGCGCCAGGTGCTTGAGGTAGTCGACCGGGTCACCGAAGGAGCCGACGCCGATCGCGGGCAGCCAGCGCAGCTCGACCGCGAACACAAGCAGGAGCAGCAGCCCGGCCACGTACGCGGGCACCGTGATCAGCGAGATCGAGATCACGCCGGTGACGCGGTCGGCGAGCGAGCCCGGTCGCGTCGAGGCGAGCACGCCGAGCGGGATCCCGAGCAGCGCCGCGAGGAGGAGGCCGGCCGCCGCGAGGATGACGGTGTGGGGAAGCGCGGACCCGATCAGGTCGGTGACGGGGAGGCGGCTGACGAAGTCCTTGCCGAGGTCGCCCTGGAGGGCGTTCCAGGCGAAGTGGTAGACCTGCGCCGGCACCGAGCTGTCGAGGTCCATCTCATCGCGCACGGTCTGCGCGAGCTCCTCGCTCGCGCGGGGGCCGAGCACGGTCCTGACCGGGTCGCCCGGGATAACGTGCACGACGGCCGCGAGCAGGACCATGAGCAGCGCGACGACCACGACGGCCATCGCGAGCCGCCCGAGCGCGTAGCTCAGCAGGGGTGCCTCCCCGTCGCGGGCTATGTCTCCGTGAAGGACTGCGGATAGATCTGTCCGTCCGGGCGCAGCGCCGACACGAGCCCCGCGCGCGCCGCGAACGTGCGGGTCGGCCACGCGAGCCAGACCGTGTGGATCGCCGCGTCCCAGAGCTTCTGCATCTCGACGTACATCTCGTGGCGCGCGGTCGGGTCGAGCTCCTTCAGCGCCTCGGCGTGGAGCCGCGTGTACTCCTCGTCGCACCAGTACATCCAGTTCCAGACGTCGATCTGGTCGCACGTGAACCAGGCCGTGCACCAGGAGGGGTCGGGGTTCGTCAGGAAGCCGACGTAGAAGAGCTCGCGGCCCCGCAACTCCTCGGTGTCGAGCGCGTAGTACGCAGAGGGGTCCATGATCGTGATCTTGACGTCGATGCCGACCTCGGCCAGGTTGGCCTGGACGATCTCGCCGATCTCCTTCGCGCCGGTCTCGGGGCCTGCCTTGAACTCGAGCTCGGTGGGGGCGCTGGCCGCCTGGGCGAGCAGCGCCTTCGCCTTCTCGACGTCGCGGGCGTACAGTGGCGCCTCCGCCCAGTGGCCGATCGGCATGCCGGGCGCGATCAACGTGGTCGCCTGCTGGTAGCGGCCCTCGAATGCACCCTCGATGATCGCGGGCACGTCGATCGCGTAACGGATCGCCTCGCGCACCAGGGGATCCTGGAGCTTCGGGTTCTCCATGTTCATCCCGATCCAGTTGTAGTCCACCGTCGTTCTGGTCTCGACGGTGAAGTCGCCGTTCTCCTCGAAGCGACCGATCTGGCTGAGCGGGAGCTCCGCGAAGTCGAGCTCGCCGGTCTCGAGCGCGACCGCGACCGCCTGATCGTCCTCGATCGGCAGGAACACGAGCTCGTCCCAGGCGGTGCCGAGCAGATCGCCGGCCGCGCCGCCGTAGTCGGCGAACCGCTGCACGCGAACCTCCTGCTTGGGCTTCCACTCGACGAACTCGTAGGGGCCGGTGCCGATCGGCTTCGTCGCGAACTCCTCGCCGAGCTCCTCGACCGCCTTCTTCGAGACGATCCAGCCGCTGAAGAACGGCAGGCTGGTGGTCATGAGCGGCGCGAACGGCTCCTTGAGCACGATCGCTCCCTCGTACGGCCCGTCCACCCTGACCTCCGCGAGCGCCGCCCAGTCGCCGACGTAGGGCGACTCGATCGGCGGCGTCGTCAGGCCGGCCGTGCGCTCGAACGAGAACTTGACGTCCTCGGCGGTCAGCTCGCCGTAGCCACCGTGAAACGGGATTCCCTCCTTGAGCGTGAAGCGGAACTCGAGGCCGTCGGGGGAGGGCTCGAACGTCTCAGCGAGCACGTTGACGACCTCCCAGGTCCCCGGCTTGTACATGACGAGCCCCTCGTAGACACCCTGCACGACGAGCGTGTCGGCGGCCGTGGGCAGGAACGCCGGGTCGGTGGTGATGATGTCGTTGAGCAGGCGGATCCGCAGCGTGCCCTCGGCCTCGGCCACGGTCTCGGTCGGGGCCTCCGTCGTCGCCGCCTCGGTGGTCGCGGCCTCGGTGGTCGCCGCGCCCGTGTCGGCCGTCTCGGCCGGCGGCGTCGTCTCGGCGGCTGGCTCGTCGCCGCCGCAGGCCGCGAGCAGCGCGCTCGCTGCGCCGAGCGTGAGCCCGAGCGCGGCCGAGCGGCGGAAGAACTCGCGCCGGTCGATCTTCTTGCCGGCGAAGTCGGAGACCAGGTGGGCGATGGGGCCGTCGGGATCGCTCATGCGGGTTCTCTCCTCGGGACGTGTCGGTTGGGCCGGTCGGACGCGCCGCGCGGCGCAGCAACTATACGACGGCCCGACCACGGCCCGGCTAGCCTTGCGGCCGTGTCGCCGCGCCCGTGGGAGTCGAGCGAGCCGCCGCGGGAGGTCCGCGTCGAGGAACGCGTGCGGATCCGGATGCCCGACGGCGTTCACCTCTCCGCCCGGATCTGGCTCCCCGCGGACGCGGAGGCCGATCCGGTGCCGGCGATCCTCGAGTACATCCCGTACCGCAAAGACGACGCGACCGCGGCGCGGGACGCTGCGCTCCACCCCTTCCTCGCCGCCCGCGGGTACGCGGCCGTGCGGGTCGACCTGCGCGGGTCGGGCAGCTCGGAGGGGATCCTCGAGGACGAGTACCTCCCGCTGGAGCAGACCGACGGGGCCGAGGTGATCCGCTGGCTGGCTGCGCAGCCGTGGTGCTCGGGCGCGGTCGGCATGATCGGCAAGTCGTGGGGCGGCTTCAACGCGCTCCAGATCGCGGCACACGCGCCGCCGGAGCTCGGGGCCGTGATCAGCGTCTGCTCGACCGACGACCGCTACGAGGACGACGTGCACTACGTCGGCGGCTGCGTGTTCGCCTACTACCAGCTCTCGTGGGCGTCGACGATGCTCGCGTTCAACGCGCGGCCGCCCGACCCGGACATCGTGGGGGAGCGCTGGCGCGAGCTGTGGCTGGATCGGCTCGAGCGGACGCCGCCGTTCGTCGAGGAGTGGCTCCGTCATCAGCGCCGCGACGGCTACTGGCGCCAGGGGTCGGTGCGCGAGGACTACGCGGCCATCCGTTGCCCCGTCTACATGGTCGGCGGCTTCGCCGACGCGTACCCGAACGCGATCCTGCGCTTCCTGGAGGGCTACCCGGGCCCGCGCAAGGGTCTGATCGGGCCCTGGGGCCACCAGTACCCCCACCAGGGCGTCCCCGGCCCGGCGATCGGCTTCCTCGGCGAGTGCGTCCGCTGGTTCGACCACTGGCTGAAGGGCCGCGAGACGGGGATCATGGACGAGCCGATGCTGCGGGTCTGGCTCGAGGAGTCGGCGCCGCCCGCGCCGGCGTACCGCGAGCGCCCGGGGCGCTGGGTGACCGAGCCCGGCTGGCCCTCGCCGCACGTGAGCGAGCGCGCCCTCGCGCTCTCGCCGGGCCGCCTCGGCGGTGGGCCGGCACCGCCGGCGGCGCTGACCGTCTCGGGCCTCCAGGCGTACGGGCTGGAGACGGGGCCGTCGGCAGCGTGGGGAACCCCGTTCGATTTCGCCCCCGACCAGCGGGCGGAGGACGGGCGCTCGCTCTGCTTCACCTCGGAGCCGCTCGAGCAGCCGCTCGCGGTTCTCGGGCAACCCGAGCTGCGCGCCACGGTCGCCTCCGACCGGCCGCTCGCGCTGCTCGCCGCGCGCCTCTGCGACGTCGCGCCGGACGGCGCCTCGACGCTTGTCACGCTGGGGCTCCTCAACCTGACGCACCGCCGCTCGCACGAGACCCCGGAGCCGCTCGTCCCCGGCGAGCCCGTGGCCGTGGCCGTGCGCCTGCGGGCGATCGCGTACGAGCTCCCGGCGGGCCACCGGCTTCGCCTCGCGCTGTCGCCGACGCTGTGGCCGTGGGCCTGGCCCTCGCCCGAGCCGGTCACGCTCACGGTGCTGACCGGCGACTCGGCGCTCGTGCTGCCGGTGCGCGAGCCGCGCTCCGGCGATGGGGAGCCGCCCCCGTTCGGGGCGCCGGAGCTGCCCGGGGAGCTCCCGGTCGAGCCGGTCGGGGACGGCTCGGGCGCGCGCGTGCTCACCCAGGACGTCGCGAGCGGCCGGGCGGAGCTCGCGCTCGACGTCAGCTACGGCGGCTCGTCTCGCGTGCTTGCGAGCGGGCTCGTCTACGGCGAGCGCGGCCGGGACACGTTCTCGATCGTGGAGGGTGACCCGCTGTCGGCCGAGGCGCGCTCGGAGTGGTCGATCTCGATCGGCCGCGAGGAGTGGGCGACCCGGGTCGAGACGCGGAGCCGCATGACCGGGGACGCGGCGACGTTCCGGGTCGAGAGCGAGCTCGAGGCCTACGAGGGCGGGTCACGGGTGTTCGCGCGCACCTGGCTGTTCGAGGTGCCGCGCGACCTCGTCTGAGCGCGGCTACAGCGAGCGGTCGAGCGCGAACGGGCGCAGCTCTTCGGGAACGCGCCCGGAGGCGATCATGCCCGCAATGGCGGTGCCGGTCGCGGGGCCGAGCGTCATGCCGATCATGTTGTGACCGGCGGCTACGTACACGCCCGGGCTGCCCGGCACGGGCCCGATGAAGGGGAGGCTGTCCGGGGTGGAGGGGCGCAGGCCCGCCCAGCCGCTGGCCAGGCTCTCGTCCTCTGCCGGCCGCCACCCGGAGAGGTAGGGGACGGTGTCCTCGACGAGCTGGCGGACGCGGCGCGGGCTCGGCTCGGCGGAGCGGCCCGGGAGCTCGAAGATCCCCGCGATCCGCAGGCCGGAGCGGAACGGGCTCAGGCCGATCTTCGGCTCGCTGAGGTAGATGGCGTGGCGGGGTACCGTCCCTGCGCCGCGGAGCGTGACGGCGTAGCCCTTGGCACCGACGATCGGGAGGCGCTGGCCGAGCCCCGACAGGAGCTCGTTGGCGGCGGCCCCGGTGGCGAGCACGACGGCGTCCGCCGCGAGCGTCTGCCCGCCGGAGCGGAGCTCCCAGGCGCCGCCCGCCCGCCTCAGCCCGCCGACCGGCCAGCCTTCCCGCAGATCGACTCCTTCCCGGCGGAGGTGTCCGGCGAGGCCGGCGAGCAGGCTCTCGGGCAGGACGTGGCGGTCGATCGACGTGCGCAGGGCGGCGCCGACCGCGGGGCCGAGGGCGGGCTCGAGCGCCCGCGCGGCGTCGCCATCGAGCTCCTCGATCACCCCTTCGAGCCCGAGCGCCGAGAGCTCGTGGAAGAGCTGCTCGAACCAGTCGAGGCCGGCCCGGGTACGGCCGGCGATCAGGATCCCGGTGGAGTGCATCTCGAACTCGATGCCGGCGGCCCGGTAGGAGTCGAGCTCGGCGAGCGTGCCGTCGTTGAGCCGGAGCAGCGTCTCGACGGCGTGGTGGAAGCGCCCGGGCGAGCAGGCGCGGCGAAACTGCCAGAGCCAGCGCAGCCAGGCCGGGTCGAGCGCGGGCCGCAGGACGAGTGCGCCCCGCGGGTCGAGCGCGTGGCGCAGCCCGAGGCGGAGCATGCCCGGCGCGGCGAGCGGCATCGACAGGCTCGGGACGATCCAGCCGGCGTTGCCGCTCGACGCGCCGGCGCCGACCCGCTCGCGCTCGAGCACGGTCACGCGGGCGCCGGCGCGGTGGAGCGCGAACGCGCAGCAGAGCCCCACGATCCCGCCGCCGACGACGGCGACGTCGCCGGTCGCGCGCTCCCCCTCGCTGGCGGTCACGGCTGGCCACGCTAGCCGACCGCCGGCCGGGCTGTCAACCGCCGGCGGGCGGGCTG
>CAYJLE010000036.1:0-33340 GCA_964370985.1 uncultured Gaiellales bacterium | reverse complement strand
CCCGCCCGCCCCGTTTCCCGCTGCTCGCATCGCCTCGGGCGGCACAGGTCTCGCCCCTACACCGCCTCTTCGTATTCCAGTGCAACGTTGCGTCGAGGCGTAGGGGCCGGACCTGTCCGGCCCGCAACCCGCCCCGTTTCCGGTGCAACGCTGTGAGACGCTTCACTACGAGCCGGGCAAGCGGACGAGGCCGCCCGCAACCGACACGAGCCCGTCCCGCTCGAGCGCCGCCACCGCCTCCCCGTCCAGTTCCCCGGCTGGCCGCGGCTGCGCCGCGACGGCGCGCAGGGCGCGCGAGCGTCGCTGGCGGAACGAGCCCTCGAACGGACCCTGCCGGCGCTCCGGCTCGAAGCGTGACCCCCGCGACGGGCAGCCGGCCGCGAGCGGGCAGGCGCCGCAGCGAGGAACGCGGGCGAGGCACACGGTGGCGCCGAGATCCATCAGGGCGGCCGCCACCTCCGGGCCGAAGCTCCGGCCCGTGCGGGTGAGCACGCGCCGGACGTTCACGTCCACCGGGAGCACCGGCCGGCCGAGCGCGAACCGCGCGACCGCAGCGGCCGTGTAGCGCCCGACACCCGGAAGCTCCGTCAGGTCGTCCGGCCAGCCCTCGGCTGCGACCCGCTGCGCCGCCCGGTGGAGCGAGATCGCGCGGCGGTTGTAGCCGAGCCCCTGCCAGGCGCGGATCACGTCCGCGAGCGGTGCGGCCGCGAGCGCCTGCACCTCCGGCCAGCGCTCGATCCACTCGAGGTAGCGCGGCACGACCCGTGCCACCTGCGTCTGCTGAAGCATCACCTCGCTGACGAGGATCGCGTACGGATCGGTGGTGCGGCGCCACGGCAGGTCGCGGCCTTGCTCCCGAAACCACGCCTCGAGCGCTGCCTCCACGGGTGCAACCCTACGGGCCGGACTGATGCTCGTGCCGAGCCATCCGGCGCAGGAATTGGCACGGAACGGACACACAATCGAGACACATCGGACATACCAGATCGCTAGAGTCGAGGAATGCGCGCGGCGCTTCCCGCTCTGGCATCCGAGCTCGGGACAACCGATCGGACGCTCAGGCGCGCCCTGCGGCAGGGCCTCGTGCGGGGAGCGCGACCCTCGCCGAGGGTCGTCGACATATCCGTCGGAGAGCGGGCGTACCTCCGGCGCACATGGCCGCTCCTCTCGCGCCTCCGAGAGCTCCTGAGAACCGAGCCGGCCGTCTCGCTCGCGGTGTTGTTCGGATCCCGCGCCCGCGGCGACGAGGTCTCGGCCAGCGACGTGGACATCCTCGTCGCCTTGCGCCGAGACACGAGCCTCCCCGCGCTCGCCGCCCGTCTCGGGGAGAAGCTCGGCCTGCGCGTCCAGCTCGTGACGCTGGCAGACGCGGCGAGCGCGCCCCTCCTGCTGGCCGAGATCGTTCGGGAAGGGCGCGTCCTGATCGATCGCGACCACGCGTGGCCCGGGCTCCAGCGGGAGCGGAGCCGCATCGAGCTCGCGGCGCGTCGCGAGCGCGGGCGGATCGATGCCGCGTTCGCGGCCACCTTCGGGGATCGGCCGTCACGGTGAGCGGGCGGGCCGGCCTGCTCGAGACGTCGATCAAGTTCAGGCCGGCTTCGAGAACGTCGTCAACGCCTGCATCGAGGCCGCCCGGGAGCTGTGCGAGCTCGAAGGGTGGAGCGCACCCGGAGCGGTGCCGAGCTCCGCGGAGGTGCTGAGGCGACTTCACATGCACGGTGTCGTCTCTGCGAGGACGCGCCGCGCCCTGAGAGACGCATACGAACGCCGGAGCGCGATCCAGCACGACTACGCGAGCGTCGCAGCACGTGAGACCCACGCGGCTGCGCTGGCGGTGCTCGAGCACGCGCCGGCGCTGCTCCAGGGAGTGGCCGACGCGGTTCGAGGTCGTGGCGGCCGGGAGCCCGGCGGCGCGGTTCCCCCGGCACGGGCTTGAGACAATCCGGTAACGTCCTGAGACACGGTTGTCTCAAGACGTCGAGGAGGGCTTCGTGAGCGGTACGAGCGGGGGCGCGGGCGGCGCCGGACACCACACGGACCACGAGGGCGTGCTCGCGCGGCTCGGTCGCGCCTGCGCGCGCCACCGCTGGCGGACGATCGCGATCTGGCTCGCTGCCATCGTCGCCGTCGTCGGGGTCAGCCGAGTCGCCGGCGGCACGCTCGTCGACGACTTCAGCATTCCGAACTCGGACGCGCAGCGGGCGTTCGACCTCCTCGACGAGCGGTTTCCCGACCGCTCCGGAGACTCGGCCACCCTCGTCTTCGCCGTCGACGAGGGCCGCCTCGACGACGCCGCGAGCAGGGAGGCGGTCGAGCGGGCCCTGGCCGCGGCGGCGGAGATACCGGGAGTGGAGAGCGCCGGCGACCCCTTCGAGCCCGAGGCGGGCGAGCTCTCCGAGGACGGACGGATCGCCTACGCCGACGTCCAGTTCGACCGGCCCGGCTTCGAGGTGCCCAAGGAGGACGTCGAGCGGCTCCAGGAGGACGTGCTCGCCGCCGTCGAGGGCTCGCCGGTCCAGGCCGAGTTCACGGGCGCCGTGCTCGCCGCCTCGGAGGAGCCCGAGACCGGCAAGAGCGAACTGCTCGGGCTGATCGCCGCCGTCGTGATCCTCGTGATCGTGTTCGGCAGCGTCGTCGCCATGGGCCTGCCGATCCTGCTCGCGCTCGTCGCGCTCGGCACCGGGCTCTCGCTGCTCATGCTCGCCGCCGCCGTGACCACGTTCAACACGGTCACGCCCACGCTCGCGACGATGATCGGGCTCGGCGTCGGGATCGACTACGCCCTCTTCATCGTCACCCGCTTCCGCCAGGCCCTCCACGACGGCCTCTCCCCCGAAAACGCCGCCGCGGCCGCCACCGCCACGGCCGGTCGCGCCGTGATCTTCGCCGGCGCCACGGTCGCGATCTCGATCACGGCGCTCGCCGTGATCGGGCTCGACTTCGTGACCAAGCTCGGACTCGGCGCCGCGATCACGGTCATCGTCGCCGTGCTCGCCGCGATCACGTTGCTCCCGGCCGTGCTCAGCCTGCTCGGGCACCGGATCGACCGGGGCCGGGTTCCGTTCGTGAAGGTGCAGGACGACTCCTACGCGGCCAGGCAGCAGTCGCTGCCCGCCCGCTGGGCGCGCCGCGTGACCCGGCGGCCCGGGCTCTCCCTGACCGTCGCACTCCTGCTCCTCGGCCTGCTCGCGACCCCCGGCGGCTGGGCCCGCCTCGGCTCGAGCGACGCGGGCTCGAGCCCGACGAGCACGACGACTCGCCGCGCCTACGACCTGCTCGCGGAGGGCTTCGGCGCGGGCTTCAACGGCCCGCTCCTGATCGCGGTCGACCAGCGCGGCGCGCCCGGGGCGGCCGAGCGGCTCGTCGAGCGACTCCGCGAGACCGACGGGATCGCCTCGGTGCGCAAGCCGAGCGTCAACGACGCCGGGGACACGGCCCTGATCGTCGCCTACCCGAGCACGCCGCCCGACTCGGAGGAGACCGCCGACCTCGTCGAGAGCCTTCGCGCCGAGACGGTTCCCGCCACGCTCGCCGGTACCGGGGCCAGCGCTTTCGTCGGCGGCCAGACCGCGGCGTTCGAGGACATCGCCGCGCAGATCTTCAGCCGTCTACCCATCTTCCTGCTCGTCGCGATGGGCATCACCTTCCTGATCCTGTCGATGGCGTTCCGCTCCATCGTCGTGGCGATCAAGGCGTCGCTGACGACGGCCGCGTCGGCTCTCGCCGCGCTCGGCGTCCTGGTGGCGGTGTTCCAGCTCGGCTGGGGCTCCAGCCTGGTCGGGCTCGACACGACCGGACCGATCGAGTCGTTCCTGCCGGTGATCGTGCTCGCGATCCTGTTCGGGCTCTCGACCGACTACGAGGTGTTCCTGGTCAGCCGGATCAGGGAGGAGTACGTCCACGGCGACGAGCCCCACCGTGCGATCATCGACGGCGTCGGCGCGATCGGGCGGGTCGTCGTCGCCGCGGCCCTGATCATGGCCGTGGTCTTCTTCTCGTTCGTCCTCGGCTCCGACCGCGTCATCAAGGAGTTCGGGGTCGCCCTCGGCTCGGCGATCGTGATCGACGCGTTCATCGTGCGACTCGTGCTCGTCCCCGCGCTGATGTGGTTGCTCGGCGAGCGCGCCTGGTACATGCCGCGCTGGCTCGACCGCCTGCTGCCGAACCTGACGATCGAGCCGCCCGTCGCCGAGGCAGCCGCCGGTAGCGCCGGGGGAGGAGCGGCGGCGGTCGGGGAGGCCGAGCCGGAGTGACCGCCGGCGAGCACGTCCGCGAGGGGATCATCCGCGCGGCAGCCGAGCTCCTCGCCACCGAGGGAATCGACGTCAGCATGGCAGCGGTCGCCGAGGCAGCCGGCGTCGGCCGTGCGACGCTCTACCGCTACTTCCCGAGCCGGGAGAGCATCGTGCACGCCGTCTGCCTGGCCGCGATCGCCGAGGCGACGCAGCGGCTCGAGGAGGCGCAACTCGACGAGGTGCCGCCCGAGGAGGCGCTCGCCCGCATGGCCAGGGCAGTTCTCACCGTCGGCACCCGCTACATCGTGATGCTGCGCGAGCCCCGGCTGCCCGAGCACGAGCCGGCCGAGGAGCTCGTCATCGGCCGCATGCACGCGGTGCTCGATCGCGCCCGCCGCGAGGGGCTCGTCCGCGACGATGTCGAGATCGAGTGGCAGGTCGCGAGCTACGCGAGCCTCCTCCTCGCCGGTGTCGAGCACGCCTGGCGGCACGGGGTCGGGGTCGAGGAGGTGGCCGCGGCCGCCGTCGAGCAGTTCCTGCACGGGGCCGCCCGGCGCTAGCGGCCGGATCGCGGGTCGGACGTCGGGCGGCGCGGGCGCTACGCTGACCCGGTGACGACGCGCGTCCGCTTCGCGCCGAGCCCCACGGGCTCGCTCCACCTCGGCAGCGCCCTGACCGCGCGCGCGAATCGCCGCTTCGCCGACGAGCGCGGCGGCACGCTCGTCCTGCGGATCGACGACACCGACGCGGCCCGGGCCGACCCGGAGGCGGAGGCGGCGATCCTCGCCGACCTCGAGTGGCTCGGGATCCGCTGGGACGAGGGGCCGCTGCGCCAGAGCGAGCGCGGCGACCTGTACCGCGACGCGGCCGAGAGGTTGCTCGCCGCCGGCGGCGCCTACGAGGAGGGGGGCGCGGTGCGTTTCCGCGAGGAGCGACGGGCGACGCTCCTGCGCCCCGACGGCTCGGCGACCTACCACCTGGCCTCGGTCGTCGACGACGCCGACCTGCGGATCACGCACGTGATCCGCGGGCGCGACCACCTCCCGAACACACCGCTGCACCAGGCGCTCGCCCGGGCGCTCGGGGCGGAGCCGCCCGAGTACATCCACCACGGGCTGCTCGTCGGGCCCGGCGGCGCGAAGCTCTCCAAGCGCGACGGCGCCGTCTCGATCAGCGAGCTGCGCGAGCAGGGGATCCCGGCCGAGGCGCTCGTCGCCTACCTCGACGAGCTCGATCTGCCCCGCGCGGACGTGCAGCTCGACCGGGCCCGCATCGGCAGGCTCGCGATCGACGTGATCGCCGCGCTCTCGGATGCGGAGCTCTGCGCGCGCGCGGACGCGCCTTCCCGGCTGGCCGCGGCGTTGCGCGGGGCGCGCACGCTCGTCGAGGCGCGCGAGCTCGCGCGCTCGCTGCTCGAGGCGCCTCCGCCCGCCGCCACGTCTTCGCCCGCGACGCTCGATCGCTTCGCGGCGCTGCGAGCGGCGGCGGGGGACGAGCTCGACGCGGACGCGGCGCGCGCGCTCGTGCGGGAGCTGAAGGCCGCGGGTGGCGACCTGCGCGCGCTGCGGCTCGTGCTCACCGGCGCGGAGCGCGGCCCCGAGCTGTGGGCGGTCCTCCACGCGCTGCCCCGCGACGAGGCGCTTCGCCGCGCGCGAGCGGCGCTGAGCGCCGATACTCCAGTCAGGAGGTGACGTGGATGGCGACGACCGAGAACCGCCGCGCGGCGAGCGAGCGCCCCGTTTTTTTCTCGACCATGTCGGGGATCGAGGTAGAGCCCCTGTACTCGCCGGCGAACGTGGCTGTGGATTACGCCCGCGACCTGGGGGATCCGGGCGTGTTTCCGTTCACGCGGGGCGTGTACCCGTCGATGTACCGGGGCCGGGTGTGGACGATGCGCCAGTTCGCGGGGTTCGGGACGGCACGGGACACGAACGAGCGGTTCCGCTATCTGCTCGAGCACGGACAGACGGGTCTGTCGACGGCATTCGACATGCCGACGTTGATGGGCTACGACTCCGACCATCCGCGCTCGCTCGGCGAGGTCGGCCGGGAGGGCGTCGCGGTCGACTCGCTTGCGGACATGCGGGAGCTGTTCGCGGGGATCCCGCTGGGCGAGGTGTCGACGTCGATGACGATCAACTCGCCGGCGGCGATCCTGCTCGGGTTCTACGTGTGCGTGGCGGAGGAGCAGGGTGTGCCGCGGGCGGCGCTGCGGGGAACGGCGCAGACGGACATCCTGAAGGAGTACATCGCGCAGAAGGAGTGGATCTTCCCGCCGGGGCCGTCGATGCGGCTGGTCACGGACATGGTCGAGTTCTGCGCGCGGGAGATGCCGCTCTGGCATCCGATCTCGGTGTCGGGCTATCACATCCGGGAGGCGGGCTCGACGGCGGCGCAGGAGCTCGCGTTCACGCTCGCCGACGGGTTCACCTACGTCGAGTGGGGGCTCGAGCGCGGCCTGTCGGTGGACGAGTTCGCGCCGAGGCTGTCGTTCTTCTTCAACGCGCACATCGACTTCTTCGAGGAGATCGCGAAGTACCGGGCGGCGAGGCGGATCTGGGCGCGCGAGCTGCGCGACCGCTACGGGGCGAAGGACGAGCGGAGCATGCTGATGCGCTTCCACTCGCAGACCGCGGGGGTGTCGCTGACGGCGCAGCAGCCGGAGCTGAACATCGTGCGCACGGCGATCGAGGCACTGGCTGCGGTGCTCGGCGGGACACAGTCGCTGCACACGAACTCGTTCGACGAGGCGCTGGCGCTGCCGACGGAAGCGGCGGTGAAGATCGCGCTGCGCACGCAGCAGGTGATCGCGGAGGAGACCGGCGTGACGTCGACGCCCGACCCGCTCGGCGGCTCCTGGTTCCTCGAGGCCCTGACCGACCGCCTCGAGCGGGAGGCGTACGAGTACTTCGATCAGATCGAGCGGCTGGGCGGGGTGATCGCGGCGATCGAGCAGAACTTCTTCCAGTCGGAGATCGCGGACGCGGCGTTCCGCTTCCAGGCTGAGCTCGAGCGGGAGGAAAGGCGGATCGTGGGCGTGAACGCCTACGTGGAGGGCGGCGAGCCCGAGGTGCCGCTCTTCCACGTCGATCCTGCGCTCGAGCGCGAGCAGGCCGAGCGGGTGCGCGGGCTGAAGGCCTCGAGGGACGCGGCGGCTGCGCGGCGCGCGCTCGAGCGGCTCGGCGCGGACGCGGCCGGCGAGACGAACCTGATGCCGGCGATCATCGACGCCGCCAGGGCCGACGTCACGATGGGCGAGATGTGCGACGCGCTCCGCGAGGTCTGGGGCGTCTGGCGCGAGACACCGGTGTTCTAGCCGGGATGCGGCTCTACAGCACGCTCAGCCGGCGCAAGGAGGAGCTGCCGTCTCCGTCGGGCCCGATCGGCATGTACGTCTGCGGGCCGACCGTCTACCAGCGCATCCACGTCGGCAACGCCCGTCCGTTCGTGATCTCGATGTGGCTGAAGCGCTGGCTCGAGCGGCGCGGCTACGACGTCACCCTCGTCGAGAACATCACCGACATCAACGACAAGATCTACGACGCCGCTCCGGGAGCGAGCGCCGAGCTGGCCGAGCGGGCCTCACGCTGGTACGTCGAGGACACGGATGCGCTCGGGCTGGGGCGCCCGGACGTCGAGCCGAAGGCGTCCGAGACGATCCCCGAGATCGTCGGCCTGATCGAGGAGCTGATCGAGCGCGGCCTCGCCTACGAGGTCGACGGCGACGTCTACTTCCGTGTCGCCCGGCTCGCCGAGTACGGACGGCTCTCGGGGCAGCGGCCCGACCAGGTGGAGGAGCAGGAGCCCAACCCGCTCAAGGAGGACCCGCGCGACTTCGCGCTCTGGAAGCGGACGAAGCCCGGCGAGGACACGTCCTGGCCGTACTGGGGCGGCGGGCGGCCCGGCTGGCACGTCGAGTGTTCCGCGATGGCCGAGAAGTACCTCGGCCCGGTCTTCGAGATCCACGGCGGCGGCCTCGACCTCGTCTTCCCCCACCACGAGAACGAGCTCGCCCAGTCCCGCGGCGCCGGGCGCGAGTTCGCTCGCGTCTGGATGCACAACGGGATGCTGCGCTTCACCGGCGAGAAGATGTCGAAGTCGCTCGGCAACGTCGCTTCGCTGCGCGACGTGCTCGAGCGGTGGGGGCGCGAGGCGCTGCTCGTGTTCTTCCTGAGCGCGCACTGGCGCAAGCCGGTCGACTTCTCCGACGAGACGATGGCGGCGGCCGCCGCGCAGGCGGAGGCGTTTCGCAACGCGTTCAGGCTCCACCCGGAGCCGGCCGCCACCGGCGACTGGGAGCCGTTCGCCGCCGCGCTCGACGACGACTTCAACACGCCCGAGGCGCTCGCCGTCCTCCACGAGTGGCGCGCGCGCGGCGCGACCGGTGAGCTGCGCCGCGGGCTCGAGGTGTTCGCGCTCGCGACGCTGGCCGAGAGCGAGTCGGCCCCGGCAGCCGTTGCCGAGCTGGCCGCGCGGCGGCTCGAGGCGCGGGCGGCCCGCGACTTCGCCGACGCCGACCGGCTGCGCGAGGAGATCGCCGCGGCCGGCTGGGACGTGCGCGACGTCGCCGAGGAGCCCGGCTTCCAGCTCGTTCGCAGGCAGTGACCGCCCCCCGGGAGCTCGTCTACGGCCGCCATCCCGTCAGGGAGGTGCTACGGGCCGGGCGGCGGGAGGCGCTCGAGCTGCTCGCGAGCGAGCGGGCGCTCGCGGCCGAGGCCTGGCTGCGCGAGGCGCCGGGCCTGCGCGTGCGGGTGCGCCCGGAGGCGGCGCTCACGGCAGCGGCGGGCACGCGCGACCACCAGGGCGTGGTCGCGTTCTGCGAGCCGTACGGCTACGCCGACGCGCACCAGCTGGCCGCGGGGGAGCGTCCGCTCGTCGTCTGCCTCGACGGCGTCACCGACCCGCACAACCTCGGCGCCGTCTGCCGCAGCGCGGAGGGGGCGGGGGCGAGCGGCGTGGTGCTCCCGGAGCGGGGCGCGGCACGTGTGACCGCCGCCGTCTGCAGGGCCTCCGCCGGCGCGGTCGAGCACCTGCCGGTCGCGGTCGTCGTCAACCTCGCCCGCTACCTCGGCGAGATCAAGCGCGCCGACCTCTGGGCCTGGGCGGCTGCCGAGGACGCGGACGCGTCGCTGTGGCAGACCGACCTGACCGGCGGCACGGCGCTCGTCCTGGGAGCGGAGGGAACGGGCGTGCGACCCGGCGTGCGGCGCGCGTGCGACGGCGCGATCGCGATCCCGCTCGCCGGTCGCGTCGCCTCCCTGAACGTGAGCGTCGCCGCCGGCGTCATGCTGTTCGAGGCCGCACGTCAGCGTGCCTGAGCCGACCCTGTACGTGTTCGACGGGTACAACCTCCTCCACGCGGGGCCGGTCGCCTCGCGAGAGGAGCTCGTCGACCGGCTCGCCGGCTTCGTCGCGCTCCGGGGCGCGCGCGGCGTCGTCGTCTTCGACGGAGCGGGGGAGGAGCGGCGGGTCGGGCAGCTCGAAGTGCGCTTCGCCGAGCATGCGGACGAGCTGATCGAGCGGATCGCCGCCGAGCGGCGCGCGGCGGAGCGGGTCGCGGTCGTCTCCTCGGACGCGGCGATCCGTCAGACCGCCGGCCCGTGGGTGGAGCGCGTCTCCTCCCGCCACTTCATGCGCGAGCTCGCGGCCGAGCGGCCGCCGCAGCCGGGCCCCGCCGGCCGCTCGAAGATCGAGGACGCACTCGACGCGGAGACCCGCGCCAAGCTCGAGCGCTGGCGGCGCGGGCGCTAGCCGGGGGCTGCCCGGTCGGGCCGGCGTCGCAGGAGCATCTCCTCCTCCATGTGCCAGCTGGCGCCGCCGTCGCTCGAGATGTAGCCGCGCCAGGTGAAGCTCCCGGGGGTGATGTCGGAGAACGTCCAGCGGAGCAGATCGCCCGCGTCGTTTCGCCCCTCGAGCCGGATCCCGTCGCCGTCGGGGCGTGCGATCAGGCGGCGGACGCGGCGGTTCAGCGGCGTGATCCAGGTGATCTGCCACGCGTCGAGCTCCGGGTCGTAGAAGCGTACGGTCGTTCCGTATTCCTCGGGCTCGCCCGGGTCTCCGAGCGGCGGGCTGATCAGGACGTCCTGGACGGCGCGGCCGTCGAGTGCCCAGCCGAAGTGCCATTCCGCCCGGTGGGGCGTGCGGGCGCCGTCGCGATCGACGAGCACGGCGTCGACGTCCCAGGCGCCCACGAACTGGCCGAACAGCATCAGCTTCCCGGCGTGGTCGGGATGCGGACCGGCAGCGCTCAGGGCTCCGAGCATCGCTTTCCACATGATGCCGGAGCGAGCCGGGTGGCCGTGGCGGGCGCGTCCCTCTCGGCCAGCTTGCGGGGCGACGCGTCGCGGGGCAGCATTTCGCAGTGTTCCTGCGGCCGCGGGATCCCGCACCGATCAGGGACGATCTGTCCCTGATCATGGAGCACCGATGCGGATCGCCGCTAAGCTGGAGGGGATCGAGCGTCTGATCCGGGACGAGGATGACGAGGAAGACGGGACCGAGCTCCGGGATCGCATCGCCTTGCGCAAGGCGGAGCGACGCGAGTTCCTCGAGCGCGAGGTGCGCCGCCGCCGGCGGCTGAGGCGCCTCTCGCTCGGCCTGCTCGGGCGGGGCTAGCTCGCCGGCTGGCCGGACCGCCTAGAATCCGGCTGCTCGTGCCCGACCTCGACCTCTGCTACACGCCCGCGGCCGAGCTCGCCCGGCTGATCCGGGCGGGCGAGCTCTCCCCGGTCGAGGTCGTCCAAAACAGCCTCGCGCGGATCGAGCAGGTCAACCCGGTCCTCAACTGCTTCTGCTTCGTCTACCCGGAGGAGGCGCTCGAGCGGGCGCGCGCGGCGGAGCGGGCGGTGCGGGACGGCTCCGCGCTCGGGCCGCTGCACGGCGTGCCGCTCGCGATCAAGGACCTGACGCCGACCAAAGGCAAGCGCACCACGATGGGCTCGTTCGCGTTCGAGCACTGGGTGCCCGAGCGGAGCGCGGCGATCGTGGACGCGCTGCTCGGCGCCGGGGCGATCATGGTCGGCAAGACGGCGACCCCCGAGTTCGCGTACTCGAGCTTCACGGAGAGCCCGCTCTGGGGCGTCACGCGCAACCCGTGGAACCCGGAGCGCACACCGGGCGGCTCGTCCGGGGGGTCGGGTGCGGCGGTTGCGTCCGGCTGCGTGCCGCTCGCCGAGGGGACGGACATGGGCGGCTCGGTGCGGATCCCCGCCTCATGGTCGGGGCTGGTCGGGCTGAAGCCGAGCTTCGGTCGGATCCCGCTCGACTTCCTGCCGACGCAGTTCGACACGATTCAGCACTTCGGGCCGCTCGCGCGCACGGTCGACGACGCGCGGCTGTTCCTCTCGGTCGCCCAGGGGCCGGACGAGCGGGACATCATGTCGCTCGCGCCGCCGCTCGACCTCTCGGGGCCGCTGGACGCGGACGTGTCGGGGATGCGGCTCGCGCTCGACGTCGACCTCGGCTGCTACGCGATCGACCCCGAGACGGAGGCCGCGGTGCGCGAGGCGGCGGAGGCGCTCGCCGCGGCCGGGGCGGTCGTCGAGGAGGTCGATCTCGGCTGGACGCGCGAGATCCCGGACGCGTGGGTCGCCCACTGGGGCGTCTACCTGGCCGCGATCTTCGGGGAGAAGCTCGAGGAGTTCCGCGAGCGGATGGACCCGCGCGTGGTCGCGCTGATGGACGACGGGCTCGCGCTCGGGGCCGTCGAGTTCAAGCGGATCGAGTTCCTGCGCACCCGCCAGTGGGAGACTCTGCGGCCGATCCTCGAGCGCTTCGACGCCCTGCTCGTGCCGACGATGTCCCGCCCCGCGCCGCCCGTCGACCAGGACGACCTCGTCTACTACAAGGACCGCGGTGATGGGCTCTACCACGGCCTCGACATCACCTCGCAGTTCAACTTCGTCAGCCAGTGCCCGGCGCTGAGCGTCCCGGCCGGCTGGAGCTCCGACGGTCTCCCGATCGGCCTCCAGATCGTCGCCCGCCGCTACCGCGACGACCAGGCGCTGCGGATCGGCGCCGCGCTCGAGCGCGGCCGCCCGTGGGCACACCGGCGCCCGCCGCTCTGAGCGGGGGACTCTTTGTTAAGGCGATGTTGGGTAGTGGGTCAGTTTCAATATTCCGGCCGCCGGTAGCGACCCCGCCGGATCGGCGTCGCCTCGGCCGCTTCGAGAAGCGCGATCAGCTCGCCCAGCGTCCAGACGTGATCCGTGACTCCGGCGGCCATAGCTGGGGTCGTCTTCGGGCCGAGGCTCTGATGGGCTCGGCAATAGTTGTAATGGGCGAAGTGGAGCGCCACGGCCGCGGCGTGGTTCTCGACCTTCTTGGAGAAGGCGTTGGTCAGTCGCGTGAAGCGCCGGACGCTCATGCGCGTGGTCAGATTCAGCCGCTCGACGTGGGACGTGCTGATGCGCGTGGCGTCTGGGTCGCCGGAGATCACGTCGGCGTGTGCGCCAACACAGACTGCCGGGGAGTACTTGCCGCTGCCGCTCTTGCCGCTGGTCGATCCGTAGAGCTTGACGAGGACGGCGTAGTCGATCTGGCCCTCGAAGGCATCCTCGACCGCCGAGAGGTACGGGCGGAAGGCGTCCGTCGTCAGCTGCACGCGATAGCGCAGGCGCCGCACGAGGTCGTCCATGAGCAGGCGGGCCTCTTGGAGGTCGCGCGGGCCGACGCGGAACGTCGGCACGAGCTTGGTGTCTGAGTCGAGCGCAACCCATGTCCACACGTCGCCCACGCCGTACTCCCCGCGCTTGTCTTCGGGCACGTTCTTCTGCTTCGCATAGACGAAGCTCCAGATCTCGTCCACCTGGAGGTGCTTGCACGGGAGGTCGCGCAGGTCGCGGTCCATGTGGACGGAGCACGCGGTCCCGAGATCGACGAGGAGCTTCACGACCGTGTTCTTCGCCACGCCCGTCATGCGGACGGTTGCGCGGATCGAGCTGCCCTCGACGAGGCACGCGACCACGGCCGCACGCTTCTCGGGACTCAGTCTGTTCATACTGACCATTATACTTGAGCGGGCATCTAAAAGTCAAGATGAAATCGTTCATAAAACATACCCCTCAATCCGGTGGACGTGATAGGGTGCCACCCCATGATCACCTTGCCGGTCGCCCAGGAACGCCTTGCACCCCTCCACGAGCCGATCGTGGATTCCTACCTCGCCGCTCACGCAAGTTGGATCGAGCTTCTCACCCGCTCCCCTCGCCTCGCCCTTCCGCTCGATCGCACGACTCGCGCGAACTTCATCAACGATCACGCCTGCCACGAGATCACGCATCGCGTGGAGCCGATCGAAGGAGTGAAGCCCTTCGAGGGCTTGGGATTCTTCGCCCTTTCCCTCGACGGGATCCTGCTGAGGTTCAAGTTCCTCGGTTACAAGGGGCTGCCGAGCAACGTGCGTACCCGCCAGCAGGGGCTGCTGGCGCGGCAGCTCTACAACGAGGACATGGTGACGGCGCTAGAGGGTGGCGGTATCCCGTTGGCGCCCACCCTGCTCACGGCCGCCTACGTTCTCGATGAGGACAAGATCGGGCGCATCGAGATCAGGCGCGATTGCCGCGGTCATCTTCCCTGGAAGTACGACATCTACGGCGGCACGGCAGTCGTTGAGCCGATCCCGCTGCCGGGCATGGAAGACGAAGCGAAGCCGGCGATCGTGGTGTCCAAGAAGAGAATGGCCGAGGAGATCGAGGCCGACCAGGGATGAACAAGGACATCGTCAACCCCGAGGTTCTCAGAGCTGCCCGCCTCAGCCGCGGTTGCACTCAGGACGATATAGCTACCGCCGCAGGCGTCTCGCAGGGCCTTATTTCGAAGGTGGAGAAGGGTGTCGCCTCCCTCGCTCCTACGCAAGTGAAGCTCATCGCCGACTACCTTCACTACCCGACGAGAACGTTCTACGAGCCGGGCCGAGTCGTCGGTGATGAAAGCGCATGTTTGTACCACCGAAAACGCCGCACGCTACCGGCCCAGCTGCTGAATGAACTCGATGCCCGTATGCACATGCGCAATCTCACTATTCGAAGGATGCTCGACGGGCTCGAGATTCAGGGCGATCGAATGTTCTACACGCTCGACCCGGACGAGTACGGGGAATCGCCCATCGCGGTTGCGCAAGCCCTCCGCGCCGCCTGGCGAGTGCCGGACGGCCCGATCCAGAACCTGACAACGTTGATTGAGTCGGCGGGCGGTGTCGTCTTGATGGAGGACTTCGGAACCAAGAAGCTGTTTGGCATGAGCTGCTGGACCAAGCTCGGGCATCCGCTGTTCTTCCTCAACTCCGCAATGGCCACCGAGGACCTCCGCTGGACGATGGCACACGAGCTCGGTCATCTCACGATGCACGCCGTCGCACCCAGCGTCGACCCCGAGAACCAAGCGGACGAGTTTGCCGGGGAGTTCCTCGCACCGGAAGCACGCCTCCGACCTGATCTACGTAACCTGACCTTCGATCGGCTGGGACAGTTGAAGGGTTATTGGCGGATCTCGATGAAAGCGATCATCAAGCGAGCGCAGGTGCTTGGAGCGATCGACGTGGTTACCGCCACGCGCTTTTACAAGCAGTACAGCGCGAGGAGATACAACACACGGGAGCCATACCCGCTGTCGGCAGAACCACCCACGATAATCGACCAGGCAATTCGCGTTCATCTTGATGAGCACGGATACACCGCCAGCGAGCTTGCCGAGGCCGTACTACTAGAGCAAGAAGAATTCGAGCGCGATCTCATGCGCCTCCCACCGCGCCATGGCAATGTGATCAGTCTCTTCCCTGATCCTCGGAGTGCCACCGCTTCATAGCGGCCTGGCGCGCTATCTCGGATCGCTGCTCGGCACTCAGCTTCTTGGCGCGGGCCGCGCCACCCTTCAATCCGCCTAGTCTGCCTAGCGCGACAGCCGCCGGATTCTTCTCACGCTCCGGCGGCGAGGGCGCGACGTTCCCGGTCGCCTCGTCCACGATCTGGCGAGCAAGCTCGTTCACGTCGCGTGGGCGCTTGCGTGACCGGTCAGGCATACCCCGAGGATAGCAGCGCAGGGAGCTATGCCGTAATGAGCTTCAGCTCGTCCAGACGGGCAGACGTGCCGGCGCGCGGCTTCTTGGGCGTCCCGTTACTTGGCTCGGGTTCGGGCTCAGGAAGACACATCTCGATTGCCTCGATGAGTGCTTCTTGTAGCTCATCGAGAGTTCGCCCGGACGCGAAACATCCGGGAAGCTCCCTGACTTCAGCCCAGTAGCTGCCGTCGTCGTCTATGCGAAGCGTGGCATGCAGCTCCATGGGGGCACCCTCTCTCAGTCTAGACCGCCTGTCAATCTAGTCCTGCCTGCCTCCGTATCGACGCCGATAGATCTTTCCCATAGTCCTCACCCCGGTGTTTCGGGAGAGTAATCGGCCGATGCCCCTCCTTTTCCATCTTGACCACGTGTTTCCCGCCCTTAGTCTCGGTCCAACCGTTCTCCTCAAGGAGTTTGCGGGCCTTCTTCTGGCTGAGGGGCTCGCCCATGAGCGGTCCGCAACATATCTCAGCCAGCGGCTATCCCCGGTCGTCAAACTGACCCACTACCCGATGTTGAGGGGTCTGACCCCTTAACACAACGATCCGCACCGTCGTGGCGATCGCTGGGGCTTGCGTGGCGCCCCCGGCGCTGAGACGCCGCACTAGCGCCGCACCGCGACCTTGATGATGCGGCTCGCGAGGCCGCCGAGGGTCGCGGACGTGCAGCCCGCCCCCGCCGCCGGGTGGGGTGAGCCGCAGGCGGTTGCGGTGACGTCGACGCCGAGGGCGCCGGTCGAGGCCTGGAAGACGATCTTGCCCCTCGCGGGTGCCCGGGCCGTGTAGCGGAAGGAGCCGCCCGAAGAGGTCGCCACCGTTGCGACGGGCGCCAGCGAGGCCGCCGTGGGGCCGGCCCAGATCGTCACGTCGCGGGAGCCCGCCGGGCCGCCTGGAAGGACCGTGCCCACGAGCTGGATCTTGTTCCCCGCCTTCACCTTCCCGGAGCCCAACCGCGCGAACGTCAGCTCGGGAGAGAGCCCGACCACCGCCCGGGTCTCGGCGATCGTCGCTGCGTTGGTGCCCGTCCGGGCGGGGTTCCACGGCAGGAACAGCGTGCTCCAGGGGTTGCGCACGGCCAGCTTGGCCGGGTTGGTGACGACGCCCGCGAAGTCGAACTCGAGTCTGCGCAAGTCGGTTACGAGCTTCATGCCGACGGCGCTCGGCTCGAACAGGGGCAGGCAGATCGCGATCCGGTAGCCGTGACCGAGCGCCGCGTCGGTCTCGGAGGCCGGGTCTCCGAACGCGAAGCCGACGAGCGTGGTGGGGATTGCCCCGGTCTGGACGAGCGATTGCCAGAGTGGCGGGAGAGCGTCGATGAGCCCCTGAAGCGAGATCGTCAGGCGCAGCGCGAGCGCGTGCGACGCGCTCCCGGTGCAGGTGATCGCCTGCACGGCGAGGGAGCCCGGCGCCACCACCTCGGTCTCGACCGGCGAGACGACTCCCTCCACCGCGGTCAATGCCCCAGCCCTGACGTCGACCGTGAGCGAGGCGTTCGTCGCGAACGGCTCGCCCGAGGGCACGTCGAGGCGCAGTCCGTACCCGGCGGGCACGTACATCGTGATGCCGTACGGGAGGAACGAGCCGGCCGGTTGCGAGTACTCGACGTGGACGTTCGTGATGCGACCGGGGGCGTAGATCTCCTGACCGACGAGGGCCGTGACCGCACCGCTTGCGCCGCCCGCCATCGCGAGGACGAGTCCGAGAGAGAGGGCTACCGAGGCGCGCCGCCCCACCACGGGCTGACGCTACAAGTGCGTGTGGGGTCGGGTCAAGACCGCCGCTCGGGTCAGCCCGGAACGTCTGTTCCGATCATGTTGGACGAAAGACAAGAGTCTTGAAGTTTCTTGCAGAGGATGCTATGGTCATGACCTCAAGTAGAGGGTGAGAAAACACGCCCGGGCGGCGAGCCAGATCGCTCGAGATCCGGGCAAGAGGGGGGATCCGGTGCCTCAACGCCAGCTCACGGCCACTCAGCTCGCTAATAAGGCTCAACGAGAGGTTGAGGATCTCCATCTCGTTATCAAGGCTCGCAACGGGGACGACCATGCCCTCGACGCGCTGATCCGGCGGTACACGGGGTTCGTGCGGCTGAAGGCCAGCTCGTACTTCATCGCGGGCGGCGAGTCCGAGGACCTGATCCAGGAGGGGCTGATCGGCCTCTACAAGGCGGTGCGCGACTTCCGCTCCGACAAGGAGACGACGTTTCGCAGCTTCGCCGAGCTGTGCATCACCCGCCAGATCATCACCGCGATCAAGACCGCGACCCGCTTCAAGCACGCGCCGCTGAACACGTACGTGTCGTTCAGTCAGACGCCGGCCGGCCAGGACGACTCCGACGTGACCGTCGGCGACGCGCTCGCCGGGCCCGGGGTCGACGACCCGGCCATCTGCGTGATCTCGACCGAGGAGCTCCAGAGCCTGGTCTTCGCCCTGGGCTCCGGTCTCTCCCGGCTCGAGTCCGAGGCGCTGCGCCTCTACCTCGAGGGCCTCTCCTACGAGCAGATGGCCGAGGAGTTGGGCTGTGACACGAAGACGATCGACAACGCCCTCCAGCGCGTGAAGCGCAAGGTGCTGGCCCACCAGGCCGAGCGCCAGGTTCTCCTGTAACGGGCGGGTCAGGACCCGCCCCTGCCGGGGCGGCCGCTGGCGGGTCGTTGCGAGGGCGCGGGCCCCAGGAGCCGGTGAGAGGACTCGAACCTCCAACCTTCGCCTTACAAGGGCGCTGCTCTACCTGTTGAGCTACACCGGCGTGCCCGTCACGGTAGCGCAGGCCGCCGCGGCGCACGGATGCCCGCGGCCCGCGGGCGCTCTTACGGCATCGACTCGCCGTCCTCGCCGCTCGTTCCCCCGCCGCCCATCTCCAGCTCGCCCATGCTCTTCGGGCCGACCTCGCCGGCGGCGAAGCGGGTGCGCAGCTCGTTCCAGGCCATCACGTCGCCGCCGTCGCTTTCCGCCAGCTCGTCGGCGCGGCTCCGCTCGGCGAAGGCGACAAGCCCGCTCGCCATCGGCGTCGTCACGCCCGGGGTGCTCAGGAACGAGGCGTCCTCGGCGCCCAGCCAGTCGGCGGTGTCGTAGTCGTGCACCCAGTAGGCGGCGACGTCCTCGCTGTGCTCGGCGTCGTAGGCGAGCAGGTCGCCGATGTCGTCGAAGCGCCGTGCCTCGCCCGCGGCCGTCACGTAGGCGGCGGCGAACCGCTCGTCGCTGATCAGCATGCCGCACTGGTCGCAGATGTCCTGCCCATAGCGGATCTCCGGCGGCTTCGCCTCGGACGAGCCCGATCCGCACGCCGCGGCGGCGAGGACGAGCAGGGCGGTGAGCACGGCGAGCAGCGGGCGGGTCACGTTCCCTCCTTCTTGCGTAGCAGAGCCCCGGCGAGCCCGACCGAGGCGGCGGACCAGGCGAGCAGGGCGCCCGCGAGCATCCAGCCGAGCCAGGCGCCGTAGGCCCGGGAGGCGTACTCGCCGGCCGGGCCGAGCGTCTCGAGATTATCCCTGAGCGACAGCACGGCGGCGATCTTGAAGTCCTGGAGCGGGTTCGCGAGCGCGAGCAGGAACAGGCTCTTCGCATCGAGCCGCAGCGCCACGGTCAGGCCCATCAGCCCCAGGTCGCTGAGCAGCGCGAACGCGAGCCACAGCGCGAGCGCCACCCCCACTGCCGTCGCCGTCCGCTCGGCGGCGGCGGACACGGCCAGCCCGACGCAGAGGCTGGCGACGGCGAGCAGGCAGGCGAGGCCGGCGAGCAGGAAGTAGGCGTCGGCCTGCGCGAGACCGCCGCGCGCCGCCAGCACGAGGCCGGCGGCACCGAACCCGAGCGCGACGGCTCCGATCAGCGCGGCGCCGAGCCCGAGCAGCTTGCCGAGCAGGACCTCGAGGCTCGAGACCGGCTGGGCGAGCAGGTGCAGGAGCGTGCCGCGCTCCCGTTCCGAGGCCAGTGCGAGCGAGCCGAGCAGGAGGCCCATCAGCGGGACGATCAGCAGCACGAGGTTGACGAGGCTCGCCGACGTCCGCCCGAACCCGCTGACCTCGTACCCGGAGACGTCGGAGAGGCCGAGCCAGGCGAGCGCGAGCGCGAGGCCTGCGAAGCAGGCCGCGAACGCGAGGAACCAGCGGTTGCGCAGCGCATCCCGGCTCTCTTTCTGCGCGAGCACGAGCACGGTCGAGAGCGACATCGCTACTCCTCCACCTCGAAGTCGCGCACGGCGATGCCGCGGCTCGCGAGGAGCGTGATCGGCGCCGCCCGCTCGCCGGGCCGCGTCTTCACCTCGATGCCCCTCCCGTTCATCGACACCGCGAACCCGGCGGCGGCGAGCGCGGCCAGCGCCCCGGCCCCGTCGTCGACGGCGAGGTGCAGGGTGGTGCCGCGCCCGAGCCGTCCGGCGACCTCGGCGGGCGTGCCCACCGCGACGAGCCGGCCGCGCTCGAGCACGAGCACGCGGTCGGCGAGCGCGACCACCTCGTCGAGGCGGTGGGAGGCGAACACGAGCGCCTTGCCCTCCGCCTTCAGCGCCGAGAGCAGCGCCAGGAGCTCGCGGCGGGTCTCCGCGTCGAGGTTGGCGGTCGGCTCGTCGAGGAGCAGGACGGGCGGATCGGAGAGCAGGGCGACCGCGAGCGCGAGCTTCTGGCGCATTCCCCCGGAGAGCTGCGCGACCGGCTTCTCCGCATGCTCCCCGAGGCCGAGCCGCTCGAGCAACTCGGCGGCGCGCTCGACCGGAGCGCCGCGCAGCCGGGCGTAGAAGCGGGCGGTCTCGAGCGAGCCCAGCTCGTCGTGGAAGTCGAGCTCCTGCGGCACGAACCCGATCAGGCGGCGCGCCTCCCGGCCGTGCTCGCTGACGTCCAACCCGCCGATCCGCACTTCGCCGTCGAAGCGAAGCAGCCCGAGCAGTGAGCGCAGGATCGTGGTCTTGCCGGCGCCGTTCGGCCCGCACAGCGCCACGGCCTCGCCCGCCCGGACGGTCAGGTCGACCCCGGCGACCGCCTCGACCTCGCCGTAACGCTTCGTCAGCGCCTCGACCGCGATCGGCGGCCCCGCCGGGTCGAGCTGCGGCCGCGTCCGCGCGTGCACCCGCCGCGGCCGCAGGCGCGGCCACAGCGCGACTCCGAGCGCGAGCGCGACGAGACCCCCGGATGCCGGCGCCAGCACGCCCGCCCCGCCCTCGTCCGCCTCGGGCAGCCCGGTGAGCGAGACCGGGCGCACGAGCGGGGCCGGGTCGGTCAGGTTCGTCTTCGGCGGCACCACCGGGAAGGCGCGGGCGGCGAGATCGATCGCCTGCGCCGCGAGGCCGTCGCGGAAGAGGCCGAGCAGCGGCTCGCGGTCGGCGAGCGCCTCGAACAGCTTCTGCGAGCGGTAGGGAATGTCGCCGCGCCCGTCGCCGTCGCCGTCGTAGCCCGCGTAGTCGCTCCAGTAGTTGCCGGTGCCGCCGTCCGCCCAGTCGTTGTCCCGGAGCTCGCCGCCACCCGAGACGACCACCTGCGTCCCGTTGTCGGCGAACGTGTTGCCGCTGAAGTGATTCCGCCGCGTCGAGGGCATCAGCTCGAGCCCCACGTCGTTGAGGACGAACGCGTTGCCCCGGTAGCGGACGTACGAGCCCTCCGAGAGCGGCGAGTTGTCGACGAACACGCCGACCCGGTTGTCGGCGACGAGGTTGCCCTCGAGCAGGACGTCGTCGAGCTCCTTGAGGCCGATCCCGTAGCCGCTCGGGCCGCGGTTGTCCCGGATCACGTTGTCGCGCATCACGAGCCGGCGGCTGTACATCAGATACGCGCCGACCGAGCTGCTCTCGAGCCGGTTGCCCTCGATGAGGGCGTCGTCGCAGAACATGAAGTGCAGGCCGTAGCGGCCGTCGCGGATCACGTTGCCGCGCAGCGTCAGGTGCTCCGAGTACCAGAGGACGACGTCGCGGCCCCGCTCGATCCGGTTGTCCTCGACGAGGACGTGCTTCGAGTACCACAGCTTCACGAGGTCGCCCCGGCGCGCCTCGGAGAGATCGGATCGCCCGGAGATCACGTTGCCCCGGATCGTTGCCCGGTGGGCGTTCGCGAGCACGATCCCGAACAGGACTCGCTCGATCCGATTGCCGGCGACGACGACGTCCTCGGCCGAGACGGAGACTCCCGCGTCCTCGTGCTCGAGCGAGCTGCCGCTCCCGCGCACGACGAAGCCCTCGAGCGCCGCTCCCGGCCCGGCCAGCTCGACCACCGTGCCGCGGTCGCCGCCGTCGAGGACGGGCCAGCCGACGCCGACCAGGCGCACCCCGCCCGGCACCGAGACCGGTCCCGGATGCACGCCGCCGCGGACCTCGACGGTGTCGCCCGCGCGGGCATCCGCGAGCGCGGAGCCGAGTTCCGTGTACGGCCCGTCGGGCGAGACGACGAGCGTGCGCGCCGCCGCAGCCCCAGGCCCCGCTACGAAGAGCAGGGCTAGGGCGGCGAGGGCCACGGCGAGGCCGCGCACGTGCTACTCGCCGCCCGCCTCGACGAGCGGCTTGTAGGCGCGGCGGTGGTAGTAGAGCCCCGCCAGGATCAGGATCGTCCCGATCGCGGCGAGGAAGAAGCCGGCCTCGAACATCGCCGTGGTCGAGAACTGCCCGACCTTCCCCTCGCCGAGGATCGGGGGGACGAACGGGTCGACGGTGATGGGCGCCGTCGGATCCAGGTTCGTGCCGAAGTCCCTGAGCCAGTAGTAGAGGTCACCGATGAAGACGGCCGGGAACGCCGCGGCCGGAAGGGCCAGGTATGCAGCCTTGCGGTTGTGGATGAAGATCGCGCCGATCACGATCAGGGCGAACACGAGGATCGCGTAGATCGAGAGCGACCGCTCGAGCTGGGCGGCATCGGCGAGCGAGCGCATGCCGATGTAGTGGTTCAGCCCGTCGATCTCCCGGACGTCCCCGGTCAGGTGGTTCACGTACGTCTTCACGACGAGCCCGTCCGGGTACTGCGGCGCGTTCAGGGTCAGGCGCCAGTAGGGCAGGAAGATCGAGACGAGCATGAACAGTCCGGCGAGCCCGAGCAGGACTGTCGGGAGGAGGAAGCGGGCGCGGTCGTGTGCCAGCTCCTCCTCCGGGATCCGGGGTCCCCGCAGCCGTTCGAGCGTCATTCTCACGGTCGTCACTCCGTCACCTCCTACGGCTGCACGAGCAGGTAGCCGAGCATCTCGACGTGCAGGGCCGAGCAGAACTCGCTGCAGTAGAACGTGAACACTCCGTCCTGAACGGCGTCGAACTCGACCGTCTCGGTCTCGCCGGGCTCGAGCGAGAGGTTGATGTTGTAGCCCGAGATCGCGAAGCCGTGGGCGGCGTCCTTCGCCTGCTCGATGCTCGTCAGGTGCCAGATCACGTGGTCGCCCTTCTGGATCTCGACGTGCTCCGGGTTGAAGTGGCTCCGCACCACGGTCATCCAGATCTCGACGGTGTTGCCGTTGCGCTCGATCCGCTCCTCACCGGGCTTCGGCGCGTCCGGATCGACCGCCTGGGTCATGGGATCCCAGCCGATCTCCGGGTAGATCTCCCACGGTGCCAGCTTGTCCGCCTTGATCGTCTGGGCGTAGTGGGGCTCGGCGTCGGGGACCGGCATGTCGTAGATGAGCGGCATCGCGGTCCCGCCCTCGGCGATGTCGAGCAGCTGGAAGTTCTGCGGGTGCAGCGGTCCGACCGTCATGAAGCGGTCGACCGACCACTTGTCGAGCGCCATCAGGTAGCGCCCGTCGGGGCTGACGGTGTCGCCCTCGGCCGCGGTCAGGTGGCCGATGTTGTAGTGAACGGGCGTCTTCGTCACGAGCGTCCACGGCTCCTCGGGGTGCTTGTCCGCGTAGGGGCCGCCGAGGCTCCAGCGTGCGATCGCGCTGTCGAGGAACAGGCTCGTGTACGCGTAGCCCTTGTCGTCGAACTGCGTGTGCAGCGGGCCGAGCCCGAGCTCGACCTGGGCCTCGACGACCGCGTCGAAATCGAGCACGGGGACGCCGTAGGGGTCGTTGCCCGTGACCTTGCCCTGCGCGATCGCCTCCTCGATCTTCGCGAAGCTGTAGATGGTCACGTGTGGATCGAGCTTGCCGGCGACGACCGCGTACTCCCCGCCGGGGGTGACGTCGACGCCGTGGGGACTCTTGGGCTCGGGCGCGAACCAGAGCACGCCCTCCGCCACCGCGGTCTCGAGCGTCAGCACCTCGAAGCCCTCGACCGTCTCCGTCCGGCCGGCGTCGACGAGCCCGACGGCCTTCTCGAGGTCGATGATGTGCAGGTAGTCCATGTCGTTCTGGGACGCGCCCGTCTCGAACGGCGGTTCGCCCTCCTCGACGCCGCCCAGCGCCATCTCGGTGTTGAACGAGTTGCAGACGACCCAGCTCTCGCTGACGAGCTTCCCGGAGTCGCAGAGGTCCTGCCAGTAGGGGGGCAGCTCGAGCGCGAACGACCGGGCGGGGTCGATCCGCCCCTGCTCGCGGTCGAACTTCCAGAACGTGACCGTGCCCCGGTAGTCGGTCTGGTACTGCTCGAGGGCGGCGTAGTCCCAGCCGAGCGGAGCGGCGTACTGGCCGCCCTGGATCACCCACTCCGTGTCCGGGGTGACGAAGGGGCCGCCGTGATCGTTGATCGTGACGGGGTTCTTGACGATCTGCTTCGTCTCGAAGTCGCGCAGGTCGATGACGGCGATCCGGGCGTTCGCCTTGTCGTTGATGAACAGCCACTGGCCGTCGTAGTCGCCGCCCGTCTCCGACAGCGCCGGGTGGTGGGCGTCACCCCAGCTCAGGTTCTGCTCGGCCGTCTCGCCGCCCTCGAGCACCTCCTTCGAGCCTGCGCCCCCGTAGCCGTAACCCTGCCACGGCTCGGGCGTGAAGACGGCGATCGTCTTCAGGATCCGCATCGAGGGGACGCCGACGGCGAGCACCTGGCCCGAGTGGCCGCCCGAGAGGAAGGAGACGTACTCGTCGTACATGCCGCTCGGCGTGTACGTCTTGACCGCAGCGAGCACGTCGTCGGGCGTCAGACCGCGGGCCGCAGCAACGGCGCCCGCGTCTCCGGAGACCGCCACCGTGCCGCCGCTCCCTGTCGATCCGTCGTCCGTGATCAGCATGAGGCCGATCGCTAGGAGGGCGGCGGCGGCGATCGCGAACACCCAGAACCAGGGACGCTTGAGCGCCGAGATCATGGCGATCTCTCCTTTCGGGTAGGGATTCGACGGCCGATCGGGACGATCGGCGAAGCGGACCGAAGGCCGGCCGCTTTGCGCTCCAGAGCCGCGGGGCCGCGGCATGCGCTATTCCACGGGACGTAGTCAAGCCCTGATCCCCCGGCGATACATCGGGGGAGGCTCGGATCCGCCTTGCGCGAATCTACTTAGTCGAAATCGACCAGCCCGCCGGGGACGGGCGCGTGGCGAGAGGCCGTGACGCTACCCGTCAGCGGGCCGCACGGCTGTGAGCTCCCACTCGACGGAGCTCTCGCTGTCGACCGTGACGGTGGCGGTGTAGATCACGTCCTGCCCCGCCTCGACGGCGGTGACTTCGCACTCGAACGCGCTGCCGACCTCGACCGACGCGTCGTCCGGGCAGTCGACGGCGGAGACCTCGACACCCGTCTCGGCGACCTTCTCGGGGACCTGCTCGTTCAGCTTGTCCTCGATCGCGCCGATCGTGAGGCTGCCCCCGCACGCGGCCAGGCCGAGGGCCAGCGGCAGCGCAACGAGGACGAGGCGGCGGCGGGGCATCGACCGGGATCCTAGGGGAAGCGGAGGCGGCGCGCTACCGCCACTCGTCGAGGACGTGGGTCCCGGGCCGGCTGTAGCCGGGCGGAGCCGGCCTGTGCAGCGCGAGCCCCGCGACGAGAATCGTGTGCCCGCGCTCGAGCAGGAGCCCGCGTGCCTCGCTGCGTGCCACGTCGACGGCGGCGACGAGGCGTGCCAGGCCGCGGCCTGCGGCCAGCTCCTCGCAGGCGTCGAGCAACCGAGCGAGGCGCGCGCGGCCCCCTCGACCCGGCCGGGCCGCCGCGAACTTCACGTTGCAGGCGCCGGGCCCCGCCTCCGAGCCCTCTCCGAGGTGGCAGACGGCGAACCCGTCGAGCCGGCCGCGGCCGCGGACGAGCACGGTCTCCCCGACCCCTCGCGCGGAGGCCGAGTGGATCTCCCCGCCGAGATCGAGGCCCGGGTAGATCGCGTCGGCAAGCCTCCGGCACTCGTCGATGGCGTCCTCGCGGTCGCTCGGGGGAAGTCCGGAGAGCGCCTGCCACTCGACCACGGCGGGTCCAGGCGATGCGAGCTCCCTCGCCGTGAGCTCGATCGGCTCGCCCGGGCGGAACCCGAACTGCCCGTACAGGTGGAGGTTCTTCGGAACCGGTCGGGTGAACAGGCCGGCGTGCGTCGTGCCCCAGCGCGCGAGGAGCGGCATCCGCGCCTCCCAGAGCCGCCGCCCGACTCCCCGGTCCCAGTAGTCGGGGTGGACGGTCAGCGGGCCGAGGATCGCGACGGAGCCCCGGCGCGCGGCAAATGCCGAGCCGACCAGCTCGCCGGCCGCGGTCGCCTTGAACGCGGCCGACGGGTCGGCGTGCCAGCGCCCCCGCACCCAGTCGGCGCCCGTGGCGAACGCGAGCGGGTCAGGTAGCCCGAGCGCCGTCCCGAAGGCGAGGCGGAAGACACGGTCTGCGGCCTCGATGTCCCGCTCTTCGAGCGGCCCGATCTCGATCTCGACCTCGCCCACCTCATGCACCCCCGTGCGCGTCGAGTCCACGGGTCAGCAGGTCGAGCAGGTCGTCGGTGCGCCGCTCCAGGTCGGCGCGGCCCGAGAGCAGCCGCGAGACCCGGTCGGTTCCGACCATGGCGGCGAAGATCGCCTCGCCGGTCGCGCGGGGATCGAGCCCCGCGCGGATCGAGCCCTCGCCCTGGCCGCGCCGCACGATGTCGGCGAACATGTCGATCGTCACCTCCTGGAAGCGTGCGAACTCGGAGCCCGGCCCGGCGGCCGCGCCCAGCTCCGCTCCCAGGCGCAGAACGCAGGCAGCGGAGGGATCCTCTCGAAGCACCTTCACGCGGACGCGCAGCACCGCTCGCAGCCGCGCGATCGCGTCCGGCTGCCCGTCGACCGCGGCCAGCACCGCGGCCACGAGCTGCTGTTGCTTGTGGCGGAAGGCCGCGAGTGCGAGCGCCTCCTTGGACGGGAAGTGGAAGTAGAAAGCACCCTTCGTGAGGCCGCTCTCCCGGATCACCTCGTTCAGGGAGGTGCCCGCGTAGCCGTCGCGGGCGAAAGCGGCGGCGGCGACTTCCAGGATCCGCGCGCGGGTGCGCACCGCGCGCGCCTGCGCCGGTCGTGCCGCCGTCCGAGGGCCGTCCATCCAAGAAGCATACCAGCTGGTCGGTTTTATGGCAAGCCCGCCCCGTTCGCGCCGAGCCGGCAACCGGAGCAGAATGAAGCCGTGCGCATCCTGCTCGTCTCCCAGATGTACCCCGGCCGATCCGATCCGGATCTCGGCGTGTTCGTCGCGCAGGTGGAGCGGGAGCTGCTCGGGCAGGGCCACGAGGTCGAGCGCGCGGTGATCGACCACCGCGGCGGCTCCCGGACGAAGTACGTCGAGCTCGGCCGGGACGCCTTCGGCAAGGCCCGTAGCTTCCGCCCACACGTCGTCTACGCGCACTTCCTCGTTCCCGCGGGGGCGCTCGCCGCGCTCGCCGCGCTCGCCTCCCGCGCCGCGCTCGTCCTGACGGCTCACGGGCGCGACGTGCGCAATATCGGCGCGATTCCCGGCGTGCGGGCGGCAACGCGACTGGCTGTCCGCCGGGCGGCTGCGGTCGTCGCGGTCTCCGACTACCTGCGCCGCGAGCTCGTGCTCGCGCTGCCGGAGCTCCGGGGTCGGGTGGAGGTGATCGACTGCGGCGTCGACCTGCGGCGCTTCCGCGGGCGCGACGCCGCCGAGGCGCGCGCGCTGCTCGGCTGGGAGGGCGACGGCCCGTTCTTCGTGTTCGTGGGCACATTCGACGAGCGCAAGAACGTGCGCCGGCTGCTCGAGGCCTACGAGCGGCTCGGCGGCGGTCAGCTCGCCCTCGTCGGCGACGGGCCGCTGCGCTCGCTCGCGGCCGGGCGGCCGGGCGTCCGCCTGGCCGGCAGGGTGCCGCATCCCCGGGTCGCGGAGTGGATCGCCGCCTGCGACGTGCTCGCCCTGCCGAGCACGATCGAGCCGTTCGGCCAGACGCTGCTCGAGGCGATGGCGAGCGAGCGCTCCGTGGTCGCCACCCGGATCGGCGGGCCGCCCGAGTTCGTCCCGCCCGGCGCCGGCGTCCTCGTCGACCCGCTCAGCGTCGATTCGATCGAAGCCGGGCTCCGCGAGGCGGCCGAGCTGCCCACGCCGAACCTCGCGGCCCGGCTCGCCGCCGCGGAGCACGACGTCGTCCGCCAGGCCGCTCGGATCGCGGACGTGCTCGAGCGGGCCGCCCGGATACGCTGACGCACGACCACGCCCACGGGCACTGAGTGAGTGAGCCGGGGCGATCCGAGGCGGGCGCGCGCTCGGCATCCTGGCGGGCTGGCACGTGCTCTCCGACAACCCGTCGCTCGCGCTGTTCGCGATGAGCGGCCTCGGCTAGCGGGCTGCTGTCCCGAGTCGGTATCCTGGCCGCATGCTCGGTGCTCTGGCGGTCTGGCACGTCCTCACGTCGATCGCGCTCGTCGTGCTCGTGCTCATGCACTCGGGCCGCGACGCGGGCTTCGGCGGGCTCGGCTTCACGCCGATGTCCCACGGCGGCCAGCACATCGTCGAGCGCAACCTGACCCGGCTGACCGTGGTCGTGGGCGTCGTGTTCACGGCCAACACGATCGGCCTCTTCTACCTCCTGTAGCCGGCAGGTCGGGCAGGCCCGGCCCGCAGGCGCCGTCCGAGCTCCCCCGCGGTGGCGGCCTCGACGACATCGACGGGAACGCCGTAGTCGGCGAGGCCGCATGCGACCGTCTCGATCGGGAGCCGTGGCGCGGCGAGCGCGCCCGGCGCGAGCCGCCGGCTGGTGCCGACGGCGGGGACGTGGAGCCGGGCCGGATAGGCGTGCGAGGCGCGCCAGCCGTCCTCGCACTCGACGACCCGGCCCCAGAGGGAGACCTGGCCGACGACACGGTGCACCGCGTCGGGCTTCCGGGGGACGCCGCGCGAGAAGTCGAGCGTCCGGGCCGCCGTCCGGGTCGCATGGAGCCCGCAGCTGCAGGACTCCCGTGGCGCCTCGTGCCAGGGCAGCCCGGCCAGCGGCGCTTCGAGATGCGTGCGCCGGCACGTCGCCGCCGTCTCGCGGCGTGGCAGCCACACGGTCCAGAACGCGAGCGAGCAGAGCCGCAGCGCCCCGTCGAGCTCGACGACGTCCCAGGCCCGCCAGCCGATCCGCGGCTCGATCAGGTCGGGCGCCTGCGAGGTCAAGCGCTACTCGCTCGCGAGGCGGTAGACAGACCCGTCGTGCGAGGCGAGGTAGAGCTCCCCGTCGAGGCCCTCTCCGAACGAGGTCAGGTCCTCGAGCTCGATCGAGTGGCCTCTCACGTCCGTCGCTTCGCCGCTCTCGAGGCGAAGGCTCCAGATCCGGCCGCTGCAGTAGTCGCCGAAGAAGTAGCGGCCGCTCGCGGCCGGGATCGCCGCGCCGCGGTAGACGAAGCCGCCCGTGATCGAGCAGCCGTCCTCGCGGCCGTAGACGTGGATCGGCCACACCAGCTCCCCGCTCGCGTCAGGAGCCTTGTCCTCGAACGGCTCGAGCCCCTCGTACGCGTCCCAGCCGTAGTTCTCGAGGCCGGGGCTCGAGCTCGGCGTCATGTGGATCTCCTCCCAGGCGTCCTGGCCCACGTCGGCGATCCAGAGATCTCCCGTCTCCCGATCGAACGAGAAGCGCCAGGGGTTGCGAAGACCGTAGCCCGCGAGTGCCCATTCCGCGCCCGCGCGATCGACGTCCAGGGTGAGGAGCTTCCCGAGCGGGGAGGCGAGATCCTGCGCGCGGTTCTCGGGGTCGCCGCCGGAGCCCCCGTCCCCCGTGCCCACGTAGAGGAGGCCGTCGGGGCCGAAGGCGAGCTGGCCGCCGTTGTGGTTCTCGTACGGCTGCTCGACGAGGAGCAGCTGCCGGCGCTCGACCGGCCCGGCCCCCGGTGTCGCCTCGTACTCGGCGACGCGGGTGTCGCCCCGCTCATCCGTGTAGTTGACGTAGAACAGCCGGTTCGTCGCGTAGCCGGGGTGGAAGGCGACGGCGAGGAGACCCTGCTCGCCGCCGCTCTCGACGCGGTCCTCGATCTCGAGAAAGGCGGTGGGGAGCAGCTCGCCGCCCTCGAGCACCAGGATTCTGCCCGCCTGCTCGACGACGTAGAGCCGTTCCGGCTCGCCCGGCGCCGCCGCGAGATGGACGGGCGAGTCGAGGCCCGAGACGATCTCGACGAGCCGGAGCTCCGCCGGCGCGGCCGTCTCGGTCGGTGCCTCCCCGGTCGGCGTCTCATCCGCAGCTGCGGTCGTCGCGGCTGTCGCGGCCGACTCGGTGGGCGTCGCCTCGCGTATTGCGGCCGGCTCCGCCCCGGCCGGGTCGCCGGTCTCCGGGCTCGAGGAACCGCACGCCGCGAGGGCGAGGGAGGCGAGCGCGAGCGCGAGAAGTCTCATCCGGACACCGTAGCTGGCGGCAGGCCCGCAAGAAACGAGCGCCCCGGGTGGGGGCGCTCGAGTCATGCGCTGGAGAGGACTTGAACCTCCACGAGCCTAAGCTCACAAGGCCCTCAACCTTGCGCGTCTACCAATTCCGCCACCAGCGCGCGCGGACGAAGTCTAGCGTTGACGACGTCCGCCCGGCGCGCTACTCTGACACGAACAGATGTTCGATCAGGAGGGTGAGATGCTGAGCGAGCGCCAGCGGGAGATCTACGACTTCATCGTCGAATACGCACGCCGGCACGGCTACCCGCCCACGGTACGGGAGATCGGCGCCGAGGTCGGTCTCGCCTCCCCCTCCACCGTCCACGTCCACCTGGCGAAGCTCGAGCAGGCAGGCTACGTGCGCCGCGACCCGACGAAGCCGCGCGCCCTCGAGCTCGTCGGCCGCAACCGGGAGCCGGAGCGCGACGAGGGTCGCGTCCGGGTGCTGCCGCTCGTCGGCGAGATCGCAGCGGGCTCGCCGCTGCTCGCCGAGGAGAACGTCGAGGATCACCTGGCGGTGCCCGAGACCCTGTCGCACGGCGGCGACGAGTTCCTGCTCCGCGTCCGCGGCGACAGCATGATCGAGGCCGGGATCCTGCCCGGGGACGTGGTCGTGGTGCACCGTCAGGCGACGGCCGAGAACGGCGACGTCGTCGCGGCGCTCGTCGGCGAGGACGAAGGGGCAAGCGAGGCGACCGTGAAGACGTTCTACCGCGACGGCGGCCGCGTCCGCCTCCAGCCAGAGAACGCGGCGCTCGAGCCGCTCTACCCGGAGCACGTCCAGATCCTGGGCAAGGTGGTCGGGCTGTTCCGCAGGCTATGAGCGTTGCCGTGCTCACCCGCACTCTCGACGAGGAGCTCGCGGCGCTGCTCGCCGGCGAGGCGGGGGACTGTCCGGTGTGCGGCGAGGAGGTCGAGGCAGAGCACGGCCGGGTCGAGTGCGCGGGCTGCGGATCGGCGCTCGAGCCGGCGCCGTCGGCGGGGGCCGAGCCACAGCTCGTCCTCGTGTGACGGCCCGTTGCGTCTGGTTATACTCCGGGTATGAAAACGGCTGTCTCGATCCCCGATGACCTGTTCCGGCAGGCGGAGGAACTCGCCTCGCGTCTCGGCATGTCGCGCAGCCAGGTGTATCGCGAGGCCCTTGCCGAGTACGTTCTGCGGCGCGAGCCGCGCTCGGTGACTCGCACTCTGGACGAGCTGGCTACCGAGCTCGGTGGGGAGCCTGATCCGTGGGTCGACGCCGGCGCTCGGGGAGCTCTCGAGCGCGTCGAGTGGTAGTCAGTCAGGGCGATGTCTTCTGGGCGTCGCTCCCGGAGCCGACCGGATCCGGGCCCGGGCTTCGCCGGCCGGTCGTGGTCGTCCAGGGTGATGCGTTCAACGCGAGCAGGCTCGCCACAGTCGTCGTCGTCCCGCTGACGAGCAATCTCCGCTGGGCGGCGGCGCCGGGAAACGTTCTGCTGCCCGCGGCTCGCACCGGGTTGCCGAAGGACTCCGTCGCGAACGTCTCTCAGATCGTGACGCTCGATCGCGGGACCCTGGCAGAGCGCGTCGGCCGGGTTGGCCCGGCAGACCTCGCCGTCGTTCTCTCCGGGGTCGACGTCGTCCTCGGCCGCGCGTAGACCCGCGCCGGGTCGCGCTACACTCGGGAGCGCAGGCCGGGTGGCCGCGGGCCGTCGCCACGGTCCGAGGAAAGTCCGGACACCGCAGGGCAGGACGCTGGGGAAACCCCAGGCGGCGAAAGCCGACGGAAAGTGGAACAGAAAGGACACCGCCCCCCAGGGGGTAAGGGTGAAAAGGTGGGGTAAGAGCCCACCAGCGCCGCGGCGACGCGGCGGCTCGCCAAACCCCGTCCGGTGCAAGGCAAGCAGGCTCCGCTACCAGGTGGCCCGCCGAGGAGCCGGGTACGCCGCTCGAGCCGCCGGGGAACCGGCGGCCTAGATGGATGGTCACCCTCGACAGAATCCGGCTTACAGGCCTGCTACGGAAGAAGCCCTGGAAACAGGGCTTCTTCTATTGCGGCCATCCCCTACTGACCTGTCACGGCTTCGGCCAGGCGGCTCTTCGGCGGCAACCGTCCGGTCGTGCTCGAGCACTGTGACAGGATGTGGGATAGTCATGCGGATTGACATGGGATTGAGACTGTGACAGGATCCAGGACAAGGAGGAGACCCGATGGCAGTCAGCTCGGTCGCGCGACCCGATTATGCGGCCCACATCCGCGCCGTTCGCTCCAGCTTCCCGGAGGTGGTGGCCGCGCTCCGCGAGATTCTCGGCTTGAAGCTCTGCGCCTACCTCGGCTCCGTGAAGGAGACGCGCGCCGTCAACGAGTGGGCAGAAGGCGTCCGCGGGCCGAGCGACGTGGTGCAGCGGCGGCTGCGGCTCGCGCTCCAGGTCGCCGGGGCGATCGCAGCAATCGACGGTGCGGAAGTTGCGCGCGCGTGGTTCCAGGGGCTGAATCCTCAGCTCGGTGACCGCTCGCCGGCCCGGCTCCTCCGCGAGGGCGACCTCGACGAAGTCGGCCCCGAGGTCATCGGCGCCGAGCGCGCCTTTCTCGTCGGCGGATGAGCAACGGCGTTACGTCCGTCGAACCCGACGGACCGCTCTATCGGCTGGGCCGGCAGCCAGACCCGTGGGCGTGGCCAGACTGGTCGTATGTCGGGCCGGACGGGACCTTCGGGAATCGTTACGACGATCCGGAGGCGAGCTACCGCGTCCTCTACGCGTCGTCGCAGCGGATCGGAGCGTTCCTCGAGACGCTTGCTCGGTTCCGCCCCGACCTCGAGGTTCTCGCGGAGCTCGATCTGATCGAAGGCGAGGACGAGCCGCCGCCCGCCGTGTCGCGCTCCTGGCTCGACAACCGCCTGCTCGGCGAAGCGACCGTCGCGGGACGCTTCGTCGACGTTGGCGACACGACCTCGCTCGCCACTCTTCGGACGACACTCGCAGCCAGCGCGATCCGCCACGGGCTCGACGAGATCGACGCGGCGACGATCCGACTGTGGCGCCGCGTGCGTTCACGCAGCAGGTTTCGCGCGTGGTCTACGAGCAGCGACACGACCGAGGCGTGTTCGCAGGCATCCGCTATCGGTCGCGACTCGGCGACGACGTCGTCAACTGGGCACTCTTCGAGCCCGCGCCTGAAGCCTCGAGCCCGTTCGTGGCTACGAGGGTCGCGGCGATTGGAGCAGACGATCCCGACCTGCAGGCGGCGTTACGTCTGCTCGGTCTGACGCTCACGTGAGCTGCTCCCTCATCGGTCAGAGGCACCTGCCGCGAGGGTGGGAGGTCTCGCCGGCACGGTGAGGGCTCTGGGGCACCGACCCGGGAGGGGAGCGGAAGTGGCTCGAGGGCCGCTCAGCCGGCCCGGCTCGCCCGCTCGATTGTCAAGGCCGGTCGAAGTTGGACCCCCGTCGGGCCGGTTGAATTCGGACCCCTC
>CAYJLE010000035.1:23993-35156 GCA_964370985.1 uncultured Gaiellales bacterium | reverse complement strand
TCTACTGCTCGCCGGACTGCCGGGAGCGGCGACGACGGGGCCCGGAGGGAGGGGCCGCGTGAGTCGGTGCGTGCGCTGCCGGGGGCCGCTGCCGTCCCGGGCGCCGACGGGCCGACGGCGCCGCTACTGCTCGGACGCCTGCCGCGCTGCCGCCTACCGGCACCGGCACCGGCGGCTGAACGGGAGCCGGGAGGTCATGGGCTCGTCTCGGTCTGACGAGTGGCCGACGGACCCGGCCGTCTTCGCGGAGATCGAGCGGGAGTTCGGTCCGTTCGACCTCGACCCGTGCGCGACACGGGAGAACGCGAAGGCCGCCCGCTACTTCACCCGCGCTCAGGACGGGCTCGCGCAGGAGTGGACGGGCCGCGTGTTCATGAATCCGCCCTACGGGCGGCCGATCGGCGCTTGGATGCGGAAGGCGCACGAGGCGGCGCAGACGACGGCGGAGGTCGTCGTCTGCCTCGTTCCGGCCCGCGTGGATACGGCCTGGTGGCATGGGTACGCGGCGCGCGGCGAGTGTCGCTTCTTTCGGGGGCGGGTGCCGTTCGTGCGCCCGGACGGCGGCCGGGGCATGTCTCCGTTCCCCTCGGCGCTCGTCGTGTTTCGTAACGCGCCGGCCGTCACGGAAGAGGCGGCATGACTGACCGGCGCCCGTCGGCGACGGAGCTGCTCTCGACGCCTGGGGCGCTGCTCAGCCGCACGCACCTTCGCGAGCTCGGCCTCGAGCGGCGCGCGGTCGACGCCGTGTACCGGGCGCTGCCGGTGGTCGTGCTGCCCGGCTACTCGCGTCCGCTGATCCGCGTCGAGGATTACGTGCAGCTCGTCGAGTCCTCGATGTATCGGGGCGACCGTGTACGCTTCCGCGCATCGTAGAGAGCCCCGGCGGCGCTTGAGCGCCCCGGGGCATGGCACGAGGAGGTCAGTCCTCATGCGCGAGCAGCGTATCCGTCCCGCCAGGATCGGGGGCCGCTGATGGCGTCGGTCTGGATCGTCACCCGTCAGACGGGTAGCGGCGCGAGACGCTACCGGGTCGAGTACCGGGTCAGCGGGCGGGAGAGCGCGATCACCTACGGTGGCTCGTTCAGGACGAAGCGGGAGGCGCTCGCGCGCAAGCAGTGGCTCGCGGGGGAGCTGGCGGCTCGGCGCGTCCCTGACCTCGGCGTGCTCGGCCGCGAGCGGGAGCGGGAGCGGGTGCGGACGGTCGCGACGGTCGCGCAGGCGTGGCAGGAGAGCCGCGTGGACGTGTCGGCCGGGACGGCGCAGACGTACCGGGTTGCGCTCGGCCGGCTCCTGCCGAGGCTCGGTTCCGTCCCGGTCGAGGAGATCGACGCGCAGACGGTGGCGGCGCTCGTCGCCGAGCTCCACGCCGCCGGCCTGCGTAAGCAGACGATCCGCAAGACGGTCAGCGTGCTCGCGATGGTGCTCGACCACGCGGGCGTGAGCCCGAATCCGGCGCGTGACCGGGTGACGGTCCGCATGCCCAGGGAGGAGCGTCGGCAGGTCCAGCCGCCGACCGCAGATCATGTCGAGGCCGTCGTGCGGCTCCTGCCCGCGCGCTACCGGCTGCCGGTGCTCGTGCTCGACGCGACCGGGATGCGGATCGGGGAGCTTGAGGCGCTGACGTGGGGCGACATGGACGAGCCGCGCGGCCGGTGGCGAATCGCGACAAGCAAGACCGGCCGGCCCCGGTGGGTGACACCGCCGCCGAGTCTGCTCGAGCGGGTGCTCGCGCTCTGCCCGCGTGACGATCGCCACCCGGATCGGCGCGTGTTCGAGGGCGTGACCTCGGAGCGGCTGCGCACCGCGATCACCCGCGCCTGCACCGCAGCGGGAACGCCCGCGTTCTCGCCGCACGACCTCCGGCATCGGCGCGTGTCGCTCATGCACCTTGGCGGGATCCCGTGGGCTCGGATCGGGGAGGCAGTCGGCCATGACGACCTCGTGACGACCGCCCGGACGTACACGCACGTTGTCGCCGACGAGCGGGAGATCGACTACGCGACCGTGCTCGGGTGAGCCCGGGCGTGCTCGGATGGTGCTACCCCCGGTGCTACCCTCGCGGCGAAAACATGCCGATTTGCAGGGGTGTTCGAATCCCGTATGCGCCTTGCAGCACCCTCAGCGCCCGCCCGCCCGCGCGCCCGCGAGCTCGAGCACGGCCCGGGCGACGTCCGCGGGGCCGGGCAGCGCCGCCCGCTCGAGCCCGGGCGCGGACGGGATCACCCCGTCGCGGGCGGCGACGCGACGCACCGGGGCGCGCAGCTCGCCAAACGCCGCCTCCTGCACGCGGGCGGCCAGCTCGGCGCCGACGCCGCCCGTCAGCGTGCCCTCCTCGACCGTCACGAGCGCGCCCGTGCGGGCGACCGACTCGAGCACCGGGTCGAGATCGAGCGGCGCGAGGCTCGAGAGCGCGACAACCTCGCAGAACAGCTCCTCCCCGAGGATCAGCTCCGTCGCCGCCTCGAGCGCGGCCGGCAGCATGCCACCGTAGGTCGCGATCGTCGCCGACCCGCCCGCGAAGTCGCTGCCCGAGAAGACGAGCGCCGGGTAGGGCCCGGCCGTCTCACGGCAGGCGAGCTCGCCGACGTGGCCGCCCTCGGGGCGGCGGTTCTCCCGCCCGTACATGAGCTTGTTCTCGATGAAGAACACCGGGTCGTCGTCCTCGACCGCCGCCTTCAGGAGCGCGCCCAGGTCGTGACACTCGCTCGGTGCCACAACCCGCAGGTTCGGCACCCCGAGCAGCAGCTTCTCGAGCGACTGGCTGTGCGTCGGCCCGTAGCCGCGGCCGCCGCCCATCGGCGTACGCACCACCAGGGGCACCGTCACCTGCCCGTCGTACATCTCCCGGAACTTCGAGATCCCGTTCACGATCTGGTCGAAGCCGAGCGTGACGAAGTCGCCGAACATGATCTCGAGGATCGGGCGGTAGCCGCGGATCGCGAGCCCGGCCGCCACCCCGAACAGCGACGCCTCGCTGATCGGCGTCGCGAGCACCCGGCCGCCGAAGCGCTCCGACAGGCCGGCCGTGACCTTGAACGCGCCCCCGTACGGGTCGAGCACGTCCTCCCCGAGCAGGTAGACGTCGTCGCGGCTCGCGAACAGGTCGTGCAGGGCCTCGTTGAGGGCGTCGACGCAGCGTTTCGCCATCTGCTATCCCGCGTCCGGGGCGGCCGCCGCCGCCGCCAGCGCCGCTGCCAGCTCCGCCTCGCACGCCCGCTCGATCGCCGAGCGCTCCTCGCCACCGAGCCCGGCTGCCGCGACCGTCAGCGGGTCGCGGAGCCGCCGCGCCTCGATCTCGGCCGGGTCGCGGTTGTCGTCGCCCTTGCTGTGCGGGCTGAACCGGTACGTGTCGATCACGAGGAAGAACGGCTCGCCGCTCCCGCGCACCCGGGCCACGGCGCGCGCCGCCGCCTCGTGGATCTCGAGCACGTCCGTCGAGTCGAGGTGCTCCGCCTCGATCCCGAACGCCCGCGCCCGCTCCGGAATCCCGCCCGCGAGCTGCAGCCGGCTCGGCGTCGACTGCGCGTAGAAGTTGTTCTCGACCACGGCGAGCAGCGGCAGCCGCCACAGCGACGCCAGGTTCAGGGACTCGTACACGACGCCCTGGCCGAGCGCCCCGTCGCCGAGGAACACGGTCGTCACCGCCCCCGAGCAACGCTCGCGCTCGGCGAGCGCCATCCCCGTCGCGACCGGCGCGATGCTGCCGAGCACCCCGTTCGAGTAGAAGCTCCCCCGGCAGAGGTGCTGGCTGCCGCCCTTGCCGCCGCACGTCCCGGTCGCCTTCCCCATCACCTCGGCGAGCAGCCCCTCCAGATCGCCCGTGAACGCGAGGTAGTGGCCGTGGCAGCGATGGTTCGAGAAGACGACGTCGCGCTCCGGGTCGAGGCAGGCGATCACGCCGGCCGCGTCCGCCTCCTGGCCGATGCAGGTGTGCGTCGTCCCGACCAGCTTGCCCGCGGAGAACAGCTCGAGCAGCGTCTCCTCGAAGCGGCGGATCCGGTACATCTGCTCGTACAGGCGCGCGAGCTCCATCCGGCCAGTACGCTAGCCGCGACCGTGGAAGTCGTGCGACGAACGGAGCCCGAGCTCGCCGGGCGCTTCGCGAAGGACCCGCTCGACGAGGACTTCCTCGTCCGACTCAACGCCGCGCTCGCGCCCGCCGCCAGCGCGGACGAGCTCGACCTCGAGGAGGTCTACCCGACGCTCCACGTGATCGGCGTGCCCCGCTCCGGCACCACGCTCCTCTACCAGATCGCGGCTGCCGGCCTCGAGCTCGGCTACGTCAACAACCTGACCGCCGCGTTCTGGCTGGCGCCGAGCTACGGCCTGCGACTCTCGCGCAGGCTCGGGCTCGACCGCCCCGGCGCCGGCTTCGCCTCCGCATACGGGCGCACGGACGGGCCGGCCGAGCCGCACGAGTTCGGCTACTTCTGGAACCACCACCTGCGCTACCCGGACCTCTGCGAGCGTCCGCCCGGGCACGAGCGGGAGATCGACTGGGAGGCGCTCGTGCGCACGATCGTGAATATGGCCCACTGGCAGGGCGGTCCGATGGCGTTCAAGCCGATGCTGCTCGTCTGGCATCTCGAGGCGATGCTCGAGCGGATGCCCGGCACCTGCTACGTCTGGATCCGCCGGGAGCCGCGCGAGACCGCGCTCTCCCTGCTCGGGATGCGCCGCTCCCTGTTCGGCTCGCTCGAGACGTGGGCGTCGCTCCGGCCGGGCGGCCCGGATTGGCTGGCGGGCGAGCCGCCCTGGCGGCAGGTCGCCGCCCAGGTGCTCGCGCTCGAGCAGACGATCGCCGCCGCCGCCGCGCGGCTGGGGCCCGACCACGTGCTCGAGGTGCGCTACGAGGAGCTCTGCGCCGCCCCCGGCGACACGCTCGAGCGGATCCGCGCGCTGCTCGGCTCGAAGGGCCACGCCCCCGCCCGCCGTGACGCCGAGCTGGCCCCGTTCGAGCCGCGCGGGAACGACGAGCTGGACGCGGAGCTGGGCGAGCTCGTCGACGCGGCGCTCGCCGACCTCGGAAGCTCGCCATGAACGACCCCGCGCGGCCGATCGGGCGGGTCGAGGCGCCGCTCGTCAACCCGAACGAGCCCGAGTCGCAGATCGTCGAGCTCGCCGTCGAGCCGTACTCGCGCGTCGCGCGCGGCGACCACGTCTGCACCGTCGAGACGAGCAAGGCCACGTTCGCCGTCGAGTCCGAGCTGGACGGCTGGATCGGGCCGCTCGAGGTCACGCTCGGCGAGCGAGTCACGGCCGGGCAGGTGATCTGCGAGGTCTTCGACCGCAGGCCAGAGCCGCGCCCCGCCGCGGGCCCCGGGGACGGGGCCGCCGAACGCCCGCCCGGGCTGAAGCTGACCCGCAAGGCGGAGCGCCTCGCGCTCCAGCTCGGCCTCGACCTGGCGGCACTGCCGACGAACCGCTTCCTGACCGAGCGGGACATCGAGGCGCTGGGCCCGCGCGAGACAGCGCCCGCCGCGGAGCTCGACCCGGCGCTCGCGGCGCTCGTCCATGACCGCGCTGTCCTCGTCTTCGGAGCCGGCGGGCTCGCGAAGAGCCTCGTCGACCTGATGCACGCGGCCGGGGCGCTCGATCCGGTCGCGGTCGTCGACGACCGCCCGGGACGGCCGCCCGTGCTCGGCGTGCCCGTGGTCGGCGGGCGGGAGCTGCTCGCCGCGCTGCGGGCCGCGGGGCTCCGCCACGCCGTCAACGCCGTCGGCGCGATCGGGCGGATCCAGGACCGGGTCGCGATCTTCGAGCACCTCGACGGGCACGGGTTCGAGCTGCCGGCGCTCGTCGATCCGGCCGCCTACGTCGCCCCGTCCGCCGAGCTCGCGGCGGGAGCGCAGGTCTTCGCAGCCGCCGCCGTCTGCTCCGCCGCCCGGATCGGCCGGGGCGTGATCGTCAACACGGGCGCGATCGTCTCGCACGATTGCGCGATCGGCGACTACTCCCACATCGCCCCCGGGGCGATCCTCGCCGGAGAGGTCGAGGTCGGCGAGGCGACCCTGGTCGGCATGGGAGTCACCGCACGCGTGGGGCTGCGCATCGGGTCCGGCGCGATCGTCGGCAACGGGTGCGTCCTCACCGAGGACGTTCCGGACGGGACGATCGTGTCCGCCGGCTCGATCTGGCCCCACCCGCACTAGTCCGCGATGAGCCCCTCCAGGGCCGTCGACGCGTTCGTCCGGGCGGTCGAGGTCTTCGCCGACCGCTTCGCCGCGATCGAGTGGCGCTGGCTCGCCGCCGCGGTCGCCTGCCACCTCATCAGGACCGCCTGCCGCAGCCGCGCCTGGCGCAACATCGTCGCCGCCGCCTACCCCGACGCACGTGTTCGCTGGCGCGACCTCTACGGCGCGTACGTCGCGGGCGTCGGCGTCAACGCCCTGCTCCCCGCCCGCGGTGGCGACCTCGTCAAGCTTTCCATCGCCAAGCGCCGAATCGACGGCGCCACCTACCCGACGCTCGCCTCCACGTTCGCGGTCGAGACGATCTTCGATCTTGTCGCCTCGCTCGCCCTGATCGCCTGGGCGGTCCGACGGGACGCGCTGCCCGGACTCGACGTGATCCCCCACCTGCCCGCGTTCGACCTCAACTGGGTGATCCGAAACCCGGTCTGGGCAGCCGTGATCGCGGCCGGGCTCGCCTCGGTCGGCGGCTTCGTCGCCTGGCGCGCATCGCGGCACGTCACCGCGTTCAAGCGCCGCCTCGGCCAGGGGTTCGCGATCCTCGGCGACCGGCGCCGCTACCTGCGAACGGTCGTCACCTGGCAGGCCGCCGATTGGGGGCTGCGGATCGTCGAGCTCTCCCTCTTCCTGCGCGCGTTCGGGATCGACGTCGGCCTCGACGGGGCGCTGCTCGTCCAGGTCACCCAGAGCCTCTCGACCGTGATCCCGCTCACTCCGGCCGGCATCGGCACCGAGCAGGCTCTCGTCGTCTACGTCCTGCGCGGCGACGCCCCGACCTCCGCGCTGCTCGGCTTCAGCGTCGGCATGAAGCTGGCCGTGATCGCCGTCAACGTTGCCGTCGGCTTCGCCGCGATCGGCCTGATGTTGCGCACGCTCCGCTGGCGGCGTCACGTCGAGCGCACGGAGCCGGGCCGCCGCTGGAAGCGCGACGGCAAGGGCGATCCGTGACGTCCGCGCTCATGCGCAGGCGGCGAGGCCGCGGCGAAGCTGGCGGCGCGTCGGCGGGTCGAGCGCGAGCAACTCGGGGACGCTGACCGCCCGGTAGCCGCGCTGCGCCAGCTCGGGCAGAATCTGGAAGCGCAACGCCCGCAGCGTCTGGCCGCGGTTCTCGTGCATGAGGACGATCCCGCCCGGGCGCAGGCCGTCGACAACCGCGCGGTAGATGCCGTCGTGGTCGGCGTCGATCGAGTCGCGCGTGTCGACGCTCCACAGCACGGTCAGCATCCCGAGCGAGCGGGCGTGCTCGTCGACGGCGGGCGAGCGGGCGCCGTACGGCGGACGGAACAGCGACACCGAGCCGCGCGCCAGGCTCTCGATCGCCTCCTTCGTGCGGGATAGCTCCGCGGCCATCTCTTCCTGCGGCAGATCGGGCAGCACCGGGTGGCTCCAGCTGTGGTTGCCGAGCGCGCCGAGTCGCTCCTCGAGGGGCGGCAGCCCCGGGTGGGAGTCGAGGTTGCGCCCGACGAGGAAGAACGTCGCCCGCGCGCCGGCGCGCCGCAGGATCTTCATGGCCGTCCCGGTGTACGCGCCGGGGCCGTCATCGAACGTCAGCGCGACGATCTTCCCGGCGCGCCCGCCGCCGCAGTAGACAGGCAGGCCGATGCGGGCGAGGCTCTCGACGGCGCGTCGCTGGGCGTCGGGGCCGGGAAGGGCGTCCTCGTCCGGGGCGGTGCCGGGCTCGGCCTCCGCCGTGCTGCCCGCCGGCCGCGTCTCCGCGGGACTCGCCGCGCTGACCTCACCGGACGTCGACGCGCGCGCCGGCTGCGCTGTCTCCTCCCCGCCCGCGAGCACGACCCCGAGCGCGACGCCCGCCCCGACGAGCACCGCAAGCGCGGCAGCTATCCGCAGGCGGCTCCGGGACACGTCCCCATCGTAGGGGCCGGCGCGGAGGCGCCGGCCGGTCAGTTTCCGATATCCATTAGTTGCTTCCGCTATTCTCCTGCGATCGTGTCAGACGAGACAGCGCCGCAGCCCGACCTGGAGGCGATCCGGCACAGGGCCCTGGCCGGAGCGACCCGGGTTCGCATCCTGGCCACCCTCCGTGCCGCGGGCGGGGCGCTCGACGCGCTCGCGCTCGCCCGGGAGCACGGCCTGCACGTCTCGACCATCCGCTGGCACCTCGGGGTGCTCTCCCGGGCCGGCCTGATCGTCCGGGAGCAGGAGGAGCCCACGAGGCCCGGCCGGCCCCGGAGCGTCTACCGGACGGCCCCGACGGCGCTCGCTGAGGGCCAGACGCCTGCCGCGCTCCTCGCCGAGGTGCTCGCTGACTGCCTTGCCCGGGCCGAGCCCGACGCCGGCCGGCTCAGCGAGGAAGCCGGGCGGGCGCGCGGACGGGCGCTCGTGGGCGCGCGCGGCGTGCCCGGCGCGATGCCCGACCGGGAGGCGGTCGGAGAGCTCGTCGGGCTCCTCGACGGCCTGGGTTTCCGCCCCGAACTCCGCCGAAGCCGCGGTGCGAGCCGGATCCTGATGCGACCGTGCCCGTTCGGCGAGGCTGCGAGCGCGTTCCCGACGATCGTCTGCCCCGCGCACCTCGGGCTGATGCGCGGCGCGCTCGACGCGCTCGGTGCAGGTGTCACAGTCGAGCGACTCGACCCGTACGTCGAGCCGGAACTCTGCGTCGCCCGCCTCGCGACGGCGTAGCTAGCGCGACTCGAGCGGCGGGTTGCGGACGTCGTGCTCGGTCGCGTACGCCTCCGTCAACTCGTTCACGCGCCCCATCCCCTCGGGAAACGCATAGTTGACCTCCACGAACGCACTCCACTTCTCCGGCAGAGCATCCTCCGGGAAGATCGCCTCGACCGGGCACTCCGGCTCGCAGGCGCCGCAGTCGATGCACTCCTCCGGGTCGATCACGAGTATCCGATCACCCTCGTGAATGCAGTCCACGGGACACACGTCCACGCACGAACGATCCTTGATGTCGATACAGGGCTCAGCGATGATGTACGTCATTCCGCCTCCTCGTCGGGCTCGATGGTAATTAAGACTATAACGTTCCGCTAAAAGCTGCGGCGAGTCACGGCTCGAGACAGCACCAGCCAGCCGGGAGGGGAAACTCGCCGGCCGCGACGTCGGGGTCGAAGCGCTCGCTGACCCCGGCCAGGACCGGGAGCCGCCCGCCCTTGCCCGCGGGGACGAACAGCCACTGGTCCGTGGCCTTCCAGGCCACGAGCAGGTAGCGGCCGTCGGGCGACCAGACGAGGTCGCCGAGCTTGCCCGCGCCGGCGAAGAGCAGGCGCGGGCTCTTTCCCTTCGCATCGACGAGGAACACGGAGCTCTTGCCCGTGTCGGGCACGAAGACCGAGTACGCGACGTCGGCGGCGCCCGGTCTCGCCGCGAGGGCGAGGCCCTGCGTCCGCTCGGGGAGGTCGACCGCGGCGACGAGCCCGCCCGGCTCCGCAAGCAGACGGAGGCGCTGCTGCTCGAGCGCGACGAGCGTGGAGGCGTCCGCCCACGCAAGCGCGACCGGTGCGGGCGCCCGCGCTGTCCGCCACAGCGCCTTGCCGGTGTCCGCCTCGACGACCGCGATCCGACCGTCGGGCTCGGCGTACGCGAGCACCTCCCCCCTCCCGGGCCGCCAGGCGGGCGCGAGCTCGAGGACGGCGGCCGCGAGCTCCCGGTCCGCGGTGCCGTTCTCGACGAGGACGCGTAACGCGGCGCCGCTGCGGTAGGCGATCCGTAGCCCGGTAGCCGACCAGCGCGCATCGGCGACCGCGTCGCGCTCGAGCGTCCAGTGGACGAACTCGCTGCGGGCCGGGTCGAGGGCGACGAGCCGGTCGGCCGTCCAGGCCGCGACGTAGACGCCGGTGGGCGACCACGACGCGGCGGGGTAGTCGCCGACATGGACGCGGGCGCCGTCCTCGTGGATCACCCAGACGCCCCGCGGGTCGGTAACGAGCAGGCGCCCGGGCGCCGGCAGCGTGATCGGCGCGGGCGTGGTGGCCGCCTGGGTGCTGACAGCGACTCCGTCACCCGCGCGGGAGTCGATCCAGTCGACGATCGCGGGCCCGGCCGGGCTGAGCGCGATCCCCGCCGCGCCGCCAGCGACGGCGAGCGCGGCCAGCAGCCGCCACGGCAGCCGCCGGTGGTGCGTGACCGGCTGGCGCGTCTGGAACGCCTCCCGAATGACCTCCCAGGTTCGCTCCTCGGCGATCTGCTCGTCCGGAACGGGCTGGGAGAGGAGCAGCGTGCGCAGGTCCCGGTCGCTCATCGTCCCGGCCTCGAGGCGAACCGCGACCTGGTCGAGGCCGCGCTCGAGACGGTCGCGGACTGCCCTGCGCGGCAGCTCGAGCAGCCGGGCTATCTCGCGCGGGTTGTAGTCGACCACGGTGCGCAGGACGACGGCGGCCCGATCCTCTGCGGTCAGGGCCGCGAGCCCGCCCGCGATCGCCCGGGTCTGGGGGTCGAGGAGCGGCTGCGGGGTGTCGTCGTTGCTCGGCCAGCCGAGCGGGGAGTTCAGGTCGAGATAGGACTCGCCCTGCACCTCCCGGCGGGCCATCCGGGCGCGGGCGGCGTCGATCGAGCGGGTGGCGACGAGCCGGTGCAACCAGGGCCCCACGGGCTCCTCGACGTCGAAGCTGTCGAGGTGGCGGACCGCGGCGAGGAAGCTCTCCTCCGCGATCTCCTCGGCGGCGATGTGGTCGTGGACGATGAGGTACGCGACCCGGTAGGCCCGCGGCCAGTGAAGCCGGAACAGGGCTTCGAGGTCGGAGGCGGAGCCGCCCCGGGCACGCCGGAGCCAGGCCCGCTCGTCGCGTGCGATTGCCGCCATCGGCCGCTGACTATACGAGCAAACGCGCGCAGCCAGTCCCACCCCCTGTTCCCGCCGGCCAGGGCCCCTGGCCGACAGACGGGGTCAGACCCCGGGGTCAGGCACCCCGCCGGAGCACGGCACAAACCGAGAAGCCAAGCCAACCCGGCGGCAAGATCTGAGTCGCCGCGCATCAAGGGGTCTGACCCCGGGGTCTGACCC
>CAYJLE010000035.1:0-23983 GCA_964370985.1 uncultured Gaiellales bacterium | reverse complement strand
GTAATTTTCGTGGCCCCGCCCAACCCTGGGTGCTCCCCCCGGGGTCTGACCCCGGACATGGTTGATCGGGGCGCGGCGGCGGTCAGACGATGCGGCGGATCGCGTCCAGCTCGCCTTCGGCGGCGGCCTGGCGGCGTGCGAGGTCACGCTCCGAGTTCACGAGCTGCCCGTCGCGGCCGACGTAGCCCTCGCAGCCGCCGACCATCAGCACGACGAGGTCGGTGTCGCCCGCGTTCCAGAGCTGCCGCGGGGTTCGGGCCTCCACGTGCATGAGCGCGCCCGGCCCGAGCTCGAGCGCCTCCCCCTCGACGCGAACGCCGGCGCGGCCCGCGTGAACGAAGTAGAGCTCGTCCTGGCGCTCGTGCGTGTGCTCGAACCACTCCGTCCCGGGCGGGAGCGTCATCACGTTGACGCCGAACGCGGTCACGCCCAGCCGCTCCCGGGCGCGCTTCAGGAACGCGCCGTCGAGCTCCCCGACCTGAGCCACCGCGTAGCCCACGCCGGAATCCTACGCGGCGACGCGTGCCGCCGCCTCGAGCCGCGCCAGGGTCTCCGCCCGGCCGAGCAGCTCGATCGACTCGAACAGGCCCGGCGACACCTTCGAGCCGGTCACGGCCACCCGGATCGGCTGGAACGCCTGCCGCGGCTTCAACCCGAGGCGGTCGCATACGGAGCGCAGCGCCTCCTCCACCCCGGCCGCGGTGAACGGCTCGACGGCCTCGAGCGCTGCCGCAGCGTCGGCGAGCACCTCCCCCGCCCCCTCGAGCGCCTCCGCCCCCGGCTCGACCGCGCCGAAGAGGAAGCCCGCGAACCCGGGGAACTCACCGAGCGTCGCGAGCTTCTCCTGGCACAGCGGCGCGGCCGCCCGGATCCGCTGCTCGTCCCAGTCGCAGCCGCGCTCGCGCAGGTACGCGACCAGCGCATCCGCGTACTCTCCCGGCGCCATACCCCGCACGTAGACGCCGTTCAGCCACCGGAGCTTCTCGTAGTCGAACGTGGCCGGGCTCGTCCCGACCCGCTCGAGCGTGAACCGCTCGACGAGCTCGTCCCGCGACATCACGGTCGTCCTGTCGTCGTAGCTCCAGCCGAGCAGCGCCAGGAAGTTGAGCAGCGCCGCGGGCACGTAGCCGTCCTCGCGGAACTCGTCGAGCGAGACGGCGCCGTGGCGCTTCGACAGCTTCTTGCCGTCGGTTCCGAAGACGTTCGGCACGTGCGCGTACACGGGCGGCTGCGCCCCGAGCGCCCGCAGCACCTGGATCTGCTTCGGGGTGTTCGAGACGTGGTCGTCACCCCGGATCACGTGCGTGATCCCGTCGAGCCAGTCGTCGAGCGGCGAGGCGAAGTTGTACGTCGGGCGCCCGTCGGAGCGCACGAGGACGAGATCCTCGAGCTGCTCGTTCGGGAACTCGATCCCGCCCTTGACCGCATCCTCCCACCTGGTCGCACCCTCGTCGGGCATGCGGATGCGGATCGCGCCCTCGTCCTCGTAGGCGGAACCCTCGGCGACAAGCCGCCGCGCCTCCTGCCGCGCCCGCTCCGCCCGGTCGAGCTGGAACGTCACGGGCCCGTCCCAGTCGATCCCGAGCCAGGCGAGCGACCGCTGGATCTGCTCGACCGACTCCGCGACCTCCCGGCTCGTGTCGGTGTTCTCGATCCGGAGTAGGCACTCGCCGCCGCGCCCGCGGGCGTAGAGCCAGTTGAACAGGAACGTCCGCACGCCGCCGACGTGGAGGAGCCCCGTCGGGCTGGGGGCCATGCGCACACGGACGGGGTCGGCTGGCACGGGCCGTATGCTAGCCGCGTGCTCTACGGTGCCCACGTGTCGAGCTCCGGCGGGATCCACACCGCGATCGACCGGATCGAGGCACTGGGCGGCGATGCCGTTCAGCTGTTCACGCAGAGCCCGCGGATGTGGCGCCCGACCGCGCACGACCCGGCGGGCCTGGCCCGGTTTCGGGAGCGCCGCGCCGGGTCGGGCGTCGGCTACGTGCTCTGCCACGCGCTCTACCTGATCAACCTCGCGAGCTCCGACGACGACCTCCGGTCGAAGTCGGAGGCCGCGCTGCGCAGCACGCTCGCGGTGGCGCGGGAGCTCGAGGGCGACGTCGTCTTCCACGTCGGGTCACACGGGGGCGCCGGCTTCGACGCGGGCCTCGAGCGGGTGCTGCCCGCGCTCGGGCGCGCGCTCGCGGAGACCGCCGAGCGGACGTGGCTCCTGCTCGAGAGCTCTGCCGGCGCCGGCGGCACGATCGGCCGCTCGGTCGCGGAGCTCGCGGCAATCGTCGAGCGCGCCGATCGCCACCCGCGGCTCGGCATCTGCCTCGACACCTGCCACCTGTACGCGTCCGGGGTGGACGTCACCGACCCGCCCACCGTGGCCGCGCTCCTCGCCGAGGTGGACGAGGGGGTCGGGCTCGACCGGCTGCGAGCGGTGCACGTCAACGACTCGGCGGCGGCGCTCGGCTCGAACCGCGACCGCCACGCGAACATCGGCGAAGGGGAGCTCGGGGACGGCCTTGCCGCGTTTCTCGGCCACCCGGCGCTCCAGGCCCTGCCCGCGATCCTCGAGACACCGGGCCCCGATGGCCACGGCCCGGACAGCGCGGAGCTCGAGAAGCTCCGCGCGCTCCACGAGCTGGCGCTGTCGCGACGGTGAGCGACGCGGCGAACCCCGCCGGTCTCGTCTCCGAGGTCGTGCACGAGCTGCAGACGCCGCTGGCGGCGATCTCCGGCGCTGTCGGCGCGCTCCGCGACCCCGATGCGAGCGTCGACGCGGAGACGCGGGCGCGACTGCTCCGGGTGATCGCGGACGCGGCCGGCCAGCTCCAGGGGCTCGTCGACGACCTGCTCCTGGCCGGGCGCCTTGGCGCGGGGCGCCTGCCGCTCGAGATCGCCCCGTGCGACGCCGCCGCGGTCGCCGACGCGGTCGCCGCGGCCGCCCGGGCTCACCTGCCGGCCGGGGTCGAGCTGACGGTGGACGCCCCGCCCGGCTTGCCGCCCGTCGCCGCCGACCCCGAGCGGCTGCGCCAGGTGCTCGCGAACCTCGTCTCGAACGCCGTCACGCACGCCGCGCGGGAGGTGCGGGTCACGCTCGCGGAGGCGGGCGGCCGCGTGCGGATCTCGGTGTCCGACGACGGTACGGGCGTCCCCCCGGAGTCGCGGGAACGGATCTTCGAGCCGTTCGAGCGCGGCCCGGTCTCCCGCCCTGGCCCGGGCACTGGCCTGGGCCTGTATCTCGCCCGCAGCCTGGCCGTCGCGATGGGCGGCACGCTTACTCTCGACGACGTTCCGGGCCCGGGCGCCACGTTCACGGTCGACCTTCCCACGGCGTAGGGCCGGGCCTGACCCGCCGCCACACGGGCGGGTCACAGGTCCCGCCCCTCCACCCTCGGGGGCCAACGCAACCGCACGCGGTGCCGCCGGGCAAACGGCCGGGGTCAGACCCCTCGAGTCGAGGACACGTAGATCGTGCCGCGACCGGGGCGTCAACGCGACCCCCGCGGCGCCGCCGGCAAACGTAGGGGCGGGTCCTGACCCGCCCCGGGGCCGCAGGCGCGTCAGGCGCCGCCGTCGCGGGCGACCACCCGAAACGGCGGCCGGCCGCGGGCGAGCTCGCCGAACTCCGGATTGGGGCAGCCGAGCTCCTCGGTGCGGCTCTCGTAGCAGCGCACGACCTCCGCCCGGCACATCGGCAGCGGCTGGCTGGTCGCGCGCACGGCGCCGAAGCCGCCCCGGCGCCCCTGCGTCTCGGTGAGGATCGCCAGGTCGATCTCGACGTCGTACACCTTGTTCATGCAACCGACGTAGGTGCGCCCCCACTCCTCGTACGCGTACACGAACGGGCATGACCGCTCGAGGCACGCGGCCGGGTAGACGACCTTGTCGCAGTGCACGCAGCAGCGGCGGCACTCCGTCTCGTCCTGGGGCCGGAGGGGGAGAGCCCCGGCCACGCGCCGCACCTCACCCGTCTGTCTCTCCATCCTGGGCCGATTGTGCGCGAGCGGGCGGCCGGCCGCAAGACTTGACATCGCTCGCGCGAGCGGATAGCGGCAAGCGCCGTCGCCTAGCGAGTAGGCTCCCTCGCCGTGCTGCGACGAATCCTCTGGCTCTCGCTCGGGCTCGGCCCGATGGTGTTCGCGCTCGACCTGGCCGGGGCGGGCGACGTGCTCCTGTTCGCGCTCGCGGCGGCCGCGCTCGTGCCACTCGCCTGGTTGATCGGCGAGGCGACCGAGCACGCGGCCCATCACACGGGACCGGGGGTCGGCGGCTTCCTCAATGCGACGTTCGGGAACGCGCCGGAGCTGATCATCGCCCTGTTCGCGGTCTCGAACGGCCTGCCCGAGGTCGTGCGCGGATCACTGTCGGGCAGCGTAATCGGGAACCTGCTGCTCGTGCTCGGCTTCTCGCTCGCATTCGGCGGCCGCGGCGAGCTCGACCGCTGGTCGAGCCTCGTCTCGCTCGCGCTCGTCGGTGGCGCCATCGCGCTGTTCCTGATCCCTGCGATCCCCGGCTGGGACGGCGACCCGGAACGCTCCTCGCTCGCGCGCCTGTCGCTTCCCGTCGCGATCGCACTGTTCGCGATCTACATCGGGGTCACGTGGTTCACGCTGCGCCGCCACCGCAGCCTGCACGTGTCCGACGAGCCGGCAGCGATGGCCGCCTGGTCGCTGCCGCTCTCGATCGGCGTCTTGTGCGCCGCGACCGTCGTCACGGCCGTCGTCGCCGAGATCCTCGTCGGCTCGATCGAGACGTTCGCGGAGAAGGCGGGCCTGTCGGGCTTCTTCGTCGCGGCCGTGATCGTCGCGATCGTCGGCAACGCGGCAGAGCACGGGGGCGCGGTGATCGTCGCCGCACGGGGGAAGATCAAGCTCGCGGCCGAGATCGCGCTCGCTTCGAGCGCCCAGGTGGCGGTGTTCCTGATCCCGGCGGTGCACATCCTCTCGTGGGCCGTGTCGCCGGCGCTGCCGCTCTCGTTTCGCCAGGTCGAGCTGGCCGCCCTCGGCGGCGCGGTCGCGTTCACCGCGCTCGTTCTGTGGGGCGGACGCTCGAGCCGTGGGCGGGGGCTCGCGCTGATCGCCGCCTACGTCGGGATCGTGGCGATCTTCTTCGTCGCCGGTGACCGCTAGCGGCGCCCGGGCAGCCGGGTCGCTCCCGACGTCGGCGATCCGGATCCTCGAAAATGAGACGATCGACACCGCGAGGATCATCGCCCGCTCGGCCTCGCTCGACGGGATCGCCGGCGCGATCGAGCGGGTCGCCGGTCGCGAGGACGATGTGATCACCACGGTCATCAAGCCCTAGAAAGGGGAAGCGCATGGCAGAGCCCAGGTTCTCCGTCTGCGAGCTGACCACGCTCGCGCTCCCGTTCGAACAGGATCTCGACGTCTACGGCCGCGCCGGTGCCGACGGGATCGGGATCGCGGAGGCCAAGCTCCCGGAAGGCGAGGACACCGCGCTGCTCGAGCTGTTCCGGCAGAGCGGCCTCGCGGCCGGGATCTGCCTGACAGCGGGGCTCTCCGTCCTGCCGCTGTCCAAGTTCCCCGGGCCGGCGGACCCCGACGAGCGCGTCGAGGCGATCTGCGCTGGGATCCGCCGGCTCGCGCCGTTCGAGCCCGGCTGCATCTACTGCCTGACCGGGCCGCAGGGAGCCTACGGGGCTGCGGAGGCCCGGCGGATCGCCGTCGACGGCCTGCGTAGGATCGCCCGCTGCGCCGCCGAGGCGGGTGTCCCGATCGGGGTGGAGCCGATCCACGCGTCGATACGCGACGACTGGACTCTCGTCTCGTCGATTCCCGAGACGCTCGAGCTGCTCGGAGAGGTGGGTGAGCCGAACCTGGGGATCGGTTTCGACGTCTGGCACCTGTGGGACACGCCTGGCCTCCTCGACGATATCCGGGCGCATGCGAAGCGCTTCGTGGGCGTTCACGTCAACGACTGGCGCGATCCGACCCGCGGCTGGAACGACCGCGCGCTGCCGGGTGAGGGCATCGCCGGCCTGCCGGCGATCCTCGGGGCGCTCGAGGCGGGCGGCTACGAGGGCTGGTACGACCTCGAGATCTTCTCCGACAACGGGGCTTTCGAGGACGACTACCCCGACTCGCTCTGGAACCTCGACCCGGTCGAGCTGATCACGCGCGCACGGGCGGGCTTCGAGCGCGCGTGGGAGGCGCGGCGCGCCTGATGCGCCCCGCTGGCACGGTCGCGCTCGTAACCGGCGCCGCGAGCTGGGCGGAGACGGTGCCGGTGCTCCGGAAGGCGTTCCTGGGTCTACGGGCTGCGACCGCGTCGCTGGTCGAGCGGGGAGCAGCAGGCCGGGTGATCGTCGTGTCGACGCCGGCGGCCGCGCGGCCGCTCCCGGGGGGCCTGCCTGGTGGGAATCGCCGCTGCGTCCCTGGCCGCGGTTGCCCAGATCATCGCGGTCGAGCTGGCACCCCACGGGCTTACCGTCAACAGCGTCGCCGCCGGCTGGACGCCTGGCCCGTCCCGAGCAGATCGCGGCGGTCTGCGCCTGCCTCGCCTCGCCGGCCGCCGCCTACGTCAGCGGAGCTGTCGTGACCGCCGGCGGCGGCTTCGCGATCACGAAGAGCCCGGGCGGCTTGCCGCTCGCTCGCTGAGATCGACCCCATCGGACAAAGGAGGCGCACGTGCAGATCGGCCTGATCGAATCGGCGTGGTTCCACACCCCCCTCGACGGCAAGCCCGGGCTCGAGAAGGCGAAGGAGATCGGCTACCAGACGATCGACATCTTTCGCGACCCGCTGACCATGACCGACGAGGAGCGGCGGGCGCACGCGCGGGACATCGCGGACGTCGGACTGCCCGCGCCATCGTTGATCTGCATCGCGCTGGGGATCGCCGACTTCCATCCGGCGGTGCAGCGGTTCCACGTGGAGCGGGCGAAGCGCCACGTCGACTTCGCGGCCGAGTTCGGCGCCTCGAACGTCCTGTTCGTGCTCGGGGAGTACATGTGGCAGCAGGAGGTGATACCGCCCCCGGTTCAGTGGGACACGGCGGTGGCAAACACGCGCGAGATCGGTGAACACGCGGCCGGTCGGGGAATCGAGCTGGCGCTCGAGCTCGAGCCGTTCGATCTCTCGCTCGTGAACACGGTCGACACGATGGCCAGGTTCCTCGACGACGTCGGCCTGCCGAACGTGCGCGCCAACGTCGACTGCTCGCACCTGTGGCTCATGCGCATCGATGCCGCCGAGATCGCCCGGCTGGCGGGTCGGATCGCTCACGTCCACTTCTCCGACTGTGACGGAGAGAAGCACGGGGATCTGCCGCCGGGACGCGGCAACACGCCCCTTCTCTCCTACCTGGAGGCGATCCGCGACACGGGCTATGCGGGACCCGTCTCGCTCGAGCTCGAGTTTCCACCGCCCGGGACGGAGATGGTGCCGTGGGTCGAGGAGGCCTACCGGGAGACGAGGGCGCTGATGGAGCAGGCGGGGGTCTTCGAGGGCTGACGCGGCGTGCCCGCCCGGCCGCCGCACCGGAGCTCGCCCTCCCACGCCCGCCTGCGAGGCGGCGTCGCCGCGGGGCTCGTGTCGTACACGCACGCTCAGCCGCGCCCGAGCGGTAGGTCGGCCGGGCCGGGCGCCCGCGGCACCATCAGCTCCAGGATCCAGGCCGCCTCGCGGTTGCTCACGCTTCCCTGGTAGACATCAGGGCTCGTCACCTCCGAGGGAGAGGCCATCGCTTCGCGAGCCTGGCGTGGTCGACTCGTGAGCGCGACGTGCCGGCTTGGCCGGGCCGTTAGCTCACGCGGGGCAGGTAGACCGTGAACGTCGCCCCGTCGCCGGGCACGCTCTCGACCGTGACGTGGCCCCCGCTCTGCTCGACGATCCCGAACACGGTCGCGAGCCCGAGGCCGCTGCCCTTGCCCTGCTCCTTGGTCGTGAAGTACGGCTCGAAGATGCGCGCCCTGGTGTCGGCGTCCATCCCGATCCCCGTGTCGGAGACCGCGAGCGTTACGTAGCGGCCCGCCGGGATGCCGACCCGGAGCTCCTCGCGCTCGGCGACGTCACGCTCGCCCGTCGCGAGCGTGACCGAGCCGCCGCGCGGCAGCGCGTCGCGAGCGTTGACGACGAGGTTGACGATCACCTGCTCGAGCTGGCCGACGTCGACGTTGACCGGTGCGAGGCCGGGCTTCTCGACGGTCACGAGCTCGACGTCCTCGCCGATCACCCGGCGCAGCATCGCCTGGATGTCGCCGACCACGGCGTTCAGGTTGACGCTCCGCGGTTTCAGCACCTGCTTGCGGCCGAACGCGAGCAGCTGCTGCACGAGCGCGGCAGCGCGCTCGCCGGCGCGCTGGATCTCGGCCACGTCGGCGCGCACCGGGTCGTTCTCGTCGAGCCTGCTCGCGACGAGCTCCGCGTAGCCGGTGATCGCCGTCAGCAGGTTGTTGAAGTCGTGGGCGATCCCGCCGACGAGGCGGCCGATCGCCTCCATCTTCTGGGAGTGCAGAAGCCGCTCCTCGAGCAGCTTGCGCTCGGTGATGTCGATCGCGATGCCGAACGCGAACTGCGGAGTGCCCTCCGCGTCGCCCACGACCGCGGAGCCGAGGTCGACCCACACCGCGCGCCCGTCCTTGCGAACGTAGCGCTTCTCGAGCCGATACGGCTCCCCCCGCTCGAACAGCCGGCGGTTCTCCGGCAGGTCATCGGGGTGCGCGTAATCGAGGAACGTCGTCCCTCGCAGCTCCTCGCCGGTGTACCCGAGCAGGTCGCGGTAGGCGGCGTTGGTGTGGAGGATGACGCCGCCGCGATCGGTGATGCAGATCCCCACGTGCGCGTTCTCGAACAGCGCGCGGAAGCGGGCCTCGCTCTCGGCGAGCGCGGCGACCGCGTGCTCCTGCTCCCTGATCGCGGCCCGTCCCCGCGCGCGTTCGAGTGCGGACGCGACAGCGCTCGGCAGGCGCCGGTAGTGCGACGGGGTCTTGATCACGTAGTCGTCGAGCCCGTCCTTCATGGCCTGAACCGCGATCTCCTCGCCGCCGCTGCCGGTGAACATCACGACCGGCGTGTCGGGCCAGCGCTCCTTGGCTCGCCGCAGGACCACCAGCCCGTCCGTCCAGTTGAGCCGGTAGTCGGTGATCACGACGTCGAAGCCGCCGTTGGCGAGCGCGCGTTCGAGCTCCCCGGTGTCGCGCACCTCCGTCGCGTCGGCTCCGGGGAAGTCACGCTCGAGCTCCCGGCGCACGAGCGCGCGGTCGTCCGGGTTGTCGTCGACGAGGAGGACGCGGAGCCCGGTCACGACAGCTCCGGCGTCTCGCTCAGGTACAGCCAGAACTCGTCCACGCGGCGCACGAGCTCGAGCAGCGCGTCGAACGCCACGGGCTTGACGAGGTAGGAGTTCGCGCCCTCGTCGTAGGCGCGGTTGACGTCGGCGGTCTCGCGGGACGAGGTGAGCACGACGACGGGCAGCCGCCGCAGCCCGGGCTGCGCCCGGATCCAGCGCAGCACCTCGAACCCGTCCCGCCGGGGCAGCTTCAGGTCGAGCAGCACGAGCGCGGGCAGCGGGTGCGCGTCCCGGTCGCCGTACCCGTCCACCCCCGACAGGTACGCGATCGCCTCGTCGCCGTCCGCGACCTCGCGCAGCGGGTTGGCGATCATCGCGTTGCGTAGCGCCCGGCGGATCAGGAGCACGTCGTTGGGGTCGTCCTCGACGAGCAGGATCGTGCCCGACCTCGTCACGTCGCGCCGTCCGCATCCGCGGCGGGAAGCTCGAGCCAGAAGCGGCTGCCCTCCCCCGGTACCGACTCGACGCCGACGCTGGCGCCCATCCGCTCGACCCCCTTGGAGACGATGGCGAGGCCGATTCCCGTGCCCGCGTACGACTCGCGGCCGTGCAGGCGCTCGAACGGGCGGAAGATCCGCTCCAGGTGCTCCGGCTCGATCCCGATCCCGTTGTCCTCGACCCACAGGCGCACCGCCCCGCCGCGGCTCTCGGCGCGCAGGCGGACACGCGGGTCGACGCCGGCGCGCGCGAACTTGACGGCGTTGCCGACGAGATTTCCGAGCACGTGGGCGAGCGTGCCGCCGTGGCCGATCACGTCCGGCAGCGTACCGTCGATCTCGACCGCGGCCCCGGCCGTCTCGAGCTCCGCGCTTCGCTCGCGCAGCACCCGCGCCACGACGACGGCGAGCACGACCCGCTCGGGCGCGAGCTCCACCCTGGTCAGGCGGCTATAGGCGAGGAGGTCGGAGATCAGCGTGTCGAGCCGCCCTGCCGCCTCCACGATCCGCTCGGCGTAGTCCCGGCCCTCGGCGTCGAAGCCCCCGCCGTAGTCCTCGAGCAGCGCCTGGCTGAAGCCCCGCATGGCCCTGAGCGGGGCGCGGAGGTCGTGCGAGACGGTGTAGGCGAACGCGTCGAGCTCCGCGTTTCTCTCGGCCAGCTCCGCGGTGCGCTCGGCCACCCGCTCGGAGAGCTCCGCGGCGGAGCGCTCGAGCTGCTCGTGCAGCCGGGCCTGCCGCAGCGCGATCGCCAGCTGGGCGGCGACCTCGCGCGCGACCTCCGCGTCGCCGGGGGCGAGGCCGTCCGCGGTGTCGCCGGAGATGTCGAGCGACCCGAGCAGCTCGCCCTCCGCGAGCAGCGGCACGAGCGCTTGGTAGACCACTCCCTCGCGCGCGAGCGCGTCGAAAAACGACGGCTCGCCGCGCATCGAGACGACGTCGAGCGTGCAGATCTCTCCGCGCCCGAGAGCGGCAATGAGCTCGTCGCGCCCCGCGATCGCGCCGAGCGGGTAGCGGACGCCGGGCTGGATCTCCGTACCGCCCTCAGTCTCCCCGGCGATCAGCTCTGCCTCGAGAGCGTCGAGGTCGAAGAGCGCGACGCTCGCGCGCCGGCAGGGAACGAGCCGCCGCAGGGTGGGCAGCACCGCGGCGGCGATCGCCGAGGGGGAGCGCGCCGCGAGGATCGCCAGGTCGATATCGCGAAGCAGGCGAAGCCGTGCGTTGGAGCGCACGAGCGCGTCCTCCGCGCGCTCCCGCTGGATCGCCTCCGCGAGCACGTTGGCGACGGCCTGGACGAGACTGACGTCGTGCTCGGTGTATCTCCGGGGCGACGTCGAGTGGACCCCGAGGACGCCGTAGGGCCCGTCCGCGGTCGCCATCGTGACCGTGACGCCGCTTGCGACACCGCGGTCGCGCAGCAGCGCCTGCGGGCGGAAGCGCTCCTCCCCGGCGAGATCGGCCACGACGACGGGCTCGTCCGTGACGAGCGTGTAGCCGGCCTGGGAGTGCGGGCCCGAGTCCACGGTCGCCCTGCCGACGAGCCCGTCCGCCCAACCCGCGCCCGCGACGAGCAGCAGCTCCTCCCCGCCGGGAAGGAGCTCGAGCACCTTGGCGCAATCGACTGCGAGCACGTCGACGAGGAGCTGGCAGGACTCCGCCATCAGGCCGCCGAGCCCGTGGCCGCCGAGCGCGCGGCGGCCGAGCCGGGCGAGCGCATCCGCCTGGAGAAGGCGCCGCTCGAGCTGCTCGTCGAGGCGGGCCTGGCGCATCGCGACGGCCAGGTGGCCGGCCAGCTCCGACGCGGCCTCGAGCTTGGCCCCGTTCGGCAGGCCGGCGGGGTCTTCGTAGACGAGCGTCAGGATTCCCATCACCTCGCCGCCGGCAACTAGGGGCAGGTTGACCATGGAGCGCAGGCCGGAGGCGATCAGCGCGTCGACCAGGGGCGCGCGGTTGGAGATCGTGCGGATGTCGCGGACGACCCGCGGCCGCCCGGCCCACACCTCGTCGAGCGGCCCCAGCCCCGCGATCGGGACAGGCGCACCGACAGAGGGCGCCGTCTCGCGGTCGGTGTCGACGGCGATGCGCCATAGCAGGCCGGCGTCGAAGTCGAGAACGGCCGTGGTCGCGAAGGGGGCGCCGACGAGCCGCCGCAGGCGCGGCAGCAGCGCCGCCGAGACCTCCCGGGGCGAGTGCGCCTCCTGGATAGCCGCGCCAACCTCGGCGAGGACGGAGAGGCGCTCCGCGTAGTGTGCGGGATCCTCGGTCGCCGCGCCGCCGTCGGCGTAGCCCGGCGCTCCGGAGTCGGCAGGCGCCGGCGGGCTCGTCTGGCGCGACGTGCCCCGCGCGCTCGTGTTCCGGTCTGCGCTCGCCATGGCTTGTGCTGAGCGAGACAAAGAATACCGCGATTCGTGGCGGACGCTCCATCTCCGGGCGGGAGACGCCGCGCGTCTACCCTTGCCTCGATGGATCTGACCGCGCTCGAGGATGCTCTCGCCGCCCGCGGCCAGCCCGGCTACCGGGCCCGCCAGGTGTGGGAGTGGACGGCGCGCGGGGCGGCCGGCTACGAGGAGATGACGTCGCTCCCGGCGGCGCTCCGGCGCTCGCTCGCGGAGGATGTGCCCTTCTCGACGCTCGAGCTGGTCGAAGAAGCTCGGGCGCGCGACGGGACGGTGAAAGCGCTCTTTCGCACCGCTGACGGGCATCCGGTGGAGGCTGTGTCGATGCAGTTTCGCGACGGGCGGAGGTCGCTGTGCGTGTCGAGCCAGTCGGGCTGCCCGCTCACATGCTCGTTCTGCGCGACCGGGCAGATGCGGTTCGGGCGCAACCTGACCGGGTCGGAGCTGCTCGATCAGGCGCTGCATTTCCGCCGGGCCGGCGAGGTCGACCACTGCGTGTTCATGGGGATGGGCGAGCCGCTCATGAACCTCGACGCGGTGCTCGAGGCGTGCCGACGGCTGCCGGACCTCGGGATCACGCACCGGCGCACGGCCGTGTCGACGGTCGGGTGGCTGCCCGGGCTGGCCCGCTTCGCGGAGGTGGACATGCCGATCCGGCTCGCCCTGTCCCTGCACGCGCCCGACGACGCGCTGCGCTCGCGGCTGATGCCGGTGAACGACCGCTACCCGCTCGCCGACGTGCTGGCCGCGTGCCAGGCCTACCACGCGCGGCGGCGGCGAATGGTATTCGTCGAGTACGTGCTCCTCGCCGGGGTGAACGACCGGGTCGAGCACGCCCGCGCGCTCGCGCGGCTGCTCGACCGGCGGATCTACAAGGTCAACCTGATCCCGTACAACCCGACGGGCGTCTTCCAGGCCTCGCCGCCGGGGGCAATCGCCGTGTTCCGCGCCGCGCTCGAGCGCGCCGGCCTGTCGGTGACCGTGCGGGTCACGCGCGGTCGCGACGTGGCCGCGGCCTGCGGCCAGCTCGCGGCGGCGACAACGAGCCGATGACCTCGCGGAGTCGTGTGGAACCGCGGTGCCGCAGCGCCGCGGGCGCGGCCTCAGCGTCCGGGCGCGACAACGGGTAGGCCCTCGGCCCGGGCTGCGGCCGCCAGCCGCTCGTCGTAGCACACGAAGCCCTCGAGCTCGCCTGCGAGCGCGAGCGCGCTGCCGAGGTGGATCGCGTCGAGGGCACGCAGCGCCGGATCGAGACCCACCGCGATCTGCTCGACCGTCCGGTCGAGCTCGATCACCGTCAACGCGGCGGCGACCAGCTCGGCCCGCGCCGCCATAACCGGGTCGCGCCGCGCGACCCGGCGCAGCTCGACGATGCCGACCCTGCTGGTGAGGAGCGGGGCGTTGCACGCCCGGAGGTAGCCCTCGAGCGCCCCGGTCTCCTCCTCGGCGAGGAGGAGCTTCGCGCTCGCCGACGTGTCGAGGTAGAGCACGCCCGTCTGCCCGACCCCGCGGCTAGTAGCGACCGCGCTCGCGCTGCTCGGCGAGGAGGTCGGTCGGGGCTCGCTGCCCGCTCCGACGCTCCGGAGTCCGGCCCAGGCTCTCGAGCCCCAGGCTCGCCCGCGTCACGCGGAGGCCGCGCCGCTCGAGCGCGGCGAGCCTGTCCGCGACCCCGTGCGGGGAGAGCACCGCAACCGGACGGCCGCGCTCGGTCACCTCGATCGTCTCCCCGGCCTTGACCAGATCGATGTAGCGCGACAGGTACTGGCGCAGCTCGCGGATCCCCGCCCGGGTCGCCATTGTGCGTCGTAATGTAGCACATCCGGGGCCGCGATCCGACCTGCCTTGCACCGGGATCAGGAACCCTCGGGCTCGCCTCGCGCTGTCGAGACGAGATCCGCGGGGCGCAGCGACGCACCCAGCCGAGCACCGCACCCTCAGGCGAGCGCGAGATCCGTGCGCGCGAAGTCGTCGCCGACGCAGAGGAGCGGCTCGTCGGCCACCCGGGCGACCGCGTAGGTGAGGCAGTCCCCGAAGTTCAGCCCGGCGGGGTGACGGCCCTTCCCGAAGCGGGCGTAGGCGTCGATCGCGACCGGCCAGTGATCGTCGGCGAACGGGATCGGAGCCAGATCGGCCTCCGCGACGAGCCGCCCGAGCAAGGTTCGCCCGCGGTCGCCGACCCGAGCCGCGAGCACGATCCCGGTCTCGGCCAGCGTCGGCGCCCCGACGCCAGCGCCCGGCTCCGCGGCGAGGCGCTCGAGCACCGGCTCGAAGCCGGGCTGGCGAAGAAGCACGGCAATGAGCGCCGAGCTGTCGACGATCACACGCCCTCCGGCCCGTAGCCGAGGATCCGCTCCCGCTCCTCGCGCGCGAGCGGCGTCCCGAGCACGCCGTCAGGAATCTGCGGCCAGGCCTCCTCGACGAGGAACCGGCGCAGCCGCTCCTCCCCCGACCGTGCCCGCCGCCTCAGCAGCCGCCGCTTGCGCTCCTCGAGCGCGACCCGGACGGCGCGCGTCTTCGACTCCCCCGCGAGCGCGGCGACCTCGGCCGCCAGGCGTTCGGCCTCCACGTCCTTGATGCTCAACGCCATGGTCGAATGGTAGCAGCGATGGTTTGATTCATCCCTCACGGGAGCGGTCAGACCCGGGCGGGTCCGGACCCGCCCCTGCACCCCTCGGACGCGGGCGCGAGACCCACTCCACCGTCAGGCGCGACCGCGCCCGTCCCGGAAGGCCACGTCCCGGTGCCTGGCACCCGGACCCGTCAGAACGGGTCAGAGCCCGCCCCCATGTTTTCCCCTGGGGGGTTGCCATGACGGCGTCGGCTCGTTGTCCTGCCTGTAGCTACCGTGCTTTTCTACAGACCGATGGAGAAAAGAGGGGTGCTTTTCGTCAGATCGAGCTATACTCCAGGCGATGGCTCTCAGCGACGCGATGATCGGGCGCCTCAACCCCTGGTGGACGGATCGCCACTGGGCAGAGACCGACCCCCACCTCGAAGAGCTCGCGGCACATGCCATCGTTCTACCCGAACCCGCATTCGTCGCAGGGCTCACGCTCGGCGACCGCTCCACGCATGTCATCCGCGGCCCCCGGCAGGTCGGGAAATCGACGGGCTTGAAGCTACTCGTGCGGCGTCTCGTCGACGGGGGCGGGGTTGACCCGCGGCGCATCGTCTACCTCAACCTCGACCTGCTCGAGGATCAGCCGATCGAGGAGCTCGCGAACACGATCATCCGCGCGAAAGATCTCGCCGCCGCCGATGGAGAGGGGTCGCTTGTCCTACTCGACGAGGTCACGGCCGTCCCGAAGTGGGCACGGGCGGTCAAGGCGGTGTGGGATGCCGGCGTAACCCGCCGGGACACTGTCGCGTGCACGGGTTCCTCTGCGATCGATCTCGCCGCGCAGGAGCTTGAAGGACTGCCCGGCCGGCGGCGTCGCGGTCTCGATTCTCTTCTCCTACCGCACTCGTTCGCGTCGTTCGCGCGTGCCGTCGATGACCGAGTCCCGCCTTCGCCGCAACTGACCGTCGCGGAGCTGCTCGCCCCCGAGGGTCGCGCGCTCCTCGAGCGCCATCGGGCGTTCGTGCCGTCGCTCAACCGCGCGCTGGAGCGCTATCTGCTGTTCGGCGGTCTACCGGCGGCGATCGTCGAAGCGGTCGAGGGCGCACCAAGACCGTCAGCGGAAGTGCAGCGGGTGATGTGGGACTCCGTCAGCCGAGAGGTGCGAAAGCGCGGGGCGAGCGAACCGGCACTGCGAGCCCTACTGGAACGCGTCGTTCGCTCGCTCGGTTCGAAGACGAGCTGGCCGACGGTGGCGCGGGAGCTGGACATGGCGCTCGGCGGAAAGAAGGTGCCGCCGGATCCCCGCTCCGTTCGCTCCTACATCGAGTTCCTCGGCCTCTGCTACGAGCTGATGACCCTCTACTTCTGGAAGACTCGATCGGACACGAACGATCTCAGCCGCGACAAGAAGCTCTATTTCGGCGATCCCCTTCTCCAGACAGCGGTGCTCGAGCGGACGCCCGGCCTGAGTCTCGACGTTGCCGCCACCGTCGAGAACGTGCTCGCGATCGCCCTCTACCGCAAGTACGAACTGCCGGAACGGCAAGCGGACGGCTTCAACGACGCCGATCGACTTCATATCTACGAAACGAGCGCGCCGCGAGAGATCGACTTCATCTGCGGTCTGCGGCGGAGTGCCGAGCTCGTCGAGGTGAAGTTCCAGGGCCGCGTATCGCTCGCGGCCGCGCAGACCATGCGGAAGGCGTTTCCGACCCGCGTCGGCATTGTCGCCTCGATCGACACCTTCGAGCTCGAGGAGCGGTTCGCGGTCATCCCTGCCTCGCTTCTGCTCTGGGCGCTCGACTGATCTCACGGCCAGCCGAGGGATACCGCTCCCTCGACGCGAGCGGCATCGAGCGGCGCCGTTGTTGACACCCGACGATCGCCGACGATCCCAACTTGAGTCCCGAGGGGAACACGTCTGGCCCAGCGTCCCGGTGCCTGACACCCGGACACGTCAGAACGGCCCAGGGCCCGCCCGACCGCGCCCGACCTGTCGATGCCTACGGCCGACGAAGGATCTCGTGCGTGCCGATCCGGCGCCACACGATGTGGGCCTCGGCGTCCCGGACCGGCGGCCCGTACTCGAACGTGGCCCGCCCGTCGGGTGCCCAGCTGAGCTCGAAGATCCCCGGCGCCCCGCGGACGCCCTTGACGCGCAGGCCCGGGCGGAAGCCCCTGCCCGCCCGCAGGTCCTCGACCGCCTCCTCGACGGCGGCTCGGAAGGCCTCCCGCTCCCGGCGGGAGAGCCGGCGCCACTCGCGCCAGAACTCGTCGGTCGCCTCATGCGTCGGCACGGGGATCGTCCACCCGGGCCTCGAGAGCAGCGAGGAACTCCTCGTCGCTGTCGAACCGCTCGAGGTGTCCTGCCGCGAGATCCTCGTCCGCGCGGCGCTCCCCGGCTTGCCACCCCGCCTCCCAGAACCAGGCCTGGGTCGAGTCGATCACTTTCCCGGGCCTGAGCAGGATCCCGTCCGCGACGAGCTCGAACTCCACCGGATCGCCCTCCTCGAGACGGGCCGCCCGGCGGATGCCCGCGGGGATCGTGATCTGCCCCTTGCTCCTGATCGTCGTCACGCCACCCGCCTCTCCGAATCTCCGACTTTCCGACAGTAGCACACGCGCCGGGGCGGGTCAGGACCCCGGGCGGACGCCGGGGCCCGCCCCCACAGGTCCGGCCGGGCCGGCCCACGGTTCACCCACCGGTCGAGCCGGGGCTCACGGCCACCCTACGGGTCGAAGCGGTGGCGGACGACCGGCTGCTTGACCGCGCGGGCCTCGTCGAGGCGCTTGACGACGGTCGCGTGCGGGGCCGAGCGGACGAGCTCCGGGTCGGTCTGCGCCTCCCGGGCGATCGCGAGCATGGCGTCGGCGAACGCGTCGAGCGTCTCCTTCGACTCGGTCTCGGTCGGCTCGATCATCAGCGCCTCGGGCACGACCAGCGGGAAGTAGATCGTCGGCGGGTGGAACCCGTAGTCCATCAGCCGCTTCGCGACGTCGAGGGCCGACACACCGTGGTCGCGCTTCAGCCGCTGCGCCGAGAGCACGAGCTCGTGCATGCAGAGCCGGTCGTACGGGAGCTCGTAGGCGTCCCGCAGCCGCGCGAGCAGGTAGTTCGCGTTCAGGACCGCCGCCTCCGACATCTCCTTGAGCCCGGGTCCCCACGCGCGAAGGAACGCGTACGCGCGCACCAGCACCCCGAACGGGCCGGGAAAGCCGCGCACCTGCCCCACCGACAGCGGCCGCTCCGCCTCCCGCTCGAGCGCGAAGCTCCCGTCCGCACGCCGGACGAGCACCGGCACCGGCAGGAACGGCTCGAGCTCCGCCGTGACCGCGAGCGGCCCCGCGCCCGGCCCGCCGCCGCCGTGCGGCGTCCCGAACGTCTTGTGGAGGTTGAAGTGGACGATGTCGAAGCCCATGTCGCCGGGTCGGGAGATCCCGCAGACCGCGTTCAGGTTCGCGCCGTCGTAGTAGCAGAGCCCGCCCGCCTCGTGGACGAGCCGCGTCAGCTCCTCGACGCCCTCGTCGAACAGCCCGAGCGTCGAGGGGTTCGTCAGCATCAGCGCCGCCGTCCGCCCGGACACGCGCCCGCGCACCTCCCCGAGGTCGACGTTGCCGCGCGCGTCCGTCGCCACCGGGACGAGCTCGAACCCGGCCATCGCCACGCTCGCCGGGTTGGTGCCGTGCGCCGTGTCCGGGACGATCACCTCCGCCCGCCCGCTCTCGCCGCGCGCCGCGAGGCAGGCGCGCACGAGCATCAGCCCGAGCAGCTCTCCCTGCGACCCGGCGGCCGGCTGGAGCGTGACCGCGTCGAGTCCGGCCACCTCCGCGAGGATCACCTGGAGCCTCCACATGAGGTCGAGGGCTCCCTGGCAACCGTCGATCTCCTGGTGAGGGTGAAGGTCGTGGAATCCGGGCAGGGCGGCGAGCCGCTCGCCGACCCTCGGGTTGTGCTTCATGGTGCAGGAACCGAGGGGGTAGAAGCCCGTGTCGACCCCGAAGTTCCGCGTGGAGAGCGCCGTGAAGTGGCGCACGAGGTCGGGCTCCGAGACCTCCGGGAGCCGGGGCGGAGCCGCCCGCCGCAGCGCCTCCGGAACCTCGACCTTCGCCAGAGGGTACGACGGGAGCGTGCCCGCCCGCCGCCCCGGCCGGGACTTCTCGTAGAGCAGCGCGACCCCGGGCCGCGGACCCTGGACGCGATCGGCGGAGACATCCACCGTCCCCCCGGGCCGTGTCCGGGGGCCTGGCACCGGGACATGACCGGCGGGGACACCCCGCCCGCTCCCGGCCTCGCCGGTCACGCCCCCGCCTCCGCGAGCACCTCGGCGAGCCGGTCGATCTCGGCGGGCGTGCGCCGCTCGGTGACGGCGACGAGGAGCGCGTCGTCCATCCCCTCGTAGTCGCGCCCGAGCGGGTAGCCGGGGTGGACGCCCGCGGCGCGGGCGCGCGCCACCACCTCCCCGGCCGGGCGGCGCAGGCGCACCGCCACCTCCTTGAACGCCGGCCGGTCGAAGCGGAGCGGCAGCCCGAGGCGCTCGCGCGCGTACCCGGAGAGGGCGAGGCACGTCTCCCCCAACTCGCGCAGCCCCTGCGGGCCGAGCCAGGCGAGGTAGACGAGCCCGGCGATCGCGCAGAGCGTCTGGTTCGTGGTGATGTTCGAGGTCGCCTTCTCGCGGCGGATGTGCTGCTCGCGGGTCTGGAGCGTGAGCACGAAGCCGCGCCGCCCGTCGGCGTCGACCGTCTCGCCGGCGATCCGCCCCGGCAGCCGGCGCAGCAGCTCCTCCCGGGCGGCGAGGAAGCCGAAGTGCGGCCCCCCGTAGGAGAGCGGGTTGCCGACCCCCTGCCCGTCCCCGATCGCGACATGGCAACCGTACGCTCCGGGCGCCTCGAGCACCCCGAGCGAGAGCGGGTCGACGTGGGCGACGGCGAGCGCGCCGCCCGCGGCCGCGGCCGCCGCCAGCTCGGGCGCCGGCTCGAGGCAGCCGAAGAAGCCCGGCTGCTGGAAGATCGCGCAGGCCGCCCCCTCGCAGGCGGCCGCGAAGTCGCCGGGGTCGGTGACCCCGTCCCGGTGGGGCACCTCGACGACCTCCATCCCGAACCCGACCGCGTAGGTGCGCACGACCCGCCGCACCTGCGGCGACACGGTCTGCGCGACCACGACCCGCGTGCGCCCGGTCGCGTGCCTGGCCAGGTAGCACGCGTCGGCCGCGACCGTGGCCCCGTCGTACCCGGACGCGTTGGCCACGTCCATACCGGTCAGCTCGCAGATCGCGGTCTGGTACTCGAAGATCGCCTGGAGGATCCCCTGGCTCAGCTCCGGCTGGTAGGGCGTGTAGGCGGTCAGGAGCTCGCCGCGGGCGAGCACCGCGTCGACGATCGCGGGCACGTAGTGGTCGTAGGCGCCCGCGCCGAGGAACGAAAGCTCCCGGCCGACGTGCACGTTGCGCTCCGCGAGCGCCGAGACGTGCGCGACCAGCTCCTGCTCGGCGAGCGCCGGCTCGACGGCGAGCTCCCGCCCGAGCCGCACGCCTTCGGGGATGTCCCGGAACAGCTCCTCGACCGAGCCGACCCCGATCGTCCCGAGCAGCCCCGCGACGTCCTCCGGCGTCAGCGCGAGGTACGGCCGCTGCGCGCCCACCTCAGGCGGACGCGAGCGACGCCCGGTAGGCGGCCGCGTCGAGCAGCGTGTTCGCCTCGGACGGGTCGGAGAGCCGGATCCGGACGAGCCAGCCCTCCCCGTGCGGGTCGTCGTTGACGAGCTCCGGCTCTTCCGTAACCCTCAGGTTGACCTCGAGCACCTCGCCGGAGAGCGGCGCGATCACGTCGGAGACGGCCTTGACGGACTCGAGCTCGCCGTAGCCCTCGTCCTTGACGATCGTCGCGCCGATCTCGGGCGGCTCGTAGTGGACGACCTCGCCGAGCGCGTCCTGCGCGTGCCAGGTGATCCCGAGCGTGGCCTCGTCGCCCTCGACGCGGGCCCAGTCGTGCTCGGGGTGATACAGGAGCTCCTCCGGGTAGCTCTCCATCGTCCGCACCGCCCTTTCCGTCTCGCCTCAGTTGCGCTTGTAGATGGGCTTCTCGACCACCCTGGCGGCTTTCGGCCGGCCGCGTACGTCGACCGTGAGCGCCGTCCCGGGCGCCGCCAGGCCCGCCGGAACGTATGCGAGCGCGATGCCCGCGTCCAGCATGGGAGAGTACCCGCCTGACGTGACCTCGCCGCCCTCGAGGATGGCCATGCCGGCGCGCGGGATCGCCTTCTCGCCCATCACCAGCGCGACGAGGCGCTCGGCCGTGCCTTCCGCCTGCTGGCGGCGGAGCACCTCGACCCCGGGAAACGCCTTGTCGAGCGCGCACGCCCAGGCGAGCCCGGCCTCGATCGGTGTCCGCTCCGGGGTGAGGTCCTGCCCGTGGAGCGGGTAGCAGGCCTCGAGTCGCAGCGTGTCTCGCGCTCCGAGCCCGCACGGCGCGACGCCCAGCGCGAGGATCCGGTCCCAGAGCGCTCCCGCGTCTTCGGGCGCGCACAGGAGCTCGCAGCCGCGCTCCCCGGTGTAGCCGGTGCCGCAGGCGAGGCAATCGAGGTCGAGCACCCGCTCCTCGCGGAACGCAAACGGCTCGAGCTCGACGCCGAGCAGCCCAAGCGCAGCCGGCCCCTGCACCGCCAGCATCGCGTAGCCCCCTGACCGGTCCGTCGCGCGCGCGAGCGCGACAGCGTCCGCGGCGACGTTGGCGGCGTTGACGACGAGCAGGTAGCCGTCGTCGCGGCGATAGGCGATCAGGTCGTCGACGACGCCGCCGCGCCCGTTCGTCAGCAGCGTGTACTGGGCCCGCCCGGGGCCGATCCGGTCGAGGTCGTTCGCGAGCAGCCCCTGGAGGTACTCGTGCGCCCACGCGCCGGCGAGTTCGAGCTGCCCCATGTGGGAGACGTCGAAGACGCCGGCGTGCTCGCGCACCGCCCGGTGCTCCTCGACGATCGACGTGTAGAGGACGGGGAGCTCGAAGCCGGCGAACGGGACGAGCCGCGCGCCGAGGGCGGCGTGACGGTCGCGAAGCGGGGTGCGCCGGAGCGGCTCCACGCCCGTAGTCTGACGGGGCCGGGCGGCCGCCGCAGCCGGCGCAGGAGAATCCCCCACGGGGTCGTACAGGCTTTTGTGACGTGAGCGCGGGTAAGGACTCTGTGAACCCCGGCGGCAGCGGTTGCCCCCGTCCGCCGAGGGTGGTAGGGTTGCCACCGACCTACGCTCTCTGTCGGAAAGGGAGAGTCATTCGAACTGGGAGGGGTGATATGAGTACGAGTTCCATGTGGAGGGGCCGCCGCCGGCTGCGCGCGACGCTTGTCGCGTCCGCGGCTGCGTTCGGTCTCTTCCTGGCATTCGGTGCGGGGAACGCGTTCGCGTTCTCGTGCTCCGGCGGGAATGTGCTGACGATCACGATGGCCAACGAGACGGTGACGGTGTCGAAGGGCACCGCCTCGATCATCATGGCCAACGGCGCCGTCTGCGGCATTTCGGTGTCGGACACCGACCTGATCATCGTGAACGGCAACGGCGTCGCCGACAACCTGGTGATCGATCTGGGCGGCGGCTACTTCGAGCCCGGCGATGACACCGAGGTCGCCGGCATCAACGAGGTCGAGTGGCGGCTCGGGACGGAGGGCTCGGGTGGCGGTGTCGAGACCCTGACGATCCTCGGCAACAACTCTCCCGACCTGATCACGATCGGTGCGGGTGTCTTCTACGACGATGCGACGAATGCTCTGACCGAGGAGCAGGACGACAACGGGAACGACACCATCGGCACGGACACTGACGGTGTCGGCGCCGACACGGCTGGCGTGACCGGGTTCATCAACATGAACGACGACGAGGACGCGGACATCTTCCTCGACGAGGGTGTCAGCCGCCCCGCCATCTCCGTGTACGGCCTGAACGGCAACGACAAGCTGTCGGGTAAGGGCACGAAGGGCACCGGCGGCACCGCGCTCGACGATCTGTACCTGAACGGCGGCGCCGGCGACGACCTGCTCCAGGGCGGCGACGGCGACGACTGGCTCGTTCCGGGCGCCGGCAACGACACCGTCGACGGCGATGCCGACTCCAGCGCTACTACCCAGGAAGGTACCGTCCACTGCGACGAGTTGGACACGACGGGAGCGTACGCCCCGGATACTTGGGGCGACACGGTCGACTTCAGTGACTCGCCCGCGGCGATCACGGCGGATCTGGATCCGGGCGAGGCCCATCCGGGTACCGCGACGGGTGACGGCACCGACGTGCTCCAGAACGTGGAGAGCCTGAACGGGTCGGACTTCAACGACACGCTCTCCGGCAACAACAACAACAACATCCTCGCTGGCGGCGCCGGCGACGACGTCCTCGCGGGTGACGCCGGTAACGACTGCGTCCTGGGCGAGGACGGCAACGACACGCTGAACGAGAACGAGGGCACCTCGCTCGCCGAGGGCTCTCCGGACGGTTGGCAGAACGGCGCTGACGACCTCTCCGGCGGTGCCGGCGCTGACGACGTGATCGACTACTCGGGTCGCTCGACCCGGGTCGTGATCAACCTGGGGATCATCTCCTGGAACAACGACGGCGCCGATCCGGACGCCGACTCGATCACCGAGGAGTGCGACGACGTCTACTTCGATACGGAGAACGCGAAGTCGGGCTCCGGGAACGACATGATCTCGGCGGACTTCTCCAACAACCAGTCCGACAACGAGTTCTGGGGCGGCACCGGCAACGACCAGATGGACGGTGGTGCCGGTAACGACACCTTCCACGAGGACGCTGCCGCGAACGGGTCGGACATGATGAGCGGCCGCGGCGGCTCCGACACGGTCGACTACTCGCTGCGCACCAACGCGGTGATGGTCACCCTCGACGGTGTCTCCAACGACGGCGAGGCCGGCGAGGGCGACAACACCGCCGCCGGCATGGTCAGCTACGGCACCGAGGGCGTGTGCCCCGGCGTGGACGGCGAGACCAACACCGGCTTCGCCACCGCCGCGAACGCTCCGGAGCCGTTCTACAACGTCGAGGCGACCGATGTCTCGAGCGTGGAGAACGTCGAGGGCGGCTCGGGTAACGACGAGATCGTCGGCGACCAGTCCGGCAACATCCTCAACGGCAACGCCGGTAACGACACCGTCCGCGGTGGTGCCGGCACCGACTCGCTGAACGGTGGCGACGGTGACGACACGCTCGAGGGTGGCGCCGGCAACGACGCCATGAACGGCGGCGAGGGCACCGACTGGGCTGACTACGCGTCGGCCGGGTCCGGTGGCG
>CAYJLE010000034.1:0-35329 GCA_964370985.1 uncultured Gaiellales bacterium | reverse complement strand
TCGAGCACGGGCAGCTCGGCGCGGATGGCGTCCAGGTTCACGGTCCTATCATCACCGCTTCGACGGGCGCGTGGTCGGAGAGAAGCGCATCGCCGAGCCGCCGGCGCTCCGCCGGCCACGGCGCGGGCCCCTCGACCGCGGTCAGGCCGCGGGCGAGGATCTGGTCGATGCCGGGCAGGGGCGCCGTGAAGCCCGCCTGCCCGAGGGCCGCGAGCGCGGCCGAGTCCGCGGGGGTCAGGTTGACGTCGCCGCATAGGAGAAGCGGCTCGCCGGGCAGGGCCAGCTCGTCTGCAACTCCGAGCACGCGCGCGAGCTCGGCCTCGGCCGGGCGGCTGTCCGGGGACGAGGTCAGGTGGAGGTTGACGACGAGCACGGTCTCGGCGCTGTCGCTGACGCGGACGAGCTGGGCAACGCGCCGGTTTCGCCCCCACGCCCAGCGCACGTGCGCGGGGAGAGCGAGCCGGCGCGCCTCGCGGCTGCGCACGGCCCGGGGGTTGAGAACGGCGCGGTGCTGGCCGTCCGGAACGCCGAGCCGCGGAGTCAGGAGAACAGCGTTAGCCTGGCCGGTCAGGGCCGAGCGGAGTCGCCGCGGATCGGCGGCGGTGACCCGCCTCGCCAGGCGCCCCGCGAGCGGGGGCACCGTCACAGCGCCGAGGGCCCGAAGCCCTGTCCACTCCTCGAGCCGGGCCAGCGCCCAGACCGGCAACTCCTGGAGGCAGACGACGTCCGGGCTTCCCTCGGCCGCGCGCCGCACCGCCTCCTCGACGTGCAGGCTGCCGCTCTCCGGCACGGTTCTGCCGTGGAAGACGTTCCAGGTGCGCACGACCAGCCGCATCGCCCGGCCGCATACTCTAGGCGCGTGCGCGTGCTTCTCCTCGACCCGGCGGCGTTCACGCTGCCCTACGACCACCAGCTCGCCCGCGCGCTGGCGGCCCGCGGGCTCGACGTCGAGCTCGTCACGTCCCGGTTTCGCTTCGGCAACGCCCCGGAGCCGGACGGGTACACGCGCCGGGAACTCTTCTACCCCGCCAGCTCGCGTCTGTTTCGCCGCTCCCGCCTGCGGCTGCCGCTGCGGGCGGCCGAGCACGTCGCCGGGCTCGCCCGGTTGCGGGGACTGCCACGCGATCTCCTCCACGTTCAGTGGGCACCGCTGCCCCAGGTCGACGTGCGCCTGCTCCCCGCTGGCGGGCCGTCCGTGATCACCGCCCACGACATCCTCCCGCGCCGGACGCAGACCCGTACGGAGCTGTGGCGGCGCCTCTACGGGCGCTTCGACCGGGTTGTCGTCCACAGTGAGGACGGGTGCAGGCGGCTCGTCCGGGAGGTCGGCGTTCGCGAGGAGGCGATCCGGGTGATCCCCCACCCCGTCTTCCCGGGCGTGCCGCGCTACGAGGACGACGGGGCGACGCTTCTCTTCTTCGGCTTGATCCGGCCGTACAAGCAGATCGATCACGCACTCGAGCTCGCCGCTCGCCTCGGCGCGCGCCTGCTCGTCCTCGGCGATCCGACGTTCGAGCTCGGCGAGCGGTTGCGGCGGCCCGGGGTCGAGTGGCGGCTCGGCTACCAGCCGGACGAGGAGATCGCCCGGGCGCTCGCCGCGTCTACGGTTGCGCTGTTCCCCTACCGGCGTGAGCTCGACCAGAGCGGGGCGCTCCTGCGCGCGCTCGGCGCCGGGGCCGCCGTTGCCTGCTACGACGCCGGCGGGATCGCCGAGCCCGTCAAGCGCTTCGGCGCCGGCGTCGTCGCGCCGCCCGACGATCTCGGCACGCTCGTCGAGGGCGTGCGGGGTCTCCTCTCCGACCGGGCAGCGCTCGAGGCCGCCCGCGCCGGCGCCCGCGCAGCGGCCGCCGCTCTCACCTGGGAGGCGTCGGCCGAGGCGCATGCGACCGTGTACGCGGAGTGCCTGCGGCGGTGAGGCTGCGCCGCCGCCCGGGCCGGTTCGAGGAGCTCATCGAGCGTCAGCTCGACCTGTTCAGCGTTGAGTCGGCGGGGATGCTCGGCGAGGTCGAGGCGGCCCTGCGCGCCTACCACGGGGCCCCCGCCGGCGAGGCGGAGGAGCGCTACGGCGAGTACGTCGACCTCGTCGACGGCGCCCGCGATGAGCTCGAGGCGATCCGGGACGGGTACGCGGCGACGCTCGACCCGGACGGGGCGGAGGCGTACCGCGCCGTGTTCGCCGAGCGGGCCCGCCGACGCGTGCCCGCGATCGCCGCCGAGCTCGAATGACGATCTGAGAGGTCGGGTCAGACCCCGGATCGGTCCGCTCGGGATGTCGCTCCGAGAAGGCCGCAGTCATGCGGATCTCGCCTCAGATCTAAGTACCTTCGACTCAAGGGGTCTGACCCCATCGAGGGAGCTCCCTGTGCCGGTCGGCTGGTGGCGTAGTCACCGTCCCGGATGCGTCGTTCGGAGGCGTGGGGCTGGTCCTGACTCGCCCGCCGGCATGGCTACCGCCCGAAGCTGTGCGCCTCCGGGAGCGAGGAGCGCAGCTCGGCCACGTTTGCCACGCGCCTGGCCAGGGGGGCGAGCGAGACGAGCTCGTCGCAGACCACGTTGCGGTTGCGCCCGTTCGCTTCGAAGCGCCCGCGGGCGAGCAGCAGCGGCTCCCCGCGGATCGTTGCGCGGTAGCGGTCGTAGATGGGCGGCGGCACGACGAGGTTCACCTGCCCGTGCTCGTCTTCGAGCAGCATGAACACGACCCCCCTTGCCGTAGCCCGCCGCGGCCTGGGGACGACGAGGCCCGCCACCGCGCCCCCCTTGCCGTGGCCGGCGGCGGCTTGGCTACTACGAGGCCGGCCAGGGCTACCCGCTCGCCGTGGCCGCACCGCGCAAGCTCGCTGCTCGAGACGGTGCCGGCAGGTAGGTGAGGCCGCAAAAGCGCGAGCGGGTGCGGACCGACCGAGAGCGCGGTCGTGCGGTAGTCGGCGAGCAGCCGTTCCCACGCGGTCTCCGCGGGCAGCTCCGGCGTCTCCGAGGTCGGCCCGAGCGGCAGCACGAGCTGGCGCGCGGCCCCGCCCGCTCCGGCGCTCGCCGGCCGCGGCGCGAGCCCGAGCTGCCAGAGGAGTTCCCGCCGCGACCCGTCAAATGCGTTGCAGGCCCCGGAGAGGACGAGCGCCTCGAGCGCCGGCCGATCGAGTGGCGCCCGCCGCGCCAGGTCGGCGACGTCGCGGAAGGCCCCGCCCGCCCGCCGCTCCGCGACGAGCGCCCGGGCCGGCTCCTCCCCGAGCCCCCGGATGAATCCGAGCCCGATCCGGACCCGGTCCCCCTCGAGCGTGCAGGCGGCCTCGCTCGCGTTGACGTCGGGCCCGACCACCGCGAGCCCGCGCCGCTCCCCGTCCCGGACGAGGCTCGCGGGTGGGTAGAAGCCCATCGGCTGGGCGTTCAGGAGCGCGCACAGGAGCTCGGCCGGGTAGTGGTGGCGAAGCCACGCCGACTGGTAAGCGAGCAGCGCGAACGCGGCCGCATGCGACTTCGGGAAGCCGAATGAGGCGAAACCGAGCAGCTTCTCGAACACGCGCTCCGCCGTCCCCCGGTCGACTCCACGAGCCGCCGCCCCGTCCCGGAAGCGCTGACGGTACGCCTCGATCGCATCGCGGCTGCGCTTGCGGCTCATCGCGCGCCGCAGCCCCTCGGCCTCCCCCACCGTGAATCCGGCGAGCGCGACCGCCACGCCCAGCACCTGCTCCTGGAAGACGACGACGCCGAGTGTCTCCCGCAGCGGCTCCTCGAGCAGCGGGTGGTCGTACGGAGGCACGTAGCCCGGGTCGGCCCGCAGGCGCTGGCGCCGCTCGACGTACGGGTGCACCGCCCCGCCCTGGATCGGCCCGGGCCGCACGAGCGCGACCTCCACGGTCAGGTCGTCGAGGCTCTCCGGCAGCGTGCGGACGAGCATCTGCATCTGCGCCCGGCTCTCGATCTGGAAGACGCCGACGGTGTCGGCCGCCTGGATCTCCCGGTACACCGCTGGGTCGTCGAGCGGGATCCGCGACAGGTCGATCGGCCCCCCGCGGCGTCGCGCGATCGCCTCCACGCACTCCTCGACGGCGGAGAGCATCCCGAGGCCGAGCAGGTCGATCTTGAGGAAGCCCGCGTCCGCGCAGGAGTCCTTGTCCCACTGGCAGAGCTGCCTGCCCGCCATCGCCGCCGGCACGACCGGCACGAGCTCGACGAGCGGGCGGCTCGAGATCACCATGCCCCCGGGGTGCTGCGAGATGTGGCGCGGCAGACCGGCGATCTCGGCGCACAACTCCGGTAGGGCCCGCCAGCGCGGCGAGCGGAGCTTCTCCCGGGCTCCCGGAGCGAGCGCGAGCTCCCGCCCGACCTCGCGGGCGTCCCAGCCCTCGGAGAGACGCGCGAGCCGCTCGAGCTCGGCGGCTGGCAGGCCGAGCGCCTTGCCGACCTCCCTGATCGCGCCGCGCGCCCGGTAGGTGGCGAAGCTCGCGACGAGCGCCGCGTGCTCGCGGCCGTAGCGCTCGATCACCGCGGGGATCAGCCTTTCGCGGATGTCCCGGGGAAAATCGAGGTCGATGTCGGGCACCGAGACCAGCTCACGGTTGAGGAAGCGCCCGAGCGAGAGGCCGGCGCCGATCGGGTCGACGTGCGAGAGGCCGGTCAGATAGCAGACGATCGAGCCGACCGAGCTGCCGCGGCCGCGGCCGGGCGGGAGCGTGTGCCGCGGCGAGCCCGCGCCGCGCACCTCGAGCGCGACCCGCCGCGCCAGCTCGAGCACGTCGTGGTGGAGGAGGAAGAAGCCGGAGAGCCCGAGCTCTGCGATCAGTGCGAGCTCCTCCTCGAGCCGGGTACCCGCCTCGCTCTCGTGGGGGGAGCCCGGGTAGCGGCGGGCGAGCTCGTCCCGGCAGATCCTCGCGAGCTGGACGTCGGCGGGGTCGTGCTGTCCGGAGAAGTCCGGGTAGCGGTAGCCGAGCTCCCGGGTCAGGTCGAACTCGAGCCGCTCGGCCAGCTCGACGGTTGCCCGCACCGCGTCCGGGTCGTCCGGGAAGCGGGTGGCCGCCTCCTCCGGCGAGACGAGCACGAACTGGTCGTTCCCGCGCCGCTCGGGCTCGCAGCCGTCGAGGGGCGTCCCGCAGCGGATCGCGACGAGGACGTCCTGGAGGCGGGCGCGGCACGGGTGGTGTGCGTGGACGTCGCCGGTCGCGACCGTCCGCACGCCGAGTGACGAGGCGAGGTCGCGCAGCGCCGCGTTCCGGCGCGCGTCCCCGCGCAGGTACGGCCGCTGCAGCTCGACGTAGAAGCGCTCGGGGCCGAACGCGCGGGCGAGCCGGGCGGCGGTGTTCGGGTCGCGGACAGCGAGCCCGCTGCGGGCGCAGCCGGAGAGGCAGACGAGGCCGTCGGAGCGCTCCTCGAGCAGGGGGAGGTCGAGCGCCGGCTCGAGACGGGTGGGTGACCCCGTTGGGGGTGGGGTGACGACAGCTCTTCTCCCGGCGTGGGCGGCCGTCAGGAGGCGGCAGAGGTTGGCGTAGCCGCGCTGGGACTCGCAGAGCAGCGTCACGTGCGCGCCGCCCGCGAGCGTGACCTCGGCGCCGGTGATCGGGCGCACCCCGAGCGCCTTCGCCGCGTGGGCGTACTCGAGCGAGCCGTGGAGGCCGTCATGGTCGGTGAGCGCGAGCGCCCCGTACCCGAGCTCGGCGGCGCGCGCGGCCAGCTCCTCGGGCAGCGAGGCCCCATCGAGGAACGAGTACGCCGAGTGACAGTGCAGCTCGACGTACCTCACCGCGCGCGCCCTCCGCTGCTGGTCCCGGCCGCGCGGCTATCGTCACGCTCCCGTCGCACTTCCGGCACGGTCCGCGCGCCATACGCGCGGATTTCTCCGCTACGCTCGATAGCGGGTGGAGGTGCGGGGTGGCCCCTCGGGCAGCGCCGGAAATTGCGGTCGCTGCGGGCCCCCGTCACGCGCGCTGGCGAAACCACCGGCCTGAGGTTTCGTCGCGGAACACGACCGCGTTCTCGCCCGTCTCGAGCACGAGCTCGAAGTAGCGCCGCCGCACGGGCCTGCCGGTCCACCAGCGCTCGGCGACGAGCCACTCCTCCCGCACGTGCGCCACTGCGGCCGACCCGACCCGCTCCGGTGCCCCGCCGGGGGCGGCGACGGCCACGAGACGCGGCTCGTTCAGTCGTCGCGCGGGACGAGGACGGCTCTCGCCTCCGGGATTCGCGACCACGGCGCGACCTCCACGACGGTGCCCACAGCGTCGATTCCGGCCGCCGCCCGGACCTGGCGCAGGCCCTCGCGCAGCAGCTCGCGCAGCCGCCTGCCTTCCGGGCGGACGAGCTCCTCCTGGACGCCGACCGAGCCGGTGAGCGCGGCGAGCGCGAGCCGCAGCTCGACGGCAGGCCCCGGTAGTTCCGCGAGCTTCGGCACGAGCGCCGCTCGCAGGCGGCGGGGCTCCGCCGTCGGCTCGCGCAGCGTCACCGCCCGCCGCCAGGAGCCGCCCGCGGCGAGACGGGCCGACAGCGCGAGCTGGCGCGGCGCCCGCCCGGCCCGCTCGGGCCGCGCGAGCAGGCGGTCGAGGAGGGCGGCGAGGCCCCGCTCGAGCGTGACCGCGTTCGCGACTGCCTCGGGGAACGCGAGCGACTCCGCGATCTCCTCCGCCGGCCGGCGCGGCTTCACAGCTCGGCCGTCTTCCCCGCGCGCTAGGTGCCAGGCGCCCTCGCCGTCGCGGCCGAGGCGGTCGGCGACGGCGGCGCCGGGCAGACGGGCCAGCTCCCCGAGCCGGCGTACGCCGAGATCGGCGAGCTCGCGGCGCCGCTCGGGGGTGAGCGGCAGCACGCCGAGCGGCAGGGGCTCGAGAAACAGCGCCTCCTCCCCGTCGTCGACGACGAGCGCGCGGCCGGGCGGTGCGACGCTGGCGGCCGCGAGCGCGGCGAAACGGCGCGCCGCCGCGCCGACGCGCGGCTCCCATTCCGGCCCGGCCGCGTCGAGCGCCCGCCGCAGCACCGCGCGGAGCCCGCCCGCGAGCCGCTCGAGCCCCGCCGTCTCGAAGTAGGCGCAGCCGGGCTGGACGGGCTCGACGGCGAGCCCTGCCGCCTCGAGCCGGCGGAGCAGCCGCTCCCATTCCTCCTCGGCCGCGGCCGGGTCGCGCTCGACGAGCGCGAGCTCCGGGCAGGTGGCGAGCGCCTCGCCGAGGCGCATCCCCGGCCGGACGCCCGCCTGCCGCGCCGCCTCCGTGCACGGCCCGACGAGATCGCGCTCGCCCGCCGCCGGCACGAGCGCCGCCGGCCCGCCGGCGAGCTCCGGCCGGGCGCGCAGCGCCGCGCGGAGCGCGAACGAGTCGACCGTGAGACAGGCAAGCATGGAACATATGTTCTATACGAACAGATGTTCTCCTGTCAAGACCCTCACGCGGGGGATTGCCCGACCCGAGCCGGCTGCCGTAGCGAGGAAGAGATGCGGCGCGCCCTCCTGGCCCTTCTCCTGCTCGCGGCTCTCGCCGTCCCCGCCGCGTCCGGCAAGGCCGGGCCTGCGGCGCCAGGCGGGGGCTGCAAGCAGAAGGTGACCGTAGTGCTCACCGGCACGCTGCTCACGGTCGACGGTGGCGGCCAGTCCGGGGACAGCCCCGCCGAGGGGAGCCCGCCGGTCGTCGACCCGCGACCCGCCGCGAGCGGCGGGAGCGTCTCCCTCCTCGTGAAGCGGACGAACCGTCATGGCCGCCCTTACGCGGAGGCGGACCGGCCCGTGACCGTCGCGGTCGGCGCGAGGACGAAGATCCGCAGGCAGGGCCAGGCGACGCTCGCGGACCTCGAGGCAGGCGACGGCGCTGTCGTGACCGCACGCGTCTGCCGGGCGGAGCTCCGGGTAGGCAGCCTCCCGGGGCTGACCGCGGCGAAGATCGTCGCCCGGCCCGCGAGCGGGTCCGGCGAGCCCTACTGACCCGCGGCCGAGCGAGGCTACGGGGCGGGCACGAGGAGCCAGCCCGAGTCCGGCGCCCGGTCCTTGCAGGCCACCACGCACGAGCCGGAGTCCCTGTAGCGGCTCGTCACCGCCACCTGAAGGTCGGCCCCCTGGGCGCCCATGACATCCGTGGGGATCGTGAACGACAGCTTCTTGCCGCTCGCGCGCTGCACCGGCAGAGGCTCGTAGTTGTTCCCCTGCCCCGACAGGAGGACGACGAGCGCCCCGCCCGACTCGACGATCCGCCCCCGGTACTCGGCCGTCCCGTCGAGGTCGGAGTCGAAGAGGACGACGAGGCGGTTCTTGGCGGACGCGAGCACGCTGCTCGACCACGAGCCCCAGGTGGTGACGGTGACCTTGACGGAGCTGGCGGTGCTCGTCGCCGTGACCTTCCGCACGTCGAGGCTGCCCGCCGTGTCGTCGGCGTCGGCGATCGTCGCCGCCGCGGCCGGGGCGGCGAGGACGAGCGCGGCCACGGCGGCAAGGCCGAGGGCGCGGAGAAGAGCCCGACGTCGCATTGGCTCACACTGTAGCGACCTCGACGGACGCGCCCCTGGTCGCGACGACTCGGGGCACCACGTCGAGGACGCTCTCGCGCGCGCAGAAGGAGATGTCGCTCTCGAGCCCGGCGGCGAGGAGGTTCCGGGCGCTCTGGCTGGCGCGCAGGCCCTCCTCCCCGCTCGCGAACGAGCGCCGCAGGCGCACCGCCGCCACGGCGGCATCGGTCGGCTCCCCGCCGAGCGACTCGACGATCCGGCCCGCGCAGTAGGCGTCGTCGAGCGCGAACGCGCCCAGCACGCCGGCGCAGACGACGACGACGTCCTCGCCGGCCTCGCGGGCCGCAGCCGTGACGGCCTCGAGGTTGAGGAGGCTCCCCGCAAGCACCCACCGGCACGCTTCGGCCGCCGAGACGAGCGCTCGGGTTCCGTTCGTGGTCGTCAGGATCACCGTCCCGTCGCCCGCGCCCGTGAACTCCTGCGGCGAGTTCCCCCGGTCGAAGCCCGGGATCCGCACGCACCTGCGCTCGCCCGCGAGCAGCCCGCCCTCGTCGCGCGCGAGCGACCTCGCCTCCTCCACCCCCGCGCAGGAGAGCACACGGGGATGGCCCGCCGCGAGCGCCTGGGCGATCGTGGACGTCGCCCGGAGCACGTCGACGACGATCGCGGTCGGGGCCGAGGCCGCCTCGGCGGGCGTGAAGGCGACATGGACACGCACGGTGCCGGATCCTATCCGGCGCGACTCGCCGCGCCCGGCGACTACGATGCGGGCGTGCCGGAGACAACGGAGCTGACGGTCTGCTACCGGCACCCGCGCGTCGAGACCGCCGTCCGTTGCTCCGACTGCGGCCGGCCGATCTGCACCGAGTGCATGGTCTTCGGGCCGGTCGGGATCCGCTGCCCCGACTGCTCCGGCCGGCCGACAGGCGCACGTCAGGCGGCGCGGACGGTGCGCACGGCCGGCGGCCGGGTCCCGGCCGGCGCCGCGACGATCGGCCTCGCGGCCGTGAGCGTCGGCGTGTTCGTGGCCGCGCTCGGCTCCGGCGCGGGCTGGGAGACGCTCTCGGGCCCGGTCTTCGAGCATGGGGCGCTCTACGGGCCGCTCGTCGCCGACGGCGAATGGTGGCGGCTCATCACGGGCGCGTTCCTCCACTCCGGCCCGATCCATCTCCTCTTCAACATGCTCGCGCTCTGGTGGTTCGGCCGGTCGCTCGAACACCTCCTCGGCCCCGGCCGCTACCTCGGCATCTACCTGGCGTCGGCGCTCGCCGGCTCCGCCGGGGCGCTCCTGCTCTCACCGACGACGCCGACCGTCGGCGCCACCCGCGCGGTGTTCGGGATCCTCGGCGCCGGCCTCGTGCTCGAGCGAAGCCGCGTCTACGTGTTCGGCGGCAGCGCGATGGCGATCGTCGTGATCAACCTGATCCTCACCTTCTCGATCTCCGGGATCTCGATCGGCGGGCACCTCGGCGGCCTCGCCGGCGGGATCGCGTCGATGCTGCTCTTGCGTCGCTTCGGGCGCACCGCGCCGCTCGCGAGCCGGGACGGCCTGCCGGCGCTCGCCGCCCTCGTCGGCGTCGCGCTCGTCAGCGTGGCGATCGCCTACGCGCGGGTTCGCGGCCTCGCCTGACGCCGGCACCGCGGCGTAGAATCCGCCGGCCGACCACGCTTTCCAAGGAGGCTCCGCATGTGGCTCACGATCCGCTCGGGCGCTGGCGCGGGCGACGCCGTCGAGGTGACGGGATCGCACTTCGTCGTCGGTAGGGACGAAACCTGCGACCTGCGGATCGACGACGAGCGCGCGTCGCGCCAGCACGCCACGTTCGAGGCGCTCCCCGACGGCCGGACCGCGCTCCGCGACCTCGGCTCGACCAACGGGACGTTCGTGGACGGTCAGCAGATCACCGCCCCGGTCGTGCTCGAGGGCAACGAGACGATCCAGATCGGCAACACGATCCTGATCGCGACCCGCGGCGCGGGTGCGGGCGGGCGCACCGTGATCGGCGTCGTCCCGGGCGGACCCGTCGAGCCGGATGCCCTAGCCGAGCCCGCGGCCCCGCCGACCGCCGAGGCCCCCACCCCATCCTCCGTCGAGCGGATCAGGCTGCGGCAGTCGGTCCGGCGGCTCGGCGTCCTCGCGGGCCTCCTCTCCGCCCTGGCCGTCGGCGGGATCACGGTCGGCGTTCTCTTCGGCGTCGGCGTGATCGGGGGCGGCGACGAGGTCGACGAGCCCCCGTCCGTCCCCGAGCTGATCGCGGCTGTCGGGCCCGCGACCGTGCAGATCCGCGGCAAGAGCGAGCCATCGGACGAGTCGGTCGGAACGGGCACCGGCTGGGTGCTCGACGCGGAGCAGGGCCTGGTCGTCACGAACGCCCACGTCGTCAACGCGTTCCCGCTCATGTTCGTGGCCGTCGGCGACGACGAGCGCTCCGCGGAGATCGTCGGCGTCGCACCCTGCGAGGACCTCGCCGTCCTGCGCCTCCGGGACACCGAGGGCCTCGTCACGCTCCCGCTCGGCTCGCAGTCCCGTCTCGCCCAGGGCGAGACGGTCGTCGCACTCGGCTTCCCGGTCAACGCTGCGCTCGGTGACGATCTGACCGCTACGACCGGCGTCGTCTCGGTCGTTCAGACCGAGTGGAGCATCCTCAGCCTGGACGTGCCGCTGCTCACGAACGTGGTCCAGACCGACGCCGTCATCAACCCCGGCAACTCGGGCGGGCCGCTCGTGACGCTCGAGGGCGAGCTGGTCGGCGTCAACTCGGCCGGGCTGACCCAGTTCGGGAACCGTCCGATCCAGGGCCAGGGCTACTCGATCGGGGTCGATCGCGTCCGCGACGTGACCGACAGCCTGCGCGAGGGACGCTCGCTCGGCTGGACCGGTGCCGGCTGGTGGTTCCCCGCCCTCGTCGACGACATGAGCGCACTCGGCCTGCCCGCGGACGTCCCGGGGCTGCTCGTCACGCACGCCGTGCCCGGCACGCCCGCCGCGGAGGCAGGCCTCGGTGAGCAGCCCGTGCTCGTCGTCGCGATCGACGGCAAGCCGCTCGACGGCACGTTTCGCAGCTACTGCGACGCCGTCGAGGGCGCGTCGGGCGGCGACACGGTCACGCTGACGACGATCTTCCCCGGCGAGGCAAGCGTGCGCGAGGTCGCCGTCGCCTTCATGTGACCCGACTCAGCGGACGACCTCCGGCTCCACGTCGAAGCCCGGATCGCTCGTGAGCTGGACCTCGCCACCGCTCCCGTCGGCGGCGACGGAGAACACGTCGCTCTCCGTGTCGCTGAGCGAGCGGTAGAACACCACCCGCCCACCGTCGGGCGTCCAACGCGCCCAGCCGTCGTAGACCGGATTGTTCGTGACGTTGACCTGTCCCGACCCGTCCGCGTTCATGACCCAGATGTCCCAGTTGCCGGACGCGTCGTTGCCAAATGCGATACGGGTCCCGTCGGGCGACCAGCGGGGAGCCCCCTCGGCGGCGGCGGTCGCACCCACCGCGGCGGCGCCGGTGCCGTCGGCGTTCATCACCCACACGTCCCAGTTCCCGTTCGCGTAGGACTCGAAGGCGATCCGCGTGCCGTCGGGCGAGAAGCTCGGGATCCCGTCGCCGATCCCCTCGTTGTTCGTGAGCTGCGTCGGGCTCGAGCCGTCGGCCCCGACGACCCAGACCTCGGAGTCGTCCTCGTCGTTCTGCCGACTCTGGTAGGCGAGCCTCGCCCCGTCCGGCGACCACGACGGGCTGGTGTCGACCGCCGTGTTGCTCGTGACCTGGACGAGGCCCGTCCCGTCGAGGGCCATCACGTAGAGCTCGAAGTCGCCGTCCCGGTCGCTGACGAACGCCAGCTTCGTGCGGTCGGGGGAGACCGCGGGGTTGCCCTCCACCGACGGCTCGTTCGTGAGCTGGGCGACGAGGCCCCCGTCCGGGTTCATGAGGAAGAGATCCCAGTCGCCGTCGCGCTTGCTCGCCCAGACGACCTGGCCGGGTTGGAGCTGCGCGGGGACGGCCGGCGTGGACTCGGTCGGCGGAGGCGCCTCGGTCTCCGTCGCCGGCGCTTCGGTCTCGGGCGGCACGGTCACGACCTCGGTGATCACGTCCGCGGGAGATTCGACCTCCGGGTTCTCGCCGGGGGAGACCTCGACGGCGGCAGGCTCGTCGCCGCCCGTCAGGACGACTCCGAGCGCGGCCCCGAGACCCGCGATCGCGGCCACGCCGGCGACCAGCGCGACCCACTTAGCGTTCTCCTGGAGCCAGCTTCGTCCCGGGGGCGCTGACGCGGCGGGCCGCGGTGGCGGGGCGACGGGGGGCGGAGGCACGGGCGGTTGCGCAGCGACCGCGGTCGGCGCCGCTCCCGCCGGAACGGGCGCTCCCGCAGCGTCCGCGCCGACGTCGACGGCGGTATCGCCGAAGCGAAGCTCCTCCCCGCCCTGGAGCAGCACGGGCGCGGAGATCCGCTGCCCGTTCACGAACGTGCCGTTCGTGGAGCCGAGGTCGCGCACCAGGTAGCGTCCGTCTCCGACCGCCTCGAGTTGCGCGTGGCGGCGCGAGATCTTCTCCTCGACGAGGACGAGCTCGCAGCCCTCCTCGCGCCCGACCACGCACTTCTCGCCCGTCAGCTCGACGCGCGTTCCCGCCGCCCCGCCGGTGCGAACCGTAAGCCACATACCCGCTCCTCCTCCTAGTCGACGGGCCCGAGGGTCTGCCAAATCTCGTAGAGCTTCGCGCGGGCCGCGGCGTCGGTACCTTCCTCGATGGCGATCGCTCCGATCGCGAGCCCGGTGTTCTTCCAGACGATACCCCGCCTCGCGTCCCCGATCGGCCCGCACACGAGGCGCCCTCGCTCCTCGTCGCCGACCGTCAAGGCCCCCTCGGCACTGTCGTCCTGGTCGCAGAAGCCGGTGTCGGCCTGCGCGCCGAACGTCGCCAGCCAGCTCGTGTACCAGGCGTCCAACGACTCGCCGCCGTCGAACTGGTAGTAGACGACGAACCCGGTCTCGGTCGTGTCGCACCCGATCGCGGCGACGGCACCGCGATCGCTGGCGCTGATGTCCGCGGCCGGCTGCCAGCACGGCGCGATCTCGGCCGGGATGTGGGTGAACAGCGCCAACTCCGCGTCGTTCGGCTCCACCTCCCCGCCTTCTGTCTGGGTCTCCGTGTCGGGCGGCGGCGCCTCGGTCTCCGTCACGGGCGGCGCCTGGGTCTCCGTCACGGGCGGCGCCCCCGTCTCGGCGGGAGCGGTGACGAACACGGTCACAGCCTCGGGCGCGCTCGCGAGCAGCGTCCGCGAGTCCCCGCCCCCGGTCAGGATCAGGCCGAGCGCGGTGCCGAGGCCCGCGATGCCAGCGGCGACGGCCGCCGCGGCGATCCACTTCCCGCGACCGGAGAGCAGGCCAGACGAAGCGCGAGCGCGCGGCGGCGCGGGAGCCGGAGCGACAGGCGGCTGCGCTGGGGCGACCGCGGTCGGCGCTGCCCCTCGCGGCTCGGGCTCGACCAGCAGGGTCGCGTCGCCGAAGCGAAGCTCTTCGCCGCCCCTGAGCGCCACCGGCTCGGAGATCCGCCGCCCGTCCACGAACGTGCCGTTGGTCGAGCCGAGATCGCGTACCTGGTAGCGCCCGTCGGGAAGCCGCTCGAGAGACGCGTGGTGGCGGGAGACCTTCTCCTCGACGAGCGTGAGGTCGCAGTCGGCCTCCCGGCCGACGACGAAGCGCTCGGCCGTGACCTCGACGACCTCGCCCGCGCGCGCTCCGCTTCGAATCGCCAGTCGCATCGTTCCCCCTATTCCGGCCCGGCAACGAGCCAGAAGTCGTAGAGCTCTTGCCTGAGCGCGCGACCCTCTCCCTGCTTGAACGCGACGACTCCGATCGCGAGCGAGTCCGTCGTCCACCCGATCACCCTGAATAGGTCGGCAGAGCCGCAGGCGAGCCGCCCCTGAGGCTCTCCCTCGATCGACCAGATGCCTTCCGAGTACTCGTCCTCGACGCAGTCGCCCGTGTCGCTGGCATCGACGAAGTTCAGCTCGTACCAGCCGGTCGCCGCCTCCGCGCTTCCGAACTGGAAGTAGAGGGCAGCCCCGACGCCCGCGCTGCCGACCCCGCAGTTCGTCCCGGCGATCGCGTCCTGCGGCAGTTCCTCGACGGGGAGGCACGTCGCGCGGATCGTCTCGGGGACGTGCCCGAGCAGATCCTCGTACGACCCTCCGGCCTGCGCGCCCACGTCATCCGGCTCGGGCTCCTCCGCCTCCGCCGGCGGCTCCTCCTCCTCGGCCGGCGGCGCCTCGGTGTCGACGGGAGCGGTGGTCTCGCGCGGAGGCTCCCCGGTCGCGGGAGGGAGCGTCGCAATCGGCCCGGTCGCCTCCGTGACGACCACGGTCACCGCGGGCAGAGTGACGGTCACCGCCCCCGCATCGCCGGAGCCACCGGTGAGCGCGATCCCGAGCCCGGCGCCGAGGCCGGCGAGCGCGGCGAGGCCTCCCGCAATTCCGACCGTCAGGCGGTTTCGCTGCAGCCAGCCGCCGGTCAGACCCGGCCGCGGCTGCGGCGTGAGGGCTGCAGCCGGCTCCGGCACCACCGTCGGCGGCGCAACGACGACCGCGGCAGCGGCCAACTCGGCCTCGGTACGGGCGACGGCGACGACGATGTCGCCGAAGCGAAGCTCCTCCCCGCCTTCGAGCACAACGGATCCGGCGATGCGCTGGCCACCGACGAACGTCCCGTTCGCGGAGCCGAGGTCGGTCAGCGAGTAGCGCCCGTCGGGGAGCCGCTCGAACGCGGCGTGGCGGCGGGAGATCTGGTCGCTCGGAAGGACGAGCTCGCATCCCTCCTCGCGCCCGACCACGTAGCGCTCGCCGATCAACTCGAACGTCCGGCCGGACTCCTCACCCGAGCGAACAGAACACCACATGCGGACTCCCCCTGGCGGTTGACGCGATTCTACGCCGCCGTGCGATCCATGTCAGCGTCCCCCGAGAGCGAGGCCGATCGCCGTTCCGACGCCCGCGAGCACCGCCGCCGCGACCGCGAGGGCAACCGCGTCCCTCCTGCCCGCAACGGCACCCGGCGTCGACGCGGCGACCGCGCTCGCGTCGACCGTGCAGACCGTGTCGCCGACGCGGAGCTCCTCGCCACCGGCGAGCCGCACCGGGCCGGCGATCAGGTGCCCGTTTACGAACGTCCCGTTCGCGGAGCCGAGGTCGGTCAGGACGAGCGTGCCGTCCGCCCGGGGCTCGAGCGCTGCGTGGCGGCGCGAGACCTGCTCGTCGAGGAGAGCGAGATCGCAGCCCTCACCGCGCCCGATCACGATGCCGCGGGAGAGCTCGTGCACGGTTCCCGCCATCTCCCCGGTGCGAACCGTGAGGCGCATGCAGCCGCGCTCGCCTAACCCGCGCCCGGCCTCACTGCACGGGGCCCGCGTTCGACCACCAGGTCATGAGCGCCTTGAAGTTCTCGTTGGTGCGGTACGCGTAGCCGGCGATGTTCAGGCGCTCGTCAGCCCACACCATCGTCGGGCGACCCTCGGTATCCGTGTAGCAGACGAAGCGGCCCGCCTGCTCGTCGCCTTGCGTGTACGTGCCCTCGGCAAGCGGGTCCTCGGTGCAGACGCCCTGGTCGCGCGTGGCGCCGGCCCCTTTGACCCAGCGGAAGTAGTAGTCGTACATCCGCTTGCGGCTGTCGAACATGTCGTACCAGACCCGCACCGGGCCCTTTGTCGTGCAGAACAGGCCCGCGATCCCGTGCACCGGCTTGTCCGAATCGGCCTCGCGCTCGCAGGTCTTCGCGATCGCGGGCGGGACGTGGGCGAGCAGGAGCGATTCGCTCTCGTTCGGGAACGCGTCGCCCTCACCGGTCGTGACGCCGGTCTCCGTCTGACCCGTCTCCGTCGTCTCGGTCGTCGGTGGCGCCTCCGTGGTCGGCGGAACCTCGGTGGTCGGGGGCGCCTCCGTGGTCGGCGGCGCCTCCGTGGTGGCGATCACCTCCGTGACGACGGTCGCGCCCGTGTCGGCGCCGGTGACCGTCTCCGGTGCCGCGACCGTCGTGCTGCCGCCCCCGCCGCCGACGGAGAGCCCGACGGCGACGCCGACCGCGATCAGCACGGCTGCGCCGGCGCCGGCGAGGACGAGGCGGTTTCGCCACCACTGGGCAGCGCCTGGCCCGCCAGGGCCGGTCGGGAGCGCGCCACCGGCGGTGGGGACGGTCCCCGCGACGGTCGGGGTGGCGCCCGCCTGGACGGTCGGGCCGGCACCCTGGACGGTCGCCGCGGCCCCGGCCTGGACAGTGGGGGCTGCAAGGGGCAGCGGCCGGCCCTCGACGGCGGCCCGGGCCGCTGCAATCGCCTCCCGGCAGGTCGGGTACCGGTCGTCCGGGCTCTTCGCGAGCGCCGTCGCGATCACCGTGTCGAGCGCCGCCGGGAGGTCGGGCCGTTTCGCGGACACCGCTGGAGGTGGCTCGTTCAGATGCGCGTAGAGCATCGCCATCTCGGAGTCCTTCTCGTACGGGAGGGCCCCGGTCAGGCACTGGTAGAGGACGCAGCCGAACGCGTACACGTCCGCGCGGCCGTCGATCGGCTTCCCCTCGATCTGCTCGGGCGCCGCGTAGTCCATTGTGCCGACGAAGAAGCCGGTGCGCGTGAGGCCGCTGCGGCTCTGAGCGTGCTTCGCGATCCCGAAGTCGGTCAGGTACGCGTGCTCGAGGCCCGCCTCCTCGGCGATCAGCACGTTCGCCGGCTTGACGTCCCGGTGCACCAGCCCGCGTACGTGGGCGGCGTCGAGCGCCGCGGCCACCTGCCCGAGGATCGCAAGCGCCCGCTCCGGCTCGAGCCGCCCGTCGCGAGCGAGCAGGGCGTGCAGGTCGGTGCCCTCCACGTAGCGCATCGCGATGAAGAGGACGCCGTCCGCCTCTCCCGCCTCGTAGATCGGGACGACATTCGGATGCTCGAGCCTGGCGGCGGTACGCCACTCCTGCTCGAACCGCTCCCGGAAGCCCGTGTCGGCCGCGAGCTCGGGCGCCAGCACCTTGACCGCGACCTTGCGCCCGTAGCGGAGCTGCTCGGCGAGGTAGACGACGCCCATGCCGCCGCGGCCGAGCAGCGACTCGATCCGGAAGCCGGCGAGCTCGGTGCCGATGCGGGCGTCGTCGGCTTCGCTCATCGCAGACGTGTTGTACCGCGTCGGTGGCGGGATGGGAAGTGCGAGCTCACGCGCTCGCCCCGCCCGGTTGGATCACGAGATCGTCGAAGCGAATCTCCGCGTTCCCGGCGGCGAACACGCCCACCCGGCCTCGCGGCACGCGCGCGGGCACCGAGACGACCTGGACGCCGTCGACCGCGAAAGTCAGGGCGCCGCCGCCGCAGCCGGCCTCGAGCTCGTAGCGCCGCGCGCCCGATCGGATGGCCGGGGAGGGCGTCCATTCCCCTCCGCCGCTGAGCACCGTCAACACGCCGCCGCGGCTCTCGAGCACGGCGTACGTTCCGTTCGCGCCGACCGCGAGGGCCAGGAAGGTGCCCTGGTCACGGTAGCCGCAGACGATCCCGAAGCCGGCGTTCTCGGTTCGATCCGGGTTCAGCGCGGTCAGACTGACGGTCGGGGCGCGCACCGAGCTCGGGCCGACGGCGGTGGCGTAGAAGTCGGAGCTCTTGACGCGGACGATCAGCCGCCCCTGCCGGTACGCGGCCGCCGCGCCCGCGTCGTCGAAGGTCTCGAAGCCGCTGGACGGATCGGAGAAATCCTCGACGGTCGCCGCCGCGGTCGACGGCTGCGAGGCAGTCTCGGGCGGCGCCCCCTCCGCGTCCGTCGTCGGCGCTGGCTCCACCGTCCCGGTCGCCGGGCCGGCGGCGGGCGTGAGCTCGGGCTGCCCCGCGGGCGGCGCTGCGGCGACCGTCACGCCGCCTCCGCCCAGCATGCTCGCGATCGCGACGGCGGCGCCGGCAACGACGAGCGCCGCCCCGACGGCGCCAGCCGCGAGCAGCCGGCGCCTGCGCACCGGGGGTGCGGGCCGATCGGCGGTCAGGTCGGCGAACGTCTCGCCGAAGCAGAGTCGCTCGCCGCCGCGCAGCTCGACGGGTCGCCGGATCCTCCGGCCCTCGACGAACGTGCCGCTGCGCGAGCCGAGATCCTCGACGCGGTACCCCCCGCCGGGGACGGCGACCAGGGCCGCATGCTGGCGCTCGACCGAGTCGTCGCGCAGCACGAGGCCGCAGGCGCGGTCGCTCCCGACGAGGAAGCGCTCGCCCGAGACCCTGACGATCCGGCCGGCTCCGGCGCCGGTGAGAACGCGCAGCCACATGTCGCAGGGGCCGAGTCTAGTGACCGGTCCTGTCGGCGCCCGGGAAGGGGCTAGCCGCCGACCGCGACCACGACCACGCCGCGCTCGGCCAGCGCCGCCTGCGCCGCCGCCAGGCGGGCGAGCGGGATCCGGTAGGGCGAGCAGGAGACGTAGTCGAGCCCGAGCTGGTGGCAGAACGCGACCGAGCGGGGGTCGCCGCCGTGCTCCCCGCAGATCCCGAGCTTCACGTCCGGTTTGGTCGCGCGGGCCCGTTCGACCCCGATGCGCATCAGGTCGCCCACGCCGGTGATGTCGAGCGTCTCGAACGGGTTCGCGTCCAGCACGCGGTCGTCGAGGTAGCGGGTGAGGAACTTCCCCTCCGCATCGTCGCGGGAGAACCCGAGCGTGGTCTGGGTGAGGTCGTTCGTGCCGAAGCTGAAGAAGTCGGCCACCGAGGCGATCTCGTCGGCGCGCACGCACGCGCGTGGCAGCTCGATCATCGTGCCGACGCGGTAGTCGAGCTCGCCGCCGGCCAGCTCGAGCTCGGCGGCGGCCGTGTCGAGCGTGAGCTCGCGTAGCCGCCGCAGCTCCTCGGCGAAGCCGACGAGCGGATGCATGATCTCGACGAGCGGAGCCGACCCGCTGCGCGCCGCGACCGCGAGGGCGGCCCGAACGATCGCCCTGACCTGCATCTCGTAGATCTCCGGGTAGAGCAGGCCGAGCCGGCAGCCGCGCGTCCCGAGCATGGGGTTCGCCTCCCGGAGCGACCGGATCCGCTGCGCCATCTCGGGCGTCTCGGCCTCGTCGAGCGGCGGCAGGAACTCGTGCAGCGGCGGGTCGAGCAGGCGAATCGTCACGGGGAGCCCGGCCATCGCCTCGAAGATCCCCTCGAAGTCGGCCTGCTGGAACGGAAGCAGCCGGTCGAGGGTGCGCCGTCGCTCGTCCTCGGAGCCGGCCATGATCATCTGGCGCACGAGCGGCAGCCGCTCCTCGGCCATGAACATGTGCTCGGTCCGGCAAAGCCCGATGCCCTCGGCGCCGAGCTCGCGCGCCTTCGTCGCGTCCTCGGGAGTGTCGGCGTTCGCCCGCACGCGCAGGTGCCGCAGCTCGTCGGCCCACGCGAGCACCGTCTCGAAGTTCTCGTCCATCTCCGGCGGCACGAGCGGGACGTCACCCGGGATCACGCGCCCGGTGCTCCCGTCGATCGTGAGCAGGTCGCCCTCGCGGAAGACCCGCCCGGCGATCGTCGCCTGCCCCGGCTCGAGCGACAGCGCGTCGCAGCCGGTCACGGCCGGCTTGCCCATGCCGCGCGCGACGACGGCCGCGTGCGAGGTCATGCCGCCGTGCGCGGTCAGCACGCCCCGAGCCCAGATCAGCCCGTGGATGTCGTCCGGGGTGGTCTCCCAGCGCACGAGCAGGACATCCTCGCCTGCACGCCCCCGCTCCTCGGCCGTGTCGGCGTCGAACACGACGAGCCCGGTGGCGGCGCCGGGGGACGCGTTCAGGCCCACCGCGATCACCTCGATCTCCGCACCCGGGTCGATCATCGGGTGCAGAAGCTGGTCGAGCTGCCCGGGATCGATCCGCGCGACCGCCTCCTCGCGCGAGATCAAGCCCTCGCCGGCCATGTCGACGACGATGCGGAGCGCCGCGCGGGCGGTGCGCTTCCCGGTCCGGGTCTGGAGCAGGTAGAGCTTGCCCTCCTCGACCGTGAACTCGATGTCCTGCATCTCGCGGAAGTGGCGCTCGAGGCGCTGAAGCGTCTCGACCAGCTCCGCGAACGCGCCCGGCAGCAGCTCCGCCATCCGCTCGATCGGTAGAGGCGTCCGCGCGCCCGAGACGACGTCCTCGCCCTGCGCGTTGACGAGGAACTCCCCGAACAGGCGCGGCTCGCCCGTCGAGGAGTCCCTGGTGAAGGCGACGCCGGTGCCGGACGTGGTCCCCTTGTTGCCGAAGACCATCTGGACCACGTTGGCTGCGGTGCCGAGATCGTCGGGGATCCCGTTGGCCCGCCGGTAGACCTGCGCGCGCGGCGTGTCCCAGGAGTCGAAGACGGCGCGGATCGCGCGCAGGAGCTGGTCGCGCGGATCCTGCGGGAACGGCCGGCCGGTCGCGTCGACGTAGATCGCCTCGAAGCGGCCGGCGAGCTCGACCAGGTCGCCCGCGTCGAGCTCGACGTCGTTGCGGACGCCCCGGTCGCCCTTCAGCCGCCCGAGCTCCCGCTCGAAGCGCTGCCCGTCGATCCCCTCGACCACCTCGCCGTACATCTGCACGAGCCGCCGGTAGGCGTCGGCGGCGAAGCGCGGGTTCCCCGTCACGTGCCCGAGCGCGGCGGCGGTCTCGCCGTTCAGCCCGAGGTTCAGGATCGTGTCCATCATCCCGGGCATCGAGACCGCGGCGCCGGAGCGCACCGATACGAGCAGCGGATCGCCGGGATCCCCGAACCGCTTGCCCGTCTCGGCCTCGAGCCGAGCCATGTGCTCGTCGATCTCGGTCTCCACCCCGTCGGGGAGCGTCCCGCCCGTGCGCATGTACTCGACGCACGCCTCGGTCGTGACGACGAAGCCCGCGGGCACGGGGATGTCGAGCGCGGTCATCTGGGCGAGGCCCGCGCCCTTTCCGCCGAGCAACTCGCGACGCACGTCGGCGGCGTCGGCGTAGGCGTAGACGTAGTGGCCCATGGGTGGCCCCGACTCTACCGCCGACGCAACGCGGGCGGCGCGCGAGGCGACAGCGCGTCGAAACCCCCGCGCGAGGGATGCCGGGCGGGAACCTTCGACGCGCGGTCGCGGTCCGAGCGTGCAACGAAAGGAGAACACGATGAGGACCCGGATGACATGGAAGAGGAAGACCGCCGCGACGACGCTCGTGCTCCTGCTCGCGCTCGCCGCGGCCACGCTCGCCGTCGCCTGTTCGGGCGGCAGCGACGAGTCGAAGAGCGTGGGGCTCGAGCCGGTGCCGGGGGAGCCCACCGTGGGCGTGACCCCCGAGGCGGAGCGAGACTCGGCCGGCGGCGACGCCGTGGAGGAGTCGTATCCCGAGGCCGCCCCCGCCGAGGTCGAGGACGGCCAGCTGATCGCCCTCGCCGATCTTCCGACGGTCGGGCCGCGCGTGATCCAGACCTCGTCTCTGTCGGTCACGGTCGAGCCGGGCGACTTCGAGGAGGCGATGGATCGGGCACGCACGATCGCGGCCGGGCTCGGCGGCTTCGTCACGAGCTCGTCCGCGAGCCAGGGCCCCGAAGAGCGCCTCGTGCGCGGCACGCTCGTCGTCCGCGTCCCCGCGCGGTCCTACGCGCAGGCGATGTCCCAGCTCGCGAAGCTCGGCACCGTCAAGGGTCGCGAGGAGGCGGGCCAGGACGTGTCCCAGCAGTACGTCGACCTCGAGGCGCGCGAACGCCACCTCGAGGCGGTCGAGCGCCAGCTCCTGACGTTTCTCGGCAAGACGCAGACGATCGCTGACGCGCTCGTCGTGCAGGACCGGCTGAACCAGGTACAGCTCCAGCTCGAGGAGATCGGCGGGCAGCTTCGCTACCTCGACGACCAGACCTCCTACTCCACGATCAGCCTCACCGTTGCCGAGCGCGGTACGCCCGTCGCGGCCGACGAGGACGACGGCGGCTGGAATCTCGGCGACGCCTGGCAGGCCGCGGTCGACGGCTTCCTGAAGGTGATCGGCGGGGCGTTCGTTGGCCTCGCGACAGCCGGCCCCGTGCTCGCCGCCCTGGCGGTCGCGTTCTTCGTCTGGCGCATCGTGCGCCGCCGCCACCAGGCTCGCCCCGCCGGCGAAGCGCTCTAACCCGGCGGCTCCACGTCAGGTCGAGGGGGCGGGCACAGCCGCCCCCTCACGCGCGCCGGCGAGGCGCCCGGTCGGCCAGCCAGGCGACGAGCCGGATGCCGATCCAGATCGGCGTGAGCAGGACGTAGAACACGAACAGGCCGACGGCGAGGAAGAAGAGCCAGACCGGCCACCAGAGAAGGGAGACGGGCGGCTTCTCGCGGGCGCTCATCGCGAGCGGGGCGCCTCGTGCTCGCCCGCTTCCGCGCGGCGGAGCTCGACCAGGCGCACGATCCGGTAGGCGGTCTCCTCGATCGCGAGCGTGGACACCTCGATCACGGGGCAGCCGAGCCGGCGGAAGACCTGCTCCGCGTGCTCGAGCTCCTCGTAGACGTCGTCGAGCTCGGCGTACGACCGCGTCGAGCCCCGCATCTGCCGCACCCGCCGCTCGCGGATCTCGGCGAGCAGCTCCGCCTGAAGCGTGACCCCGACCACCCGGGCCGGCTCGACGCGAAACAGCTCGGGCGGCGGGTCTATGCCCTTGACGAGCGGCACGTTCGCCGCCTTGTAGCCCAGGTAGCCGAGGTAGATGGAGAGCGGCGTCTTCGACGTCCGGGAGACGCCGACGAGCACGATCTCGGCCTCCTGGAGGCGGCGGATCGAGGCGCCGTCATCCGCCTGCACCGCGAACTCGATCGCCTCCACCCGCTTGAAGTAGCTCGTGTCGAGCACGGGCAGCGCGCCCGGCTCTCCCTTCGCGGGAAGGCCAGACACGCGCGCCACGGCGTCGATCGGATGGCCGAGCAGGTCGCAGTAGTGAAGCCGGTGGCTGCGGCAGAGCTCCCGCATCCGCTCCCGGTAGGCGGGATCGACGAGGGTGTAGACGACGACGGCCCGTCGCCCTCGCGCGCGGCGAGCGGCGAACTGGATGTCCTCGGCGCAGGTGATCCGGGGGTGACGCACGACCTCGAACTCGAGGTCGGGGAACTGCACCTCGACGGCTTGCACCACCCGCGTCGCGGTCTCCCCCGTCGCGTCCGAGATCACGTGGAGCTCGACCGGCCCGGCGGGGGCGGCGTCGGTCATCGCGGGATCAGGGAGAAGTCCCCGAGCCTCCCGAGGGTGTCGCGGACGTCGAGCAGCAGGCGAAGCCGGTTCGCGCGCACCGCCGCGTCCTCGGCCATCACGAGGACGTCCTCGAAGAAGCGGTCGAGCGGAGGGCCGAGGTCGGCGCCGGCAGCAAGCGCCGCGGCGAAGTCGTCGTGGTCGAGCGCGGCCTCGATCCGGGGGGCGACCCGGTCGAGCGCCTCGGCGACGGCGCGCTCCGCCGCCTCGACGAGCAGCCCCGGGTCGAGCACCGCCGCCGCCTGATCCGCCTCCTTGCCGGCGAGACGGGCCGAGCGCGTGTACGGGGTATGGACGGCCTCGAGCCGCTCCTCGGAGAGCTTCGACAGCGCGAGCGCGAGGCTCGCGACCTGTCCGAGCTGCGCGAGCCCGGCGGCCCGGGCGGCCCGGACGAACTCGACGGGGACGTCGAGGAGCCCCTCCAGGCGCTCGCCGACGAAGTCCTCGACGTCGTCGGGCGGCTCGGGCGACACCTCCGCGGCCTGCTCGAGCAGCAGCCGGTGGGCGAGACGGACCAGCGCGCCCACGTCGATCGGGAACGAGCTGGCCATGGCGAGCCTGCACAGACCGATCGCGGCCCGGCGCAGCCCGTACGGGTCGCGCGTGCCGCTCGGCCGCTCCCCGAGCGCGAACGCGACGGTGAGGTTGTCGATCCGCTCGGCGACGGCGAGGACGCGCCCCGCCTCCGACGCGGGCAGGGGGCCGCCCGCGGAGTCGGGCAGGTACTGCTGCTCGATCGCGCTGCAGACCGCCTCCGGGTACCCGGCGAGTCGCGCGTACTCGGCGCCGATGTGACCTTCCAGCTCCGGGAACTCCCGCACGAGCTCCGCGGCCTGGTCGGCCTTCGCGAGCCGGGCCGCCTCGCGGGTGGCCTCCCCGCCGCCGAGCTCCGCGACGAGCCGGGCGAGCCGCGCGGTCTTGTCGGCCATGCTGCCCGCGCCCGCGACGAACGTGATCGTGCCGAGCATCGCGGCCAGCTCGTCGACGCCCTTCGCGACGTCGCGCTCGAACGTGAACGCTGCGTCGTCCAGGCGTCCCTCCAGCACCCGCTCGTTGCCGGAGCGAACGAGGTCGGGGTCGCCGCCGTTGGCGACGAACGCGAAGCGGGAGCCGCCGAGCGGCAGGTAGCGCTGGTGGGACTGCATCGCGGTCACGACAACGCGCTCGGGCAGCGCGAGGAAGCGCTCGTCGAACGTCCCGGTGAGCACGACTGGGCGCTCGACCAGGTACACCACCTCGTTCAGCACGCCGCCCGGGTCGCTCCAGCCGCCGATGGCATCGAGTGCCTCGACGATCAGGCGGCGGCGCTCCTCCGCGTCCGGCTCGACCCCGTGCGCCCGCAGCGTGTCCTCGTAGGCGGCCGCGTCGGGGATCTCGACCTGCCCGCCGGTGAAGCGGTGCCCGAAGGACGTACCACCCGAGGGCGCCCCGTCGAGCTCGACGGGGACGGTCTCCCCGTCGAGCTTTGCGCACAGCCAGCGCACCGGCCGCGAGAAGCGGGGGCCGCCGGCGCGCCACACCATCGACTTGCCGAACGCGAGCCCGTCCACGATCGTGCGCAGCCGCCCGGGCAGCACGTCGGCGAGGGGAACGCCCGGGACGACCGCGTACACGTGACCGTCGCGCCGCTCGAGCCGGGAGACATCGAGGCCGGCGCCGCGCGCGAAGCCCTCCGCGGCCTTCGTCGGACGGCCCTCCTCGTCGAACGCCACCCGCTCCGACGGGCCGCGACGCACCTCGTCCGGGGTTCGCTCCGGCAGCTTCTCCACCAGCACGGCGAGGCGCCGGGGCCCGATCAGAAGCCTCGAGGGCTCCTTCCCTAGCAGCGTCAGGCAGAGCCGCGGGAGCTGCTCCGCGGCCTCGCCGCAGGCGGACGCCGGCAGCTCCTCGCAGCCGATCTCAAGAAGCAGCGTCGGCATCCGGCTCCAGCATCTCGACGTACAGCTGCGCCACCCTGCGGGCGAGATTGCGCACGCGGGCGATGTAGGCGGCGCGCTCGGTGACCGAGATCGCGCCGCGGGCGTCGAGGAGGTTGAACGTGTGCGAGCACTTCAGCACCTGGTCGTAGGCGGGCAGCGGCAGGCGCTGCTCGACGAGGTGGCGGCACTCGGCCTCGTGCTCGCCGAAGCGGCGCTGGAGCACGTCGACGGCCGCGTGCTCGAAGTTGTAGGCAGACCACTGGCGCTCGTTCTCCCGGTAGACGTCGCCCCAGGTGACGCCGGGCGCCCACTCGATCTCGAAGGCGGTGCGCTTCCCCTGGAGGAACATGGCCAGGCGCTCGAGCCCGTAGGTGATCTCGGCGGGCACGAGCTCGAGGTCGAGGCCGCCGAGCTGCTGGAAGTACGTGAACTGGGTCGCCTCCATCCCGTCGATCCAGACCTCCCAGCCGAGCCCCCAGGCCCCGAGCGTCGGCCCCTCCCAGTCGTCCTCGACGAGACGCACGTCGTGCGCTTCGAGGTCGATCCCGATCGCCTCGAGCGAGCCGAAGTAGAGGTCGAGGACGTCGTCGGGCGCGGGCTTCAGGATCACCTGGTACTGGAAGTAGTGCTGGAAGCGAAACGGGTTCTCCCCGTAGCGCCCGTCAGCCGGGCGGATCGACGGCTCGACGTAGGCCGTACGCCACGGCTCGGGCCCGAGGCAGCGAAGCGCGGTCGCCGGGTTGAACGTCCCGGCGCCGACCTCCGTGTGGTACGGCTGCATGATCACGCAGCCCCGGTCGGCCCAGTAGCGCTCGAGCGTCATGATCGTCTGCTGGAAGGTCGGTGCCACGGGGACGCATCCTAGTGGCGGCGGCGCGGTTCACCGCCGTGCGAGCGTCCGCAGGCGAAAGCCGCCGTGCTCGGCATACACGGCCTCGACGATCGCGAGTGCCTCCCGGCAGGCCGGAGCGCCGAGACCGGCGGGACGCGCGCCGGCAAGCGGCTGCTCGAGCAGGGCCCGCATGCCGAGGAACGCCGCCGCGGAGGTGGGCAGCGCCCCCTCGCCGCAGGCGGCGCAGACGGCACCGCCGGCCCGGGCGGAGAACGCCGTCAGCGGCCCCTCGCCGCCGCAGGCGGCGCAGCTCGACAGGTGCGGCAGGTAGCCGGCGAGCCAGAGCAGCTTCAGCTGGAGCGAGAGGGCCAGCGGGTCGAGCGCCGGGTCCGCACCGGGGGAGTCCGGCTGCCCGCCGTCGTCGAGCACGTCGAGGAAGCGCACGAGGGCGTGGAACGCGCGGGGGCTCGGATCGTGCTCGATGAAGAGCTTCAGCACGGCTTCGAGGCCGATCGACCCGACAGCCAGACGGTAGGGGTCGGCCGCGAGGGCCTGGTGGGAGCGGACGAGGTCGGCACCGGTGACCGTCGCCAGCTCGCCGCGACCGATGTGGAGTTGGATCTCGACGTGGCTGAACGGCTCGAGCCGCGCACCGAAACGCGACCGGGTCTTGCGGGCGCCCTTCGCGATCGCCCCGACCCGCCCCAGCTCCTTCGTGAACAGATGGAGGATCCGGTCCGCCTCCCCGAAGCGCAGTGAGCGCAGGACGACGGTCTCCGCTCGCTGCGCCCGCGATCCCACGCGGCCAGTGTAGAGGGGGCACCGACCGGGGCCGTCAGGCGCCGGGCGCGACCTGGCAGGCCGGGCAGAGCCACGTGCCGCGGCCCGCCACGCGGGTCTTCGCGATCGGCGTCCCGCAGCGGGGACACGGTGCGCCACCGCGGCCGTAGACGCGAAACTCGTCCTGCATCGAGCCGCGCGCGCCGTCGGGCGCCCGGTAGTCGCGAAGCGTCGCGCCCTGCCGGTCGATGCCGGCGCGCAGCACCAGCCTGACCGCCCGGGAGAGGCGCGCCACGTCCCCCGGCCCGAGCCCGCCCGCGGCGGTCCCCGGGTGCAGGCGGGCGAGCCACAGTGCCTCGTCCGCGTAGATGTTGCCGATGCCGGCGACCGTCCGCTGATCGAGGAGCACCGCCTTCACGGGGGCCCGGCGCCCCGCCAGCGCACGGCGAAGCGCAGCCGCGGTGAAGCCGGGGCCGAGCGGCTCGGGGCCGAGACGCTCGCCCAGGTAGGCGTCGAGCTCGCTCCGCCCGAGCAGCGACCAGGTGCCGAAGCGGCGCACGTCCCGGTAGAGAAGGCGCGTGCCATCGTCGAGCTCGACGACGGCACGCCCGTGGCGATCGTCCTCGGGCGCGCTCCCCGCGGCGTGGCGGAAGCTCCCGGTCATCCGCAGGTGCACGAGCAGGTGCCTGTCCCACTCGAGGTCGAGGATGAGGTACTTCCCGCGCCGGCGCACCGCGACGACCCGCCCGCCCTCGAGCCGGGCCGCGACCGCGTCCGGCGGCTCCGGGCGCGTCAGCAGCGGGTCGAGGATCGCGACCCGCGCGAGACGACGGCCCACGAGCAGCGGCTCGAGACGGGCGCGAACCGTCTCGACCTCGGGCAGCTCGGGCACGGTGCAAGCGTACCGCGGCCCTCCGCGGCGTCCGTCAGCCGAGAACGTCGATGACGAGCGGCGCGGGGGCGGGCGGGTGCCCGCCGATCCGGTAGGCGGCGGCGACCTCGATCGCGGCCGCGTCGGCGGCGCGTCCGTCGCGGGCGTGGATCTCCGCGAGGGGCTGGCCCCCCTCGACCGGGTCGCCGAGGAGGCGCAGGCAGACGATCCCGGTCGCGGGATCGACCCGGTCACCCTTCCGGGCCCGGCCCGCCCCCAGCCGCACGGCGGCGCGCCCGATCGCCAGGGCCGAAAGCGCCTCCACCCGACCCGGAGCGGGCGCCGGCACGGGCACGACGACGGGCGCGAACGGCAACGCCTTCTCCCGAGGGTCGCCGCCCTGGGCCCCGACCCAGCGCTCGTACGCGGCGAGCGCCTGGCCGGAGGCGATCGCCGTCTCGGCGCGGCGACGCCCCTCGGCCTCGTCGATGCCGAGGTCGGACAGCGCGAGCAGCCGCGCAGCCGAGGAGAGGACGAGCTCGCGGAGCGCCACCGGGCCCTCTCCGCGCAGCGCCGCCAGCGCCTCGCGTACCTCGAGCGCGTTGCCGACCGCGGCGCCGAGCGGCTGGTCCATCCTCGTCAGCTCGCAGACGACGCGGCGACCCGCCCGGCGGCCGAGCTCCAGCATCGCGACTGCGAGCCGCCGGGCGTCGTCGACGGTCTTCATGAACGCACCCTCCCCCACCTTCACGTCGAGCAGGATCGCGTCGGCGCCCGCGGCGATCTTCTTCGCCATGATGCTCGCCGCGATCAGCGAGATCTCGTCGACGGTGGCGGTGACGTCCCGCAGCGCGTACAGGCGCCGGTCGGCCGGGACGAGCCCAGCGCTCTGGCCGGCGACCGCAAGCCCGACCCGCTCGACCTGGCGCACGAACGCCGCCGGGTCGAGCTCCGCGCGAAAGCCCGGGATCGACTCGAGCTTGTCGAGCGTGCCACCGGTGTGGCCGAGGCCCCGGCCGCTGAGCTTCGCGAACGGCACGCCGCAGGCTGCCACGACCGGGCCGAGGACGATCGTGACCTTGTCGCCGACCCCGCCCGTCGAGTGCTTGTCGACGACGACACGGCGAAGCGAGGACAGGTCGAGCGTCTCCCCGCTTCGCACCATCGCGTCAGTGAGCGCGAACGTCTCGCGGGGTGTCAGCCCCCGGAAGTAGACGGCCATCAAGAAGGCGGCCATCTGCTCGTCGGGAACGCCGCCGCGCGCGTGCTCGAGTACCAGCTCCTCGATCTCCGCGCCGGTCAGCTCGCCGCCGTCGCGCTTGCGCTCGATCAGATCGGCGGGGCGCAGCACCCGGGCCGCCTCACGCTCAGCGCTCGAGGAAGGGCTGGCCGGCCAGGCGGCGGGACGGCGACTTACCGCCGAGCCACCGGTTCACGGTCGCGCCGACGTCCGCGAGCTCCCCCTCGTACGTCCGTCCCGCCGCGTTGTGCCCGGCGGCGTAGGCGAGCAGGAGCGCGTGCTCGCGAGAGTGGTCGGTCGAGGGGGTGGTCGGGTCGCAGCCGTGATCGGACGTCACGATCAGGAGATCCTGCTCGCGCAGCGTCGCGAGCAGATCGGGGAGCCGCCAGTCGAAGTCCTGCAGGCAGCGATGGAAGTTGACCGGGTCGTTGCGGTGCCCCCAGAGCATGTCGGTCTCGATCAGGTTCGTGAACACGAGGCCGTGCTCGACGCTCTCGAGCAGCTGGACGGTGGTCGCGATCCCCTCCGCGTTCGATTTCGTCGGGTGGGACTCGTCGATGTCGCAGCCCGCGAACACGTCGGCGACCTTGCCGACGGCGTGGACGGCCGCACCGGCCTCCCGCACGAGCGTGAGGTAGTTCGGCTGGCGCGGCTGCAGCGCCCAGTCCCTGCGGCCGTCGGTGCGCACGTAGTTGCCCGGCTCGCCCGAGAACGGCCGGGCGATCACGCGGGAGACGGCGTCCTTGCCCTTCAGAACCTCGCGAGCGATCTCGCAGGCCGCGTGCAGCTCGTCCACCGGGATCGTCTCTTCGTGTGCCGCGATCTGGAAGACCGAGTCGGCGGACGTGTACACGATCCACTTGCCGGACGCCTGATGCTCCTCGCCGAGCTCCTGGATGATCTCCGTGCCGGACGCGGCCACGTTGCCGAGCACGCCCCGCCCGGACCGGTGGGCGAACTCCTCGATGATCCCGAACGGGAACCCGTGCGGGTAGGTGGGCGGCGCCTGCGCCGACACGATCCCTGCGAGCTCCCAGTGCCCGCTGACCGTGTCCTTGCCCTTCGACCGCGCGAGCAGTCGCCCGGCCACGGCAGGAGCGCCCGGCTGCGGTGGGCAGCCCTCGAGCGCAGCGACGTTGCCGAGCCCGAGCGCCTCCAGGTTCGGCAGGTCGAGCCCGCCCACGACCCGGGCGACGTTGCCCAGCGTGTCGGAACCTTCGTCGCCGTAGTCGGCCGCGTCGGGGAGCGCGCCGGCACCGACGCCATCGAGCACGATGATGCACGCGCGTGCCATCGAGCTATTCTAGGAAGCGCATGTCGACGTTCATCGGCTTCCTCGAGCTCGCCGGCTGGATCATCGCCGTCGTCGCGCTCGCCGCGGGTGTCACGTACGCGGTGATCAAGCTGTTCCCGAGCCGCGCCGATCGCAAGCCGTCCGAGGACGCACCGTCTGCGCCTGCTGGCGGCTCGTAGCGGCCACGCCGGCTATGCCGCCGCCAGCGGCAGGGCCTGCGCGAGCGGAACGTGCGGAAGCCCGTGCGCGTGGGCGACCGCCTCGTAGGTGACGCTTCCGGCGACGACGTTGACGCCGAGCGCCAGCGCCTCCGACCTCGAGACCGCCTCGCGCACACCGAGGTCGGCGAGCCGCTCGATGTACGGAAGCGTCACGTTGGTGAGCGCCTTCGTGGACGTGATCGGAACCGCGCCGGGCATGTTGGCGACGCAGTAGTGGACGATCCCGTCGAGCTCGAACGTGGGGCTCGAGTGCGTCGTCGGCCGGGACGTCTCGAAGCAGCCGCCCTGGTCGATCGCGACGTCCACGAGGACCGAGCCGGCCTTCATCAGCCCGAGCATGTCGCCCGTGACGAGCTTCGGCGCACGGGCGCCGGGGATCAGGACCGCGCCGACCACGAGGTCGGCATCGGGCAGGAGCTCCTCGATCTGGAGGCGGCTCGACATCGCGAGCGTGATCCGGCCGCCGAGCGCGACCTCGAGCTCGCGCATCCGCTCGACCGACCGCTCGAGCACCCAGACGTCCGCCTGCATGCCGACGGCGATCAGCGCCGCGTTGAATCCGACGATCCCGCCGCCGAGGACGAGCACGCGCGCGGGGGGCACCCCCGGCACGCCGCCGAGCAGGATCCCCTTGCCGCCCTGGGCCTTCTCGAGCGCCCACGCTCCCATCTGCGTCGCGAGCCGGCCGGCGACCTCGCTCATCGGCGCGAGCAGCGGCAAGCGCCCGTCGGGGGTCTGGACGGTCTCGTAGGCGATGCACGTCGCGCCGGAGTCGACGAGCGCGCGCGTCAGCCGCTCGTCCGCGGCGAGGTGCAGGTACGTGAACAGGCAGAGGTCGTCGCGCAGCCACCCGTACTCCTCCGGGAGCGGCTCCTTGACCTTCAGGAGCAGCTCCGCGGCCGCCCACACGTCCTTGCCGCCCGCGAGGGTGGCACCGGCTGCCGCGTAGGCCGTGTCGGAAAACGCGCTGCCCTCCCCCGCGCCCCGCTCGACCAGGACGTCGTGGCCGCGTTCGACGAGCTCGCGGGTGCCGGCGGGGGTCAGCGCGACCCGGTGCTCGTCCGCCTTCAGCTCGGTGACGACTCCGACTCTCATGGCGCGGGAAGCCTAGCCTCCGGGGGCTCCGACGCGGCGGCCCACCGGGCGCCTCACGCGCTGTCCCGCAGGTACATGAGCACGCCCACGAGCGTCTTCCCGTCGGCGAGCTCTCCGAGGTGCTGCGCGATCTCGTCGGCGGGCCAGCGGACGATCTCGATCTCCTCGCCCTCGTCGGGGTCGGGCTCGCCCCGCTCGAGGCCCTCGGCCACGTAGAGGTGCACCCGCTCGCGGCAGAACCCGGGCGTCGTCCAGAAGGCACGGAGGTAGCGCCAGCTGCCGCCCCGCAGGCCGGTCTCCTCTGCAAGCTCGCGCCGCGCGGTCTCGAGCGGGTCCTCGCCCTCCTCGATCCGGCCCGCGGGTAGCTCGAGCAGCTCGCGCTGGGCCGGCGGTCGGAACTGCCTGACGAGCGTCAGCAGGCCGTCCGTGTCGAAGGCGACGATCGCGACGACGTCCGGGCGCAACACGATCTCGCGCTCGCGCCCGCTCCAGGTCTCGACCGCGACGGACAGCCAGCGGCCGCCGTAGGCGGGCTCCGAGCGCTCGAGCCTCAGACGACCCGCTCCCTGGCGAGGCGGCCCGCGGCGAACGCGGCGGCGAAGAACCAGGGGTCGTCGCCCGGGCCCCTGCCCATCGTCTCGAGCGGTAGCCCCGTGCACCGTTCCCGCCAGCCGTCCACGTCCACCTCCTCCACCTCGATCTCCCCGCCCGGCGGCTCGAGGCCGCGCGGCCACGCAAGCATGACAGCGGCGAGGGACAGCGCGAGCGCCGCCCGGGTGTGGTGAGAGAGGCCACGGTGGCGCTCGCGCGCGTCCGCCTGCGACACGCGGGCGGCCAGGATCGCTGTGCCCCCGAGCGCCCCGGCCGCGTTCGCGGCCGCCGCGGCCGCGACGCCGCCGTGACCGAGGAAGCTCCCCGTGCCGACGATCCCGGGCCCGATCGCGCACACCACTGCTTCGAACCCCGCCCCGGCCGCCCACGCGAGCGCGGACGCCGCGGACACGCACGCGACGTCCCCGTCGAGGCACGCCCCGACCGCGACGGACGTCTCGATCAGCCCTTCCCGCCGCAGCGCGCGCAGCGTGTCCGAGAGCGGCAGGGGCAGCGCGCCGCCGGGAAGCTGCACGTACGCGGTGCGGACGCCTGGCCCGAGGCCGGCGCACACGGGCGCGATCTGGCTGTGGAGCGTGCAGCAGACGACGGGCATGCCCCGCAGCCCCGCCGCGGAGCCGCCGGTCTCCTCGGCGTGGACGACCGCGGCCTGGAGCGGCGTGTACGGCAGCTTGACCACGTGCGCGCCCGGCTCGGGCCCCAGCCCGAGTCCGCGCGTCAGGTTGGCGTGGAGCACGTCGAACCCGCCCGAGCCGAGGCCGAGCTCCCGTGCCTGGGTGTTGACGAGCACGTCGTCGTCGAGGGCGACGGGGCCGGTCAGCCGCGGGTAGGCGACGCACGGGCGCCCGTCGACTTCGAGCCGCAGGAGGCCGGGATGCCGCTCCGTGATCGCCGTGACGCGTCCGCGCCGGACGCTAAGCGCCATCGCCGGGCTCCGCCGACGCAGCCTCCTCGACGATCGCGAGCGTCACCTCGACCATCGCGTCGAGGTCGACGACGGCGATCCGTTCCCCGGGGCTGTGGATGTCCTCCATCCCGTTGGCGAGGACGACGCACGGGAGGCCCCCGGCGTTGAAGATGTTCGCGTCGGCCCCACCGCCGACCTCGACCCCGCGCGGCGCGAAGCCGGCCCGCTCGAGCCCAGCCCGTGCCAGACGCAGCGCCGGGTCGCCGTCCCGGAGGCGGTAGCCGAGGTAGAGGTCGTCGACGAACGTCTCGACCCGGCAGTCGGTCAGGGAGGCCGCGTAGGCGAACGCCTCGAGCACCTCCTCGACGAGTGCGACCAGCTTGCGCTCGTCGCGGGAGCGGGCGTCCACCTCGAGGCGGCAGAGCTCGGGGACGACGTTTCGCTGCGTGCCTCCGACGATCGTGCCGACGGTCAGGGTCGTCTCATCGTCGAGCCTGCCGAGGCGCAGGTCGGCGACAGCCCTCGCGGCCGCCTGGATGGCGGAGCGGCCGTCCTCCGGGTTGATGCCCGCGTGCGCCGCCCGCCCGTGCACCGTGACGTCGATCCGCCGCTGGTGCGGGGCAGCGACGACGACATCCCCGATCGGGGCGGCATGGTCGTAGACGAAGCCGGCGCGGGCGCGCAGGAGCCCGGTGTCGAACGCGGCCGCGCCCTGGCAGCCGGTCTCCTCGCGCGTCGTGAAGAGGAGCTCGATCCCCGCGTGCGGCCTGCGCTCGGCCAGGACGCGCCTGACCGCCTCGATCATCACGGCGACAGCCGCCTTGTTGTCGGCGCCGAGGATCGTCCCGGCCGCGTTGCGGACGTACCCGTCCTCGACGATCGGCTCGATCGGCCCGAGCGGCGGCACCGTGTCGAGGTGGGAGCAGAGGAGGATCGGCGTCCCGCCCGCGGCGGTCGGCTCGACACGTGCGAGCAGGTTCCCCGTATCGGAGCCGATCCGGGCGCCCGAGTCGTCGACCTCGACTGCGAGGCCGAGCCGATCGAGCTCGCCCGCGACCCGCCGGGCGACCGCGGACTCGTGCCCCGGCGGGCTCGGGATCGCCGCGAGCTCCATGAGCAGCGCGAGGGCGGGGGACACGAAAGCGGACGCCACGACGTCGGATTGTAGGGCGCGCGGAGCCCTACAGGGCGGCCGCCGCGGGCGCGCGGCCGCGGGCGCGCGCCCGTTCGAGCGCGGCGCCGACGAAGTCGCGGAACAGCGGCGCCGGACGCGTCGGGCGCGACTTGAACTCCGGGTGGAACTGGCTCGCCACGAACCACGGGTGGTCCGGAAGCTCGATCACCTCGACCAGCCGCCCCTCCTGGAACGTGCCCGCGACGACGAGTCCCGCCTCGACGAGCCGCGGGCGATAGTGGTTGTTCACCTCGTAGCGGTGACGGTGGCGCTCGTAGACCACGGCCTCGCCGTAGGCGGCCCGCGCCTTCGTGCCCTCCGCGAGGTCGACGGGCTGCGCCCCGAGGCGCATCGTGGCGCCGAGGTCCTCGACCTCCTTCTGCTCGGGCAGCAGGTCGATCACCGGGTAAGGCGTCTCCGGATCGAACTCGCTCGAGTTCGCCCCCTCCAGCCCGCACACGTTGCGCGCGAACTCGATCGCCGCGACCTGCATCCCGAGGCAGACCCCCAGGTACGGGATCCCCCGCTCCCTCGCGACCCGCGCCGCCAGGATCTTGCCCTCGATGCCGCGGCCGCCGAAGCCGCCGGGAACGAGGATCCCGTCGGCGTCCGAGAGCTCCCGCTCGGCCTCACCCGCGTCCGGCCCCTCCGCGTCGACCCAGTGCAAGCGGACGTTCGTGCCATGGTGGATCCCGGAGTGCTTCAACGCCTCGGCAACGGACAGGTACGCGTCCTGAAGCTGGATGTACTTCCCGACCACCGCGATCTCCACCTCGCCGGTGCGGCGGCGGATCCGGTCGACGAGGTCGCTCCAGCCGGAGAGG
>CAYJLE010000033.1:0-36249 GCA_964370985.1 uncultured Gaiellales bacterium | reverse complement strand
GGCTTCACGACGTAGTCGTCGCAGCCGCGGGCGAAGCCGCGCAGGCGGTCGACGGGGTCGCCGTACGCGCTGACGATGATCACGGGCACGTCGCGGTTCCAGTCGCGGCCCGGCTCGCCCTCTCGCAGCCTTCGGCAGAGCTCGAAGCCGGACGCGTCGGGGAGCGCGGCGTCGAGGAGCACCAGGTCGGGCTCGCTGCGTTCGATCAGCTCGAGCGCCCTGAGCCCCCGATCGACCGCGAGCACGTCGAATCCGTCCTCGACGAGGTGGCGCTCGAGGAACAGCCGCGTCTCCGCCTCCTCGTCGACCACGAGCACCGCGTGCCCAGCCATGCGGGCGACGGTAGCAGCGTCCAGCCGGCCGCTCCAGATGTCCTTTCCGGCAAACCCGTCACAACTGCTCGACAGCCGCCCCCTCCGGCCGCGTCCGCTACCACCCTCGTGCGAGGGATCCACCGCGCCGGACGGGCCGTCGATGCGACACACATGGTCAGGCGCGCCCTCAGCGTGGTCGTCGCGGCCGTGCTCGCCCTGGGGGCTGCCGGCTGCGCGAGCCTTCCCCTGATCGGCGAGGAGGACACCTCCGCCGAGGCGCGGGGGATCCTCGAGCGGGCGCAGGCCGCGATGGAGGAGGTCGAGTCGATTGCCTTCACCATGAAGCTCGCAGGCGACCTGGACGGGCAGCGACTCTCGCTTCGGCTGAAGGGCGGCGCCTACGTCGCGGGCGAGCGGGCGGGCGACATGACGTTCGACCTTCGCGTCGACGCCCCGAGCCTCGGCGTTCCCGCGATGACGATGCAGGCGGTCGCGGAAGGCGGCAGCGTCGCCATCGACAGCGGCGACGGCTGGCAGGTGCTGCCGGGCGAGGCGATCGAGCCCCAGGAGCTCGAGCTGCTCGGGAGCGGCTTCGGCCAGCTCGACGTCGCGGCGTACGTGACCGACCTGAGCGTCGAGCGCTCGACGACGTTCCTGAGCGAGCCGGTCACGAAGCTCGGTGCCACCCTGAGGATGCGCGATCTCCTGGACGCGATGTTCGCCCAGGCGTCCGACGGCCTCGGCTCGCTCGGGCTGACCGAACTGCCCGACGAGGTCATCGGCTCGCTCGGGGACATGCGGGTGGTCATCTACGTGTCCGAGACGACGGGCCTGATCAAGGCCATCCACGAGTCGTTCACGGTCGAGCAGGACGGCCACGCGCTCGCGCTCACCGTCGACCTCGTCGTCGACAGCGTCAACGAGCCGGTCGAGCTCCCGGACACGCCGCTCTGAGCGCCCGCGACGGCGGTCAGAGCCGCCCCGAGCGAACGATCCCCCACGCGAGCCAGAAGCCGAGCAGCAGCGACAGGACGAAGCCGGCGACCGCCACGGCCCGGAGCAGCTCGCCGCCGAACGCGGCGAGGATCGCGGAGCCGACCACCCCCGCCGCGCCGATGATCGCGACCGCGAGCCGGTTCACGACCGGGTCGAGACGGTGGGCGAGCGCGTCGAGGCCACGGCTGCGGAAGCCGACCTCGACCTCCCCGCTGCGCACCTCGTCGACGAGCCCGGAAACCTGGCGGGGGCTGCCCGCGACCAGCCGTCCGTAGGCGCGGGCCTCCTGGCGCAGCCGCGCCGCCAGCCGCGCCGGGCGAAACCGCTCCATCATCAGCTCGCGCGCGTACGGGCGGGCCACCTCGAACACGTTGAAGTCCGGGTAGATCTCCATCCCGACCGAGCCGAGCGTCGCGATCGCCTTGTCGAGCAGCACGAACCGGGCGGGCAGGCGCAGGTTCATCCGGTAGATCAGCGCGAACGCCTCCCGGATCACCTGAAGCGGGTCGATGTCGGCGAGCCGCGTGCCGTAGTAGCGGTCGTACACCTCCCGCAGCTCGGCCGCGAACTCCTGCTCCTGGCCGCGTCCGTACTGAACGCCGAGGTCGGCCAGCCGCCGCGGCAGCGCCTCGACGTTCTCGCCGGCCGCGTCGATGAACAACGCCGTCAGCTTCTCCATGTCGTCCCCCGACAGCTTCCCGGCTTGGCCGAAGTCGACGAGCCCCACGTGGCCCTCGCCGACGACGAGGATGTTCGCCGGGTGCGGGTCGCCGTGGAAGAAGCCGTGCCGGAAGATCATCGTCATCCACGCCTCCGCGATCCGGTAGGCGAGGCGGCGCTGCTCCTCCGGGTCGAGCAGGGACGCGTCCAGGTCGGCCACCTGCACCCCGTCGAGGTACTCGAGCGTCAGCACCCGCGCCCCCGAGTAGCTGCGGTAGACCCGCGGGATCCGGACCGTGGGGTGCCCGCGGAAGTCACGGCCGAAGCGCTCGGCGTTGCGCCCCTCGGCGCGGTAGTCGAGCTCCTGGCGGATCGAGCGCGCGAACTCGTCCACGATCGCGACGGTGTCGATGAAGCGGAGCGCCCTCACCCGCTGGTGCACGAGGCGGGCGGCCTGGTAGAGCAGCTCCAGGTCGGCCTCGATCTGGCGCGGCGCCTGGGGCCGCTGCACCTTGACCGCGACCCGGTCGCCGTTCGGCAGAACCGCTCTGTGCACCTGGCCGATCGAGGCGGCCGCCACCGGCTCCGGGTCCAGCTCGAGGAACAGGCGCTCGACGGTCAGGCCGAGCTCGCGCTCCAGTGTGGCCTCGACCTCCGCGAACGGGAACGGCCGCACGTCGTCCTGTAGGGCCCGCAGCTCGGCCACGATGTCCGGCGGCACGAGGTCGGGGCGCGTCGAGAGGAGCTGGCCGAACTTGACGAACGTCGGGCCCAGCTCGTCCAGGAGCTCGCGCAGCCGCGCGCCCCGCGACGGCCCCTCCGCCGCCGCGGCTCGCCGCCACCTGAACGGCCTGCGGGTCTCGAGCACGTAGCCGAAGCCGTGCCGGGCCGCGGCGTGCCCGATCTCCGACAGCCGCCCGAGCTGACGCACGGCTGGCCTCGCGCGCATGGGCGCAGTCTACGGGCGTCTACGCGCCGGCCGGCCCGTCCGCGTCCCGCTCGAGGAGCGAGAGGCGATGCTCGAGCTGGGCGACGCGGAGCTCGAGCTCGGCCAGATCGCCCTCCATGACGAGCCCCAGCTCGTGGAACACGCCGCCGAGCGCCGCCCCGGCCCGCGCGGTCAGTCCCCCGCTCCCCGGCAGCGACGACTCGACGAGGTCGTCCGCGAGGCCCCGCGCGTCCGCGTGGCTGAGGGTGCCGCGGCGGACGAGCTCCTCGACGATCGCCTCCGCCCGCTCGCGGGTCAGGGCGGCGGCGCCGACCGCGGCGAGCACGGCCTGGCCCGCAAGCTCCCGCAGCGAGGCTCCCGTGCGGTCGTCAGCGGGCTCGGCCATGCGGCCTCGAACGGCGACGCTGGCGTCTCGCCTCCCGCCGGGCGGCAGCGTCGGCGACGGGACGCGCCTCGTCCGGTGCGGGCGGCTCGCCGGCCTCCTCGCCGGCCACGTCCACCCCGACCTCCGCCTCGGGCGGCGCCGCGGCGGCGGCCGGCGGCGGGGGCGGCGGCGCGGGCGCGGCGGCGGCGCCGCGCCGGCGGCGCCCGCGCGCGGGGGGCGGCGGCGGAGGGGCGGCCGGAGCCTCGAGCTCGTCGCCGAGCGACTTCTCGAGCGGGTCGACCTGGCCCCTGCGGGTGGAGTACTCGGGCTCGCGCTCCTTCAGGATCGTCAGGAGCGGCGAGGCGATGAAGATCGTCGAGTAGGCACCGGAGAAGATCCCGACGAGCAGGGCGAACGCGAAGTCCTTGAGCGTGTCGCCGCCGAACAGGAGCAGCGCGAGCACCGGCAGGAGCGTGCTCAGCGTGGTCGCGATCGAACGGCGGATGGTCTCCCAGATCGACTGGTTCGCGATCGCCGCGAAGCTCGACTTGCGCATCAGCGGGATGTTCTCGCGCACGCGGTCGAAGATGATGATCGTGTCGTAGATCGAGTAGCCGAGCACGGTCAGGACCGCAGCGACCGTGGCGGTGGTCAGCTCCCGCTGCGTGACCGAGTAGACGCCGAACGTGATGAACAGGTCGTGGAGGAGAGCCGCCAGCACCGGCGCCGCGAACTTCCACTGGAAGCGGAACGTGACGTACACGAAGATCAGGACGAGCGAGACGCAGACGGCGAGGATCGCGTTGCGCAGGATCTGCGAGCTGAAGCTCCCGGAGACGGTGCGCGAGCTCGGTTGCTCCTCGAGCGCGAGCTCGGTCACCAGGGTGTCCTTGAGCCGGTCGAGCTGCTCCTCCGGGAGCGGCTCCGAGCGGATGTGGAAGCTCGAGTAGCCGCCGTCCGCCGCCTCGCCGCGGCCCTGCACGATGGCGCTCGCGGGGATCACGGCCGAGGCGACCTCCCGGACGCGCTCGACGGGCAGGGGCTCCTGCGTCGTGAACGTCAGCTGGCTGCCGCCGCGGAAGTCGATGCCGAGGTTGAGCCCCTGGACGCCGAGCGAGATCGCCCCGATCAGGGCGATCGCGCCGGAGAGGGCGAACCAGACCCGCCGCTTGCCCATGAAGTCGATCCGCTGCCAGCGTGGGATGCGCAGGGCGGTGGCGCCCATGAACGCCGGGTTGTCGAACCAGCGCGACCCCGACAGCAGCCCCAGCATCGCCCGGGTCGCCGCAACGGCGGTGAACATCGAGAGCAGGGTGCCGATCAGGAGCATCAGGGCGAAGCCCTTGACGCCGCCGGACGCGACCGCGAACAGGACGAACGCGGTGATCATCGTGACCACGTTCGCGTCGACGATCGTCGAGAACCCGCGCCGGTAGCCCGTGGGGATCGCGGCCCGCACCGACTTCCCGAGACGCACCTCTTCCTTGATGCGCTCGAAGATGACGATGTTCGCGTCGACCGCCACTCCGATCGTGAGCGCGAGACCGGCAAAGCCGGGGAGCGTCAGCGTCACGCCGAACAGGAGAATCGCCCCGTAGAGGAGTGCCCCGTAGATCGCGAGGCCGACGATGGCGACGACGCCGAGGAAGCGGTAGACGGCAAGCAGGAAGAGCGCGACCGCGATCAGCCCGCCGACCGCGGCGATCAGCGCCTGGCGGAGGCTGTCCTTGCCGAGCGTGGCCGAGACGTCGGTGCGGTCGACCTGCTCGAAGCGGACGGGAAGCGCGCCCGTCTGGAGCACGAGGGCGAGCTCCTTGGCCTCCTGGGCGGAGCCGAGGCCCGTGATCTGGGCGCCCGTCTGGCCCGAGATCCCGTCCGGGTTCTCCTGGAAGTCGATCGACGGCCAGGAGCGGATCTCACCGTCCAGGACGATCGCGAAGTGCTGGTTGAGCGGGATCTCGCTGGCGAGCTGGCCGGTCTTGAGCCGCCCGCGGATCGCGAGCTCGCGGGTGATGTCGTGGAACGTGTCGCCGCCGTCGTCCGTGAACTGCATCAGCACGATCGACTGCCCGGTCTGGTCGAAGTCCTGCCGCGTGCCCCGTAGCTCGAGATCCTCGCCGGTCATCTCCGGTACCGGGTTCTCGGCGTTGGCCGGGTCGTACTCGAACAGGTAGTAGTACGTGCGCGCCGGGGGCGATTCGTTCACGCCCGGGCAGACGTCGGCGTTCGCGCCGCACGTGATCACGATCCGGTTCTCGGGCACGGCGAGGAACTCGGCGCCCTCCGGCTCGACCCCGCCGGGGAGCGAGCGGAGCAGATCCTCCTTCGTCGGCCTCGGCCCGGCGAGGCGCGTCTTCTGCGCGTCGTAGACGTACCAGGCGGACGGCGTCCCCTGCTTGGCCTGCTCCTGGAGGCCCTTCAGGATCGGGTAGAGGAACGCGCTCGCGACCGGGAACCCCTGCGTCGAGATGGAAGGCACGACCAGGTCGCCCTCGAGGTCGTAGAACTGCAGCTGGGCGGTCTGGCCGACGAGCTCGGCAGCCCGTTCGGGATCCTTGATGCCGGGCAGCTCGATGATGATCTGGTTCGGCGGCTGCTTGCGGATCTCGGGCTCTGCCACCCCGAGCTTGTCCACGCGGCTGCGCATGATCTCGATCGAGCGGTCGAGATCCGAGTCGGTGATCTCGCTTCCGGGCGGCGCCTGCGCCTCGAGCACGACCTCGAGGCCCCCCTGGAGGTCGAGGCCGCGGTTGGGCGCCCAGCCGCCGGTGATCGCGAGCGCGACGACGCCGCCCAGGAGAGCGACGACGAGAACGGCGATGAGGTGGAAGCGGCGCACGGGCGCGCGGACCTAGCGGGTGCGCTCCCCGGCCTCGACAGCGGCGTCCCCGGCCGCGTCGTCGACCGTCGTGTCCTGCTCGGCGGCATCCGCCTCGGCCTCCCCGTTCGCGTCGCCTTCGGCGTCCGCCTCGAGGCCCTCGTCTTCCTCGTCGTCCTCCGTCTCGGTCTCCGGGGGGACGATGCTCGCGATCGCGCGGCGAGCCACCTCGATGTGGACGTCCTCGGCGATCTCGAGAACGACCTTCTGGTCGTCGACCTCGATCACGTCGCCGTAGATCCCCCCGACGGTGACGATCTCGTCACCGGGGGCGATCCGGTTCAGCAGGTCCTGCGCCGCCCGCTGCTTCGCCTTCTGCGGGCGGATCAGCAGGAAGTACATGAACACGAGCATCGCGAGCATGACGATCACGAACGTCACTTGGCTACCTCCCGGGCGGACTGGCCCTGCGCGATTCGCGCGAGTGCGGCGTCCCGGTAGACACCGAACTCCCCGCGCTCGATGGCGACCCGAGCGCCGGCGGTCAAGTCGAGTAGGAAACGCACGTTGTGGAGAGACAAAAGTATCAGTCCGAGCAGCTCCTGTTGGTTGACGAGGTGGCGCAGGTAGGCGCGCGAGAAGCGCGTGCACGCCGGGCAGGAGCATGACGGATCGAGCGGCTGGCTGTCGCGGGTGTAGCACCTGTTCCTGAGGTTGAGCCTCCCCTCCCACGTCAGCGCCGACCCGGTGCGCCCGAGCCTCGTCGGCAACACGCAGTCGAACATGTCGATGCCGCGCTCGATCACGGCGAGGATTCCCTCGGGATCGCCGATCCCCATGAAGTAGCGCGGCCGGCCGGCCGGGAGCAGCGGGGCCGCCCAGCCGACCGTGTCGAGCATGAGCTCGCGGTCCTCCCCCACGCTGAGGCCGCCGAGCGCGTGCCCGTCGCAGCCGAGCCCGGCGATCTCCTCGAGCGAGCGCCGGCGGAGCTCGGCGTGGGTGCCGCCCTGGGCGATTCCGAACAGGAGCTGGCCCGCGGCCCGCGGCGCAGCAAGCTGGCGGCGCGACCATGCGGTCGTCCGCACGACCGCGAGCTCGAGCTCCGCGGGAGCCGCTCCCGCCGGCAGGCAGATATCGAGGCACATCGCGACGTCCGAGCCGAGCCGGCGCTGCACGTCGGCCGCGAGCTCCGGGGTGAACCGCTCCTCCCGCCCGTCGTAGACCGAGCGGAACGAGACGCCGGCGTCGTCGGTCGCGAGGATCGTGTCCCGGAGCGAGAAGACCTGAAAGCCGCCGGAGTCGGTGAGGATCGGGCCGTCCCAGGCCATGAAGCGATGCAGGCCGCCAAGGGCCTCGATCGTGTCCGCGCCGGGACGGAAGTGCAGGTGGTAGGTGTTCCCGAGGATCATCCGCGCGCCCAGGCTCCGCAGCGCATCCGGATCGATCCCCTTCACGGTCGCCTTCGTCCCGACCGGCATGAACGCCGGCGTCGGCACGTCGCCGTGCGCCGTGCGCAGCACCCCGGCCCGCGCAGCCCCGTCTGTCGCCACGACCGTGAAGGCCCCGTCGCCCACCCGCCCGAGGGTAGGGCAAACCGCCCGCGGCCGCGGTCAGAGCACGAGCATGGAGTCGCCGAACGAGTAGAAGCGGTAGCGCTCGCGCATCGCCAGGCCGTACAGCTCGCGGGTCTCCTCGACGCCGGCGAACGCCATCACGAGCGCGAGCAGCGTGGTGCGGGGCAGGTGGAAGTTCGTGAGCAGGTGATCGACGCGCAGCGGCTCGAACCCGGGCGTCACGAACAGCTCGGTGCGCCCCTCGAGCGACCCTCCGCGCGCGAGCGTCTCGACGACGCGCACCGTCGTCGTCCCCACGGCAACGACCCGACGGGCGGCGCGGATCCGCTCCCAGGCCCCCGCGGAGACGCGGTAGCGCTCCCCGTGGAGCGGGTGCCCCGAGAGATCGTCCGCGATCACCGGCCGGAACGTGTCGAGGCCCACGTGCAACGTCACCCGCTCCGTGTCCAGCCGGGCGAGCAGCTCCGGGGTGAAATGCAGCCCCGCGGTCGGCGCGGCGGCCGAGCCTGCGTCTCGCGCGTACACGGTCTGATATCGGCCGGGATCGGCGAGCGGCTCGCGGATGTACGGGGGCAGCGGCGTCTCCCCGGCCGGCTCGCCCGCCAGCCGCACGAGCCAGCGCCCCCCGCCGAGCGACTCGAGCAACTCCACCTCGCCGAGGCGCTGCCCCGGTCGCAGCCGCCGCGAGGGACGCGCGAGCGCCTCCCAGACCTCCCCCCCGCGCCGCTCGAGCAAGAGCAGCTCGGCGGCGCCACCCCCCGGCCGTGTGACCCGCAGGCGCGCCGGCACGACGCGGGTGTCGTTGACGACGACGAGGGCGCCGGCGGGCAGCTCCCCGGGGAGGTCGGAGAAGCGCCGGTGGCGCACGTCGCCGCTCGCGCGGTCGTAGACGAGCAGGCGCGAGCGGTCGCGGGGCTCGAGCGGATGCTGCGCGATCAGCTCGTCAGGCAGCTCGTAGTCGAGCTCGCTGGTCTTCATCCGCCGGGAACGGTACAGTCCGATTCGTGCAGGACGAGGCGCTCGAGCGGGCACGGCGGCGGCTCGCCGCCCTCCAGGCGGGGCGCAGGGAGGAGCCCGCCATGGACGCCACGCTCGCCAGGGCTCGCGACCAGATCGAGCAGCTCGCGCAGGCCGCGGCCGAGCTCGAGGCGACGCTGCCCGACCGGGTCTCGAACGCGCTGCGGGACTCGCTCCAGGCCGAAGTGCTGCCGGTCGCACGGCAGATCGCCGAGGTGCGCGGGCTGTCCGCCCAGACGATCCGTCGCCTCGAGGGGCTCCAGGGCGAGCTCGAGGCGGAGCGGCTGGCCCGCGTCGACGACCTCGAGCTGCTCGTCGATCTGATCGCCGCCGGTTGGCGCGGCGTCGAGCGGCGCCTCGACCGGCTGGAACGCGTCCTCGACCGGCTCGAGCGGGCGCTCGAGGATCGGCCCGCGCCGCAGGCCGTCTACCGGCTCGACGAGCGCCGCGGCGGGCCGGGCGCCTGACGCTCGGCTCCGGGCCGGGGGGCGACAACCTCGGCTAGCCGCCCGCCGGGAGCGCGAGCACGAAGCGCGAGCCGCGCCCGAGCTCGGACTCGAGCTCGAGCCGCCCGCCGAGCGCCTGCGCCAGCTCGCGCGCGATCGCAAGCCCCAGCCCGGTGCCCTGGCCGTTGCGCGACCAGAACGGGCGGAAGACCCGCTCCAGCTCCTGCGGGGAGATCCCCGGCCCGGAGTCGGCGACCGTGACGGTGACGCGCCCGCCGCCCGAGCCGAGCGCGAGCGTGACCGCGCCGCCGTCGGGTGTCCACTGGAGCGCGTTCGCAAGCAGGTTCGAGACGACCTGGAGGACGCGGTCGCCGTCCGTCTCGACAACGGGAACCGCCTCGATCCGACCCTCGAGCGCGATCCCGCGGCGCCGGGCCTCCTCGCCGAACGCCTGGGCCGCCTGCTCGACCAGCCGGCCGAGGTCGACCTCCTCCCGTACGAGCGTGAAGCGCCGGGCGTCGAGCTTCGCCAGGTCGAGCAGGTCGCCGACGAGACGCGAGAGGCGGTCGGCCTCCGCCCGGATCACGTCGAGCGACGCCGCGCGCGCCTCGGCGTCCTCCGCAAGCCCTTCCCGGAGCACCTCGACGTGGCCCCGGATCGCCGTCAGCGGCGTACGCAGCTCGTGCGACACGGTCATCAGGAAGTTGCGCTCGAGCTCGCTCGCCTCGGCGAGCCGCCCGGTCATCTCGCGGAAGCGGTCGGCCAGGTGCCCGATCTCGTCGCGGGAGCGCACCGACGGGACGGCGGTCTCGTAGCGGCCCGCCGCGACCTCGTCCGCGGCCCGCGACAGCTCGAGCACCGGCCGCGTGACCCGGCGGGAGAGGTAGAGCGACAGCCCCGCAGCGACGGCCAGGCCCCCGAGGAAGGCGAGGCCGCCTCGCCAGGCGAGCACGAACCAGCGGTCGGTCAGCTCCGCCTTCGGCTTGGCAACGACGAGCGCCCCGAACGTCTCGCCGCCGAGCTGCACAGGCTGGGCGACAGCCAGGTACGGCCTGTCCTCCCCGGGCGGCGTCAGCTCGATCGTGGTCGCGCGGTCGGGCAGCTCCTCGAGCTCCGCATCTTCCAGGGAGAGGCCTCGCAGGCCGGAGAAGCGGCCCGGGAACAGCTCGACACCCACGTAGTAGAGGCGCGCGCCGGCAGCGAGCTCGAGCCTGGCGGCGGCGAAGCGCGGCGGCGCGGTGCCCTCGTCGACGCTCTGCACGGCCTGCGCCTCGTACAGAGCTGCGAGCCCGGACGCCTGGCGGCGCAGGTCGTCGACCGTCTGGTCCTCCGCGTAGTCCTGGAACAGCCGGATCGTGATCACGGCCGTCACGATCCCGGCGACGACCGCGCCGAGCAGGAAGAACGCCGGGAGCCGGAACCGGAGCGACCGCACGGTCGCGAGCCCCCGGCTACGCCGGCGCCGGCTTGGGCTCGGAGGAGACCTTGTAGCCGACGCCCCAGACGGTCACGATCGGGCACGCGTCTCCGAGCTTCCGCCGCACCTGGCGGACATGGACGTCCACCGTGCGCGTGTCCCCGGCGAACGTGTAGCCCCACACGCGCTCGAGCAGCTGATCGCGGGTCAGCACGAGGCCGCGGTGGTCGAGCAGCTCCCAGAGCAGATCGAACTCCTTCGGCGCGAGCTGAACCTCCTCGCCCCCGACCCGCGCCTCGCGCCGCCCCGCGTCCACGAGCAGGTCGCCGTGGGCGATCGCCGGCGTCTCGAGGCGCCGCCGCGAGGGCGCGGTGCGGCGGAGGATCGACTTCACCCGGGCGACGAGCTCGCGGGGGTTGAACGGCTTGGTGAGGTAGTCGTCCGCCCCCACCTCGAGGCCGATGATCTTGTCGACGTCGTCGTCACGCGCGGTCAGCATCAGCACCGGCACGTCCGAGCCCTGGCGGATCCGACGGCACACGTCGATGCCGTCGAGATCGGGCAGGCCGAGGTCGAGCACGATCAGGGCGGGGCGCTCGGCCGCCGCCTTCGCGAGCGCCTCCTCCCCGCTGCCGGCGACGGAGACGCCGAAGCCTCCCTTGCGCAGGTACATGGCGACGAAGGAGGCGATACCCTCCTCGTCCTCGACCACGAGCACGGTCTGTGGCCTCGCGTCGTTGCTCATCGAACCGCCGCCACGGTCAGGCCAGCTCGATCGTCCGGTAGGACGCCGGCCAGCGCTGGTAGGGCCCGCCCGCGAGGGAGTAGCGCCCGCTGCCGCGAATGCCGACGGTGCCGCGGCCGACCGCGCTCACGTTGATACCGGAGCCCTGGACCCGCACTCTCCAGGCGCCCCGGAAGACGCGAAAGCGGATCCCATCGCCGCCGTACATCGTGCCGCCGTCTGCCAGCTCTCGCGTCCACTCGTGCCCGAGGACGAAGATCTCGACCGTCCCGGGCCCGGGTCGCACCCGGATCGTGACCGTGCCGCGCGCCACCGTGCCGAGCACGGCGCCCCGCAGGCTGAGACTGGCCAGGCCGTTGCCCGACACGAGCTCGATCCCCGTCTCCCCCCGGACCGCATTGGCCGTAGCGGCCGCGGCGGCCGCGGGTGCGAGAACGAGGGTCGCGGCAAGGACGCCGGCTGCGAGGAGGGCACGAGGGGCCATGGCTGAACGGGATCGCTGAATCCATCAAACCGAGCGCGCGTGCGCATGCGCTTAGCTACCTGTAAGGAAAGTGTAAAGAACGACCCGGTCGGCGGCGGCTCAGGCGACCAGCCGGACCGTCGAGCGCAGCCCCGCGGCCCCCTCGCGGTGCGCGGGACGTGCGGTCAGCACCCAGCCGGCCCGCAGCGCCTCCTCCTCGCAGAGGCCGCAGACCGGGCGCTCGCGGTTCGAGGTCTCCCCGGGCTCCCAGTGCCGGTAGCGCTCCCCGGAGAGGAGATGCCGCCGGCACAGCGAGCACATCGTCACGAAGCGTGACTGTAGACAGGCCGGCGGACGGAGCTCGCGGGCCGGGGCGGCCCTACGCGGAGTACGCGTAGAAGCCGCGGCCGGACTTGCGGCCGAGCTGCCCGGCGCGCAGCATCCGCACCAGCGTGGGCGGCGGGGCGAAGCGCGGCTCCCGGTAGGCCTCCCAGAGGGCCTCGGCGGCGCGCACGTGCACGTCGACGCCGACGAGGTCGATGAGCGCGAGCGGGCCGATCGGCCAGCCCGTCCCGAGACGCATCGCCGCGTCGATGTCCTCGGCACTGGCCGTTCCCTCGTCGAGGACGCGCACCGCGTCGTTGAGGATCGGGATCAGGATCCGGTTGACGACGAACCCCGGAGTGTCCTCGCACGCGATCGGGGTCTTCCCGATCCGCACGGCCAGCGCGAACGCGGCTTCGAATGCCGCGTCGGCGGTCAGGGGGGTGCGCACGACCTCGACGAGCGGGAGCACGGGGGCCGGGTTGAAGAAGTGCAGGCCGACCACCCGCTCCGGCCCGGGAGTCGCGGCCGCGATCTGGGTCACCGACAGCGCCGAGGTGTTGGTGGCGAGTACCGCCGCGGGCTCGACGAGCGCGCCGAGCTCGGCGAACAGCGCCCGCTTGACGTCGATCTCCTCCACGACGGCCTCGATCACGAGGTCGCAGCCGGCGAGGTCGCCGAGCGCCGTCGTCAGCGTGAGCAGGCCGAGCGCGCGGGCGCGCTCGTCGGAGGAGAGCCGCTCCTTCTCGACGTCGCGGTCGAGCCTGCGCTCGATCGCCGCGCGGCCCCGCTCGGCGAGCTCCCCGGTCAGCTCGCGCCCGATCACGGGCACGCCCGCCCGGACGCAGACCTGCGCGATCCCCGATCCCATGGCGCCGAGCCCCACGACCCCGACCGTGCCGATCTCCGTCGCCGTCACGCGCGACAGCCTACGCGCCCGGGGCGGAAGTTGACGCGCCAGCTACGAGGCGCGATGCTTGCGAGGGCCGGAGGCCGCTCCGGGTCACCACCCGCGAAGGAGGCTCGTCGATGAAGCTGCTGCTTGCCTACGACGGCTTCGAGCACAGCTTGCCCGCGCTCGAGGAAACCGCACGCCTCGCCCGGATCGAAGGAGCGAGCGTCACGATCGCGAGCGTCGTACCACCCGACGCGCAGGCGTCGAAGGCCGGAGGGCACGTGGGGATGGCGCCCCATGCCCACCAGGACGTCGCTCGCGCGCACGCCTACCTCCGCGAGCGCGGCCTCGAGGCGGAGATGGAGATCGCCCACGGCGAGCCGGTCGAATGCCTGGTCGAGATCGCCCGAGCGGGCGGGTTCGACGTGATCGTCACCGGGACGAGGGGGCGCGGGCCGGTGGCGCGGCTCCTCCTCGGCAGCGTCAGCCACCGCCTCGCCGAGAGCGCGCCCTGCGCCGTGCTCGTCGTCGGCGAGGATCGCATGGTGCGCGTCGAGCCACGCGCCAGCGCCTGACGGCCCCGCCGAGAGGCGCGCCCGGCCTCGGAGTTTGTAACACGCGCCGGAACCATGTAAGCTGTTACTAACCGGTGAGCGCTTAACCTGCGCTTAACGGTTCTTTGCAGGAGTTTCATCCGCCAACCGCCATACTCCGACGAGGGATCATGAACGAGAAGGTCGTCGCCGCCATGTATCAGTACTCCCGGGCCATCTACCGGTCGATCAAGGACATCATCGACCCGTACGCGATCCCGGCCACCCGACTCGAGTACCGGCGCGCCGTGCTCGCGGCCTGCGAGGACACGGTCGAGCGGCTCGCCCGCGACCCGCGCTATTTCGCGCACCCGGAGCGGACGCTGTTCGCCGACATCCGGCGCTACTTCCCGATCACGGCGCAGGCGCAGGTCTCCTGGGCGTGCAGCCAGGGAATCGGCGCCGCGGTCGCGTTCATCGACGAGCAGATCGAGGCGGGCGCCTTCGACGGCGGGGTCGCGCGCTGCCGCGCCACCACGCGCAAGGGCAAGGCGTGCCAGCGCACCCCGCTGCCCGACCGCGAGTACTGCCCGTCGCACCAGCACCTCGAGACCGACCGCGTCGCCAGCCGCGCCGCGGCGTAAGTCCCACCGCTCGGCCCCGCGTGCGGCGGCGGCACGTCTCCGGTTGAATACGGGCGTGTCGCACGACGCCGACAAGCTGATCCGCCAGCTCTCGCTGATCGCGTTCCTGATGGCGGAGCGGCGGGCGCTGACGGCCCGCGACATCAAGTCGTGCGTGGAGGGCTACTCGGAGATGTCCGACGAGGCGTTCGCGAGGCGCTTCTACTCGGACCGGACGGAGCTGATCGCGCTCGGCATCCCGCTCCAGTCGCAGCGCGACGAGTTCACCGGGGAGGAGCTCTACACGCTGCGCTCCGAGCAGTACTTCCTCCCCGCGCTCGAGCTCTCCGACGAAGAGCTCGCCGCGCTCCAGACCTCGCTGTTCCTGCTCGAGGGGCAGTTCGCGTACGCGGAGCCGCTTCGCCTCGCCCTCCAGAACCTCGCGCTCGGCCGCCCCGTCCAGACGGAGGCCGCGACCGAGAGCGCCGTGCGAGTCAACGTCCAGGGCCACGACTACTCGCCCGAGATGCCGGGCTGGCTGACGAAGCTCGACGCGGCGATCTCCAAGCAGCGCACCGTGCGGTTTCGCTACTGGTCGATCGCACGCGACGAGGTGGCGGACCGCACCGTCAACCCCTACGCCCTCTTCTCCGAGAACGGCTTCTGGTACGTCGTCGGCCACGACCTCGAGCGCGACGACATCAGGACGTTCCGCGTCTCCCGGGTGCGCGGCGACATCACGTTCGCCACGCGACGGGAGCGAGACTTTCGCTTCCCGACCGACTTCGACGCGTCCGTTCACCGCGGGCGGCCGCCCTGGCAGCTCGGCGAGCCCGCCGGCACGGCTCGGATCGAGGTCGCTCCGGACACCGCCTGGTGGGTGGCCCGCTCGTACGCGGGCCGCGGCGACGTCGAGAGCGGGGTGTTCACCACCGCCTACTCCGACCTCCGGCAGCTCGCCGCCTGGGTGCTGCGCCAGAACGGCCGCGCGCGCCCGCTCGAACCGCCGGAGCTGGTCGACGCGGTCGAGGCCGCCCTCGACCGCGTCGCGCGGGCCCACGAGCAGCCCCCGCCCGTGCCCGCGCCGGCAAGGCCGCCCGAGGAGGCCGCCCCCCTCCCCGAGCGTGTCGGCGGGCCGGTGCCTCCCGAGCGCTTCGCCGTGCTCCAGGCCCTGCTCGCCCACCTGCTCGGCCGCTGCGGCGACGGCAAGCGGACGGTGATCCCGGCCTCCGAGCTGACGGAGGGCTTCCGCATCCCCTACGAGAACCTCGAGGAGCATCTCCAGCTGCTGAACCTCGTCAACTTCGGCGGCGGCTGCTACGCGGTCTACGCGTCCCTCGACGGGGACTCGGTGCGCGTCGAGAAAGAGCTGTTCGGAGACGTGTTCCGCCGGCCGCCGCGATTGACCCCGCTCGAGGCGCGGGCGATCCGCCTCGCGCTCGAGTTCGTGGGCCCGATGATCGCGGCCGAGGCGCACACGCCGCTCGAGCGCGTCCGGCGCAAGCTCGAGGACACGTTCGGGAGGTTCGCGCAGAGCGAGCCGCTCGCGCCGGCGGCCGTGACCGAGGAGGAGGAGCTGATCCGCACGTTCACGGACGCGATCGCCGAGCACCGCCTCGTCGAGATCGAGTACCTGCGCCCGGACGAGAACGTCACCTCGAGCCGGGTCGTCGAGCCGCAGGCGCTGGAGCGCGACCTCCCGAACTGGTACGTGCACACCTGGGACCGCACGCGCGATGAGCCCCGCAGCTTCCGCCTCGACCGGATGCGCAGCGCCCGGCCGCTCGACGAGGGCTTCGAGCCCCGCCCGGGCTTCGACGCGCGGCAGGACCGCCGCTCGGCGCGACTGTGGTTCTCGCCGGAGGGCGCGCGCTGGCGTGTCGAGCGGGGCGCGACCCCGCTCGTGGACGGCGCGGCGCTCGAGGAGCTGCGCTTCGGCAGCGTCGACTGGCTCGTCGGCGAGGTGCTCTCGTTCCGCGGCGAGGCCGTGCTGCTCGAGCCGGACGACCTGCGCGCCCGCGTCGCCGCCCGCGCGCGCGAGCTCCTGGCCGGGGTCGCGCCGCCGCGAAGCCGGGCGCGCGCGCGCCGCTGAGCGGGTCGCCGTGGCCGAGACCCTCGACCCGGCCGCGTACGACGCCTGGTACCGCACGCCCCTCGGCGCCGCCGCGCACCGCCTGGAGCTCGCGCTGGTCGAGTCGCTGGCCGCGCCGAGGCCGGGTGAGCGGGCTCTCGACGCGGGCTGCGGCACCGGCGTCTACACGGCGTGGCTCGGCGGGCGGGGCCTCGCCGTCACCGGCGTCGACGCCGACCCGCGGATGCTCGCGGTCGCCGGCGCCCCCGTCCCCCCGGCGACGCACGACCAGGGCGACGTCACCGAGCTACCGTTCGGCGACGGCGAGTTCGACCTCACGCTCGCGATCGCCGTGCTCTGCTTCCTCACCGCTGCGCAGCGGGAGCGTGCGGCAAGGGAGCTGCTGCGGGTGACGCGCCCCGGCGGACGCGTGGTGATCGGAGAGCTGGCCCGTTTCAGCGTCTGGGCGGCACAGCGGCGGGTCAAGGGCTGGCTCGGCTCCCCGACGTGGCGGGCGACGCGTTTCACCACCGGCGGCGAGCTCGAGCGCCTGCTGCGGGGGGCGGGTGCGGGCCTTGTCACGACGCGCTACGGGCTCTACCTGCCCCCGCTCGACCGCCCCTGGCTGGCCGCGCGCGCCGACAGGCTCGAGCGCCTCGCGCGCCCGCTGGGACCGATCGGGGCCGCGTTCGTGGCCGTCCGCGCCGTAGGGGCGGGTCCTGACCCGGGCGGGATCTCTCCGCCACTATTCCATTGATTTCTGGAATAATGCGTCGCATGCCCGACGACGACTCGAGGGCGGAGCTGTTCGAGCAGCTCGCCCGGATCGGCAAGGCGGTCGCCTCGCCCCGGCGGATCGAGCTGCTCGACCTGCTCTGCCAGGGTGAGCGCAGCGTCGAGGCGCTCGCTCGCGCATCGGAGATGTCCGTCACGAACACCTCTCAGCACCTCCAGGCGCTGCGGGAGGCGAGGCTCGTCGAGACGCGGCGGGAGGGCGTCCGGGTTCACTACCGGCTCGCGGACGACGACGTCTGCCGCTTCTTCCTCTCCCTGCGCGACCTCGCTCGCTCCCGCCTCGCCGAGGTCGAGCGGCTGCTCGCCGGCTACCTGCTCGACGACGGCGAGCTCGAGCCGATCGGGCGCGACGAGCTGCTCGAGCGCGCCCGCCGGCACGACGTCGTCGTCCTCGACGTCCGCCCCGCCGAGGAGTACGAGGCGGCGCACATCGCCGGTGCCGTCTCGATCCCGCTCGGGGAGCTCGAGGACCGGCTCGGCGAGCTGCCGGCCCGGGCGGAGGTCGTCGCCTACTGCCGCGGGCCGTTCTGCCTGCTCGCCCCGCAGGCGGTCGAGCTCCTGCGCGACCGCGGCTTCCGCGCTCGCCGCTTCCTCGACGGGCTGCCGGAGTGGCGCCTGGCGGGCCTGCCCGTCGCAACCGGAACGGAAGGAGCGCCGTGAAGAAGACCCTGTTCGTCCTCAACGACCCGCCCTACGGCACCGAGCGCTCCTACAACGGCCTGCGCCTTGCCGGCTCGCTCGCGAAGCGTGACGGCACCGAGGTGCGCGTCTTCCTGATGGGCGACGCCGTCGGCTGCGCGGTCGCGGGCCAGGTCCTGCCCGACGGCTTCTACCACCTCGACCGCATGCTGAAGGGGGCAATCAGGCACGGGGCCGAGGTCGGTTGCTGCGGCACCTGCCTCGACGCCCGGGCGATCGACGACGCCGGGCTCGTCGAAGGGGCACGTCGCTCGACCCTGGACGAGCTGACCGACTGGACGATCTGGGCCGACCAGGTCGTCACGTTCTGAGGAGGGCAACGTGGCCGGCAACACCGTCATCGTCCTGGGCGGGGGCACCGGCGGTCTCGTCGCCGCCCGCGCGCTGCGCCGCCGCCTCGGCCGGGAGCACCGGGTCGTGCTCGTCGAGCGCGATCTGCGCTACTCCTTCGCCCCCTCCTTCCTCTGGGTGCTGACGGGGGAGCGCCGACCCGAGCAGATCACGCGTGACCTCGGGAAGCTGCGCGGCCGCGGGATCGAGGTGGTCGAGGCCGAAGCGCTCGCAATCGACGTCGCGGGGCGCGCCGTCGAGACCACCGCCGGCCGCCTCCTCTACGACCGCCTGGTCGTCGCGCTCGGTGCCGAGCTCGCGGCGGAGGCGCTGCCCGGATTCGGCGAGGCGGCCCACACTGTCTACACCCTCGAGGGCGCCGTCGCCGCCGCCAGTGCGCTGCGCGACTTCGACGGCGGTCGGGTCGCCGTGCTCGTCTCGAGCCTCCCCTACAAGTGCCCGGCGGCGCCGTACGAGACGGCGTTTCTCGTCGAGGCGGCGCTGCGCCGCCGCGGTCTCGCCGCCTCGTCGTCCGTCGACGTCTACACGCCCGAGCCGTTCCCGATGCCAACTGCGGGCCCGGAGGTCGGGGCCGCGCTGCGCGCCATGGTCGAGGCACGCGGGATCGGCTTCCACCCCGGGCTGACGGCCGAGCGGATCGACGCGGCCGGCCGCGAGCTCGTGTTCGCGGACGGCGAGCGGGCCGGGTTCGACCTCCTGCTCGGCGTGCCGCCGCACCGCCCGCCCGCGCTCGTGCGCACGCCCGGGCTCGCGCCCGACGGGGGCTTCGTCCCCGTCGACCGGGGCACCCTGGCCGCGGCGGGCGACGGCGTCTTCGCGATCGGCGACGTGACCGTGATCCCCGTCGCCGGCGGCAAGTTCCTCCCCAAGGCGGGCGTGTTCGCGCACGCCCAGGCCGAGGCGGTGGCCGAGCGGATCGCCGCCGAGCTCTCCGGCCGCCAGCCGTCCGCGACCTTCGACGGGCACGGAGGCTGCTTCGTCGAGCTCGGCGACGGGGCGGCCGCCTACGGGAGCGGCGACTTCTACGCGGAGCCGGCGCCGGCGGTGCGCCTGCGCCGGCCAGGCCGGGCATGGCACCTCGGCAAGGTGCTGTTCGAGCGCTACTGGCTCACGCGCTGGTTCTGACCCGGCTCAGCCCTTGAGCACCGCGAGCGGACGCAGGCGTGCGACGCGCTTCGAGATCCCCGCGCCCTCGCAGACCTCGACCACCTCGGACACGTCCTTGTAGGCCGCAGGGGCCTCCTCGACGAGCAGCGAGGCCTTGCCGGCCTCGACCAGGACGCCCGCGTCGGCGAGCTCGCGCCGCAGATCCTCGACGCGGATCCGGCGCTTCGCCTCGTTGCGGCCGAGCAGGCGGCCGGCGCCGTGGCAGGTCGAGCCGAACGAGCGCTCGAGCGCGGTCTCGAGACCGACGAGCACCCAGGAGCCGCGGCGCATGTCGCCGGGGATCAGGACCGGCTGGCCGGGGAACGAGCGGGTCGCGCCCTTGCGGTGGACGACGAGGTCGCGGCCGCCGTGGCGCTCGACCTTCGCGATGTTGTGGCAGACGTCGTAGACGAGCTCGAGCGGCGAGCTCCCGACCACGCTCGCGAAGGCGCGGCGGACGAGCTCGGTCAACACCTGGCGGTTGGCGCGGGCGAAGTTCGAAGCGGCGACCATCGCCCCGTAGTAGCGCTGCCCCGCGGCGCCCGCCCAGGAGGCGCAGGCGAGCTGGCGGTCGGGCAGCTCGATCCGCTCCCTGGCGGACGTCCGCTCCAGCTCGCGCAGGTAGTCGGTGCAGACCTGGTGGCCGAGCCCGCGGCTGCCGCAGTGGATCATCACGCAGGCCGTGCCGGGGACGAGACCGAACGCCTGAGCCTCCGCAGGCGCGAGCACCTCGACGACCTCCTGCACCTCGAGGAAGTGGTTGCCGGCGCCGAGCGAGCCGAGCGTGGCCTTGCCGCGCAGGTACGCCCGCTCCGAGACACCGTCGGGCTCGGCCCCCTCGAGCGCGCCCCGATCCTCCGTGTGCTCGAGGTCGCGCTCCGTGCCGAAGCCGCGCTCGACCGCCCAGGGGGCGCCGCGGCGGAGGATCGCGTCGAGCTCCTCGCGCGACGGCTCGAGGCCGCCGCCGTGGCCGGTGCCGGTGGGAATCGCGCGGGAGAGCTCGTGCAGGAGCCCCGGCAGCTTCGGGCGCAGCTCGGCGGCCACGAGGTCGCTGCGTAGCAGCCGCACGCCGCAGGCGATGTCGTAGCCGACGCCGCCCGGGGAGATCACGCCGTCTGCGACGTCGAAGGCGGCGACGCCGCCGATCGGGAACCCGTAGCCCCAGTGGATGTCCGGCATCGCGTAGGACGCCTCGACGATTCCCGGCAGGCACGCCACGTTGCGCACCTGCTCGAGCGCGTTGTCGAGCTCATCCTCCTCGACCATGCGGGCGCTCGCGAACACCCTGCCGGGGACGCGCATCGCCCCCTCCCTCGGGAGCTCCCACTCGAACTCGGACAGCCGCCTCACCGGCGTCGCTCCCGCGCCCTGGCAACGGCCCAGGCGGCGTGCTCGGCCAGTAACGGCTCCGGGTGGTCGAGATAGGGCCGCGCAAGCTCCGCCTCGCCCGCGTTTCCGGCGACGACGAGAGCGTTTCGTTGCAGGTGGCGCCCGTCGTTGCGGGGGACGTAGAGGCGCGCGTAGCGCCGGCGCAGCTCCGCCGGCGGCGCCGCGAGCCAGTCGCGCAGCGACACGACCGGCTCGTCCCCGGGTCCCGCCCGCTCGCCGGCGCGGCGCCGCTCGATCCCGCGGTTCCACGGGCAGGCGTCCTGGCAGGCGTCGCAGCCGTAGACCCTGTCTCCGAGCGGCTCCCGGTGCTCGGCGGGGATCGCGCCGGGCGCCTGCGTCAGGTAGGAGAGGCAGCGTGTCGCGTCGAGCACGCCCGGCTCGACGAGCGCGCCCGTCGGGCACGCGTCGATGCACAGCGTGCAGGAGCCGCAGCCCGGCGGGAGCGGCGCGGACGGCTCGATCTCGGCCCCGGTCACGAGCGTCCCGAGCACGACCCAGGAGCCGTGCCTGCGCGTGATCAGCATCGTGTTCTTGCCGTAGAAGCCGAGCCCGGCCCGGACCGCGCCCTCGCGATCGACGTGGGCGTTGTCGTCGACGAGCACGCGGTAGGCGCCGCCGAGCCGCCGCCCGAGCGCGTCGAGCCGCTCGCGCAGCTCCCGGTAGCGGTCGCGCCACGCGTGGCGGGGCAGCCTCCCCTCGCCGGGGCCGGGCGGCGGCGCGGGCAGGTAGTAGCAGAGTGCGGCGGCGACGACCGTGCGCGCCCCCGGGCACAGCCGCTCCGGGTGGCAGGAGACCTCGGGGCGCGCCATCGTGAAGCGCATCCCCCCGAAGAGGCCGCGCCCCCGCCGCTCCCGGATCGCCCGCTCGGCTCGCTCGTACGGCGCCGCCGGCGCCGCCCCGATCGCGTCGATCCCGAGCTCCGCAGCGTGCCGCTCCAGCTCGGCGCCCGTCACGGCTCCACCGTAGCAGCGACCGGGCCGCCGCTAGGATCGGCGCATGAAGGCGGTGCGCATCCACGAGGACGGCGGCCCCGAGGTGCTGCGCTACGAGGACGCGCCCGACCCGACTCCCGGGCCCGGCGAGGTGCTGGTGCGGCTGCGGGCGGCGGCGCTCAACCACCTGGACATCTGGACACGCACGGGCCGCCCGACGGTGCCGAAGCCGTGGATCCCCGGCGCCGACGGCGCCGGCGTCGTCGAGGCGCTCGGGCCCGGCTCCGGCCGGTTCGCGCCCGGCGACGAGGTGGTGCTGAACCCGGGCCTCGAGGACGGACGCAAGATCATCGGCGAGCACTGCCACGGCACGGACGCGGAGCTGATCGCGCTCTCCGAGGAGTACGTCGAGGCGAAGCCGCCGCACCTCTCGTTCGCCGAGGCGGCGGCGTTCCCGCTCGTCTGGGAGACCGCCTACCGGATGCTCGTGACCCGAGCCGGGCTCCGCGCGGGCGAGTGGGTGCTCTGCTGGGGGTTCGGCAGCGGCGTCGGCTCCGCTGCTTTCCAGCTCGCGAAGGCGCTGGGCGCCAGGGTCGCGGTCACGTCGTCGAGCCCGGAGAAGCTCGAGCGCGCGCGCGCGCTCGGCGCCGACCTGGCGGTGAACCACGTGACCGAAGACGTCGCCGCCGCGGTCCGGGAGGCGACGGGCGGGCACGGCGCTGACATCGTCGTCGAGCACGTCGGCGAGGCAACCTGGCAGGCGTCGCTGGCCGCCGCCTGCTTCGGTGGGCGGATCGCCGTGTGCGGGGCGACGAGCGGCGCGAACCCGCCTGCCGGCCTGTCGCGGATCTGGTGGAAGCAGCTCACGATCCTCGGCTCGACGATGGCGACCCGGGAGGACTTCCGGGCGCTCCTGCGCCTCGTCTCGGAGCGGGAGCTGCGCCCGATCGTCGATCGGGTCTACCCGCTCGCCGAGATCGCCGACGCGCACCGCAGGCTCGAGCGCGGCGAGCAGCTGGGGAAGATCGTGCTCGAGATCGGAGGCTAGGGTGGGCGCGGCCGGCGTGCGGGACGCGCTCGTCCGGCGCAACACGCTCTTCCTGATGGGCGCCCAGGCGGCGCTGCTCGCCTCCGCGGCCGTGTGGTTCACGCTCGCTGTCGTCGCGGTCGTCGACATCGCGGGGCGCGAGCGGTGGGCGGGGATCCTGCTCGCCCTCTTCAACGCGTGCGCCGCGGTCTCCGCCCTGCTCGTCGGGCGCCTGATGGACCGGCGGGGACGCCGGCCGGGGCTACTCGTCGGTCACGTCCTGCTCGGAGTCGGCGGCGCAGCCGGCGCGCTCGCGATCTGGGCCGACTCGCTGTGGGGACTGCTCGGGGCGACGGCCATCTTCGCGGCCGGCCAGGGGGGCGCGCTGCTCGGCCGCGTCGCGGTGGCGGACATGTATCCGAGCGCCCGTCGCGGCCGCGTGGTCGGGATCGTGGTCTCGGCGGGGACGCTCGGGGCCGTCGGCGGGGCGCCCCTGGTCGCCCTGACCGGGCGCCTGAGCGGCTCGGACATGCTGCCGTATCTGATGATCCCCGTGATCGAGGTTCTCGGCGTCCTCGCGGTGCTCGCGCTGCGGCCGGATCCGATGGCGCTCGCGGTCGACGAGGGCACCGTCCAGGGATCAGCGCCCCCGCGGCCGCTCGGGGAGCTCCTGCGCCTGCCGCCGCTGCGAGCCGCGATCGCGGCGATCAGCGTCGCCCAGACGGCGATGGTGGCGGTGATGGGCGTGGCGCCGATCGCGATCGAGGATCACGGGGGCGGCGCGCTCGCGATCGCCGTCGTGATCGGCGTCCATATCGCGGGCATGAACGCGCTGGGCCCGGTGATCGGCGTCGCGCTCGACCGGTACGGGCGCCGGCCGGGGCTGCTCGTGGGCGCGGTGCTGTCGGCCGCGGGCGCGGTGCTCGGGTCGTTCGCGCACGAGGTCGTGTTCGTGGCGATCGGGATGACGCTGGTCGGGCTCGGCTGGTCGGCCTGCTTCCTCGGCGCGACGGCGGTGATCTCGGACCTGACGACGGTCGGAGAGCGCGGCGGCGCGCTCGGCGCCAACGATCTCCTCACCTCCGTGTTCGCGGCGATCGGGGCGCTCGGCGGCGGCTTCATGCTCGAGTCGGCGGGCCTGGGCGTGGTCGGCCTCGTCATGGCCGGGCTGATGATCCCCGTCGTCCTCCTCGTGGCGCCGCTGCGCGAGCCCTCCCCGGGAAAGTGGCGCGGGCGCGCCGGCGGGGCCACAATGGTCGAGAAGTCGACCTGAGGAGGAAGACATGCACGTTGTCCTGACCGTCCGCAAGCTGGCGCCGGGGAGCTACGAGGCGTGGCGCGCCGCCTGGGAGCCCGACGAGCTGCCCGCCGAGCTCGAGCGCGGGTACATCCTGCGCAACGTCGACGACCCGGACGAGGTGATCGCGTTCGGCATGTTCCCGAACGGCGCCCTCGGCCTGAGGGACGATCCCGCCCTGCAGGCGCAGCAGACGACCCGGACGGAGCGGATGGCCCGCTACGTCGCGTCGACGGGCGCAGACGGGATCTTCGAGGTGGTCGAGGAGTTCGGCCCGAACAGGTAGAGCCCGCGGGAGCGGGGGCCCGGCCGCGCGCCGCCGCCGGGCCTCCTCCCCGCTCTCGTCAGTAGCCGAAGCCGAGGATGAACTTGGCGTCGTCCGACATGCGGTCGGGCGTCCAGGGCGGATCCCAGGTCAGCTCGGCCTCGACGTCGTCGACGCCCTCCATGGCCGCGACCGCCTCGCAGATCTGCTGCTCGATGAGCGGCCCGACCGGACACCCGATCGAGGTAAGGCTGTATTTCACGAACACCTTCGTGCCGATCACATCGGCGTCGTAGAGCAGGCCCAGCTCGACGATGTCCATCCCGAGCTCGGGATCCTCGACGACGCGCAACGCATCGAACACCTCGTCGCGAGTGGGCATGGGGCTAGTGTAGCCAGCCGCCGACGCTGGCAGCTCACCCGAGCAGGCGGATCTCCTCGCGGCGCTCGCGGCCGAAGAAGTGTGTCCCGTCCACGAATCGCACCCAGTTGCAGCGAGTGCACAGGACGAGGGAGTGCGTGCGGGCCGAGTCCGCGAGATAGCGCACGCCGCGCAGGAGATCGCCGTTCGAGACGCCCGTCGCAGCCACGATCACGTCACGCGGCGCCAGCTCCTCGATCGTGAACACCTTCTCCATCTCCTCGAAGCCGTACTCGCGGGCCTGGGCGATCTCCGTGCGCGACACCGGCCAGAACTGGGCCTGGAGCTCGCCGCCGAGGCAGCGCAGGGCCGCGGCCGCGATCACCGCCTGGCGGGCGCCGCCGATCCCGACCGCCAGGTGGTCGTTGGTGCCGCGGATCGCGCACGTGATCGCGGCGGTGACGTCCCCGTCCTGGATCAGCTTGATCCGCGCTCCCGAGGCGCGCAGCTCCTCGACGAGGTCGTGGTGGCGGGCCCGCTCGAGCACGATCGCGGTGACGTCGTTCGGCCTGCGGCCGAGCGCGTCGGCGATCGCCTCGACGTTGTCCGCGATCGGCCGCGCGAGGTCGATCCGGCCCTTCGCGACGGGCCCGACGGCCATCTTGCGCATGTACATCTGCGGCAGCCGCGGCAGGGTCTCGGCCCCCCCGACCGCGAGCATCGCCATCGCTCCGTAGCCGCCGCGGGCCACCACCCCGGGGCCCCCCAGTGGGTCGACCGCGAGGTCGACAGGCTCCCCGCCGGCGCCGACCACCGAGCCTACCGAGAGAACGCCTTCGTCCTCGGGTCCGACGACGACTCGGCCCTCGATCGGCCTCAGGTCGAGCGCTGCCCGCAGACCGGACGTTGCCGCCTCGGCTGCGCCATCTTCGTCCCCGCGGCCGAGCCAGCGGCCACCAGCGAGTGCCGCACGCTCCGTGACCGCAGCGTACGTCACGCACTGGCAGGTCTCTTCCACGCCGGTCGCCCGCACCGCCGCGAGTCTACCGCCCAGCGGTGCGACCACCATCCGAGTCGGTTGCTATCCTGACCTGTGGATAATGCTGGAAATGCCCGTTTTCCAGGCATATTGTGGGGAAGAGACGCCGCAGTTCGCGAACGACGCCGAGCTCGAGTGCGCCAAGCTTCTCGACTATCACGGCGTCCCCTGGGAGTACGAGCCTCGCACCTTCGTGCTCGGGACGGATGAGGCGGGCAGGGTGATCGAGGCGATCACGCCCGACTTCTACCTGCCGGAGCAGGACCTGTACGTGGAGCTGACCGTCATGAAGCAGTCGCTCGTGACGCGCAAGAACCGCAAGCTGCGCAAGCTGCGCGAGCTCTACCCCGGCGTGAAGGTCAAGCTCTTCTACCGGCGCGACTTCGAGCGTCTGGCGCAGAAATACGGACTGAGCCACCGCACCTGATCGCCGACCCGAGGGTCGGCGACGTCTACCTCTCGCGCGCGGAGCTGGCGACCCGGGTCGCGGAGCTCGGAGACGAGATCAGCCAGGACTACGAAGGTCGCGAGCTCGTGCTCGTCTCCGTTCTGCGCGGCGCGTTCGTGTTCGTCGCCGACCTCGCGCGCGCCGTCAGCGTCCCGCACGCGATCGACTTCGTCGCACTCGCCGGCTACGGCGGCGCCCTGGGCGGCCGCTCGACGATCCGCCTGATCAAGGACCTCGAGATGCCGATCAGCGGCCGTGACGTCCTCATCGTCGAGGACGTCGTCGACACCGGGCTGACGCTGAACTACCTCGTCAAGACGCTCGAGCTCCGCTCCCCGCGCGAGCTCGCCGTCTGCACGCTGCTCGACCGCCCGTATCGGCGCCTCGTGGACGACCTGCCGATCCGCTACGTCGGGTTCACCGTGCCGGACGAGTTCTTCGTCGGCTACGGCTTCGACCTCGACCAGCTCTACCGCAGCCTCCCGGATTTGCGGATCGTCAACCTGCCGCCGGAGGCCGCGTAGACGGGCCGGGCTGCGTGCCGCCGTCTGCGCCCCCGGGACGCCCCGTAACGCGGTCGAGCGCGCGAAGCGCGGTGGCGGCGTCGCGGCGCAGCGGGCCGACGAGCGCGTGGTAGTCCTCGTCGGAGACCTTGCCCGTGCGGTGGTCGAGCTCGAGCTCCTTCAGCGCGGCGAGGGCGCGGTCGCGCTCGTCGAGAAGCCGGAGCCGCTCGTCGGCGCCGTCGCGCCCGTCCCCCACCGGCGCCGGCGCCTTCAGGAGCGGGCGCGAGACCCACAGGACGGCCGAGACCGCGAGCGCTGCGGCCAGGATCAGCGCCAGGGTCGTCATTCAGGTGCTCGCGTAGGCTTCCGGGTCGGCGAACCGCTGGGCGAGACGGCGCTGCTCGCGCGCGTCCGGCCACATCGTGAACATCGAGCCGAGCACGAACACCACGCCGGCGAGCCAGATCACGTTCACGAGCGGGTTGACGAGCACTTTCAGGTAGAGCGACCCGTCCTCGTTGAACTGCTCCGCGATCAGAAACAGGTCCTCGCCGCTCGGCCAGCTGGGACGGATCGCGACCTCGTTCGAGGTCTGCTGCTCGGCGAGGTAGCGGTTCTTCCCGGGCTCGAGCACGCCGAGCTGCTGCCCGTCCCTGCTCACCTCGATCCGGGCGCGCAGCTCGACCGCGTTCGCCGCCTGCCGCTCGGTCGAGCCGAGGTAGCGAAGGACGTAGCCGTCGACTTCGAGCGTCTGCCCGGGCGCGAGCTGCCCCTCCCGCGAGCTGCCGAACGCGCCGATCCCGACCGCCCCGATCACGAGCAGCGCAATCGACGCGTGCACGACGTAGCCTCCGTAGCGGCGCCGGTTGCGCGACACCAGCGAGGCGAACGCGTCGATCCAGCCCGTGCCCCCGAGCGCCTTGCGCGCCCGGGTGCCCCGGACGAGCTCGAGCCCGATCGCCGCGAGCACGAAGATCGCGAACGTGTACCCGACCAGCCCGACCGGGCGCGACCCGGACCCGGTGGCAACGAGAGCGATCCCGGCCGCGACCGCGATCCCCCCGGGCCACGCGACCGCTTTCACGAGCGCGCGCCAGGACGCGCGCCGCCAGGCGACGAGCGGCCCGATCGCCATCAGGAAGACGAGCGGAAGCCCGAACACGAGCGCGAAGAACTCGTAGTAGGGCGGGCCGACGGTGGCGGCGATGCCACGGACGGCCTCCGAGACGAGCGGGTAGGCGACACCCCAGAGCACGGTCAGGGCGAACGCGACGAAGAAGAGGTTGTTATAGAGGAACGCCGCCTCGCGTGACAGGAGCGACTCCATCTTCGTGGGCGCGCGTAGCAGCGACAGGCGCGACAGGATCAGCGCGGTCGAGCCGGCCGCGACGACGCAGATGAAGCCGAGGAACCAGGCGCCGATCGAGGACTCGGCGAAGCTGTGGATCGAGTTGACGACGCCGCTGCGGGTGAGGAATGTGCCGAACAGCGAGAGGCCGAACGCGAGCGCCACCAGCACGACGTTCCAGACGCGCAGCATGTTCTTCTTCTCCTGCACCATCACCGAGTGCAGGAATGCCGTCGCGACGAGCCAGGGCATGAGGGCCGCGTTCTCGACGGGGTCCCAGGCGTACCAGCCGCCCCAGCCGACCTCCTCGTACGCCCACTTCGCGCCGACCATGACCCCGATCCCGAGGAACGCCCAGGCGCCGAGCGTCCAGCGGCGCGTCACGACGATCCAGCGCTCGTCCACCCGGCGGGAGGCGAGCGCGGCCATAGCGAACGCGAACGGGATCGTGAGCCCCACGTAGCCGAGGTAGAGGAGCGGCGGGTGCGCGATCATGTAGGGGTTCTGGAGGCTCGGGTTGAGCCCGAGGCCGTCGGCCGGCGGGAGCTGGGTCACGAACGGGCTCGATACGAAGACGAGGACGAGCGAGAAGAACGTGGCGACGCCGGCGAGAATGGGCACGGTCCAGGGAAGCACCTCCCGGACGAGCCGCCGGTTGAGGAGGACGGCGGCGGAGCCCATTCCGGTGAGAACGAGCAGCCAGAGCAGGAGCGAGCCTTCCTGACCGCTCCAGAACGCCGTGAACGCGTAACCGCGCGGGAGCTCCTTGCTCGAGTGCTCGGCGACGTACGTGAGGGAGAGGTCGTCGGTCAGGAATGCGCCGAGCAGGACGGCGGAGGCGGCAGCCGCGGCCGCGAAGGAGGCGACGAGGGCGTTGGCGGCGGAGTCGGCGAGCCGGCGCCTGCCTCGACCCGCCCCGTAGGCGCCGGCCAGGGCCGCGTACAGGACGAGGCCGAGAACGATGACGAGGGCGGCGCGACCGAGTCCCGGCACGTCAGCCGGCGGCGTCGTCGCTCTTCGGCGAGTACTTGGACGGGCACTTCGTCACGAGGGAGTCCTTCACCCCGACGAAGACCCCGTCGCGAAGCTCGCCTCGCAGGTAGACGTGCCGGTCGGCGGCGAACAGGTCGGGAACCGAGCCCGTGTAGACGACGGGGACGGTCGCAGGCCCGTCGAAGTCCTTGAGAGTGAACGTGAGCCCGGCGCCGTGCGCGTCCCCCTCGACCGGCCCGAGCACGACGCCGGCGAGCTGGACTTCGCCCTGGGCGCCCGCGAGCTGGCTCGGGCGCAGCGAGTCGGTCGCGCCGCCGGCGAAGCTCGTGTAGAGGAGGAAGACCGCGAGCACGATCGCGACCGAGAGCGCGACCACGAGCCGCACTGGGATGCGTCTGCGTGCCACCGCCTCGATTGTAGCCCCGGCCTGCCGGGGCGGCGAAGGGTACGACGCTACGTGGCCGGGGTCGGTCGGTGAGCCGGAACCGTGTAGCCGTGATCGCGGCAGAGCGACCCGGGGTCGTCCTCCGTGAGCGCGTCGCAGTACCCCTTGCCGTACGCGGCGCGCATCAGCGCCGATACCACTTCGAGCCCCCACTCGTCGACGTCGAAGGCCTCGGCCCAGAGGTCGGCGAGACGGACATCGATGTCCAGCTCGAGCAGCTCGATCCGGGATGGCCGGCGCGACACGCCCTCAACGTAACGGTGCGGTCGGACGGCATCCCGGGCGCCTCCCCCGTGTTAAGCGATTGTTGAGGGGTCTGACCCCTGAATCGGGAAGCGATGAGTTTCCGAGCCCGTACACTGCTGGCGTGGGAGCCGTCCGCTTCGGGCCGCCGCGGCTGCCCGACCGGGAGTCGCCGGAGACGGCGGTCGAGCTACTGGCCGGGCGAGGCTATACGGCCTGCGAGCTCGACCTCGAGGGCGGGTTCTGGCTGGTGAAGGACGTCGCGGCGTGGCTCGGGGAGCTGGCCCGCGCTCGCGGGATCGCCCTGTCGGTGCACGCGCCGCTCGCGGCGTTCCTCGGCCACCCGGACCGGGGCGCCAAGTACCGCCGCGCGGTCGGGATGCTCGACCACTCGGCCGGGCTCGCCGCCGCGGCCGGGGCGGAGCCGGTCGTGTTCCACCCCGGCTTCCTGCTCGGGCGGACGCGCGAGGCCGCGCTCGAGGACGTCGTCGAGCAGCTCGCGGAGCTCCGCGTGCGCCTCGAGGCGAAGGGGCGCGCGGTGCCGTTCGGGGTCGAGGTGATGGGACGCGTGCGCGAGCTCGGCAGCCTCGACGACGTCCTCGTGATCGCGAGCCGCCTCCCCTGGGTGCGGCCGGTGCTCGACTTCGCCCACCTGCACGCGGTCACGGGCGGCGGCTTCGTCGATGCCGACGCGTTCGCCGCGGCGCTCGCCGAGGCCGACCGGGTGCTCGGGCCGGGGGCGCCGTTCCACGTGCACTTCTCGGACATCGCGTACGCGAACCGCAACGAGACGCGTCATCTCCCCTACGGCGAGGGAACGCTGCGCGCGGAGGCTCTGCGTGACGCGCTCGCCCGCTTCGAGCGCCCCGCGACGGTGATCAGCGAGTCGCCCGACGAGGCGAGCCACCAGGCGATCGGCACCGTCCTCGCCTGCCTGACGCCCCGCTAGACTCCCCGGCGATGACGGAGATCAGGCCACCGGCGAAGCCGGCGGGGGCCCCGGCTGCGAGCCCATCGGCGCCCACCGCTCAGCGGGCCGGGCTCGGCTTCCTCGGCGTGTTCGGCTGGCTCGGGATCTTCGGAATCGGTGCGGCGGTCGGCGCGATCCTCGGGGCCCTCGACGTAGCGGGCTGGATCACCGGGCTCGCCGTCTCCGCGACGACCGTGACGCTCGGCTTCTTCCTCCGCCGCTCGCTCATCGGCTGACGCGGCCGGCGCCCGGGGGCGCCGCTACGCGAGCCGGAATGGGCTGCCGCCGTCGACGAGCTCGATCACCCGCTCCTGCACCGGCGCGCCCCACCCCTCGCCGAGCTTGGCGTCGAGCGTGCGACGCAGCTCGCCGCTCTCGTGCAGCTCCTCGGTGATGTCGGCGCCGCCGACGAGCTCGCCGCCGACGAACACCTGCGGGATCGTCGGCCAGCCGGACAGCGCCGACAACTCCTCGCGGATCCGCGGATCCGGCAGGATGTCGACCGCGGTGATCGGCGCGCCCTCCGCCCGCAGGGCCTCGAGCACCCGGGCGGAGTTGCCGCAGGCGATGAACTGCGGCGTGCCCTTCATGAACACGACCACCTGCTCGGTGTCGATGATCGCCTTGATCCGGTCTTGCAGCTCGCTCACTGGGCTCCTCTCGTTCGGATTCGCAGCTCGTGGATCGTCCCGTCCGCGAGCGGCCCCGCCAGGGCGTCGTACACGAGCCGATGCTGCTCGATCAGGGACAGCCCGTCGAACCGGGAGCTCGCGACGACGACCTGGAAGTGATCGCCGGTGCCGGTGCGGTCGAGCACGGCCACGTCGGCGGCGTCCGGGAAGGCCCCGCGCAGAAGGGTCTCGAGCAGCTCGGTCGCCACCGTCACATCATGCCTGGAGCGTCCGCGCCCCGGGGCGCCCATCCGTCGCGGGCAGCCCGCCGCTACGCGGCGGCGATGGACGTGCCGCTCGCGATCGCGGTCAACAGCGCCCGCTCCAGCTCGAGCAGCGGGAACGGCTTGAGCAGGTGAGCGACGGGCTCGAGCGCGGCGGTCTCCGCGTCGGGTGGGTGAATCGAGACGCAGACGACGCCGGCGCCGGTCGCCTCCCGCACCGTCCGGGCGACCTCGGCGGCCCCCTGCGCCGCCGGCTCGACCAGGATCGCGGCCACGTCGGAGACTTCGCTGGAGCCGTCGTACTCCACGGGCACGAGCTCGAGGCGGCGGACGACCCAGGAGAGCAGGCCACGCACCTCCTCGTTCGGCTCGATGATCAAGATCCTCGCCACCATGCCGATCTTCCTCCAGGGAAGGTGCAAACCAGTGTCAATTCAGGTATGAAAACGGGATGAGCCAAACGCGGATCCTCGTCGTGGACGACGACCCCGACATCCGCAGCCTGCTCCGCGAGCTGCTCGAGCGCGCCGGGCACGAGGTCCTCACGGCCGAGGACGGCCGTGGCGCGCTCCGCTCCCTCTACGAGGAGCGACCCGACCTCGTCGTGCTCGACGTGGCGATGCCCGAGCTCGACGGCTGGGGAACGCTCGAGCGGATCCGCGATCTGAGCGACGTCCCGGTGCTGATGCTGACCGCCCGCACGGGCGAGCTCGAGAAGGTGCGGGGGCTGAGGGCGGGTGCCGACGACTACGTCACGAAGCCGTTCGGGCGCCAGGAGCTGCTCGCGCGGGCCGAGGCGCTGCTACGCCGCGCGGCAGGCCGCCGGCCGGAGGCACCGGACACCTACAGGGACGACCTCGTCGCGGTCGATTTCGGGCAGCGCCAGGTCGCCGTCGCCGGCACCGGCGTGGCCCTGACCCCGCTCGAGTTCCGCCTCCTGGCAGCGTTCGTCCGCCACCCGGGGCAGGTGCTAGCGCACGAACAGCTGATCGAGCTCGTCTGGGGTGACGAGGGCGCCGCGTCACGCAACCAGCTCAAGCTGTACGTCGGCTACCTGCGGCGCAAGCTGGGCGCAGCGGCGGCCGGGCGGGTCGAGACGGTGCGCGGGTTCGGCTACCGCTACCGGCCGGCGCGCACGTAGCCGTCACGACGCGCCGAGAACCTCCTCGATCCGCGCCCGGAGCTCCGCCGGCTCGAACGGCTTGCGGACGTACCCGGCGGCGCCGGCCTCGAGCCCCGCCGCCAGGTCGGCGTCCTGCACGCGAGCGGTCAGGAGGAGCACGGGGATCCCCTTCGTCCCCTCGTCCGCGCGCAGCGCCCGTGTCACCTCGAGCCCGGTGAGCCCGGGCATGGTCACGTCGAGGATCGCGAGATCGGGGCAGCGGTCGCGCGCGAGCGCGAGTGCCTGCTCCCCGTCGGCGGCAGCAACGACCTCGAAGCCGAAGCGTTGAAGCCTCAGGGTGACGAGCGCCCGGATGTCGTCGTCGTCGTCGGCGACCAGGATCGTGCGCCCGTTCGCGTCCATCCCTCCGGCCCTCAGGCCGCGGCCTCCGCGGCGGGATCCTCCGCCAGGGGCAGCTCGACCCGAAACGTGGTACCGACCCCCTCCACGCTCTCGACGGCGATCGTGCCGCCGTGAGCCTCGACGATCGCCATCGTGATCGGCAGCCCGAGCCCGGTGCCCTGGATCGCGAGGTGCGTGACCGTCGTCGTGCGGTAGAAGCGCTCGAACAGGTGGGGAAGCTCGGCCTCCGGGATCCCGAGGCCCGAGTCCTCGACCTCGATCACCGCCCGGGAGCCGTCGCTGCGCAGCCGCACCTGGATCGTGCCGCCGTCCGGGGTGAACTTGATCGCGTTCGAGACGAGGTTGTCGAGCACCTGCCCGAGCCGGGTCGAGTCGCCGCGGAACGCCGGCGCCTCGCCGGCGTCGACGGTCAGAACCACGCTCTTCTCGACCGCCCGCGGGAGCGCGGTCTCGGCGCATTCCGTCACGAGCCGGAGCAGGTCGACTGCGCCGACGTCGAGGTTGAGCTTCCCGGCCTGCACCTGGGCGATGAAGAGGAGGTCGCTGACGAGCCGCAGCAGCCGGTTCGAGTTGCGCTGCGCGACGTCGAGGAAGTGCTGCACGTCCGCGGACAGCTCGCCCTCCTCGAGCGCCAGCTCGAGGTAGCCGAGAATCGACGTGAGCGGCGTGCGCAGCTCGTGCGAGACGAGCGCGACGAACTCGTCCTTCATCCGGTCGAGCTCGAGCAGCTGCTCGTTCTGCTCCTCGAGCTGGGCAACCAGCGCCTCCCGCTGCTGCTCGGCCAGCCTGCGCTCGGTGACGTCCTCGGCGATGCCGAGCAGGTACGCCGGCCGGCCGGCGTCGTCGAGAATCGGCACTTTCGTGGTGTGGACGATCTTGGGCTCGCCGCCTCCGAGCGCCAGCGGCGCCTCCGGGGCGTCCACGCGGGAGCGGCCCGCCAGCACCTCGCGGTCCCAGTCCTCGAACGGCTGCGCGAGCTCGGGCGGGAAGACGTCGAGCGACCGCCGGCCGCGCAGCTCCTCCTCGCGGAAGCCCAGGATCTGCTCCGCGGCCGGGTTGACGCGCACGTACGTGAGGTCGCTCGCGTCCTTGACGTACAGGCCCACGGGAATGCTCTCGACGACCGAGTCGAGCAGCGCCTTGGCACGCGAGAGCTCCTCCTCGACCTCCTTGCGCTCGGTGACGTCGATGATCACGCCGTCGAGCCACAGCAGGTCTCCGCCCTCCCCGAAGACGGGCTGGCCCTTCTCGTGTGCCCAGCGGGTCGAGCTGTCCGCCGCGACGAGCCGGTACTCGACGACGAAGTCGCTACGCCGGGCAACCGCCTCGGCGATCGCCTCGTCGACACGGTCACGGTCGTCCGGGTGGATCACGCTCGCGTACGTTCGCGCCTCGTTGCCGAGGAAGTCCGAGGCCGGGTAGCCGGTGATTCCCTCGATGTCGTCGCTCAGGAACTCCATCGTCCAGCCCTCGTCGACGACGCAGCGGTAGACGGCGCCGGGGATGTTCTCGATCAGCGTGCGGAAACGCTCCTCTCGCTCGAGCGCGGCCGCTTCCGCGCGCTTGCGCTCGGTGATGTCGGCGAGCACGGAGACCAGCCCGATCGCCTGCCCCCTCCCGTCCTTGAGGGGGGCCGACGAGACGCTGACGTCGATCTCGGAGCCGTCCTTTCGCTGCCGCACGATCTCGACGTCGCGCCACCCCTTGCCGCCAAGGGCGATGCCGACGTACCCGAGGAACTCCTCGCGCTGCGCCTCGGAGACGAGCGGGTTGAACGCGCCAAGCGCCTCGGCCGCGGCCCAGCCGAACGTCCGCTCGGCGGCCGGGTTCCAGAGGATCACCCTGCCCTCGCGGTCGAAGCCCACGATCGCGGCCGGCGACGCCTGCACCACGGCCTGGAGCTGCCCGGCGGTCTCGCGCGAGCGCTCCTCCGACAGGCGCCGCTGGATCGCCGCACCGACGATCCCGGCCGCCGCGCGCAGGGCCTCGACCTCCGCGGGCTCCCAGATCCGCTGCTCGCGGCCGTCCTCGATTAGCAGGAACCCCCACCACGCGCCGCCGACGAACACCGGTACGACGACGAGCGAGCCGACGCCGCGGCGAGCGAGCACGTCCCGGGCCGGGTCGGGCAGGCCGGATACCGGCCCCTGGACGGCACGGCCGGCCGCAAGCTCCGGGATCCAGCCCGAGAGCCCGTATGCGGGAAGCGAGGTGTCCCGAAGCTCCGGGTCGTCCGCGAGCGGCGCGACGCTCGCCGCCGCCCATTCGTGTCGAACCCCGATCCGCAGCTCGCCGGCAGGGGTGAGCCGGTTTCGGAACAGGAGCACCCGGTCTGCCTCCGTGGCCTGCCCGAGCGCCCGCAGCGAGGCTTCGACGGCCTCTTCCCAGCTCGCCTCTCGCAGCAGCTGCTCGGCGACGGTCGCGACGGCCCCGAGGATGCGCTCGCGCCCGCGCAGCGTCTCCTCCACGGCCTTGCGCTCGGTGATGTCGAGCAGGAAGCCCTGCGCGTAGAGCGCCGCTCCGTGCTCGTCTCGGACGGTCACGGACTCGTCGCGCAACCAGACGACCCGGCCGTCGCGGGCGATCAGGCGATACTCGCTGGCGCGCGACACGCCGTCCTCGTTCGCGCGGTGAATCTCGTCGAGAACGCGCTCGCGGTCGTCGGGGTGGAGCAGCTCGACGAACAGCTCCCGGTTCGACAGCCACTCCTCGACCGGGTAGCCGAGCAGCTCCTCGACCTGGGGGCTCGTGTAGAGGTTCGAGCTGACGTCGTCGAGCGCATCGATGTAGGTGACCAGCGGGAGTTGCTCGACAAGCTGGCGATATGCCTGCCCCTCCTGGGGCAGGCGCGGCCGGGGGTTGCCGGCGTGCGAGGACCGATCTGCGATCACGGCATCATGATCGGCCGGCCGGACCGCTCCCTTGAGAGCGGACGACGGGATTCGAACCCGCGACCCTTGGCTTGGGAAGCCACTCACCGGGCGACGACGGGCGAGAACGAACGGTGCCGAACGCTGTCAACCATGCGGGTTTGCCCGGCATCCGCGCCTCGTGAGCCCGCATGGCTCCATGCAGCGGTTTCGGGACGTTTGGGCCAGGATTGGGCCACGGACGCCGAGCGCGAGCCCGCCGGTCTTCACGGTCTCGGCCGCGTCCGGGTCACGCTCGACAAGAGCACGCGCCTGCTGGACGTAGGCGCGGTTCGTCTGGAAGCGATCAGCTAGGAGCGCGACCCGCTTCTCCCCCGGTGCAACTTTCTGCACCAGATCCCATGCTTCTGCCGCTGCGATCGCCTTCTGGCTCGCGTTCAGGTTCCGGCGCCGCACGTTCAACGAGACGACGACCGCCGAGAGCGACCGGGAGGAAGTG